>NZ_JAGGKC010000019.1 GCF_017873395.1 Youngiibacter multivorans | reverse complement strand
TACTATTTTTTTCATGCGAAGAAATACTCTGTTAATTCAAGAGGCATAAGTATAGAATTTAGACAAGGAACTATCGCGTAGCGATTTTGTACAATTGAAAGATGAAGAAATGGAGGTCGGATATGGTTAGACTAGTGGCTCTTGATATGGATGGAACCCTGCTGAACAGCAGGCTTGAGATAAGCGCAGCGAACAAGAAGGCCATAGCTCTGGCATGCGAAAACGGCGCAAGGATAGTCCTCTGCAGCGGAAGGCCGATAAAGGGTCTGGTGAAGTACATAGAGGAGCTTGGACTTTATAACGACGAAGAATTTCTGATCGGATTCAACGGTGCTCTGGTGGTACAGGCGAAGTCGAAGATGAGGGTATACGAGCAGGGTATGTCCGGAAGGGACGCTAAAATTCTTGCAAGGACAGCCTCTGAAATCGGAGCGAACTGCATTATCCATTTTTCGGACCATGCAATGACACCGGTCGAGAACTTCTATTCAACACTTGAAGCTACAGTCAACGGTATCCCGCTGGAGATAGGCGACCCTGAAACCATTGATGACGATGCAACAGTAATGAAGGTCCTTTTCCTTGACTATGAGCATATCCTTGATGGATACCTTGGAAGAATCCCTGAAGCGATACGACAGAAGCATGCGATAGTAAGGACCGCACCGTTTTTCCTGGAATTCCTCGACAAGGGGCTAAGCAAGTATTCAGCCTTGTCAGCACTTGCAAGGGAGCTTGGAATTGGGAACGAAGAGGTAATGGCAATAGGGGACTCGGAAAACGATTATGAGATGGTGAAGTATTCAGGCATTGGAGTAGCAATGGGGAATGCCACAGATTCTCTAAAAAGTGCAGCAAAGTTCATCACAAGAACTGAAGATGAAGACGGAGTAGCATATGCGCTGAACAAGATTATGAACCTCGGAATGGAAGAATTCAAAGGAGGTTGAACATGTATAAAAGATCTGTCCGCAAGACCATATGGATGGCGGTGCTGTTGATTTTATTTCTCATGCCCGTCTTCAATGCCGACGCCTCAAGCGGCACCTACGATATAACATCGTTCGATGTTCTCGTTGAGATTGCAGAAAATGGGGATGCAAAGGTCACTGAAGCCATAGAGTATTCATTCTCAGGATCCTTCAATGGAGTGCTCAGGGACATAGATTTTTCAAGGACATCAGGCATTAGCGATGTAACGGTCAGGGTGTCCCATAACGGTTCTGAAAGGACCTTCACTGTGGCGAATACAGGAGCTGCCAATACCTATGAGGCTGCAACAGAAGGAAATCTGATGAAGCTTAAGGTATATGAGAAGTCAGGGTCAGATACCAAGACATTCATATATGGCTATACACTAAAAAATGTGGTAGAAAAATACAATGACATTGCAACTTTCAACAGGAAGATAATAGACGCCAACTGGAAAGTACCACTAGAGAATGTGCGTATAACCATAAGGATCCCGGAAGGTGCTGCAAAGGAAGACCTAAAGGTATTTGCCCACGGACCTCTGACTGGAACGTCTTCCATAAAGGATGGCAGCACCTTTGAGTTTACAGTTCCGCTAGTTCAGGGAACGTTTGTTGAGACATTGGCAATATTTCCCCCTGAGCTTGTTCCTGGATCCACTAATACGTTCAACAGGGATGAGCTGCCAGCAATACTTACGAATGAACAGAAGTTAGCTGACGATGCGAACAAACTAAGAGAAGAAGCCATAAAGAAGCTTGAACGCGAAACCTTCATGAAGAACCTGAAGGGAACACTGGATCCAATTTTCATATTGGCTGCGATATTCGGGCTTGCAGCAACAGCCTATGGAAACCTGAAATTCTCCAAGGAGGTCAAGCCGCAGTTCGAGGGTGACTACTACAGGGAGCTGCCAGGCGACTATTCCCCTGCAGTAATGAGCTATCTTATGACGAAGGGAGGCACAAAACCTGAAGACATAATGGCAACACTTCTGGACCTTGCAAGAAAAAAGGTGGTCAGCCTAAACCTTGTTTCAACTACAGAAAAGGGTCTGATTTTCAAGACGACTGATGAGGTCTACAGGCTTGAATGGCGAAACAGAGAAAAATTGGACGAGCTTCGCCCACATGAAGCATTCCTTGCGGAATGGTTCATTGACAGGATAGGCGGGGGAGAAGGCCTGGACATAGACGACCTCGAGAAGATGACAAAGAAAAAGACATTCGCAAGACAGTTCGCAAAGGACTATGATAAGTTCAAGGCTTACGCTATTGATGAAGGTGAGGCACAAGGCTTCTATACCGGCAACAAGACAAATGGAATCGGTACATTCATAGCGATAGGATTTGGACTACTTATTATAGGTGGACTGGCAACATTCCTGCTCGGACCGGGCTTTGGGATAGCTGCAGGTATATCAGGTCTTCTCCTGATAACATCCATGGGTATCCAGTCAGTCAGGAAGAAGCTTACACCGTATGGCGCAGAGCAGAAGGCCATGTGGGAAGCTTTCAAGAAGTTCCTGCTGGATTTCTCGAACCTTGAAAAGGCGGACATCCCTGCAATAACCATCTGGGAGCACTATCTCGTATACGCGGTTTCACTGGGGGTTGCAAAGGAAGTCATAGACCAGCTGCCTAGAGTTTTCAGCGACAGAGACCTTTCTGATCCGAACCTCACATATATGAGGGGATATGGAAGCTATAATTCAATGTACATGATGAACCACATGGTAAGTGATACTGTAAGAAGTGTTGCTTCTGCCGTCAATACAGCCAATATCGCATCCTCCGCAATGTCTTCCGGCTCCGGCGGTGGAGGAGGTTTCTCTGGAGGGAGCTCAGGCGGCGGTGGCGGTGGCGGTGGCGGCGGAGCATTCTAGAATAATAATTAGGAGATGATAAGTGTGGGAAATGGAAGCTGGACATTACCGATAATACTGGGCATCATAGGCGTTATCCTGCTGTATGCTGTTTCTGTATACAATGGCCTCATAAGGCTGAGGAACAGGGTAAGAAACGCTTGGGCACAGATAGACGTACAACTCAAGACGAGGGCAGACCTCATTCCTAACCTTGTAGAGACAGTCAAGGGCTATGCTGAACATGAGAGGGGAACCTTCGAAGAGGTAGTAAGGGCAAGGAACCAGGCTGTAAGCGCGAAGACAGTACAGGAAGCGGCAGATGCCAACAACGTCATGACTGCAGCTCTTCAGAGGCTGATGGTAGTCGTTGAAGCTTATCCACAGCTCAAGGCAGACCAGAATTTCCTGTCCCTTCAGGCAGACCTGAAGGATACGGAAGAGAAGATCAGATACTCAAGGCAGTTCTACAATGACACTGTAATGAAGTACAACACAGACATCGAGATATTCCCGAAAAATATCTTTGCCGGAATATTCAACTTCAAGCAGGAGCCTCTATTCAAGATAGCAGAAGAAGAGAAGGCAGTTCCGAAGGTACAGTTCTGATCAGATTATAAGCAAGTAACAAGAAAGGAAGGCAGCTGAGTGAAAAGCTGCCTTCCTTTAATATGCAATTTTAAATCCTGAATCAAATATTGAAGCGTTCAAAAAACAGTATTTGATAAAAAAACAGGACATCAGGCCTCAATAGACTTTCCGGACCTTGTAGCCCATCCTGGAGAGTTCACACTGTATTTCCTCGATATGGGCGTGACCGCTTGTTTCGCATGTCACTTCAAGCTCTACATTCATGAAGCGGTCTGTGTTCTTGAACTGGTTGTGGTCAAGGCCTATGACATTGGCATTGAGTCGTGCGAGGACCTCTGAGATCCTCAGGAGTTCTCCCGGCTTATCAGGAAGCTCGACGCTGAAGCAGAAGAGCCTTCCGCGTGAGACAAGTCCTTTGTTGATCATGGTTGATACTGTCACCACGTCGATATTGCCTCCGCTGACGACGCAGACAACATTCTTGTTGAACATGTGAAGCCTTTTAAGTCCGGCGATTGAAACCGCTCCTGAGTTCTCTGCAACCAACTTGTGCTTCTCGAGCATCATGAGGAAGGACTCCATTATTTCGCGGTCACTGACAGTGACTATCTCGTCAACATATTCACGGATGATTTCAAAAGTCAGGTCACCAGGCCTCTTAACGGCAACGCCATCCGCAATTGTGTCGACATGGGTCAGGCATACTACCTTGTCCTGCTTGACCGATGACTTCATGGCCATAGCCCCCTCAGGTTCGACACCAATGATCTTGATTGATGGCTTCAGCGCTTTCATGGCCAGAGCGATTCCGCTGATAAGTCCACCACCACCTATTGGAACCAGTACGACATCAACATCATTAAGCTCTTCATAGATTTCCACACCTATCGTTCCCTGACCTTCTATTACACCCAGGTCATCGAATGGATGGATAAAGACGCTGTCCTGCTCTTTCTGTATTCTCATGGCTTCTTCGTAGGCTTCGTCGTAACAGTCGCCTGCAAGAACCACATTGGCACCGTGGCTTCGAGTAGCTTCAACTTTGATGATTGGAGTTGTCTTTGGCATTACGATTGTAGCTTTGACACCCAGAAGCTTGCTTGCCAATGCCACACCCTGAGCGTGGTTTCCTGCAGATGAAGCAATGACACCCTTTGACTTTTCTATGTCGGTAAGTTGAGCGATTTTATTATAAGCGCCACGGATCTTGAATGCACCTGTCACCTGCAGGTTTTCAGGTTTTATGAAGACATGGTTGCCGCATTCTTCACTAAAGACCTCACTATAAATCAGAGGTGTTTCACGGATCACAGGTTTGAGAGTTTCTCTTGCGGCATGAAAATTCATTTTGTCCTGATAGTTCACTTTTTTTCTTTCGTTAAGCATTTCCATTTCCTAACCTCCAATTAATAGTTGAATGTAATATTATTGAATCGCTCCACAAGCACTGATCATGAGAATGTTTTTTTAAAATAAAAACCGTCCTCTCATATATGAAAGGACGGATAATTCCGCGGTACCACCTTAATTGCACGAATGCCACTCAAAAGCTCTATCAAGCTTCGGGCCCATAACGGAGCCTACCGGGGACACTTACTTGCGAAATTACGCTTTGGGTATTCCAGCTCAGGATGATTTCAAAAAACTCGTCTCGCGTCGACTTTCACCATGTGCCGACTCTCTTTAGCGACCGTTTGAATTTCTCTTTTCCTATCATAGCGATGTAAATATTGATATATTGTTATGAATAATACCATAATGTTGTGAGTCCTACAAGTAATTCATTTATTATTTAGAAATTTATTTATTGTTTATATAACTTTTTGAAAATTGTTAAACTCAAAATTATCGAAAACTACATTTTTTTGGAAATAATATTGTTTCAGTGCAAAATGACAAATCAACTGTCAATGTCCTGACAGTTGATTATGATTTTTCATATCATTTTATTAATAGAGTATTGCCTTACCGAAGACCGATTAGCGATTGCCTCTATTTATCTTGGGACGAGTCCTATCTTTTTCTGCATCTTCCTGAGGGTCTTCTGAGCTTCATAGGATGCCCTTTCAGCGCCCTTCTTGTAGATCTCTTCAAGCTTTGACTTTTCTGATAGGAGCTCCCTGACCTTCGCCTGTACTGGTGTGAATTCATCGACCAGAGCATCGGCAACTGCAGCCTTGAAGTCAGCGTAGCCCTTACCATTGAACATCTCGACTACTTCATCAGGCTTGTAGCCCTTCAACGCGCATAGTATGTTCACCAGGTTCTTTACTCCCGGTTGTTCATCAGTATAGTTAACGACTCCAATGGAATCTGTGACGGCCCTTGATATCTTCTTCCTTATGACTTCAGGCTTGTCCATTATAAGGATGAAGGAGTTCGGGTTGTCATCCGACTTTGACATCTTCCTTGAAGGATCCTGAAGGTCCATTATCTTGGCTGCTTCCTTCGGTACTATGACATCAGGCAGCACGAAGGTGTCTGAGTACATGCTGTTGAACCTCTGGGCTATGTCCCTTGCAAGCTCCACATGCTGCTTCTGGTCTACGCCGACCGGTACCGCATCAGCCTGATACAGGAGTATGTCAGCTGTCATCAGAACCGGATAGTTGAAAAGACCGGAACTTATTGCTTCATTGTCCTTGACCTTCGCTGTCTTGTCCTTATACTGGGTCATCCTCGAAAGCTCTCCCATGTTTGTTATGCAGGTGAGAAGCCAGGATGCCTCCGAATGTGCGGGTACGTGTGACTGTATGAACAGCGTGCACTTTTCAGGATCAATTCCTGACGCTATGTATATGGCAAGGATCTCAAGAGTCCTCTTCCTGAGCTCGGCAGGTTCCTGCTTTACTGTAATTGCATGCAGGTCTACGATGCTGTAGAAGCATTCGTATTCCTCCTGGAGCGTAGCCCAGTTCTTTATCGCGCCCAGATAGTTTCCTAAAGTAAGATCCCCTGACGGCTTTACTCCGCTGAAGATCCTTTTCTTCCTTGTTTCCATGAGATGCCTCCATTTTCAAATTACTTGTTCTTACCAATCTATATTATCACCTGTTAAGTCTGTAGACAACCTGACAGAAAACATGGAAAAGGCGACAAAAAAACGGCCAGTATTCTGGCCGTTTCCGTTTACTACCTTCTGCCGTCGAACTTCTGGTTCTTTCTTGCTCTTCTGCAGTCAGGACATCTTACTGGCTCGTTCTCGAACCCCTTTTCCTTGTAGAATTCCTGCTCACCAACTGTGAATACGAATTCCTGGTTGCAGTCTCTGCAGATGATCTTCTTGTCTTCCATTTTTCTTTTCCTCCTTAGCAACAGTTTTTTCTTAGAATTATCTGACGCTAAGGTCTATGGATTAATTCCTGGAAATGAACTGTACTTTGTGATATTTTACCTCTTCAGGCACCTTTATTATATCAGATTGAGAAAAACATGTGAAGATAAAACGTGAAAAATATGACATTATTTGTTTTGGCTGTTTTTAAGTACAAATTAAGGATTTTTTACAAAATTTGCAGGTTTTACTGACTATATGGCAAGCAATAGCTTAGTTTGTTCTCATATTGAAATAATTGCTAGTGATTTGGAATACGATTACCTGATCAGAAATCCAGCTGAATTGAGAATTGGTTTCATTAAAAGATGAACTGATCAGGTGCTCAAAAAAGTTCTGAAAAAGTGGCTTCTGGTTTGACTTAATTTTCTGATAATCATATAATGTTAGTAAGGTTAAAGGTTTACAACTTATAATATATTTAAGGGGTGTGGTTGACATGATACAGGTTATTTATGGCAAGAGAGGCTCGGGGAAGAGCAAAAGAATGGTATCTCTTGCCAATGAACAGGTAAAGTCGGCAAAGGGGACAGTAGTCTACATTGACGATGACAACAGGGCGATCCACGAACTGGACAGGCACATCAGATTCATTAACACCGAAGATTTTGAACTCAAGGACTACAAGGCGATATACGGATTCCTATCAGGAATAATTTCCACAAACTATGACGTAGAGACAATATTCGTAGACGGTCTCTTCAACACGCTGGATAAGAAGGATGAGACAACAGAGAAGGTATTCAACAAGCTCCAGCAGTTTTCTGAGAAGCATAACGTTAACCTTATGATTACAATGCATGACGAGGGTGAACTCGGCACAAGTGATTTGGAAAAGTTCAAGGTCATCTGATCCTTTTTGATAAAAAAGCCCGAAGGGGCTTTTTTTTGCCTATAATGCCACGTGAGGCTGGTCACCTGACTTTCTTAAACTACTGGTGCTATTCACAAAATCAGGTTTTGCAGATATACTATTAAGGATAAAGATTGCTTAGGAGGAATAAAGATGAGCGTTTTCGAGGAGCTTCAGAGAAGAGGCTACATTAAACAGATGACTCATGAGGAAGAGATAAGGGACCTTTTGGAAAATGACAGGGTCACTTTCTATATAGGCTTCGACCCGACTGCAGACAGCCTTCACGTGGGGCATTTCATAGCCCTGATGTTCATGGCTCATATGCAAAGGGCGGGACACAGGCCCATAGCACTTCTTGGAGGTGGTACCGCCATGATCGGAGATCCTTCGGGAAAGACCGACATGAGGTCCATGATGACTAAGGAAACCATAGCAGATAATGCAGCTGCGATTAAGAAGCAGATGGAGAAGTTCATAGATTTCTCCGATGACAAGGCCATCCTTGCAAACAATTCAGACTGGCTGCTTAACCTGAATTATGTCGATTTCCTGAGGGATGTAGGAGTGCATTTTTCAGTCAACAACATGCTAAGGGCAGAAAGCATAAAGCTGAGGCTTGAGAAGGGTCTTTCCTTCCTGGAGTTCAACTACATGCTGATGCAGGGGTATGACTTCCTGTACCTGAACCAGAACTATGGCTGCACCATGCAGCTTGGCGGTGACGACCAGTGGTCCAACATGCTTGCAGGAGCTGACCTTATCAGAAGGAAGGAAAGAAAGCCGGCTTATGCAATGACATGTGCTCTTCTGACCAACTCACAGGGCCAGAAGATGGGCAAGACAGTGAATGGCGCTCTTTGGCTTGATGCTGAAAAGACCTCGGTCTACGACTTCTACCAGTACTGGAGGAACGTTGACGACGCCGATGTGTTCAAGTGCCTGAGGCTTCTTACATTCGTGCCTGTAGAGGACATCGATGCAATGGAAAGCGCAGAAGGAGTCAACATCAACGAGTACAAGAAGGTCCTCGCTTACGAGATAACCAAGAACGTGCATGGAGCGGATGAGGCTGAAAAGGCTAAGAGTGCTGCAGAAGCATTGTTTGAGAAGGGCGGAGACATGAGCAATGTCCCTACCATAGAAATTACCGCTGAAGACCTTGAAGGAACGCTCCTGGACATCCTCGTAAAGGGTGGAGTTTTCCCGTCCAAGGCAGAGGGAAGAAGGAACATTGCGCAGGGCGGAGTGACCATAAAGGACCAGAAGGTGGCGGATCCAATGCATAAGCTTGCCTTGAGCGATTTCGAGGAGGATTCCGTGCTTGTCAAGAAGGGCAAGAAGCACTTCTACAGGATCCTGTTGAACAGATAATGGCACTGTATGCAATCTCGGACCTTCACCTTTCCTTGTCAGGCGAGAAGCCAATGGATGTATTCTCTGATGTCTGGAAAGACCATCAGCAGAAGATAGAGGACAACTGGAGAGAAATTGTAAGGGATTCCGATACGGTACTTATGGCAGGCGACCTTTCATGGTCACTGAGGATGGATTCCGGAAAGCAGGACCTTGACTATCTGTCAGGCCTTCCCGGAAGGAAGATACTCATCAAGGGAAACCACGATTACTGGTGGAAGGGCATAACAAAGCTCAACAGCATGTATCCTGACATAGACTTCATACAGAATAACAGCTTCCTGTGGGATGGTTATGCTGTATGCGGTTCCAGAGGCTGGATGATACCAGGAAGTGCAACCTTTGATGAGGAGAACGACAGGAAGATATTCGAAAGGGAGCTCATCAGGATGAGGCTTTCCCTGGAATCCGCGAAAAGGGTGGCGGACAATGGAATAATCGCAATGATACACTACCCGCCGACCAATGAAACATTTCAGGATTCAGCCTTCACAGACCTCTTTGAGGAGTACTGCGTGGAGAAGGTCATCTACGGACATCTTCACGGGAATGCACTGAAGAGAGTGATGGAGGGAACTCGCAAGGGTGTGGAATATATCCTCACTTCATGCGACCATATCGGCTTCAGGCCGGTATTGATAAAGGAATAGACATATATACAGGACCTCTGTTTTGATATGCAGGGGTCCTTTTTCTTACAGAATACACTTGAATCATTTCATAATTCATATGAACTTTTCTGAAAAAAATTGCCAAGCTATGATATAATAGTTGTGGATTATACTCGTTTACTGAAAAAAATTTCTAATATCGATACGGAGGATGAAAATGTTTAACGAAAAAGACACGCTTTCAATCAATGCCGTTAGGGCACTGTCCATCGAAGCCGTTCAGAAGGCAAACTCAGGACATCCTGGCCTTCCGCTTGGTGCTGCACCTTTTGCGTATGTGCTTTGGACAAGGAGCATGAACCACAATCCGAAGAATCCTACATGGTTCAACAGGGACAGGTTCGTTCTTTCAGCAGGACATGGCTCGGCACTGCTCTACAGCCTTCTCCATCTTTCAGGCTACGACCTTTCTCTTGAGGAAGTGAAGAACTTCAGACAGTGGGGATCAAAGACTCCAGGTCATCCTGAGTTCGGCCATACTGTCGGAGTAGAAGCAACTACAGGTCCACTTGGACAGGGAATCGCCATGGCTGTAGGAATGGCAATGGCTGAAAGCCACCTCGGAGCAAAGTACAACAGGGAAAACTTCAATGTGGTAAACCACCACACATATGTACTCTGCGGAGACGGAGACCTTATGGAGGGTGTATCAGGCGAAGCTTCATCCCTTGCAGGTCACCTGAAGCTTGGAAAGCTCGTTATACTTTATGATTCGAATGACATTTCACTTGATGGAAGACTTAACAAGTCATTCTCCGAGAATATAAAGGGCAGATATGAGGCATATGGCTGGCAGTATCTTAGAGTTGAGGATGCTAACGACCTTGAGGGAGTGGAGCATGCGATAACACTTGCCAAGGAAGAGACAGAGAAGCCTACGATCATAGAGATCAAGTCCGTAATAGGAATAGGCTCACCAGATGCAGGAACATCGAAGGTCCACGGATCACCGCTGGGAGCAGAGGGTGTCAAAAAGACCAAGGAATTCTTCAACTACAACTACGGTGAGTTCGAAGTTCCAGAGACAGCTTACGAAACATTCACAAGCAATATTGAATCGGTTGGCGTAAAGGCGAATGAAGCCTGGAACGACCTGTTCACTCAGTACAGGGCAAACTATCCGAAGCTCGCGGAAGAGCTGACTGCCTCAATCGCAGGGAAGCTTCCGGAAAACTGGGAGAAAGAGTTCCCAATGTACGAAGCCGGCAAGAAGGTAGCTACAAGGAATTCCTCAGGAGAGATAATCAACTATATCTCCAAGAAGGTTCCAAGCTTCTTCGGAGGTTCAGCTGACCTTGCAGGCTCAAACAAGACTAACGTCAAGGGAGTCGCAGACTTCTCCGCAGAGAGCTATGAAGGAAAGAATATCTGGTTCGGAGTAAGGGAATTCGCGATGGGAGCAGCTATGAACGGTATTGCTCTCCATGGTGGACTTAAAGTATACGGAGGAACATTCTTCGTATTCGCTGACTATGTGAGACCGGCAATGAGACTGTCAGCACTCATGGGACTTCCTGTGACATATGTGTTCACCCACGATTCAATAGCAGTTGGTGAAGACGGACCGACACATGAGCCTGTAGAACACCTTCCATCTCTCAGGGCAATGCCCGGACTGTCAGTCATAAGGCCTGCAGACGGAAACGAGTCCATAGCAGCATGGAAGCTGGCCCTTGAATCAAAGGACCAACCGACAGTTCTTGTACTCACAAGGCAGGACCTGAAGACTCTTCCTTCGACAGCTGATACTGCAATCGCAGGAGTTGAAAAGGGAGCATATATTGTATCCCCTGCAAAGAAGGAAACAGCCGATGCTCTGATACTTGCAACTGGCTCAGAGGTTCCACTGGCATACGAGGCTCAGCAGGCGCTCCTTTCAGAAGGAATAGACGTATCTGTTGTATCGATGCCTTCATGGGACAGGTTTGAGAAGCAGTCCAGGGAATACAGGGATTCAGTCATCGACCCTAAGGTAAAGAAGAGGGTTGGAGTAGAGATGGCAAATCCACTCGGATGGGAAAGATATATTGGAGACGAGGGAGTCATGATAGGAATAAGCACCTTCGGAGCATCAGCACCAGAGAGCGTAGTCCTTGAAAAGTACGGCTTCTCAGTTGCAAATGTTGTTGAAAAGGTAAAATCCTTAGTTAAATAGTATAATTAGGTCCTGCTTTATCAGGATCCTGGACCCCGCATGAGCGGGGTCCTTTATATTTAGGCTGCATTTCTCGCCATGCAAGAAAACGTTTCCTTTATACTGAAAGGATTGAGGAATATAATGGGTATAGAACATGGATTCATTTAGGAGGGATTGCAGTGGGATATACCATGATAACCGGAGCGACAAGCTTAAATAGGCTATGAGCTTATGAAACTCTTCGCAAAGGATGGAAATGACCTGGTTCTGGTTGCAAGAAGCCGTGAAAAGCTAGAAAGCATAAAGGAATTCTACAGAAAAAGTATGGGATCGACATAATTATGATTGTCAAAGACCTGTCCAGAACAGGGGCATCCAGGGAGGTTTTTGACGAAGTGTCAGGTTTGGGGATAAAAATTGAGAACCTTGTTAACAATGCCGGCATAGGATTCTATGGATTGTTCCATGAGCTGGACCTCTCTCTGACGACTGACCTTCTTAATCTGAACATAATTGCCCTTACGGAGCTTACAAGGCTAATGCTTCCAGGAATGGTTCAGGAAGGACACGGTATGGTCCTTAACACAGCTTCGACAGCAGCATTCCAACCGGGACCTCTCATGGCATCATACTATGCATCCAAAGCATACGTGCTTAGTTTGTCCGAAGCTCTGTCATATGAGCTGGAGGGCACTGGTGTTACTATAACGGCCCTTTGCCCTGGTCCGACAACAACGGACTTCCAGCGGAAGGCTAAGGTGTCAAGGACCAATGTAGCCAACAGGTTTAAGATGTCGGCAGCCGCAGTTGCCGAGGAAGGCTACAAAGGGTTGATGAAGGGGAAAAGCATTGTAGTTGCAGGTCCATTCAACAAGGCGATTCCGGTGATGTCAAAGCTAGTCCCAAGGTTTGTCGTGGCTCGGGCGGTGAAAAAGCTTAATACATGATGGCTGTTCTGCCGATATGTCAAAATATGGGGACGGTTGTTGAATATTTGTACGAGAAGTAGGGTGTAATTTGTGAAAAAATTACGCGTTAAATTGTTGACAAATATATTTTAAAAACGTAATATTAGAATGTATTAATTGAGGGAGAGGGGATATATGGACAACAACCTTGATCAGCTGGAAAGACCGGCCGAGATAATGCGGGTTCTCGGACATCCTGTAAGGCTCTGCATCGCCAGAGGGCTTATAAGGGAGAACGGGTGCAACGTGAGCTTCATGCAGGAATGTCTGGACATACCACAGTCGACCATATCTCAGCACATAAGAAGCCTTAAGGCAGCAGGGATCATAGAGGGCGAAAGAAAAGGCACGGAAATAACGTACAGGGTCGTAAGCGAGACGGCCAAGGATATAATAAGAATACTTGATCTGGAGGAGAAGAAATGAGTAAGAAGACAGTAATCGTAGGTGGAGTAGCAGGTGGAGCAACCGTAGCGGCAAGGCTCAGAAGGCTCGATGAGAACATGGAAATAGTGATGTTTGAGAAGGATGAGTTCATATCCTTTGCAAACTGCGGACTTCCATACCATATCGGAGAGGTCATAAAGGACAGGAGCAAGCTCCTGCTTCAGACACCAAAGGCAATGAAGGACAGGTTCGAGCTGGATGTAAGGGTATTCAGCGAGGTCGTGAAGGTTGACCCTGTTGCAAAGACTGTGACTGTCAACTCAAAGGACAGGGGAACCTACGAGGAGTCCTATGACTACCTTGTACTTTCACCAGGCGCATCACCGATGAAGCCTCCTATCAAGGGAATAGATTCGAAGAAGGTCTACTCACTAAGGAACATTCCTGACACAGATGCAATAAAGGCTGTGGTAGACAAGAATACAAAGGCTACTGCAATAGTAATCGGCGGAGGCTTCATAGGAGTCGAGGCTGCTGAGAACATGGTCGAGAGAGGACTTAATGTAATCCTCGTAGAGGCTGTACCTCATATACTTGCACCGTTTGATTCAGAACTTTCCATGATTGCCGAGGCTGAGATGGAGTCAAGGGGAGTAGAGCTTCACCTTGGAGACGGAGTCAGCGAGTTCATTGAAGAGGGTAACAAGATATCTGTAAAGCTTGCTTCAGGAACAGTCCTGACTGGTGATTTCGTGGTTGCTGCAATCGGAGTAAAGCCTGAGACTGGCTTCCTGAAAGATTCTGGCATAACTATAGGGCCAAGGGGACATATTGTTACAGATGACCACATGAGGACAAACTTCGAGAATGTCTATGCAGCTGGAGATGCCGCTGAGATAGTTGACTTCATGACAAAGGGAAGGACAGCCATTCCACTCGCAGGACCAGCCAACAGGCAGGGAAGGATCATTGCTGACAACATAGCTGGAATCGACAGGACATATCTTGGATCAATGGGAACATCAATACTTAAGGTTTTTGATATGACTGCTGCAGCTACCGGAATGAACGAAAGAAATGCAAAGAGAGCTGGAATACCTGTAAGGGCCATATTCATACATCCAAACAGCCATGCTACCTACTATCCTGGAGCTACCCAGCTTTCAGCCAAGCTTGTATTCACTGAGGACGGCAAGGTCCTTGGAGCGCAGGCTGTCGGATATGACGGAGTAGACAAGCTGATAGATGTTATAGCAACTGCAATAAAGTTCGGGGCCACAGTTGATGACCTTGCAGAGCTTGAGCTTGCATATGCACCACCATTCCTCTCAGCTAAGTCCCCAGCCAACATGATGGGATTTGTAGCTCAGAATACCCTTGAGGGACTTGCTGACAACAGGACAATTGATGAGTTCAATGCTGAGTTTGACCCGGCTACAATGATTCTTCTCGATGTAAGGGATCAAATAGAAATTGACAACGGAAGCATCGAAGGCATGATCCACATCTCTCTTAACAGCCTTAGGGCAAGGATGTCGGAGCTTCCTAAGGACAAGCTCATATGGATCTACTGCCAGGTTGGACTAAGAGGCTACATCGCTTCCAGGCTATTGAACCAGCACGGATTCACTACAAAGAACCTTTCCGGAGGATACAAGCTCATTAACTTCGCAAAGTTCAAGCCTTCGAAGAAGGACGGCAATGATGGCGGAGTCGGTGGAGGAAAGACCGGCCCTTTTGAGGGAGCCGGGATCGGCGCCCCCGGCACAGCTACTGAGGAGCCAGACAGGATTTCAAAGACAGTTGAGCTTGATGCCACAGGACTCTGCTGTCCGGGACCTCTCATGAGGGTAAAGTCATCTGTAGACAGCATGGAAAAAGGTGACAGACTGGACATCACAGCTTCAGACATGGGCTTCTATGAGGATATCAAGGCATGGGCCAAGAGGACCGGAAACGAGCTGATTTCAGTTAAGAAGGACAAGGGACTCATCAAGGCCAGCATCAGGAAGGGTCTTTACGATGATGACAGCGAAACTGAGATAGGCTGCTCAGGATCCTATGCAGCAATGCAGCCGGTCAAGGACAACAAGACCATGATAATCTTCTCAGGAGACCTGGACAAGGCGATAGCAGCATTCATCATAGCCAATGGAGCAGCCTCCATGGGCAAGAAGGTAACCATGTTCTTCACATTCTGGGGAATAAACATCCTCAGGAAGGAAAACAGCGGACCAGTAAAGAAGACATTTATCGAGAACGCATTCGGAATGATGATGCCTAAGGGCTCAAAGAAGCTGGGACTTTCGAAGATGCACATGGGCGGACTCGGACCGATGATGATCAGGAAGATAATGGAGGACAAGAACGTCCACTCCCTTGAGGACCTCATCAAGTCTGCCATAGACAGCGGAGTTGAGGTTGTCGCATGCCAGATGAGCATGGACCTTCTCGGACTTAAGGAAGAGGAGCTCATCGACGGAATAAAGCTCGGAGGAGTAGGCTACATGCTCTCCGAATCCGAGGATTCCAACGCCACACTGTTCATATAGCTAAAGCAAAGACTCTCCGGTATCTGAGGATTCCCTCCGGTACCTGGAGGGTCTTTTTTTTAAGGGTATTAAAACAAATGTCAAAGTTTGCTATAATTGACAGAGTAAGTGCTATAGTTAGGGAGTAAAGAGGTGATTGGTATGTCCGGAACGGATTGGAAGACCTTTTTGATACCATACGACCAGGCTGTTGAAGAGCTTAAGGTCAAGCTCAGGTTCATCAGGACAGAATACAGGAGGAGGAACGAGTATTCCCCCATCGAGTTCATCACAGGTAGGGTGAAGGAGATATCCTCCATGCTTGAAAAGGCGAACAAATTCAACATCCCCCACGACAGGCTGAGGTTTGAGCTGGAAGACATAGCAGGCATAAGGATAATGTGCCAGTTCGTCGATGACATAGAAACTGTCGTAAACATAATAAGAAAGCGCAGCGACATGCAGATCATGTACGAAAAGGACTATATCAGCAATGTGAAGCCCTCAGGCTACAGGAGCTACCATGTCGTGATAAAGTATCCCGTAAACATGGCGGGAGGTGTCACGGAAATCATAGCGGAAATCCAGATCAGGACACTTGCAATGAATTTCTGGGCAGTCACCGAGCATTCACTCAACTACAAGTACAAGGCCCACATACCGGAACACATCAGGGGCAAACTGAAGACTGCTGCTGAATCCTCTTACCAGCTGGACCAGGTAATGATGGACATCAAGGATGAGATAAAGGATGCGCAGAAGCTTTTCGAGGTGAAGTCAGCCATGATATCAAGCATAATGAGCGACATACTGTCTCTCATGTCCATGGGAAGGTCGCAGGAGGCCGCAAGGTTCCAGGTGTCTCTGAACAAGCTTATTGAGTATGGTGGAGTTACAGAGCTTAACTACCTTCAGGAGAATGTGAAGAGAGAGCTTGACAAGCACAGACAGTAGCTGTCTGCTGAAGGCTAAGAGAAACTACGGCAGAGATGCCGTTTTTTCACGGCCTCGCTTCAGTTGTATCCAATTAATTGATATAATGTAAGCTGAGCAGATGAAAAAGATCAGGTAAATGAGGAGCAGGTTATGAGAAACGAGCTGGATGATATAGAAAAGGTAAGGAAAAACGGCAATGAGATAAGGCATATACAGGATCCGGGCATCGAAACCATGAGGGAGGCCGTGAGAAAGACGCCAGGCTCGATCAGGCACATAAAGGATGCTCCTGAGGAGATCAGGCTGCTGGCAGTAAAGGCAGGCTGGAACAGCCTTAAGTACATCAAGGACCCGTCGTATGAGGTCATGATGGCTGCTGTTACTAACAAGGGCTGGGCCATACAGTATATCAGGAAGCCTGACCTGATGCTAAAGCTTGCAGCTGTCAAAAGGGATTACGATGCCATACAGTACATACAGGACCCCGAGTGCGAGGTGCAGGTGGCTGCAGTAAAGAACTACTGGAGCGCGCTGAAATTCATCAAGGAGCCCTGCCTGGAGGCAAGGAAGGAAGCGCTGAAGGCAAGCGAGCAGGCCATAACCTACATCAAGGGCTATGACGATGAGGAGCTCAGGGAGTATCTAAGGCTGAACATCAGGATAGCCAAGTACCTTTATGACAGCCTGGACATGGATTTCCTTCTGGAAGTACTCACAGGTGTGTTTTCAAGGGATGATGTCACTGAAAGGTATATCAGGGATTTCATGGAACTGCAGGTGCTTGACATGAACAAGGTTGATTTCATAAACGAGTATGGGTCGAAGGCTGCTAAGATGAAGCTTATCGACTACGTGCTGTCGAGATAGGAGGCAAGGTAATGAACTACAAGGAGACACTTGAGGCTCTGGACCTTGCGGTCCTGTCAGGAGCTGTGCCGCTTATCATAGGAGAGAGCGGAATAGGAAAGACCTCGCTGATCAGGGAATACGCCCAGGAAAAGGGACTTTATCTCGTAAACATAGACGCGAATCTTCTGAAGGAAGGCGAGATCGGAGGACTTCCGACTGTAGTGGGAGGAAGGACCAGATACGCCACACATCATAAGCTGACTGAAATCGACGAATATCTTGAAAAGAGCGAAGGCTCTGTTCTTCTTTTCATAGACGAGATCAACAGGTGCGACCACTCTGTGCAGCAGGAGCTGATGAACCTGATACTTAACAGGGAAATCAACGGATACAGGCTTTCTGAACGCGTAGTTGTAGCAGCTGCAATGAATCCATCTAACAGGATGGAGGATTTCTCCGAGACAGACTACCAGGTGGTCGACATGGACCCAGCCCAGGAAGACAGGTTCGTCTGGTTCAACATGGATAGTGATCCAAAGGAATGGATCAGATGGGGTATGGAGGATGGAGAAATCCACGATCTGGTAATTCAGTTCATATCTCAATTCCGTGAATACCTGAACTACAAGCCTCAGGATGAATTCATCAGGTCCACACCAAGAAGCTGGGAAAGGGTTTCACAGGCACTTAAGGTTGCCGAGATGCGTGACATAGACCAGAAGACCCTATACAACGTGGTAAAGGGAAACGTCGGGATGAAGGTTGCACAGGATTTTATGGCGTTCATTGAGGACAATAGGAATCCATTGGTCTCACCTGATGACCTGTTCTCGATGGAAGTTCTCAGTCAGTTCGTGAAGGATGAAATCTCCCAGGCAAGCCATTCAAGGCTCTATATCCTTGCTAAGAACATGATCCTGTACCTGAGGGACCATATGGAACCGATCTTTGCTGACAGATACTCAGAGGTCCTGAACCTTATGCCAAAGGACCTGAGGATCTCAGTCATGAAGGAGATAAGGGCTGACTACGGTGACGTATATCCTCTTCTCCTCAATTCAGATACCTTCATAGAAGGCTTCTTCCAGTGCTATGGCAGATCTTAATTTCCACAAGGACTTAAGGGACAGAGATGCCATATCGGCAAGGAGAAGGGAGCTTCTTTCCGATGCAGTGGCTTTTACAGAATCCGGAAGCCTGAGGAAGGGATTCAGCAGGGATTTCCTAAGGTATCTGGACGAGCTCTCCTTCAGGATGGTAACGAGCGGTGAGGACTACTATGCCCTTTTCCTTTCAAGGACGATAAGGGAGATTGATTTCACCCTGACCTATCCGACTGCAAGCGTCATGAGGAAGGGCAGTGTCGTGTTCATGTTCAATCCGCTTAGCTTCCTATTTCTTGAGGAGCTTGAGGCAAGGGCAATGATAAAGCATGAGATATACCATATCATACTCAAGCACCACTCACGGGAGAAGGTCCTCAAGAACAAGTACCAGAAGCTTGCAATAAGCCTTGGGATGGATATTTCGGTGAACCAGTACATCACGAACCTTCCGCATTTTGCTGAAAGGATAAATTCTGTCAATGTGAGGTTCAACCTGAACCTAAGGACAAATGAGACACTGGAGTTCTATGTTGAATCAATTCATGAGGCCATGATGAAGATGGACAGGAAAGACCTGGACATGAAGAAGGAGAACGGTATCGACATCGAAACTGCACATGACAGGTGGGCTGAGTCTGAAACAGAGGACGAGGACAGGTCAAGGGAGACCATAAAGGCTATACTTTCCCATGCAGGGGACAAGGGTGTGCCGGGGGAGATCCTGAAGATCCTGGAGACGGGAGGAAAGGGAAGGATCAACTGGCAGAGCAGCGTAAGGCGAGCCCTCCGTACAGTTCCCAAGGGCAGGAGGAAAACTGTTGCGAGGCTTGACAGGAGACAGCCTGACAGGCTGGACCTTAAGGGAGAGCTAAGGGACTTCGCTCCTGACATAACAGTTGCACTGGACATTTCAGGCAGCATAACAGACAAGGATATGAACGGCTTCCTTACGGAGATGCTGATGCTTACCAGGCAGCACGATGCGCCGATACGGGTCCTTGAATGCGACAATGAGGTCAGGAGAGACTACATGATAAGGAGCATCAAGGACATAAGGCCGCTCCTTGACAGGCGCGGAGGCACCAGGTTCTCACCGGTATTCGAATACATCAAGGAGAAGAATCTGAGGTCCACGTTCCTTGTCTACTTCACTGACGGTGAAGGCGAGGAACATCTTACAATCTCACCTGTGCACTTCAGGACCCTGTGGGTGGTCCTGGGCAGCTCCATATCACTGAAGGATCCCAGAGGTGATGTGTTCATCCTAAAGGAAGACAGGGAGGAGGTAGACAGGACCTACGGACTTCAGGTAATGAGGACACTGTTGCATGAGTGGGCAAGATAGAATAGACTTAAAGAAAATGAAATTCAGGAGGTAATCATGAGGATAGGAGCAATTGAAGCTGGCGGAACCAAGTTTGTCCTTGCTATCGGCGACGAGAAGGGCGAAATCGAAAGAAGACAGGAAGTACCTACTGAAGAACCTGAAAAGACCATGGCAAAGGTAAAGGAATTCTTCATAGGTGAAAACCTTGATGCCATGGGCGTGGGATCCTTCGGTCCTATCGACCTTGACAAGGATTCACCTACCTACGGATCCATAACCTCCACCCCAAAGGTGAAGTGGCAGAACTACAATCTGATCGATGAACTGAAAACCTATATAGATGCACCAATAGGCTTTGATACAGATGTCAACGGCGCAGCCCTGGGAGAAGCATTTTTCGGGTCTTGCAGAGGGCTTGACTCCTGCCTGTATATGACGATCGGAACAGGAATTGGCGCAGGTGCCATGGAATCCTGGAAGCTGATCCACGGCATGCTTCATCCGGAGATGGGACACATCATACTTAGAAAGCATAAGGATGATGACTTCAAGGGGGTCTGCCCGTTCCACGGCGACTGCTTCGAAGGCCTTGCGGCTGGTCCTGCACTTGAGGCAAGGACAGGCATGAAGGGCAGGGACATACCTGATGACCACAAGGTGTTCGACATTCTAGCATACTATGTTGCTCAGGCCCTCGTAAACTACATCCTCATCCTTTCACCCAAGAGGATAGTTGTAGGCGGAGGCGTAATGCACAGGGGACATGTCCTCGGAATGGTGAGACGATACGTTCGGGAGCTTCTTGGAGGCTATTTAAGGACTCCTGAGCTTGAGGACCTCGACTCATACATTGTATACCCTGAGCTTGGGAACGATGCCGGGATAAAGGGCGCCATAGCCCTGGGGCTTTCAGCTCTTGAGGATGATCAGAGGAAGAAATAAGGATAACAAGAAGGTCAATATACCTATCTGATAACTTAAGACATATCAGAATTGGTATTTGAACTTTAAGGGATGCTGCGGCTGTAATTTTTACAGCTGCAGCATCTCTTTTGCTGTTGACATTACCCATGCAGTATTCTACTATTATGTCATACGGTATATCGTGACGCATAATATCGCGACACATAATAATGCTGGGGGTGAAAAAATGCCATATCAGGGCGGCCCGATGACAGAGGCCATGTTCTATGTACTGCTTGCCTTAATCAACCCATCCCATGGATACAGGCTCATGGAGGCCATAGAGGAGGTATCCGGAGGAAGGGTCCTGATGGGTCCGGGAACATTGTACGGGGTTCTCGCAAGGCTTGAGAAGGATAAGCTGATTTCCATGGTTAAGGAAGATAACAGGAGAAAGACCTACCAGCTGACACTTGACGGAAGGCATGCTCTGCAGGCCGAGCATGAGAGGATAGCAATGATGCACAGGGATTTCATGGCAGTTGAAGGAGGCAGGGGATGGGCACCATAAAAAGAAAGCTGATGCCATCAGGAATGTACAGGACAGGAATGCTTGAGACCTGGTTCAGAGACATGTCGATGGACGGCCTGCATGTCAGGGATTTCGGATACTATTATGCCGCCTTCGACAAGGGTGAGCCAAAGGACTTCAGATATTCAATGGACATCATGGCGAAGGATCCGGGAAAGGACGAGCTCCAGGTGTTCTCTGACTGCGGCTGGGAGCATGTAGGCTACAGGAGAGATGTCCATCTCTTCAGGACTGAAGGGAGAGGAGGTGCAAGACCCCTCCATACGGACCCGTATGACAGGGCGATATCCATAGATAGGCTTGGGAGAAAGATGAACAGAGGTCTGATACTTTCATTCATTTTGATTGTATTGGGCATCGCCGCGATTGTATTTCTCATAAAGACTGACGAGGACTTCTATCTTTCCATGCTTGACAGGGGGATCACAAGTAGAATAAGCCTGGCGCTCCTTGCAATATCATCTTTCAGGGCTTTCGAGGAGTACAGGGGAACAAATGAGTTGAGCAGGTATCTTAGAAATGAGATCCTCCAGAATGTAGAATGGAGAAAAGCACTTTCAAGGAGGATAGCATCGATTGCGATTCTTGCTGCAGGCGTTGCATGGTGCGTATTCGCTGACATCGGTGAGATCATAGTTAGCGACCAGAGGATAATGCCTGCATATGCAGCCTCTTCTGATATACTTAGGCTTCCTGACATAGATACAAGAAAAGACCTTGTATCAGAAAAAATGCCGTACTACCATGAACCCGGATCAGTGCTGACAGACAGGATGTACAATGGTTCAGAGATATGGATGTCTTCTGATGGATACGAGCCTTCTCTTTTTGTATACTTCTATGACCTGAAGATCCCTGATCATTCAAGAATGGTAACAAGAGGCTGGGAATCAAGGCTCAGCAAAGGGAATTTATTGATATCTGACGATGTGTGGCTTGATTATCTAGCTACAGAGGAAAGATGGAATGGCTGCTACGTGTTCGCCTCAAAAGATGATCTGGTGCTTTTTGCAAGCTACACTGGAGATGAAAGTGTACTTTCCGTTGTAGACTCGGTAAGGGAATACCTGATGAGGATCGACAGTGCCAGGAAATGAGATAATCAGGAAGAATTGAAGGGATTTTTTGGAAAGCTGAAGGATGAAATGAAAAATGCTCCATTCACATCTGTGAATGGAGCATGAGTTTTTCTTATTAGCAGCCTGAGCAGGATGAACATCCGCCTGCGCTGTCATCTACCTTGTTAGGTCTTAGGACCATGCCCTGTCCGAAGTTCTCTTCGCTTGACAGTATCTGGAATCCTTCGAATTCCTCGTAAAGGTTCTTCTCAACTATGAAGTTGATGTCATTAACTGTTGCAACCAGGTCTTCAGCTCCGGGTGCATCCACCATGAGTCCGAACCTTGGTCCGCTGCATGCGTAGCCTGCGAGGCTTATCCTGATGTTGTTGTCGGTAACGTTGTTTGACGCAAGGAATGATTTGAATTCGGTGTATGCGCCTTCACTGAGTGTGAGTACTTCCTTTTTTGTTGTTTCCATTGATTTTCCTCCTAAACTGCACATCCGGATGCACATGTTGAGCAACCTGATGCTGTGTCTGTATTTCTTGGTCTCAGTGACATCCCGCCGCCGTAATTCTCGTCGTCTGAAAGCACTTTAAAGCCATCATACTCTTCATAGAGCTCTTTTGCAACAATGAAGGTGATGTCTTTGTAAACCTGCACCACGTCACCTGCACCTTGTTCATCCATCATAAGTCCGAAGCTCGGTCCGCTGCATCCGTATCCTGCAAGGGCGATCCTGACGACTTTTGGCTCTATCTCATTGATCTCGAGCAGATCGAAGAATTCGCTATATGACTCCTCGCTCATCTCGATGATGCCGGTTTTTACCGTTTCCATCTATATGACAACTCCTTTTTTTAAATCCTAGTAATTTAATCAACATTCTGGATATATTATATAACAGCTTCGCTGTGCTTTCAAATTATTTTTTCCTTAAGAGAAAACTTTGCTGGTCTAAATTTTGATGAGGGGATTCCGGCTATTTTTCCATGTAAGCTATCTTTATGATGTGGTAGAATGTACTTGAGAAACCCCCAAAAAAGATGAAGGCCGATTCGGGGAAAATCGGCCTCCACTGGTAAACACAATCGCATAAAAGGGGGAAATATGAAATACTTCTTAGGGTTCAAAGCATTTGCATGTGTAGTGTGTCTGTAATTATAATAGCATGGATTGGATACAATTGAAAGTGATTATCAATTAAAATTTGAAAACATTTTGTGAACACAGTGAGGAAAATATGGATAATAAGGGTGTGCATTTCGGAGCCAAGGAAGAGCTGATAAGGGTAATATTTTCGCCCATTAACCTCAATCTGCGCAAGGAAGTAGGGAAATCGCTGATTGAAGTGCATGAGGACGGGAATCTATTCGTTTCCTTCATCACAGGGGAAGGGTCAATCAGGGTAAAGCTCAACGAGAAGAGGATGGTCATATATGAGTGGACAGTCGATATTTCACTGGACCTCACAAGGTACATATTGAAGAGATTCTGCCTTTTCCTGAGGCGAAATGACATCGGGGTACTCAGGATACTCGATACGGCTGAGGTAAGACCGCTTGTTACATATATAAGGAACGAGCTTAAGGATGTCATGTTCGAGTCAATGGGTGAAGTGTGCTACCTGGAGCTTAGGGTTCTGGACTATCTGAAGAACGAATCCGGAAGCATATACGGTGAAGGAATATAGGCTGCTGTCAAGGCAAGGAATATTGAGAACGGACTAGGAAAAGCCCGTTCTTTCGTTTTTTCAGGATTATTTCGCATCTATAGGAAATTACGAATATTGACCTACTTTTTTTTGTGCTGTATCATTGTAGAGACCACAATATATAGATAGAATGAAAATAGATGACACAAGATGTAGTAAAGGGGCTGACATATGATCACGGAGGTCAGGAAAAGGGACGGCAGAATAATACCATACAATTCCGAAAAGATAACGCGCGCAATATTCCTCGCTGCCAAGGACGTGGCGGACAGGCTAAACGAGACTCCCGATTACGGGATGGCTGAAAAGATAACAGGGGACGTTGAGAAGCTAGTCCACAAGAAGTTTCACGGGAGCACCCCTACGGTTGAGGACATTCAGGATTCCGTAGTAAAGGTGCTGATTGAAGGCGGACATGCAAGGACCTCCGAAGCATACATACTTTACAGGGCTGAAAGAAGCAGGATAAGGAATTCAAAGACAAGGCTCATGAAGAGCATAGAGGATGTCACATTCCTTGATGCAAAGGAATCAGACCTGAAGAGGGAGAATGCCAACATCAACGGAAATACAGCTATGGGAACCATGCTGCAGTATGGAAGCATAGTATCAAAGGAATTCTGCAGGGATTTCGTCATTTCCTCAGCCCATGCGTCAGCGCATGACAAGGGCGAGATACACATACATGACATGGACTTCCTGAACATGGGTACACTGACATGCTGCCAGATAGACCTTGATGAGCTGTTCAAGGGAGGCTTCTCCACAGGCCACGGATTCCTAAGGGAGCCCCAGGACATAACCAGCTATGCAGCCCTTGCCGCAATAGCAATCCAGTCAAACCAGAACGACCAGCACGGAGGTCAGTCAATTCCAACCTTCGACTATAATCTTGCAAAGGGTGTTGCGAAGACCTTCAGGAAGCTGTATGCAGACAACCTTAGAAAGGCATTGTCCGTAATGGGCATAAAAGCTGAAAAAGATGAGCTCCTGGAGCTGATCGATGCTAGTAGTTCAGGAAGGATGAAGGACGGAGATACAGAGAAAGCTTCACTGATGAAGGCTATATCCGGAAGGTTCGGATTATCTGATGAAGGTGCAAAAGGTGCTGTAGGCTTCGCATTCGAGGAAGCTCTCACAGAAACCGACAGGAAGACCTTCCAGTCTATGGAGGCCTTCATACACAACCTGAACACCATGCACTCAAGGGCAGGGGCCCAGGTTCCATTTTCAAGCGTAAACTTCGGGACTGACACATCAGAAGAGGGAAGGATGGTCACAAAGAACCTTCTCCTGGCCCAGGAAGCAGGACTTGGAAACGGAGAGACACCAATATTCCCAATACTGATATTCAAGGTCAAGGAAGGTATAAACCTCAATGAAGGCGACAGGAACTATGACCTGTTCCACCTTGCCATGAGGGTATCGTCAAAGAGGCTATTCCCTAATTTCAGCTTCCTTGATGCTCCATATAACCTGAAGTATTACGTTGAAGGAAGGCCTGAGACTGAAGCGGCATATATGGGCTGCAGAACAAGGGTAATCGGAAACGTCAACGGTGAGGAGCAGGTCCTGGGAAGAGGAAACCTCTCATTCACAACCATCAACCTGCCAAGGATCGGAATAAAGCATGGCATTGCGCTAAAGGAAAGGTCAGAGATGGACCTTGAAGGCTTCTACAAGGAGCTCGATGAAAGACTTGAGCTTGTATGTGCTCAGCTTCTCGAGAGGTTCGAGGTACAGGCCATGAAGAGAGTTAAGAATTTTCCGTTCCTCATGGGTCAGGGTGTCTGGAAAAATGCCAGGGGACTTGACTGGAACGATGAGCTAAGGGAAGCGATAAAGAACGGAACCTTAAGCATCGGCTTCATAGGACTTGCAGAATGCCTGACAGCATTGACCGGAAAGCACCATGCAGAAGATGAGGAGTCAAAGAAGCTCGGACTCGAGATAATCGGCAGAATAAGGAAGTACCTTGATGAAAGAAGCCAGAAGGAGAAGTTGAATTACACCCTTATAGCTACTCCGGCTGAAGGACTCTCTGGAAGATTCACCAGAATCGACAGGAAGGAGTTCGGAGAGCTTGCAGGCGTAACTGACAAGGAATACTACACCAACTCATTCCATGTACCTGTAGGCTACAAGACAAGCGCATACAGCAAGATAAGGCTGGAGGCCCCATACCATGAGCTTACCAATGCCGGTCACATAACCTACATAGAGCTGAACGGAAATCCTTCATCCAACCTTGAAGCGTTTGAAAAGCTGATCAAGGCCATGAAGGAAGCAGGAGTTGGATACGGAAGCATTAACCATCCTCTGGACAGAGACCCCATATGCGGATTTTCAGGTGTCATCGAGGACACCTGCCCAAGCTGCGGAAGGCAGGAGTGTGAAGTTCCCTTCGAGAGGATAAGAAGGATAACCGGCTACCTTGTAGGGACACTTGACAGGTTCAATGATGCGAAGCAGGCAGAGGTACGCGACAGAGTGAGGCACTCATAGCATGGAAATAAAGATAGCAGGAATTGAGCCCGAAAGCATAGTGGACGGACCTGGACTTAGATATGTAATATTCTCACAGGGGTGTACTCACAATTGCCCGGGATGCCACAATCCTGAAACCCACAGCTTTAACGGTGGAACTGTGGACGAAACTTCCCGCATTGTGGATGAAATCCTGGAAAATCCATTGCTGTCCGGTGTAACCTTTTCCGGAGGAGATCCATTTGCTCAGCCTGAGCCGTTCATCGACATAGCTCTGAGGCTAAAGGGAAAAGGGCTTGGAGTCTGGTGCTACACAGGATTCACCATCGAGGAGCTGCTGGAAAAGGGGACTGAGGAGCAGAAGAAGCTTCTGTTCCTTGTTGACACCCTGGTTGACGGAAGGTTCATTCTCTCAAGGCGGACCCTGGCGATACCTTTTGTTGGGTCATCAAACCAGAGGGTACTTAATCTGAGCAGGATGGATATCATGAATGCAGGCAGTGATGAATTGGCCGGAAAGGCCGTATGACAAAAATGGCGGAGAATCAGATTCTCTGCCATTTTCTTCTTGTAAGGGCTCTTATGATGGTTTCTTCTGGAAAAGAAGCAGAAATGAATGTATCCTTGAATCAGACACTTCATGTTGCAGAATAAATAGATGCAGGAGCGTGAATTTTATGGGAGACAGGATCAAAAGGGAACTTAAGACTCTGGAGACTATGGTCCATATGTACTGCAGAAAAGAAGACCATGGAGATGAAGCTCTTTGTGACGAATGCTCTGAGCTTCTCCGTTACGCTGTCAGGCGGCTTGAAAGCTGCAGGTTCGGAGAGAAGAAGAAGATATGCGGAAAATGTACAGTGCATTGCTACAAGGACGAGTACAGGCAGAGGATAAGGCTTGTCATGCGGACTGTGGGACCCATGATGATATACAGACATCCAGTAATGCTCCTTGGCCATGCTGTTGACATGCTGAGATACTGAATAAATGAAGAAGCGCCTTGCGAAAATCCGCAAGGCGCTTCTTCATTTAAAAAACCTTCTATTTTACAACAATGTTGACAAGGCTTCCCTTGACTACGATGACCTTCATGATGGTCTTTCCTTCTGTAGCTGACTTTGTGAAGTCAGCAGCCAGGGACATTTCCTTGATAGTGTCATCATTTGCGTCTGAAGGAACCATGATCCTTCCTCTTATCTTTCCGTTTACCTGTATCGCAATCTCGACTTCATCCTTGATGAGAGCTGCTTCGTCCCATACAGGCCATGCTTCATCGAATATTGTGAAGTCCATTCCAAGCATCTGCCAGAGCTCTTCAGAGAAGTGCGGGGCAAATGGGGCAATTATCCTCGCATAGTCCTTCAGCACATCCATAAGGACTTCCTTGTTGACATCTCCGTCCTGGATATATTTGCCTATTGCGTTCATAAGCTCCATGGTCCTGGCAATCGTGGTATTGAACTGCATCTTTGAAGCATCCTCGGTTGCACCCTTGATTGCATTCGCTCTCCAGTACTGAAGCTCCTTTTCTCTCTTGCCGATTTCAGTCCTAGTTGCCGAACCCATCAGTTCAAGTGCTGTCTGGAAGTTCCTCTCTATCCTGTCCACATATCGTGCTATCGACTTTATTCCGTCGTCTGACCATGCTCCGCCTTCTGAATATGCAAAGCCGAACATCAGGTAAAGCCTGAACACATCAGAGCCATACTGCTCGATGTAGTGGTCAGGGGTTATTGTGTTACCCTTCGACTTGGACATCTTCTGCCCGTCGGTTCCAAGTATGAGCCCCTGATGGGTAAGTGACTGGAAGGGCTCGTTGAAGTCAAGATATCCCATGTCCCTAAGCGCCTTTGTTATGAACCTGGCGTATAGGAGATGCATTACCGCATGCTCAGGACCTCCGACATACTTGTCGACAGGGAGCATCTTGTTGATCATTTCCTTGTTGAACATCTCATTACCGTTCTTGTTGTCGACATATCTCAGGTAATACCAGGATGAGCAGACGAAGGTATCGAGTGTGTCAGGATCCCTCTGCGCGGGGCCGCCACAGTGTGGGCAGGTTGTGTTCATGAACTTCTCGCTCTTTGCAAGCGGGCTCTTTCCATCCGGTGTGAACTCAACATCATAAGGAAGCTCTACCGGCAGGTCCTTCTCAGGAACCGGAACCACTCCGCACTTGTCGCAGTAAACCATCGGAATCGGGGTTCCCCAGTATCTCTGCCTCGAGACCAGCCAGTCCCTAAGCCTGTAGTTTACTTTCTTTTCTCCCATGCCAATCGATGCAAGGTAATCAGTGACCTTGTCCCTTGCCTCATCTCCAGCGAGTCCGTTGAAGCTGCCTGAATTGGTCATCTCCCCATCCTCACAGAATGGAAGACCATCTCCGCCAAGTATTACCCTCTCAATTTCCAGGTTGTACTTGATGGCGAAGTCATAATCCCTCTCATCATGAGCAGGAACCGCCATTACAGCACCGGTACCGTATGTGTTAAGGACATAGTCTCCAATCCATATAGGAATTGACCTGCCGTTTATCGGATTTATTGCATAGGAGCCTGTGAATACTCCTGTCTTCTCCCTGGTCAGTGATTGCCTTTCTATGTCTGACTGGCTTCTTGCATTCTCAATGTAAGCTTCCACTTCAGCAAGCTGAGAAGGAGTAGTTATCTTCAGCACCAGGTCGTTCTCCGGCGCAAGTGTCACATAAGTTGCTCCGAACAGTGTATCGACCCTGGTGGTGAAGACTGAAAAATCAAGGTCTGAATCCAATACCTTGAACTTGACAGTTGAACCGTACGACCTTCCGATCCAGTGCCTCTGCATTGCCTTGGTCTTTTCCGGCCAATCCAGGCCTTCAAGGTCTTCAAGGAGCTCATCCGCATACTTGGTAATCTTGAAGAACCACTGTGTCAGGTCCTTCTTGGTTACAAGTGTTCCGCACCTTTCGCATGCGCCGTCAAGGACCTGCTCGTTGGCAAGTACCGTCATGCAGCTCGGGCACCAGTTTACAGGAGCGTTCTTCCTGTATGCAAGGTCGTTCTCATAGAGCTTGAGGAACAGAAACTGATTCCACTTGTAGTAGTCAGGAAGACAAGTTATGACCTCGTTGTCCCAGCTGAACATGGCGCCCATGGACCTCAGTTGCTTCTCCATTGTCTCGATGTTCTTCAGGGTGGAATCCATTGGGTGTATGCCTGTCTTTATGGCGAAGTTCTCAGCAGGTAGTCCGAATGCGTCGAAGCCCATAGGCTGGAATACATTGTAGCCCTGCATCCTCTTCATTCTCGCCCATGAGTCGGTAGGTCCGTAATTGAACCAGTGCCCTGCATGCAGATTGCTGCCTGAAGGATAGGAGAACATCTCCAGCACGTACAGCTTTTCACCTTTTCCATTGATGTCGAACTTGAACTTTCCTGATTCTTCCCAGGTCCTTTGCCACTTGATGTCAGTAGCCTTTCCATAGTTTGCCATTGATATTCCTCCTAAAAATAAAAAAGTCCCGTCTCAGTCAAGAGACGGAACATGTCCGCGGTACCACTCTAGTTGGGTAAAACTACCCCTCTCATTAGGATATAACGGTCCGACCCGCGGCCGTTTTCTTCGGCCGTGCTCCCGGGCGAGTTCACGCTTTCCCTTTGCCTCCTCGCACCATCCGGAGGTTCTCTTTAAAGGGTTATTTCGCTAATACTCCCGTTCAAAGCTTATCGTTAAAATTATAGTCTAAGCTTAGTCTACCGTCAACCTAAAACCCGAAATCGTCTCCCTTGACAAGCCCCATATCCCTCATGATTTCGTACATTGTCCTGGAGGTTGCATCTGCCATCGTATAGCCAAGAAGTCTCACAGTTTCTTCAAGCTCATCTTCTGAAGCGCTTTCTACCTCAAGGTAGGGGACAGGAAAGAATTCCTTCTCGTTGATGTCTATCTCGACCAAAGTGTCCTTGTACCTGAAGCTCTCCCTGGATTTCCTTATGACATGTGAAAGCTCGAGACCCAAGGCTCTGAAGATGCCTTCACCTTCCTCGCCTGAGGAGATTACAGCCTCGTGCTCCTCCATGACCTTGTATTTCTCCTGTGAAAGCATCCTCTTGGTAGTCATGGTATGCAAAATGCTGCCGTCTCTTCTATCCTTTACGGTCCGTATCCTTGCATAGCCCCTTTCCTTCAAAAGTCTTCCGTCAGGAAAGTCGAATATCATGTTTTCCTGGTCCTCATCCTTTACAAGCTCAGCCCCGGCATCCTTCATCCTTTTCCTTACATCCTCAATGTCGATATCAAGGATCTTGACTTCCATTTCCATGCGATCCACCCCTCGTTTGTTACCCTGATTATACAATACATGAAGAAATTATGCAGGTAAGTTTGACAAGATTCTATAAATCAGGCTATGAAAACAGCAAAGACAGCAACGCATCCGGTAATTGCAACCCTTTTCTTTTGCGATGCAAAAGCGTTGAAACGCATACATTATCGAGTTTCATAAAGTTTTCATGGACCACTTGTGTTTCCCTTTAGGTTGCCCTATGATTCACATGTAAACAAGTATTTGGCAATTGCCATATGCATTTACTGCTCAATACAAAGTATTGACCTGCTCAATACTAGCGTATTGACCTAAAAAGGAGAGATGAAAGTGAACGGATACGATGCTGTTAGGAGACTTGTCAACATCAGTGACGAACTGACTACTCTTTCCCACGAACTTGGAGCAGCTGTGAAGCCTACCGCCAGGGAGCTTATCGAAAAGAAGATAAATGCTCTCGAGGACGAGTTCTTCAGACTCAAGCACAGCCTTGAGAAATTGCAGCTGCCGGTACAGACAGCCTTCTAATCACCCGAATATAGATTAGAACATACCAAGGACGAAGGGCAGAGCAGCCCGGAACTAATGAAGAGCGGCGTGAGAAACTAAAGAACCACTGCCAGGTGAAGCACACTTAAGATGAATGACTTGAAGAACTAAAGAGAAAATGCACAGCCGGAAGCGAAAGCTTCCGGCTGTCTGCATCATATGGGAAATAATCATCGTGGAGGTATATTCCAAAGCGAATTGTGAAATGAAAAGCGGATTGGTTTGAATTGAATAGGAAAAAGGAAGGCTCTCCTGAGGCCTAAGCCTCGGAAGAGCCTGTTTCTTATGCCATACTGTTTGCTGAACCAAGAACATCGTCGATCTTTTCTTCGACAAGCTTCTGGATCTCTTTTCTTGCTGCGCCCATGTACTTTCTCGGATCGAACTCTGATGGGTTCTCAGCGAGGAACTTTCTTAGTGCCGCTGTCATTGCAAGCCTTATGTCGGTGTCCATGTTTACCTTGCACACTGCCATCTCTGAGGCTCTTCTAAGCATTTCCTTAGGAACTCCCTGTGCTCCCTTTATCGCTCCGCCAAACTCGTTGCATGTGGCAACATGCTCCTGGCTTACTGCTGATGCTCCGTGGAGTACTATCGGGTATCCTGGGAGTCTGTTTCCGATCTCCTCAAGGATATCGAACTTAAGCTCAGGAGTTCCAGCGAACTTGAATGCGCCATGGGATGTTCCTATGGCAATCGCAAGCGAGTCGCAGCCTGTTCTCTGAACGAAGTCAACTGCCTCATCAGGCTGGGTGTATACATGCTTTTCTGAGTGGACATCGTCCTCTACTCCTGCAAGCACTCCAAGCTCTGCTTCAACAACTACGCCTCTTGCATGCGCGTAATCAACAATTTCCTTTGTAAGCCTTACATTCTCTTCGAAATCATAGTGTGATCCGTCGAACATTACAGATGTGAATCCGGCTTCTATTACCTGCTTCACAGTCTCAAGGTCCGGGCCGTGGTCAAGATGTACTGCGATGTCGATTCCTGTTTCCTTTATAGCCGCATCCACCATATTCATGAGATAAGCGGGACCTGCATATTTCAGCGCTCCTGTGGAAACCTGGAGGATTACAGCAGAATTCCTTGATTTGCACGCATTCACTACGCCCTGTATGATCTCCATGTCATTGATGTTGAACGCACCGATGGAATATTTACCTTCATAAGCTTTTTTGAACATTTCTTTGGTTGTTACTAATGCCATTTGTTGACCACCTTTCATATGGGACAATTTTGTACCCGTAGGGACAATTACAATACCATTATAATCCAATCCTAAGGATACTTCCACAACAACTGTACAGGTTTATGAGTTTATTTTGAAGAAACAGACTGTCAACTACTTGTTAACTTTATGCAAACCTTATGAAAAAGGCTCTGCAAAGGCCTTAGTTTAAGCTTCAGATAGCCAACCAGTGCTAACTTTAGGTTATAATTAAGGAAAGGGCACTGGAGGCGGTAGAATGCTTAAGCTGAGATACAGGGATGCTGACATAAGTATCGAGACAGGAATAAAATACAGAGACCTCCTCAAGGATGACAGCGGACCTCTGAAGCCGATGCTCGCAAGGCAGGCAGGCGAGTATTTCGAACTTGACGAGGAAATCAGGAAGGAAGGGGAGGTATTCCCCGTATACATCACAGATTCCCATGGAAACAAGGCGTATGAGCGCACGCTCTCATTCATCCTTGTGGTGGCTGTGAAGACACTTAGCCCTGGAAGCCAGCTTTATATAGAGCACTCCATAAGCAGAGGACTATACTGCAGGATGCCGGGACATGAGCTTTCCAGAGATTTCATCAAAAGCCTCCATGATGAAATGCTGAAGATAATTGAAGGCAGCCATCCTCTTGAAAAGGTGAAGCTGTCACGGGAAGAGGCATTTGAAATATTCAGGAAGGAACACATGGAGGACAGGATAGACCTGCTGAAGGAATCAGGGCTTGAATCAATTACACTATACAGGCTTCTTGGCCACTACGACTATTTTTACGGAAAGATGGCTATAAATACAGGACTTATTAACCTTTTCGGACTTGAACCGTATAAGGGAGGCTTTGTCCTTACTTATCCGCCTGTGTACGATCCACTTTCAATCGGGATTTTCAAACCCCAGGACAAGCTGTTCGGGATATTCAGCGAGACTCAGGAGTGGGATGAAATCATTGGCGTCGACAGCATCGGATACCTGAATGAAAAGATAATCGGAGGAGAGGCCTTCGACCTGGTGAGGGTGACCGAAGCCCTGCACGAGAAGAAGATCGCATACATCGCGGATGAGATTGCAGGAAGACGGGATGTAAGGATTGTCATGATTGCAGGACCAAGCTCTTCAGGAAAGACCACCTTCACGAAAAGGCTGGGAATCCAGCTGAGGGTGAACGGGCTCATACCAGTGGCCATAGGGATGGATGACTACTTTGTGGACAGGGAGCATACTCCGAAGAATCCGGACGGCTCCTATGACTTTGAAAGCCTCAGGGCACTGGATCTAGAACTGTTCCAGGAGCATGTGATGAAGCTGATTGATGGCCATGGAGTCGCGCTTCCTCATTTTGACTTCAAGACAGGCAAGAGGACAATCTCAGAACATATTGCAAGGCTGCCCGAAAGGGGAGTCCTTATGATAGAGGGGATTCATGGACTGAATCCCGCGCTTTTCCCTGAAATACCGAGAGAAGCCAAATTCAAGGTGTATATCAGCGCCCTTACAGCCATGAACATGGACAGGCATAACAGGATCGCCACCACAGACGTAAGGAAGCTTAGAAGGATGGTGCGTGACATACTCTCAAGAGGGTATTCAGCAACTGATACCTTGGGAATATTCCCGTCAGTCGCAAGGGGCGAGAAGGAACACATCTACCCGTATCAGGAAGAGGCTGACGTCATGTTCAACTCCACTATCCTGTACGAGCTTGCAGTCCTTAAAAAGCATTGTCTTAAGGAGCTGAGGGCAATAGACAAGTCGAGCCTTCTTTTCGAGGAGGCAAAGAGGCTCTCATCCATACTGGTGCTTGTGAGGGACATCAAGGATGAGATGGTTCCCGAGAATTCCATACTAAGGGAATTCATAGGAGGCAGCTGCTTCTACGAATACTGAAGAAAGGCCTGGTGTTGAAGTATGCAGAAAAAGTACGGGATATTTGACATTATCGGTCCGGTCATGATAGGACCATCAAGCTCCCATACAGCCGGAGCGGCAAGGATAGGAAGGATAGCGAGGCTTATTGCAGGCAGCGAAATCGTGAAGGCAGACTTCATCCTGCATGGCTCGTTTTCGAAGACCTACCGCGGCCATGGCACTGACAGAGCGCTTGTGGCAGGAATCCTGGGCATGCTGCCTGATGATGACAGGCTGAGGGACTCCATGGACCTGGCAAAAGAGGCTGGCATATCGATATCCTTCAGGGAGGGAAGCCTTGGCGATGTCCACCCAAACACGGTGAGGATCGATATGACGCTTGCAGATGGAGAAATCATTTCTGTGACAGGCTCGTCCATTGGAGGCGGAGCTGTCCTTATAACAAGGATAGGGGATGAGGATGTGCAGTTCACTGGAAACTATCCCACCCTCCTTATAACCCATACCGATTCCCCGGGAGTTGTTGCCCATGTGACAAGGCTTTTATACGAGGCCAGCATCAACATTGCATTCATGTCCGTATTCAGGTCACAGAGGGGCAAGAGCGCAACAATGATCTTTGAGACTGACGAAAACATACCTGAGGGAACTCTGGAAAAGCTGAAGGATGTCTCCGGGGTTGGCGGAATAAGGTTCCTGCCGGTAGCTTCAGATTCACTCAGCTATCCGGTGACGACTTAAAGGAGGTGCACTTTGAACATTTCAAGTGGAAGTGAGCTTATAGGCGCATGCGAAAAGCAGGGCATAACAATTGGAGAGTTTGCAATCAGGCAGGAATCAGAGGAGACAGGGATTTCTTATGAAGAAATCTGGAACAGGATGAAGGAAGCCCTTAAGGTAATGGAGAGCTCAACATCAAAGGGAGTATCTGAAAAGGTAATATCCGTTTCAGGCCTCATAGGCGGCGATGCATACAAAATGGGCAAATACCTTAAGGAGGGAAGAAGCGTCGGAGGCAGCGTCACCACACGTGCCATGGCCTATGCTCTTGCCTGCTCAGAGGTCAACGCATCGATGGGTAAGATTGTGGCTTGCCCTACAGCCGGAGCCTGCGGAATACTGCCTGCTGCGGTCATGACCATGAAGGAAGAGCATGGGATAGGCGAGAAGGACATCATACTCGGTCTCTTCGCTGCGGGTGCGGTGGGAGCTGTCATAGCCCAGAATGCCACCATCTCCGGAGCCGAAGGAGGCTGCCAGGCGGAATGCGGCTCAGCCGCAGCAATGGCTGCATGCGCCATAGTACAGATGATGGGTGGAACGCCGGGGATGTGCCTTGACGCTGGAGCTATTGTGTTCAAGAATACGCTTGGCCTTGTCTGCGACCCGATAGCCGGTCTCGTTGAAGTCCCATGCGCAAAAAGGAACGCACAGGGCGTTCTTTCGGCCATAGGTGCAGCCGATATGGTGCTGGCAGGTGTAGAATCAAGGATTCCATTCGATGACACCGTAGAGGCAATGTACTCAATAGGGAGGGCAATGCCTGAATCTCTCAGGGAGACTGGAATCGGAGGCCTTGCTGGAACTGCTGCAGGAAAAATCCTTGCAAAGAGGATTTTCGGTGAGAAATAACAAAGGACAGGCTGTCATACCTGTCCTTAAGTCAGAACTTCTTGAATTTTATGGTGCTTACCTCAAGATAAGCAAGAGCGATCATCATTATTACTACAAGGCTCCGAAGCTCCACATTGTTTCGAAGAAGCAGTGCCAGCATTGCCAGCAGGCAGCCTGCAAGTGTTATTGGGATTCCGGTAAATACTCCGTCAAAATCACAGGAATTGAACCTTGCCAGCCTGTATGCTCCCGCTATGGGAAACAGGATAACCGGCAGAAGACCCATCAGTCCAAGCTCATGCAGATTGAACATGAAGTAGGCAAGTATTGCTGGTGCCACCCCGAAGGATACCATGTCAGAGAGGGAGTCAAGCTCCTTGCCAAGGGGCGATTCGGCGCCAAGCGCCCTCGCTATCCTGCCATCGTACCTGTCCACCATACCGGCAGAAAGTATGAATAGCCCTGCAGTGGCATAGTCGCCCTGCACGCCCTTGATAAGGGACATGACCCCAAGTGTGAGGTTAAGAAAGGTCATCATATTGGGAATCAGTGCGCTGTTCATTGTTACCTCCGGCTTTAATGCGATACTTCATTATAAACTATTTTGGTCCCAAGTGAAACTTTAATGTTCCCAAGATGAGGAAATTACCTTTGCGGCATGATTTTTCCACTCAGCATATTTCCTTTTCAAGTGGTATTATAAATATATAAAGCGAGGTGTTTGGAGTGAAGAAAGCGAAGCTCCTGTACAATCCCAGCGCGGGTGAGAGCATTGTCATCGACAAGCTCGACGAAATAATAAGGATACATCAGAAATATGGCTATCAGCTGGTTACAGTCAGACTTGATGAAAGCTTCAGGATGAAGGAAGCCCTGTCTGACATAAATGACGGGTATGATCATATCATAGTTGCAGGAGGAGACGGAACGGTGGACCTCCTTGTAAATGAGATGATGAGTGCAGGCGTGAAGATTCCCATAGGGATACTCCCAGCAGGAACAGCGAATGACTACAGCAAGTACATAGGCATGCCGCCTGATCTGTCTGCTGCATGCGAGAAGATACTTTCGGCAGTTCCCGTGCCCATGGACATCGGGATGATAAACGACAGGTACTTCATAAACGTGGCCAGTGCCGGGCTCTTCACGGATGTGTCCCAGAAGACAGATGATGACATGAAGAACTCCATCGGTAAGCTCGCATATTATCTCAAGGGACTTGAGCAGCTCCCGAATTTCAGGAAGATCCATGTAAGGATAACGTCAAAGGATGGCAGCTATGAGGGCGGAATGTTCATGGTGCTCGTATTCAACGGAAGGACCGCAGGCAACATTGAACTGGCCTACAAGGCCCAGGGAAATGACGGCAAGCTTGACGTCATACTCATCAAGGATGAGGCGCTTAGAGAACTGTTCCCTCTTCTAATCAAGTTCCTGAGAGGAGAGCATCTGGAGGAGCCGGTTGGGCTTGTATACTTCCAGACGGATGAGCTGTTGATTGAAACTACCGACAGGACACTTGTAAGCGATATAGATGGAGAACGCGGTCCTGATTTTCCGCTAACTATCAGATGCATCCCTGATGCGATAATGGTTATGGGTGCAAATGAAGAGGACCTTGCAGCAAGAAAAAGGGCCGCATGGCCTGCTAACTGATGATTCCCGTTGAAAAGGGACCGCCCAGGAAGTATGATGTATAAGGATGTAAGACTTTCCGTAAGGAAAGGCGTAAGACCTTTCATCAAAAAAGGCGTAAAGATGTTTCATTTTAAAAGGATGTGAAAAAAGTTGGAACCACTGCCTGACAGTCGGAAAAAGGAATAACAGCCGAGGAGATCTTTTCTCCTTGGAGAAGGAGAGACGTATGGAAAGATTGAATCTGCTCTATTTCAGTTCGATACTCAACAGGAGGGTATACGACGAGTACAACGAGGTTGTAGGGAACCTCAAGGACATATACTTCGCTGCAGAGGAAGGCTACCCCAAGGCAATAGGCTATGTGGTGGAGAGGAACAAGGAACAATATAATTTTGAGTTCAAGTTCATTGACTTCTATGACGATGGAAAGGATGTCCAGATAAAGATCAAGGGAGCAAGGGATATCATTCCCAGGACCTTTTCCTTCATGCTGGTGAAGAATCTGCTTGATAAGCAGATCCTCGACGAGGAAGGAAAAAAGGTGTTCAGGGCATATGATGTGAGACTTGCCCAGATATCAGGAGACCTCCGGATAGTCGCCGTGGACAAGAGCCCTATGGGCCTTGGAAGGCGAAGGAATATGGAGGGCCTCTACAGGACTTATCTGAAGCTTATCGGTAAGAAGACAGGTGATTCTTTGATCCTGTGGGATGACGTCGAGTTCGACATGGGAAAAGGCAAGGACCTTAAGATCAGCGTGCCGTATGCTAAGCTTTCCACTCTGCATCCGGCTGACCTTGCAGACATCCTGGAGGAAGTCGACCACGAGTACAGGAACAAGATATTCGAAAGCCTTGATGAAGAGCTTGCGGCTGACACCCTGGAAGAAATAGAGGAGCCTGAGGTTCAGGCTAAGATAATATCGGGTCTGAGTGAAGAGAAGGCTGCTGAACTCCTAGAAAAGATGCCTAACGATGAGATTGCAGATTTTCTTGATGACCTGGATGACGAGACAAGGGAGAAGATACTCCTGAATCTTGAAAATGATGATGAAGCTGAAGTAAGGGAGCTCATGCAGTATGAGGAAGAGCTTGCCGGAGCCCTGATGTCCAAGGACTTTTTCGTGTTCAACAAGAACATCACGGTGAAGGACACCATATCGCTACTTAAGGAGCTTGCTCCTGAGTATGACGAGATCTACTTCATATTCGTACAGGATGAGAATGCAATCCTTGAGGGCTTTATAAACCTGAGGGACCTACTGGTTGAGGATGGAGGCAAGCTTCTTGCCGATATCATGGATACTTCGCTTGAGAACGTGAAGGTCTCTGACCATTCTGTAACAGCCGTGGACCTTGCAATAAAGTATGAGCTTCTTCTGATCCCAGTCGTAGACGATGACGGCAGGATAGTGGGAGTGCTCAATATACACGATGTCATCGATGAGTTCCTCGCACCAATGTGGAAGAAGAGAAGGGACAAGTAGCTGACAGGCAATACGGCAGCCGGCTGGATGAACCACCGGCTGCCTTGCAATTTAATAAATCAGCATGAGGGACTGTTAGCATTTTTCAAAACTTTGCCAGATTACTGACAAGGAAGGTCGCAGTTGACAAAGAAGCCCGGCTTTAGGATAATAGGAATAAGAATTCCTACTGTTTTACTAGGAAATAATTGGGGCATGACCCGAAAGGAATAATGGCATGATATATGGAAGCGTAATGGAGCTTGTAGGAAATACGCCTCTTCTGAAGGTCTCATCATTTGATGACGGCAAGAGGGCTGATGTTTACGTTAAGCTTGAAAAGTACAATCCGGGCGGAAGTATAAAGGACAGGACGGCCCTTGGAATGATAGAGGCTGCGGAGAAGGAAGGAAAGCTGAAAGCTGGCTCCATAATAATCGAGCCTACCAGCGGAAATACAGGTATAGCGCTTGCCATGCTTGGAAAGGCCAAGGGATACAGGGTGGTCATCGTAATGCCTGAAACAATGAGCCTCGAAAGAAGAAGCCTCATCAAGGCGTATGGTGCAGAGCTTGTTCTTACCGAAGGGGCAAAGGGCATGAAGGGCGCAATTGAGAAGGCGCTGCTCCTGAAATCAGACCTTGGAGAAATCGCTTTTGTACCACAGCAGTTCGAAAATGCCGCAAATCCTGAAATACATTACAGGACAACCGGAAAAGAGATATTCGATGACCTTCCGGACCTCGATGCATTCGTTGCAGGAGTAGGAACCGGAGGGACGATCACTGGAGTGGCCTCATACATAACCGAGAGAAAGGGCGATGTTCTGATTGTTGCAGTTGAGCCGGTTAACTCTCCGGTAATATCAGGCGGTCAGGCAGGTCCCCACAAGATACAGGGAATAGGAGCAGGCTTCGTTCCTGAAAACTATCATGGAAAAAATGTCAGTGAGGTCATAAAGGTCAGGGATGAGGATGCCTTCCAGGTTGCCAAGGAGTTTTCCCAGAAGGAAGGCGTACTCGTTGGCATATCCTCAGGAGCCAATATCTTTGCAGCCCTAGAGGTTGCGAGGAGGCTCGGAAAAGGCAGGAAGGTTGTGACTGTCGCTCCTGACGGAGGCGAAAAATACATAAGCATGGGGCTATACGACTGATTCGTAAGGCTTAATTAGAGGGTGAAACAAATGTTGAAGTCCATCATGGAGGATGCAAGGAACATAGTTAAGAAAGATCCGGCTGCGAGAAGCGTCATCGAGGTGCTTTTCCTTTATCCGTGCATACACGCCCTTATCTGGCACAGGATGGCTCATTGCCTTTACAGGCACAAATGGTTTTTCCTTGCGAGGTTCTTCAGTCAGACTGCAAGGTTCCTGACGGGAATCGAAATTCACCCAGGTGCAAAGATCGGGAGAAGGCTGCTGATTGACCACGGGATGGGTGTTGTCATTGGCGAGACGGCTACGGTCGGTGACGACTGTGTGATCTACCATGGGGTTACTCTCGGCGGAGTTTCGACCCTTGAAAAAAAGAGGCATCCGGACATAGGCAATAATGTAATTATTGGTGCCGGAGCCAAGGTTCTCGGACCCATAAAGGTGAGGGATAACGCAAAAATCGGCTCTAATGCCGTAGTTCTCCACGAGGTGCCTGAGGGTGCAACAGCCGTTGGCATCCCGGCAAAGATCCTTATAAAGAAAAAGAAGGACGATCCGAACCTGAAGGTTTACTACTACAACTACATATGAGCATATTCCATTATTATGGAACCCCTGTCCTGCCTATGACGCGGAACCTTTGTCCCGCTACTTTGGCGGGACTGTGTCATTTTCGGGTACTTTTGGTTATAATGAGTGTAAGCGATTAAGGAGGTGCGGCATGAAGGAACTCCATGACAGGATAAGAGAGCTGGGACTGGAGCATTACGGATTTATAAAGGCGAGAAGGCTTGAGGAATCCAAGGAATACTTCATTGAACGTGACCGCAGGAAGCTTTCGAACACCTTCGAGGAATCTGATGCTGATATGAGGATTGACCTGACTTTAGGGCTTCCATGGGTAAAGACAGTTATAAGCTTTGCCATACCTTACTTCTATGATTCCTATATTGCCAAAGGGGCGTACTTTTCACTGTACTCCCAGGGAAAGGATTATCATGCTGTCGTAAGAGAAATACTTTCTGAGGTATCCTCTGTGCTTGAAGGACATGGCTTCAGATCGGAGGTCTTCTGTGACGACAACGCTCTTCCTGAAAGGCTTATAGCGCACATGGCCGGGACTGGTTCCATTGGGAAGAACCATATGCTGATAACAAGGACTTACGGCTCGTATGTGTTCCTCGGCGAGATTCTGACAGACTGGGAGACGGAAACCGAAGAAAAGCCGCCTGAGGATGCAATTGCCCACTCCATATGTGGGGATTGCGACATCTGCCAGAGGGCATGCCCTACATCCATACTTCAAGGAGAATACTACGATTCGAAACGATGCATGTCGTATATAACCCAGGACAAGAAGGTAAGGGATGAGGATTTCGACCTTTTCAAGGGGAGGCTCTTCGGCTGCGACACCTGCCAGAGGGTGTGTCCTTTGAACAAGTATGCACAGAGGTCACATTTTGCTGATTTCCACCCATTACCTTACATGCGGGATCCTGACATCAATGAGATCGTGGCCATGGACAACGGGTTATTTAAAAAATATAAGTCAACTTCATCTGGCTGGAGAGGTAAGAAGCTGCTTAAAAGGAATGCAATGATAGCATTGGCTTCGAAGGGAATGGAAATCCGGGAGGAATTTGCGGATACCGAGTACCTGAAGGATATCCGGGAAAGACTTCTGAAGAAATATAAATTATAATTAAGTTCACTATGAGGGGTATGCATATGTTCAGAGATTTACTGTTAAAGACCGCCATGATACTTCCGCCCAAAGTCCAGAAATTCGCCGCAGAGAAGGTGCTGGACCACGTATTCACGAAGATTGCTCCAATTAACGTATCAGGAGCTGAGAACCTGCCGGAACCAGGGGTGCCGGCAATATTCGTCTGCAACCATCTTTCAAACCTTGACGGACCTGTCATAAGGCGGGTTCTCAAAAGACAGGACCCTTATTTTGTAGCGGGAATGAAGCTGGACAACGTTTCGCTGACATCACTGTTCAAGAATCTTTTCAAGAGCGTTGACATCAAGCCCAATTCACCTGACAAGGAAGCGATGAAGGCAATGCTCGGTCACCTGAAGTCAGGGGAATCAATCATGATTTTCCCGGAAGGTACAAGGTCAAGGTCATATTCGCTCCAGGAAGGCAAGCGTGGGATACTTCTCATAGCAAGGCTTTCGGGAGTTCCCATAGTGCCCATGGCTCTCACCGGAACAGACAAGGTTCTTCCGATAAATCCGGAGGGGGAAATGGGAGCTGAGAAGGTCCACAAGGGGAACATAAGCCTTGTCATAGGCAACCCCTTCAACCTTCCGCTGAAGCTTCAGGATGAATCCAAGGAGGACTTCGAGAAGCGTTCCATGGATGCGATCATGATGAGCATAGCCAGGATGCTTCCAAAAGAGTACAGAGGTATTTACGCCTGAAGAAAGGGATTTTGTGACTTATGAAAAAGAAGAACAGGGAGATCATTGAAATACTGGAGAGGACCTATCCGGACGCAAAATGCGAGCTGGACCATGGAACTCCATTCCAGCTTCTTGTCGCTACAGTGCTCTCGGCTCAGACCACTGACAAGAAGGTCAATGAGGTGACCAAGGTACTTTTTGAGAAATACGGGACCCTTGTGGATTTTCTTGAGATAACTCAGGATGAGCTTGAAGAACATATCAGGGTAATCGGCCTCTACAAGAGCAAGGCAAAGAACCTGATGGGACTCTTCTCGATGCTCCAGGATGAGTTCGGCGGTGAAGTACCAAAGACCATGGAGGAGCTGACAAGGCTTCCAGGTGTAGGAAGAAAGACTGCGAATGTCGTCATGTCAAACTGCTTTGACATACCTGCAATAGCCGTCGACACTCATGTGTTCAGGGTCTCGAACAGGCTTGGCCTGGCAAAGGAAAAGACCCCCGAAAAGACAGAAGAAGCGCTTATGAAGAGCCTGGACAGGAAGGTATGGACGAAGGCACACCACATGCTTATCTTCCATGGAAGAAGGCTGTGCCATGCGAGGAAACCTCAGTGCAGCGAGTGTCCTCTTAAGCTTCATTGCGACTACTACAAGGAGAATGGAGGCATTTCTGCTTCTTAGCAAGAAAAATGAGCGAGAACGCAAAGAGAAAGTTTAAAAATTCACTCCTCGTTCTTATATCCTCCGCATTCCTTGCCCTTGGCATAAGGAAGGCGGTGGATGTTTATCTTGCAGTTTTTCCTGTGATGCAGAGCGAGAGCCTGGATGTCATCATGCTGACGCTTTCAGTTGTTTCCGCACTGTGCATACTCACATATGCCATATCAATGAGGAAGAAATACTCACTGGTGCTTGCCACTGTTCTCTTCGGTGGAGGAATCCTTGAGTATGGCAACAACCTTTTTATTATAAACAGGGAAATAAATGTCAATTTCAAAGGCCTTTTTCTGGTGCTTATACTATTTTCAATGTTCATGCTGGTCATGGAGAATACTGACAGGACGCTGAAGAGCTGGGAATTCGTTGTGCTTTTCGCAATAGGCATGTCAATACTGTTCCTGAATACACTTGCTGTAAGAATGGGAATCATCCAGGAGATATACTACACGTCTGCTGCAGCGCCTTATATTGAAGCATTCATACTCGCGACAATACCCGTTTTCGGCTTCATGTACTATAACACCAAGGAAACAAAGCAGAACCTCTTCAACTCTCTCTTTGTTGTGGGTTCAATATTCTATAGCCTTTCACAGGTTTACTACAGCCTGTTCTACTACAGGATCTATGCGCCGTACTACCTGACGGCCCAGGTTTTTGAGACATTCTCCTTTTCGCTTCCCATTCTCTCGACTCTGGTGACGCTTATGGCGAGCATAGCGGAGAAGGACAGGGTCATCAACAAGTCCGATATACTCAAGAAGAACCTCTTCATGTTCTTCAAGTCTGCGGAATACAACGACCTCATATCGGTCTTCGTGAACGACAGGTTTGAGATCGTATATTCAAACCCGAAATACAGGTCATATTTCGGCAATTCCGGCAAGGAGCTGCAAGCGGAACTGAGAGATTATCTTATTGAGAAGGCAAAGCGGATAAAGGAAAGGAAGAACTACTCATCGAGCATACAGATTGACCTGGAGGGGAAGCAGCACATACTCGAGCTTGACGTCGTATACATACCATCAGAGGATGAGAATGTATTCTGCATAAATGCCAAGGACGTCACTTCCTTCAGGGTGATGCAGGAATCCCTTGCGAAATCTGAGAACAAGTACAGGTCGTTCTTCAACCTGATCCCCGATTTCATATTCGTATACGACATTGAGAACGGAAAGATCCTTGAGGCCAATGACGCCATATACACGGAGTTTGACGAGGTCAAGAGAAGGAACCTGGGTGATGATATCACAAAGAAGCTGTTTGAGACACAGGGCAACTTCAGCCTTGAGAAACTGGCTAAGACAATATATGCCGATGACATAATCAAGCTTGACACCTACAAGATCTATGGCGAAAACGGCAAGGTCACATATGTGGAGCCTAATTTCAGGCTTATCAAGGTTGACGGCAAGGCCAAGCAGATCCTTGTATTCCTGAGGAATATCACTAATGCAAAGAAGCTTGATGAGCTGAGGATCGAGAACGAGGACAACCTCAGAAGGCTTTATCAGGCTCAGGAGCATGAGAAGGTCAAGAATGAATTCTTTGCCAATATTTCCCATGAGCTGAGGACACCGATAAACGTAATCTTCTCTGCACTTGAGGTCATGGAACTCCATAGGAACAACGAGGAAAAGCTTGCTGAGTACAAGTCGATCATAAGGCAGAACTCCTACAGGCTCCTGAAGCTTGTAAACAACATCCTGGACTCAACCAAGTTCGATGCGAAGTTCTATAACATAAGGCTCCTCAACATGGATATCGTAAGACTGGTTGAAGACACGGTAACTTCCGTCGTCCCGTACGCTTCAAGCAGGGGTATTGAGCTGATATTCGACACCGAATTTGAAGAGAAGCACATTGCCCTCGACAAGGACAGCCTTGAAAGGGTTGTTCTGAACCTTTTGTCCAATGCAATCAAGTTCACTCCACAGGGTGGGGAGATAAAGGTAATGCTGTCGGAGCAGGACAGTGAAGTAAGGATCAGCGTAAGCGACACAGGAATTGGAATACCTTCAGACAAACTGAAGGACATCTTCGACAGGTTCATACAGGTAAACAAGTCGACAACAAGGGACCATGAAGGAACCGGAATCGGACTTTCGATCGTAGACAAGCTTGTTGACATAATGGGAGGACGCTGTGAGGTAAGCAGCGAGCTTGAAAAGGGCTCTGATTTCTCTGTTATCCTTCCTGATATACAGGCAGACGATGACGGCGAGGGAACGGAAAACTATGAGATAAGCAGCGAGAGGGTAGCGATTGAGCTATCAGATATTTGATTATTGGAGGACAGCATATGGTCAGGCAAATCACTGGAAAATACGGAATCACCATCGGGAGGGTCTTATTGCTCCTCTCAGTAATTGCTTCAGCCAGCCTGTATTTTCTTTTCAACAAACCCACTGCAAGTATCCTGGATCTGTCGACAGGATTGGACAGGATGCTGCCTTTTGTGCCTTCCTTCATAATCTTCTACGACATCTGGTATCCTTTCATTATCATCGGAGGAATGATCCTGTTTTTCCTTGATGGAAATACGTTCAAAAGGGCAGCCCTTGCACTGGACATCGGCTATTTGTCCTCCTACATAACCTTTTATTTCTTCCAGTCGACAGTCGCAAGGCCTGATGTATCAGGCGATGGGATTTTCCTTTCGCTTGTCAGGTTTACCTACGGATTTGACAAGCCATTCAACTGTTTTCCCTCAATTCATGTGCTTGTTACCTTCGTGGTGTGTGCTGCAATCCTAAGAAGCCTGGTCTATTCGAAAGGCTGGAAAGTCTTTTCAATAATAGTTTCAGTGCTTATAATAGTATCTACGGTGCTTATAAGGCAGCATGTGGTCCTCGACATACTCGGAGGAATAATATACGGCATTGCAGCAATCAAAGCTTCCGACTGGATTTTTGACAGAATACACAATTTACAGGAGATGGAGTTATGAAGATGAAGATAGGCGTACTGATGGGTGGGATATCAAGCGAAAGGGAGATATCGCTTAGGTCAGGCAGAGAGATGCTGGCGAACATTGATACTGAGAGGTTTGAACCGGTAGAGGTCGTACTTGATACAAGGGATGACATATTCGAGAAGGCAAAGGGGCTAGATTTTGCACTCCTTGCACTTCATGGAAAATACGGCGAGGACGGAACAGTCCAGGCTGTGCTTGAAGCCCTTGGAGTCCCATATTCAGGCTGCGGAGTTCTTGCAAGCTCCATGTGCATGGACAAGGATATTGCAAAGACTGTCCTCCGGCAGAAGGGAATAAGGACTGCTGACTGGATAATAGCAAGGTCCCTTGAGGAATTCACTAAGGAGTCAATGGCAGAGCTTGGTGCCAGGGTCGTTGTGAAGCCGAACAGCGGAGGCTCCTCAGTCGCCACATTCATTTGTGATGGCTATGAAGAAGCAAGGAATGGCCTGGAGGAAGCGCTTAAATACGATACCGAGGTCATGATCGAAAGATTCCTTAAGGGTGATGAAATCACTGTACCAGTCCTTGATGGAGAAGTCCTTCCGACACTCATGATCAAGCCTCAGAAGGGCGGATTCTTCGACTTCACCTCAAAATACGAGGAAGGCGGGGCAATAGAGGAGATAATAGAGCTTCCTGAAGAGCTAAAGAATGAGGTCAATACACTTGCCAAAGGCTCATACGAGGCACTGAAGTGCTCGGTATATGCCAGGGTTGACTTCATACTTAATGATGGAAAGCCATACCTCCTGGAGCTCAACACACTTCCAGGAATGACCAAGACATCTCTATTCCCAAAGAGCGCCAAGGGCATCGGTCTTAGCTACAAGGACCTTATAACAAGGATAATTGATATCTCACTGAAGGTCAGGGGATAGTTATAAAAAATGGTATGCAGGTAAGTCCTAAGACTTTCATGCATACCATTTTTCTCTTGACATTCATGCTAAATTAATTTTCAATTTTAGCTTAGATGTCAAGAATGCGTAATTATTTCATGTACTGACTTGATGCTGTTCATCACATCAGACCATTCAATTTCAGATGCATATGCATATTTTGACTGATATTGGCTCCAAAGTCTTTTGAGTGCATCTGATTTATTTATCATTTCGATATAATCTTTACTATTTTCGAGTAGAGTCCCCAAACTTCCTCTATGGGCTGAGGTTGCTTCGAAAGCTTTTTTTAGCATCTCATCATTTAGATCGGTGCCATGCGATGAGAACAAGGTGTGGATGTCATAATAATCCCTCATTCTAGTTGTAGTCGTGCCCCTTGAAAGGATAGTCTCCATTTTCTCGGCAAAAATTGTCTCCAGATTGTATGAAAGAATATTAATTTTGCGGTTTTCAAGAAGCAGCTTGAAGTCATATTCTATTGCATCTGGTGTCAGAATATCACCTGTTGAAATATCGAGTTTCATGGTTTGTTTAGTCTTGTCGAACAAAGCATTAATTGAAACTCGAATTCCTGGATATTCAGCTTCTTCCCGTATAGGTTCTAGTTTACCAAGTGTCATTGTCACGCCGTCTTCAATTGGGATATCGACTATCTCATTGAGGACTCTAAAAAGATTCTCTTCAGATAGTTCGAATCCTCTTATCGTTGCATCCATGTCCATGGTCGATCTGGATGCTATTCCTACGATTGAAGCTATAAGCATGCCACCTTTTAAAATGATATGATTCCTATAGTCTGAAAGAGATATTCTTTCCAAAAACCTTTCAAGCATGTAGTTACGTAAGAGTATCTCAGACTGTACTGAGTTTTCTACTGATAGATTACGAATTAGTGCTTTAAGCTGTGTTGATGTCTTCAAAGAATCACCTCCAGATAAGGGCGAAGTGCATTATCTACACGCAAAAGCTCAGCATATTTAATCAGTTTGTTCAGGTCCTTATCTTTCCTTCGAAGATAGTTTCTGATTGCTTCGCTCACAATTGCAGGATCCTGATTGTTCCTGTCCCTCATTATGTCGCATACTGTCCGTTCTAAATCATAAGTTCTAACTTTGTTTCCAAATATTGTTTCTTTTATACATACACCTAATTCAAACAGCTCTTTCTTTACAGTATGTACAATCAAACCGTCATTTTTCAGTTTTGTAGGGTTGTATCCATTAGGAACGGTAACCACATATTTGATAGGATCACGGTCTGTCAATCCATGAAGAAAAAGTGCTGTTTCATGAGAATATACTATTTTATCTTTTCTCAGCTGAATGATCTTCATTCTGTCATCCCAAAGCTCAGGTGTAATATAGACACCATGTGCAACACGTTCCAGTTCGCCTGTTGAAACAAGCTGCCGCAGATATTCCCTGTGGATGCCATTTATTTCAACCTCTTTGGTTGTGATGATACCTTTGTGATTCTTAATAAATTCTCTCAGTTCTTTTGTTCCAGTCATGATTAACCTCACTTTTGACGTTTATACTAATATTATATTTTATATTAGCGTAATTGTCAAAAAGTTGATTCCTGACTCTATCATTTTCAGCAGTCAAGTTCATTATGTGTGGTAGAGCGAATTACATACAAACCGTTGGTTATTGATAAGACAAAAGCTGGGTTTATATTGGCATTAATCCCAGTATAAATTAAAGCCCTTGGGTTTCCACTTATTCGCAGAATCCAAGGGCTGAATGCTGATATTGATAGTTTTTTATTGTGATAAACGTTGAGTATGACTGACAAAGCAACGCGAGGAAATTCTCAAGCCTTTTCCATTGCGTACTTCACAACAAGATCGAATGTTGCCATTAGAGAGTCAAGGTGTGTACGCTCATATCCATGTGAAGCGAATACTCCGGGACCGATCAGACCAGTGCGGAGGTCGTGTCCTGCTCCCAGAGCGGCAGAGGCGTCTGAGCCGTAGGAAGGGTAGATGTCTACTGCATATGGTATGGATTCCCTTTCGCATATGGAGACAAGCCTCTTTCTGAGGGCATAGTCGTATGGTCCTGTGCTGTCTTTGGCACAGATGTTGACCTTGAATTCGCTTGAATTCTGGTTGTTGCCCGGAGCTCCCATGTCCACTGCTATGAATTCAGTGATCTCTTCAGGGATTCCGGCGCTGGCTCCGTGGCCCACTTCCTCGTAATTAGATATGAAGAAGTAGATTGAACGTTCAGGTTCCATATCCTTCAGCTTCTTTGCAGCTGCAAGGAGTACTGCTGCACTTGCCTTGTCATCAAGGTATCTGGACTTCACGAATCCATTATCAAGGATCATGAGCTTTGGATCCATGAAGACAAAGTCTCCGACGCCGATTCCAAGCTTTGCCACATCTTCCTTGGATGAAACCCTTTCGTCTAAGACGATCTCCATATTGGCCTGTATCCGTTCAAGAGTCCTAGCATCATTGCTGTCAATGTGCACTGATGGCTTTGTGGTCTGAACAGTGCCAGAAATGAGTTTTCCGTCAGAGTTCAATACCTTGCAGTTTTCTGACTCAAGGGTATTGAACATGTAGCCTCCTATGAGGGTGAATTCAAGGGTTCCCTTGTCCCTGATGCTTTTGACCATACCTCCCAGGGTATCGGTATGTGCCGAAAAAAGGAGTCCTTCAGGGCTTTTGCCGTCAATCTTTGCAACCACAGCTCCCTTGTTGGTAGTCCTGGCGGATATGCCGGCAACAGCCAGTTCTTCCCTCACATAATCCATTACCTTCTCATGGTAGCCGGTTGGGCTATCCTTCAAAATCAATTCTTTTAGGATTCTCAGTATTTCTTTTCCTTCATCCATAGGGTTCCTCCAATTGGCAAAATTGAGTCTTTCCCATAATTATATAACAAAATCACCATGATTTCACATGGCAGATGAAAGATCGGCAAAGCATCTGCGATGAATGGAAATATATTCCGGATAGCTTGGGAATCATGATGTTGACAAAAGCAAATCTTAAAGTTAGATTAATTTGTAATCATAATGTTATGCATGGGTATAATGCCTTTGTTATAATTACTTTGATAAATTGAACTAACTTCCAATATATTTTGAGGAGGGCAGTGGATCCAGTATGAACGGGTCCTGTGCGATATGAAAAAAAAGACTGCGATGCTACTTATCCTGATACTTGCTGTTGTCGGTGTCAGTGGATATGCATACTACTCAAGCGTCCAGAGGGAAAAGGCGAGGATTGAACTTGAAGCTAAACAGGCTCTGGTTGCTGAATGGGCGAACAAGGTTTATCCAGGAGTTGTCATTGACGGAATTGATTTTTCCGGGCTGACCCTCGAGGAAGCAAAGACAAAGTTCGAGAGTGAGATTCTTGATGTCATCGAAGGCAAGACTGTTAAGGTTGACGTCCTCGAAAAAGAATACTCCTTCACATACGACAAGCTGAATATCAAGATAGATGAAGAGAGCATATTGAATGAAGCCATGGATTTCGGAAAGGGCCTTGAGTTCGAAGAACAGGTTGCGTATCTGAAAGCACCCGGCGGAACTGAGATCAAGGTTGAATTCAGCCATGATGCAGCATACGTGGATGAGTTCGTGAACCAGATAGTCACAGAGAACACGCAGGAAGCTAAGGATGCCACTCTTTCCAGAAAAGACGGTGCATTTACAGTTACCGCATCACAGAACGGACAAGCCATAGATGCTGAAAAGCTAAAAGCAGATGTAATAGCAGCAATTGAGCCGGGTCTTACAGACCCAGCTGAGATAGTTGCAGTGGTTGCTGTAACTGAGCCAAAAGTAAAGGCTGAGACCCTGAAGAAGATCAACGGGGTGCTTGCATCCTATACCACAGACTATTCGTCATCAATTGCGAACAGGAAGTTCAATGTAGCCCTGGCTGCAAAGAAGATTTCCGGAACGCTCCTTATGCCTGGAGAAATCATAAGCTACAACAAGTCCATTGGTTCAATATCTGTTGCAGCAGGCTTCAAGGAAGCTGGAATATTCGTCGGCAACAAGGTTGAGTCAGGAATAGGCGGCGGAGTATGTCAGATCTCAAGTACACTCTACCAGGCCGGAGTAAGGGCAGGACTTGGAGTTGTCGAGAGAAGGAACCACAGCATGAAGGTATCATACCTTCCGGTTGGATTTGACGCTACTGTTTATGCGCCATACACTGACCTTAAGCTTCAGAACAACTACAATTCCCCGATCTATATAACATCCTACGGAGACGGTAAGAAGGCTAATGTCACTGTTTACGGAAACGTAGATGAAATGGGCGGAAAGTCATACAACTTTGTAACAGACGTTTATGCAGTCCTTAACCCTAAGACAGAATACATCGACGACCCGACACTTGTGGTCGGCACAAACGTTGTTGAGCAGAATGCTGTTACGGGATACAAGGTAAAGGTATATCTCCAGACTATAGTAGGCGGCAAGGTAGTATCGACAGACATTATTTCAAGTGATGCTTACAAGGTTGTCAACAAGATAATCAGAAGGGGAACAATGCCAGCCCCGGTGGAGGCACCAGTAGAGACCCCACCAGCGGAGACACCAGCTGAAACTCCGGTAGTTCCACAAACATAGAATATCGAATTAACCAGACCACCGGGGAGCATTATTATTCTGCTTACCGGTGGTCTGTTCAAATTTCAAGGAACAGTATTTTGAAGAGGAGTTGGACAAGCTTTGGAAGTGCTTGAGAGGATAGAGAAGAACATAGAGAAGGTAATACTTGGCAAAGACAGGGAAATCAGGAACATCCTTAAGGGAATGCTTGCCGGCGGGCATATTCTCATTGAGGATATACCGGGAATAGGAAAGACGACTCTGGTCAAGGCCCTTGCGAGAAGCGTCGACCTGACGTACTCAAGGATACAGTTCACACCTGACCTGCTGCCATCGGATATTACCGGGGTATCAATATATAACCAGAAGACCATGAACTTTGAATACAGGAAGGGACCTATATTTGCCAATGTTGTTCTAGCTGATGAGATCAACAGGACTTCGCCGAAGACTCAATCCGCACTTCTTGAAGTCATGGAGGAAAACCAGGTTTCAGAGGGGAATTCCACGTACGCTCTAGAGAAGCCTTTCTTTGTCATGGCTACACAGAACCCAATCGAGTACGAGGGAACTTTCAACCTCCCGGAAGCACAGCTGGACAGGTTCATGATAAGGATAAGGATCGGGTACCCAAGCCACGACGATGAAATCAGGATCCTAATGAATTTCAGGGAGGAGAACCCCCTCGAAGCACTGGAACCTGTTGCCACAAAGGAAGACATACTGATACTTCAGGACAATACAAGGCGCGTAAGGGTCAGTGACGAGATATATGACTACATCGTAAGGATAACATCGGAAACGAGGACAAACAGGCTGTTTACACTTGGTGCAAGCCCAAGGGCTTCGCTTGCCTTAATGAAAATCGGACAGGCATCCGCCCTGATATCGGGCAGGGATTATGTCATACCGGAGGATATCAAGGAAAATGCATCGATGGTCCTCTCTCACAGGGTGCAGACCTCTGCTTATGCCAGAAGTCAGGGCACAGGGAGCCTTGAGGCTATTAAGCTTGCCCTTGCAATGGTCGATCCTCCAAAGATAGGCAGGTAGAGAGATGAGGGTCGACATCAAGTTCATCATGGCTCTCGCAGCGGTTTATTTGCTGTATGTCATACAGGGAGGCTTCATATTCACATCTCTCCTTATCATATTCGCTTCAATGGGAGCAATATCCCTTATCATGACAATATCAGCTGCAGCAAGCCTGAAGAGTGAGATGAAGGTGAAGAAGAAGCATTTCATAGCAGGAGACAGAGGAGAGTTCTATCTTACAATCTCCAATGACAGCTATTTCTTCATGCCTTTCTTAAGAGCATTTGCAGGAAGAGAGGAGCTTGACGTCAGGAGTGCAAGCCCCAGGGATGCCACGCAGATTCCATTCAGGTACGATTTCAGGAAGAGAGGCATTTATGAGTTCAAGGACATTACCCTTGAGATAAGGGATGCGTTCAACATAATATCGACAAGGAGAGTCTTCAAGAGAGAAGAGATAAGGGTATACCCGAAGCTTAAGAGCCTGAATCCCAGGGAGTATGTTCCCGGCTTCGGAACCCTTGGCAGCTCAAGGACCGCACTTTCGAAGGAAGACCATTACAGTCAGAGGGAACTTCGCAGATATTCCCCTGGTGACAGCCTGAGGAAGGTCAACTGGAAGGTAAGCGCCAAGTATGGGGAGATATTCGTTAAGATCGGCGAGAGCATGAGGAGCCGGGACCACCTGCTTCTGCTGGACATGTCTGAAAGCGTCTATCAGCTTGACGATGATGGCAGCCACGAGGAGAACCTCGTATCGTACGCATTGTCGGTATCCAAGGATATACTCAGGAGAGGATATGAGCAGACCTTCGTGATCAATGGAAAAGAACGCAAGATATTTGAAATAAACAGCGGGAAGGACTTCGACGCACTGATGGAATACATGATATCGGCTGACTCCCACAACAGGAAGGAGCTCGGGACATTCCTCACAGAAAGGACTGACGACTTCAGGGACAGAGGGAGCCTGCTGATCTTTACCGGAGCACTCTCAAAGTCTGCAGCGATTAAGATAGCAGACCTTAAGTCCGGGAAGAACAGCGTTACTGTGTTTACCTTTGAGGTCAAGGAAGGTGCCGGGATTGAAAATGCCGATATTGGTACAGTTATCATAGGGGAGGAAGGATAGATGGATTTCTTCAAAAGCAGGATCCTGCAGAACCTCCTCATATTCCTCAACATGACGGTTTTCGCAGCTGTTGTGGTGAGAGCCTACCATATCAGGGAGCTTAGTGTTGCACTGGTTGCAATAATGGCATTTCTTCCTGTCGCAATGACTGCATTCTTATCTGTGGCCATAAGGGAGAAATATCAGAGGGCAAGGTGGGCGGCTATCGCTGTAATCCTCATCGTCATTAACTATACGATTTGGAGGTATACAGGCGAGAGCACAATAGGAGATTCTCTTGCAGACGTAAATCATGCGCTTACTTTCGGGCAGGAAGTCACTGTCGAGATGTTCATGCCTCTTCTGAGGATGCTCATTATGGGAGGAAGTCTACTGCTTGCCGTGACGGTCACCATATTTCCATACAACTTAATAATCGTCGACACTGGGTTGATATTCTTCCTCTGGGCAGTTGATTACTACAACCAGGCTGCAGATTACGTGAAGATGTTCGTGCCTGTATGGGTGCTGTCTATCCTGCTATACAGAGGTACTTTTCTAGACGAGACTGCAAAGAGCCTCAAGGTCAACAAGAAGGCGAGGCTGTTCCAGATACTCGCAATATCACTTGTGGTTGCTACAGGGATGTCTTTCGTTGACCTCGACAAAAAGGGTCTGTACACAGACAGGCTATGGACTTACTTTAACAACATGCTGGTACCTACCCTGTATATCAACGGACAGGAAATTGAAAGCCCGTTCACAATAGCCTCGTCAGGCTATAATGATTCAGACACGAAGCTTGGCGGGGACGTATCTATAAATGACAGTGAATCCCTGAGGGCGAAGGGGGACAATCCCGTATACCTGAGGGGGTCAGTCAAGTCCAGATATACCGGAACCTCCTGGCTGGTTGCTGAGATGGGCTATACAGCAGGGGGCAGGGTAGAGGATTATAGGTTGAGCGTACTGAATTCAATTACCTCCAGTTATGCTGAAGCCATAAAGAACATTGAGATATATCCGCTGTCGGATATGACTTCAACCCTGTTCAACACTTTAAATACGCGTGAACTGTATTTCAACAACAGCATACAGAGGGTATTCTACAACGGAGACTTCCAAATATACACTGCAAACAAGGAGAGTTCTGAAAGCTATACAGTAGAGTACTACTATGAGCCGGTTATAAGGCAGGAGCTGATTTCAAAGGATTTCGGCCCGTCAGTGAGAAGCAGGAACCTTAGATACCTGGAGCTTCCTTCATACTATTCAGCAGAAAGTGAAAGAGTGCGAAGCCTTGCGCTGAATGTAGCAGGAACTGCGAAGAGCAACTATGAGAAGGCTGTTGCCCTTACAGATTACCTTAAGACCCAATATAGCTATACCCTTACTCCGGGAACCTACGACCCTGGCTCTGATTTTGTTGAGGAGTTCCTGTTCAGTGAGACCGGAGGCTACTGCGTGCATTACGCTTCAGCCCTGGCAATAATGCTGAGGATAAATGGCGTTCCAGCGAGATACGTGGAAGGCTTCAAGATAAGCGGAGAAAAGGCTTCTGACGGTTCATACGTTATAAGGAACAGTGATGCGCATGCATGGACTGAGGTACTCATTGATGAGGACAGGGACCTCTGGATGACATTCGATGCCACGGGTACAGTAAGGGAGCAAGGGGAAATCGATGAGCCTGGCGAAGGCCCTGTGGACCCTGCAACGCCAGGGGGAGAAGATCCCGGCGAAGGGACAGTGACTCCAGGAACTCCTGGAGGAAGACCGGAGGTCGACCCTGAAGAGCCGATACCGGGACCAATACCTGTCAAGGAGACTTTTGGAAGCATGCTTGCAAGGCTGTTCTCCTATGCTGCCATTGCGATGGCAGTAATCCTAGCGCTCATGGTATTAAGAAAACTGATTATAGTTGAAATGGCGATGTGGTCCAAGTCTCTTAAAAGATACTTTTCCCTAATCAACGGAGCTTTAGAGGAAGCTTACGAGGTCAGAAAAAAAGGGGAGACAGACTTGGAATTCGCCAACAGGCTTCACGACAGCGGAATCAAGGAAAGGTATCTGATTCTGGTAGGTGAAGCGTATAAGGAAGTCTACGGCGGTGAAGAGGGAGAATTCCCTGAAAGGCGGGAGCTCTACAGGGACATATCGAGAAGGGCAATGAGGCTGAGAGGCCTTCCGAGACATATATTCAGACGGTATGTGATCTAGCACTGGGATGACATAAAAGTCGTAAGACTTGAATAGGCAGCTGAAAAGCCCGAAAATGCGCTCAGCGTAATTTTCGGGCTTTCTGCAGTAGACACAATTGCTTATAAATAGATGAGAAAGGGTGAAAAATTCCAGCATAGGTAATGGCTAAAGTGCTGGAAGCCATTTTCTCTTAGGGCAATGCAATATCCTCCCACAAGGTGACATCACATTGATCCTGACTCTTGTCTCCGGTAGCTACTATCGTTCCGTCTTCCCTGAGCCCTATCGTATGGTACCAGCCACATGAGATTGCAACTATCCCTGTCCACTCTGATACCTCGCATTGCCTGTATTTATTGTCACCTATGGCTACAACAGTACCATCATTTTTGAGACCCACAGCATGATAGAGTCCGCCGGCAACAGCAGTTATATCAGTCCATTCCCTGATTTTTTGCACGGAATCGGCGAATTCGCCATTATACACGACTGTACCGTCAGTGTTCAATATGATTGCACCTGAACCAAATACAATATCAGCGATATCTTTTATTCCTGGATCATCAGGATTGTAATACTCATCACAGCCCGCTCCGGATCCAATGTAGGTTCCATTTATCCTGATTCCGATAGCGGTGTAGGCATTCGCATCTATAGACTCAATGTCTTTCCACCAGGTGCATTCTTTCACGTCATATGCATCCTGTCCGGCAAAAACAACTGACCCATCAATCCTGAGACCGATGGAAAAATTGAAGCCTGTAGCGATTTCAATGATATCGGTCCACCCAGACACTTCACACTGGCCGTAAGCGTTGTTGCCTGCAGCCACAACGGTTCCGTCGCTTTTCAGACCCAGGATATGGTTGTCGTCCGAACTGACTGATACAATATGCCTCCACGATTCCACATCATCCTGACTGTAGCTCCTGTAACCTGTTACAAGCACTTTTCCATCCTTTGTCACTGCCGCAGTATGGTAATAATCTGCTGATATGGTGTTTCTGTCTGCACTTAAAGGCTTTGAACATCCTGTAATAATCATCAGGATGACAGCAAGCATGAATATATTCCTTTTCATTATCAGGGCGTAGACCCCGAATTTAAGCGGGATGCAGCACCATTCACCTCCAGTTTACATTTGTTTACCAAATCCTCAAATTCAGGTGGGATTTTGGAAAAATACTCAATTCATAGCTTCTAAAGGAACCTTGACATTGAATTTTCAACTCACATATCTATCTGAATACATGGTAGCAAATGCATTTATAAGCTTTATGAACCTGAGGTAAACATAGCATAAACCCCAAAAAGGGAGCCTGAGAATGGTGAAGTGCGCAGTCAGTTAGTGAATCAAGATGTGGTGTCAAATGATCATGGTATCATTAATGGAAGCTTCGCAGCTGAGCTTTTCTGAAGTGAAAATACAATGGGGCAGAAGGAAATGCGGAGATCATGGAGTTGTTTTCAAGTAAAATTCGGGGCATATTTCAGGGGGATATGATATAATTTTTCTGGACATTAAATACAAGGGGTGAGTTCACCATCAAATACAGGATGATTTGCACGGATCTCGACGGCACTCTTTTACAGAGCAACCAGGAGATTTCCAGTGAGGACAAGGAAGCAATTAGAAAGGCAAAGGAGCAGGGCGTGATAGTGGTCCTTGCAACCGGCAGGATGCACCTCTCCGCAAGGCTATATGCCGAGCAGCTTGACATATGGGACCCGATAATCTCTTCAAACGGATCCTACGTCACTGAAAGGGAAGGAGACAAGGTGTTCTTCGAGTCCAACCTCAAGAGGGAGGACCTGAGATACATAATAGACACCCTTAAGGAGTATGACGTTGAACCGAACTTCTACAACAGAGGAACCATGTACGTCAATGAGGTCAGGGATTTCGTGAAGAGATACGAGGCTCTGCAGAAGGTTCTTCCAAAGGATAAGAACATAACCATAAGGTACATCAATGATTCCTATACCTATGATGACCTTATCAGTGAAGACGGGGACAGGATACAGAAGGGGATATGTTTCCCTCAGATCGATCTCATCGAGCCAATAAAGAAAAGGATGAGGGAGAACGAGCGGATCAAGATAGTCTCATCAGGAAACAACATCGAATTCACGGCCATGGATGCAGATAAGGGTCAGGCTGCCCTGAGACTTGCAAAGCATTTCGGGATCAGCAGTGAAGAGATGATCTGCATAGGAGACAGTGAGAATGACCTGTCGATGCTTTCAGTAGCCGGGATGCCGGTAGCCATGGGTAATGCCATTGACGAGGTAAAGTCCCTGGCAAGATTCGTGACATGTGACAACAACAGTAATGGAGTAGCAAGGATGATTGGGAAGTTCATCCTGGGGGAGGATGTGGAATGCTGAATGTAGTTCTGTTCAACCCTGAAATACCCCAGAATACTGGAAATATTGGGAGGACATGCGTCCTGACCGATTCGAGGCTGCACATAATCAGGCCAACGGGCTTTGAAATAACTGACAAGAATGTCCGAAGGGCAGGACTCGATTACTGGCCATTCCTTGAGCTTCATATGTACGACAGCTTTGATGAGCTTATGGAAAAGTACAGGGATGCCAGGTTCTTCTTTTCGACCACCAAGGGCTCGGTACCATATACAGAGGTAGAATACAGGGATGAGGACTTCATTGTCTTTGGAAAAGAATCAAGCGGACTCCCGGACAGCATAAGGGACGGAGGCTACGGGACCAACATCAGGGTTCCCATGATAGAAAGTTCGACTAGAAGCCTTAATCTTTCAAACACAGTGGCGATAGTGGTTTACGAGGCTAAAAGGCAGACTGGATTCAAAGGAATGAAATAAATATCTGAATAAATTCTTAATTTTTGCAGGCCGGTCATTTACCGGCCTGATTTGTTGTATATAATTTGATTATCAAAGCTTTTGCATGAGCTTAAGCGCAACCGGAGGGTATATGGAAAAGATCAAGATAGTGACAGACAGCACTGCTGACCTTACAAGGGAGCTCATCGAGGAATACGATATTGAAGTAGTTCCTCTTACCGTGCACATAGGAGAAGAGTCGTTTAAAGACGGATCCCTGACTCTTGATGAATTCTTTGAGAGGATGAAGAAGTCATCTTCATTCCCGACAACAAGCCAGGTCAATCCTCAGGATTTCCATGATGTCTATAAAAAATACCTCAATGAAGGGTACAAGATATTGTCCATACATATTTCATCGGCTCTTTCCGGAACCGGTCAGTCCGCGCAGATCGCAAAGGACATGCTGGAGTCGGAGGACATAGTCATAATCGACACCATGAACGTGTCTGCAGGTATCATGATTTCACTCATCGAAGCAGGCAAGATGGTCAAGGCAGGAAAGAGCCTTCAGGAAATTGAAGCAGAAGTCAGGAGCCATAAGGACAGGATAAAGCTTCTTGCGGCATTTGATACGCTTGAGAACCTGGTGAGGGGCGGCAGACTCTCAAAGGCAGCAGGAGCAGTAGGCGGAATACTTGGGATAAAGCCGATACTTAACATCAAGGATGGCAGACTCGAGATGAAGGATAAGGTAAGGGGTACCAAGAAGGCATTGAAGGCACTTACCGATTTCGCTGCAGAAGCCAAAGTAAAGCCTGGTACTGAGGTTGTGCTCATACATGCCAAGGCAGATGACATGGTAAACCCGATCAAGGCAATCTTTGATTCAAAGGGAGTAAGCTGCAGGATCGTTCCGGTCGGAACGGTAATTGCAACTCATGGCGGACCAGGTTTCGCCGGAGTTTTCTACCTGGAAGCATAGCAGAGTGATCGGCACTGAAAGGTGCCGATTTTTATGCTGTAAAATTAAATTTGATAAAATCTATTTTCAACTTTGGGAAAAGGTTGTATAATAGCCTTAGATTTGGGTTCAAAATACTCATGATGAAAACTGGAGGTAAACATGGCGCATATTTACGATACAATCATTCTTGGAGGAGGTCCCGCAGGACTTTCTGCTGCGCTCTACGCGGGCAGGGGAAAGCTGGACACACTTCTTATAGAGAAAGGCTCTTACGGCGGACAGGTTGCGACAACCTATGAAGTCGACAATTATCCTGGAGCCGACATCGGCATTACAGGTCCGGAGCTTTCTGACAAGATGAGGAAGCAGGCTGAAGCATTCGGGACGAAATTCATGAAGACCGAGGTCCTTTCAGTAGACCTTACCGGCAAGATAAAGAAGGTTGTGACAAAGACCGGCGAAATCGAGGGAAAGACAGTTATAATTGCTACAGGAGCAACACCAAGGACCATCGGGTTCAAGGGTGAGGATGAACTGAGAGGAAGAGGAGTGTCCTATTGTGCAACCTGTGACGCTGATTTCTTCACAGACCTTGAGATTGCAGTCATAGGCGGCGGAGATTCTGCTATACAGGAGGCGCTTTACCTCACAAAGTTCGGAAGCAAGGTTACGATAATACACAGAAGACAGGGCTTCAGAGCCGCCCAGTATCTTGTTGACAAGGCCAGGGCAAGTGAAAAGATTGAATTTCTGCTTGATACCGTAGTCGAGGAAGCCTATGAGGCTGGCGGAGTACTTTCAGGTCTCAAGGTCAAGAATGTACTTACCGGTGAGGTTTCAGACTTCAAGGTAGACGGAGTGTTCGTGTTCGTGGGATATGAGCCCATATCGGCACTCTTCAAGGGACAGGTCGATATGAACACATTTGGAGAGATCAGGACTGATGTATACATGAGGACGAACCTTCCCGGAGTTTTCGCCGCAGGCGATATAAGGGAGACAACAATAAGGCAGGTAATAACAGCAGCAGCTGATGGTGCCGTTGCAGCAGTAACCTGCGAGAAGTACCTGGAGGAAGAATAAATGATAGAACTGAAGACCGATAGCTACGCTGAGGTCCTTAAGGAGTCAGAGGTGCCTGTTTTCGTTGATTTCTTTGGAGAGAGCTGCGCCATATGCATGGAGCTTCTTCCCGGAGTGCATGAGATGGAAAAGGAATTCGAGGGTAAGGTAATCTTTGCTTCAGTGGATACCGGAGTAGAGAGAAAGCTTGCCATGAAGGAAAGGGTAATGGGACTGCCAACCATGGCAATCTATGCCAATGGCGAGAAGAAGTCCGTAGCAGGACCAAAGGACATAAAGTCACTTGATGATGTCAGGGCGTTCATAAACGGCTTTCTGGAAAACAAATAAATCAAGTTAAAGAGTTAGGGTAGGACCTTAAAGAGTCCATCCGATACATAAATCAAGTAAATTCAAGCATGCCGGGATCCTTTAAATGTGGATTCCGGCATGCTTTTTTATTCTCCCGTATTCATATGGAATTCCAATTGTGTCATAATATATTCGGAATGTATGCAGATGTACGGATAAGTGCATTGGACACTGCACTTTTTTTGGAGGAAATTATGAAGATAGGAAAACTTTTACCGGCAATTCTTGCAATAGCAGTCACCGGATTATTATATGCCTGCAGCAATGAAGAGCCGATTGCTCCGACTGAACCTTCAGGGACGTCAAAGGTCAGGATAGGGATGTCAGTTGATGAATGGGAGCTTTCGGACAAAGTCCTTGAAGAGGCCGTATTTGAAGGGCTGGACAGGATTTTGGCTGATTTTGAGGTAAAGACCCAGATTATGGTATCAAAGGCTTCTGACCAGTACGAGAACAACCTTGATGCGCTTGCAAAGGAGAACGACCTTGTTATAAGTGCAGGCCTTAAGATGGCTCCTCTAGTTGCACGCATGTCAGAGAAATACCCTGACAGGAAGTTCGTGATCCTGGATGGTAAAGTTGAATTACCAAATGTCAGGTCAGTGGAGTTCAGGGAGAATGAAGGTGCTTATCTGATGGGTGTCATCGCAGGCAGCATGACCAAGACTGGTAAGGTTGGATTCATAGGCGGTATGGAGCTCCCGGTAACAAGAAGATACCAGGCCGGATTCATAGCCGGTGTAATGTCTGTAAATCAGGTAGCCGGCAATCTCATGATAGAGGGAACGATGATAAAGTATTCCGGATCATATACTGATTCTTCAAAGGTACGATCGCTTGCTGCGGACCTTTACAGCCAGGGTGCAGACATTGTGATGCATGCGGCAGGCATGTCAGGAGAAGGGCTCTACGAGGCGGCGGAAGACATGGGAATGCTGGCATTGGGCTCGGAAAGGGACGAGGCTTCAGCTTATCCTGAAAGGGCAGAAGTGATAATCGCTTCTGTTGTGAAGAATGCCGGAAAATATGCTTATGATGCGGTGAAGGATGTATTGGAAGGAAGCTTCACACAGGGCCTGGTTTCTTCCGGAATCAAAGAGGGTGGCATAATGATTTCTGATACTCTGCACCCTGACCTTGAAGAGAATGAAGAGCTGCTTCTGCTTCTGCAGTCAGTCGAAGGAGATATAGCTGATGGGACGATTGTCGTACCTGAAGATCCTGAAGAGCTGGAAGCGATTAATCCGGCAAGTAATGATTAGAGTACAAATGGCCGCAAAGAGGCTTTCCCTGGCGAAAACCCTGAAGGGTTCAAAATAACAACACGGAGGGACTAAAATGTCAAAGGTTTCAAAAACCTATCAGAAGCGAACGGAAGATGAAATGAGACTAAAGGAGGCGTGGGATGGTAAAGGGATGATCGATTCTGCATCTTTGCCAGAGCCTGTAAGGAGACATCTACGTCTGTGCGGATATGAGGGGAGGAGACTGCCTGTAGCCGGAAGCGTGATCTGGAAGGAGAGCAGCATCCGTTTCGGTCCTGATAAGCCATGGACAAGCCTTGTAACAAAGCAGTTCAATTCCTGTGTAACTCCATTCAGGGCTGCCTACATGAAGACGAGGATGTTCGGTATCCTTCCCTTTGAGGGACTGGACCTCTGCATAGGAGGTACGGGGAGCATGCTTGGAAAGCTTGCTGGAGTTATAAACGTCCTTGATGAAAAGGGTGTGGAGTTTGACACCTCAGGACTCGTCACTTTGCTTGCTGAAGCCACCATGATACCGGGAATGCTTCTCATGCCGTACATTTCCTGGGGTAAAGCCGAAGGGAGTACAGTGAATGCATCGATGACGCTCAAGGGAATAACAGTCGGTGGAAGGTTCATTTTCGGTGAGGACGGGTTATTCCGCATCTTCGAAAGCGATGACAGATACTATGCGAATCCGAAGGGCGGAAATGAGATTAGGCCATGGAAGGTCGAGTGCGAGAGGTATGATGAAGCTGATGGTATAAAGTTCCAGTCACACGTTACTGCTTCATGGCAGCTTCCTGAAGGACGGTATGAGTATTGGCGGGGAACAATTGAAAGGGTGGAATCCGGTTCAGGAGGGGTACTATTTTCCTGAAACTTGCCATGCGAGCCAATATTAAAACAAAGTATACAGAAATAACCTCTCCAGTCTATAAGTTCACACTAAAATCAAAATTGAAGAGATGATTTAGGTGTGTTTCACCGAGAGTGGAGGGTTTTTTATGAAGGTAGGACTTATTGGTGCCACGGGAATGATAGGATCAAGGATACTTGACGAGCTTGCCGCCAGGGAACATCTGGTTGCGGCAATAGCTAGGGATCCATCGAAGGTTCCGGGATACACGACAGTCATAGCCTGCTTCGGAGACATTTTCAAGCCTGATACCGTACTTAGCCACATTATGGGTTACGATGTGCTGATAAGCGCTCTTGCGCCTGATCTTAAGGACCTTGACAGCTTTGTGGAAGCTCAGAGGAACCTTGTATATATCGCCGAAAAGTCCAGGGTAAGGAAGCTTATCGTGATCGGTGGAGCCGGAAGCCTTAAGAACCATTCAGGGTCAAAGCTTATGGATTCGCCATTGTTCCCTGAATCATGGAAGGGTGTGGCATCAGTGCATGAAAGGGCCCTTCAGGTATATAAGGACCTTAAGGGTCAGTCGTTCACATGGACAAGCGTAAGCCCCGCGGCCATGATATCGCCAGGCGAGAGGACAGGGAAATACAGGCTCAGCCTTGATGAGACATTAGTCGTAGATGACAACGGCAATTCCTCGATTTCGGCTGAAGACATTGCGGTGCTTGTAGTGGATCTCGTTGAGAATGATGCGTACGCAAACATGAGACTGGCATCTGGGAACTGAATATGGTATTGCAAAGCCGGGAAGAAAATCCCGGCTTTGTTTTTGCCGTGTTATAATCAGGTAATAAAGTAGTAACAATCATGTAAACATGGATTGTTGCCGGAAGGAATGATTGATTTGGGAAACATACTGGTGCTGGCCGAGAAGCCTTCGGTAGGCAAGGACATAGCAAAGGCGCTTGGAGCAACATCCTCCAAGGAAGGATATATCGAAGGGAAGGGGTACGTTGTAACCTGGGCAATGGGTCATCTGGTCACACTTGCGGATCCTGAGGAATATGACAAGAAATTCCAGACCTGGAGGATGGAAGACCTGCCTATTTTGCCTGAGAGGATGAAGCTTACTGTCATAGGGCAGTCAGCAAGGCAATACAAGACCGTCAAATTTCTCATGGACAGGAAGGATGTTGACAGCATAGTCATAGCTACGGATGCCGGCAGGGAAGGCGAGCTTGTGGCAAGGTGGATCATTAAGGTTGCTGGCGTAAGGAAGCCAATGAAGAGGCTCTGGATATCTTCTGCAACTGAAAAGGCTGTAAGGGAAGGATTCACTAAGCTCAGGGATTCCCGTGAGTACGATAATCTGTACAGGTCAGCTGAAGCCAGGAGCCATGCCGACTGGATAGTCGGGATAAATGCGACAAGAGCCCTTACTGTAAAGCATAATGCCCAGCTGTCACTGGGACGCGTTCAGACTCCGACTCTTGCGATAATAAGGAAACGTGAGGAAGAGATCAATTCCTTCAAGAGCGTCGATTTTTATGAGATAGGAATCGAGGCGAAAGGCGCAGCCTTTGCAATGGAAGGCGGCAGGATATTCGACAGGGAGAAGGCCGAGGCAATAAAGGAAAAGCTTGTCAGGGCAACAATTAAGATTGACGATGTGGTCGTAGCTGAAAAGAAGACAGAGCCTCCTCTGCCGTATGACCTTACGGAGCTTCAGAGGGACTGCAACAGCCTCTACGGCTTCAGCCCGAAGGAGACGCTTAACCTGATGCAGATACTTTATGAGAGGCACAAGGTGCTGACATATCCGAGGACAGATTCAAGGTATCTGACAAAGGATCTGGTATCTACACTGCCTGACAGGATAAGGGCATCTGCTAAAGGCCAGCTTTCAGTGATCGGTCAGGACCTCATCAGGAAGGGTTTTTCAGGAAAGCTCAGATGCGTTGATGACAGCAAGGTCGGAGACCATCATGCAATCATCCCGACAGAGGATGAAGCAAGGACAGGAGCTCTTACTGACAAGGAGAAGAAGGTCTATGACCTTGTGGTGTCAAGGTTCATTGCGGCTCTTTCTGCGCCTTACGTATACAGGGAGGTCAGCATAAAGGCATCTGCCGGAGGAGAGAAATTTACAATCAAGGCAAGGACCACAGTCACTTCAGGCTACAGGTCAGTTCCCGGCCACAAGGGCGATGAAAAGGATGACCTGAAGCTTAATGAATTCAAGAAGGGTGATTCTCTGCCTGTTGAGAAGGCACATATCAGAACCGGAAAGACGACGCCTCCGGAGCCATTCAATGAAGGTACGCTGCTTACTGCAATGGAGAATCCGCTTAAGTACATGGAGGGCGGAGACAAGGAGCAGAGGGAGGCTCTGTCATCCTCTTCAGGTCTGGGTACGGTAGCTACAAGAGCGGACATCATAGAAAAGTTGTTTTCATCCTTTGTCATCGAAAAGAGAGGAAAGGGCATATATACCACTTCAAAGGGAAGGCAGCTTCTTACACTTGCACCAGAGGACCTGAAGTCTCCAGCGCTCACGGCAGACTGGGAGCACAGGCTCAGCCTCATCAAAGAGGGTAAGCTGGCACAGGACAAGTTCATTGGAGACATGGAGGAATACGCAAGGAAGGTAGTCAGGGAGATAAAAGCCTCGCAGGGCACCTTCAGGCATGACAACCTCACAGGCTCGAAATGCCCTGATTGCGGCAAGGCGCTCCTTGAGGTAAAAGGCAAGAACAGCGTGATGCATGTCTGCCAGGACAGGGAATGCGGGTTCAGGAAGACAATTTCCACTGTGACCAATGCAAGATGCCCTGAGTGCCATAAGAAGATGGAGCTGATAGGCGAAGGTGACAACAAGCAGTTCAGATGCATCTGCGGTCACAGAGAGAAGCTTTCAGCCTTCAACGAGAGGCGTGAGAAGGAAGGAACGGCAATGTCCAAGAAGGATGTCGGTAAATTCCTTAAGGATATGGAGAAGGAGACTGAACCGATGAATTCCGCACTGGCTGACAAGCTGAAGGACCTGTTTAAGTAGGGATTCAGGCGAAATTGCACATGCAAACGTTTCCGTGCTATCATATAACCATAGCGACACTATGAACATTGGGGGTGTTTTAGAGAGTGATTGGGGATAAGAAGATACTTTCCGGGAACCAGGCCATAGCAAGAGGGTTCTACGAAGGCGGAGGGCTGATAGCTGCCAGCTATCCGGGTTCTCCTACTGTAGAGATGATGGAGTCGGTAAAGGAATACGAGGGCATCTACGCTGAATTCAGTGTAAACGAAAAGGTAGCTTTGGAGGTTGCAATCGGAGGTTCATTCTATGGTGCAAGGTCAATGGCCACCATGAAGCATGTTGGTGTCAATGTGGCAATGGATCCTTTGATGACATTTACTGAGACCGAGGTTAATGGCGGATTTGTCCTGGTATCAGGAGATGACCCTGGAATGGCGAGCTCCCAGAACGAGCAGGACAACCGGATCATCGGCAAGTTTGCCAATATGGGAGTCTTCTGCCCTGGCAGCAGCCAGGAGGCGAAGGACTATATGGTACAAGCACTGGAGCTTTCCGAAGGCTTCGGGATGCCTATGCTTGTTGACATTACCTCCAGGGTATGCCATTCGCGTGGGGTAGTCGAGTGCTATGACAGGAAGGATAAGAAGCCTCAGGGCTTCACACCTGACAATTCGAAATACACCATGCTGCCGCCTTTCACCCATGAGAGGCAGCATGCAATGGCTGATAGGATAAAGAAACTGTCTGAATATGCATATGACTTTAAGCTCAACCTCCTTGAAGAGGTGGAGGGCTCCAGGGTGCTTCTTGTGGCAACCGGGCTCATGTACTACAACCTGAAGGAGCTGAAGCTGCCTTATTCCATATACAGGCCAGGCATGGTATATCCTTTGAGCAAAAGGCGTTTTTCTGAGTTTGCTGAAAGATATGAGAGGATAATAGTCATTGAGGAGCTCATGCCATTCATGGAAAATGAGATAGGTCTCATGGGCATAAGGTGCGAAGGCAAGAATCACTTTTCATTTACTGGTGAGCTAAATTCGGAAGATATCGAGAGAGGCCTTGCAGAGGCCGGGCTGATAACAGAGAGGAGTACGAAGGACCACAAGGATGTTGAAGTTCCTTCAAGGCCTCCTATGTTCTGTTCCGGTTGTCCTCACAGACCGGTATTCGATGTTCTCAAGAAGATGAAGGTCAAGGTAATGGGGGACATAGGCTGCTATTCCATGGCAGTGCTTCCTGCATTTACCGCTGCCCATACCATGATAAGCATGGGAGCAACAGTTGGAATAACAAAGGGCATGAACAAGGCAATGAGGCTCTTGGGAGACGATGAACCCATCGTTTCAGTGATAGGAGATGGAACATTCTTCCATTCCGGGATGACCGGCTTTGCGAATCTTCTGCATCAGAGCAGCCCTGAAGACAACATGACTTTCCTGATCCTTCAGAACGGTACCACAGCAATGACTGGCGGACAGCCAAATGGCTCTTCCGGCAAATACGACAACAGTGAAGGAATGGACATAGGCATAAGGCAGCTCCTTGAGACTATGGGCTTTGACAACGTCCGGGAAGTAGACCAATTCGACTACAAGACGCTAAAAGATGCTATTGCTGAAGAAACAAAGAAAAAAGGTATTTCAGTGATCATCACAACAAGGCCATGTGCACTGAGGTTCAAGATCAAGGAACCACATTTCTATGTAGACCCCAAAATATGCATCGCCTGCAGGACCTGTGTCAAGACAAACTGTCCGCCTATTAGAATGAAGAAGTACGAAGGCATAGACAAGCTCAAATCATCGATAGACAAGGACATGTGCGTCGGCTGTTCAGTATGCTCGCAGGTTTGTCCTGTGAATGCCATAAAGCGATCGGAGGTTGAAAGCTCATGAAGACTGCAGGGATAATAATAGCTGGAGTCGGGGGCCAGGGATTGGTTCTCGCAACCAGGATGATCGCTGAAGCTGCATTCAAGGCAGGAATGGATGTCAAGACCAATGATGTGGTAGGGTTGTCACAAAGAGGCGGTTCAGTCTGGGGCACGGTTAAGATAGGTGAGAAGATTGATTCACCTAACATTCTTCCGGGAGAAGGAGATATCCTGATAGGTATGGAGCCCCTTGAAGCCTTGAGGTGGAGCGGCTCGATGAAAGAGGGCGGAATAATAGTACTCAATGAGAACAGGGTATACCCGACACCAGTGCTTCTTGAACAGGCAGAGTATCCGGAAGTTCAGTTCGAGGAACTGAAAAAGAGATTCACGGTAATTTCTACGGATGCAAGAGAAGCTGCCAGGGAGGCCGGCAACATAAAGGCCGCGAACTCGGTAATGCTTGGCATACTTGCAGGCATGATAGAGATGCCGGAGGATGCCTTCATTGAAGTAATTAAGGAGCATGTGCCAAAATCAGCGGTTGAAGAGAACATAGCCGCTTTCAGGAAGGGTATCGAAATATCGAAAGCTGCACTTTAGACCGGTAAGGTTGGCAAGTGACCCAAAAGGTTAAACACAGGAATTACAGCCGTCGGTTTGAACCGGCGGCTGTTTTACGGAGCCTTGCAATGACTGTACGGATATGTTTTTAAGAGGAGGACAAGATTCTTATGGATAAGAAGAAGTGGCTGATGGATTCGATTGAAAAGAAGTCAGGGATGTATGCGGATATCAGCGACAGGATATGGGAATATGCTGAAACCAGATTCGATGTGAAAAAATCAGCTGACATGTATGTCGATATCCTGAAAAATGAGGATTTTTCAATTGAAAGAGGAATCACAGGAATGGAGCACGCCTTCATTGCCACATTCGGCTCAGGCAGACCTGTGATTGGAGTCCTTGCGGAATATGATGCCCTGGCGAATATGAGCCAGGCTGCTGATGTCGCCGAGAAACGCGTACTGGAAGCTGGTGCTAACGGCCATGGTTGTGGGCATCATGCTCTGGGAGCAGGCTCTCTGGCTGGGGCTGTCGGTATCAAGGACATTATGATTGAATATGGCCTTAAAGGTGCGGTAAAGCTGTTTGGCTGTCCGGCGGAGGAAAGCGGCTATGGCAAGGCGTTCATGGCGAGGAACGGGGACTTTGATGATGTGGATGCGTTCCTGACCTGGCATCCCATGGATGTTACCGAAGTATGGGGGAAAAGCTCCCTGGCAGTATCACAGATGCATTTCAGCTTTAGAGGAGTGTCCTCACATGCAGGGGCTGCACCTGAGCTTGGCAGGAGCGCTCTGGATGCAGCTGAGCTCATGAACATAGGGGTCAATTTCCTCAGGGAGCACATTATAGACGATGCGAGGATTCACTATGCATTCACCGATACCGGAGGACTTTCAGCAAACGTGGTGCAGTCAACTGCAAGCCTCCATTACCTTATCAGGGCTCCGAAGCAGGACCAGGTAATGGCAATCTACGATAGGGTACTTAAGATCGCAAAGGGTGCTGCAATGATGACTGAGACAGAGGTCGATGTAAGATGGGATTCGGCGTGCGCCAACTACATTGTAAACAGAAGCCTTGCAAAGTCCATGTATGAGAACATGAAATCTGTATTCCCCTTACCTTTCACTGGGGAAGAGATCAGGTATGAAGGGCAATTCTACGACACCCTGTCTGAAGAAATGAAAAAATCCATGCTCAGCAAGGCAAAGAGCATGTTTCCTACAGGCAGCCGGGAATTCATAGATAACTTAGCAGGCAAGGCTCTTAATGACGAGCTGGGAGAGCTTGTTTTTTCAGACAAGCCCATGACGGGATCCACAGATGTGGGAGATCCTAGCTGGATTGCTCCGACTGCTCAGCTGAATGTTGCCTGCATGCCTCATGGCACTCCGCCTCATTCATGGCAGTGGGTGGCGACAGGCAAGTCAAGCATAGTGCACAAGGGGCTTATTGCAGCAGGGAAGGTCATTGCAATGACAGCGCTTGATGTTCTTGAGGATATGAAGCTGCTTGAGGACGCTAAGACGGAACATATGGATAACCTTGGCGGCGAGAAGTATGTCTGCATGATACCTGAAGCTGTCATGCCAGGATAAATCGATATAGAAAAGATAGAGCGACAGCGGTTGCATAGTCCAACCGCTGTCGCTCTGTTACTTATTATGTTCTATTTTTCCCTTTCAGCTGGTATTACAAGCACTGAACAGTCGGCGTGCCTCAGTACGTTATGACTGACGCTTCCAAGGAAGAGCTCGGAGATGAATCCGCTTCCCTGGCTGCCCATGATAATCAGGTTCACGTCATTCTCAGCTACAATGTTCCTAATCTCCCTGTATGCGTTGCCTTGTCTCATCAGGGAATCGACTTGAAGATTGGAATTTGTCTCAAGCTCTTCTTTCATCTTATTGAGAAGTTCCATCTTTCCTGAGTCTTCACTGTCCTTCTTCTCAATGTATTCCTTTATCATTGTAGGGCTGTCTGTCTCTGTGAAATACCTGTCCTGAGCAACGTGGACGATGCTGACCTTTTTAAGGCTTCCAGCCAGGCTCTTCAGCATATTGAAGGCATGGTCAGCGTTCAACGAGAAGTCAGTCGGAAACAGGACATGTTTTTGGAAGTCGCATTTTACTGCTACCGAGTCATCCATATCCTCGCCCTTTGTCATCCTTACGACAAGGACTGGTACTTTTGAATAGTGTACAAGGTCGTTGGCCACTCCACCGAAAAGAAGGTCTGTTGCCAGGGAGTGCTTTGCAGCACCGACAACGATAAGTGAAGCCGCCTCCTCTTCTGAAGCACGGATTATGGCCCTCTTAAGCGGCTCAGGGCTTAGCTTTGTGGTTACCGTAAAACCCTTTCCTTCAAGGTATAACTTCTGCTGCTGCAGGTCCTCCTGCATCTTGCTCGTATCTAAAGGAATCGGCATGACAGTAGTCTCAGATTCAGGGATGTAGCTGCTTTCAATGAGCACTGCTTCCTTTACTCCGAATGCAGTAAGCCCTGAAATGCACTCAAGCAGTGAAAAGGCTGCCTTCGAGTAGTTTGTTCCAACGATTATCTTGTCAAACATACAAATACCTCCTCCGGTGCATATTTCTTTATTTTCATGATATCCTATAAAAATATTCATTTTGTGAAGCAATTTGACATAAGGTGTAAATATTATGTTGCAATTCTGTATATGCATACTCTGAAGCTATCCGGAGAATATATTATTGGAACGGCAGGAAAGGCTCCGCTGACGCGGAGCCTGCTGCGGATACAGGAATGACTGAATTGGCATAAAGATAATCGATAGTATATCCTGTTCAAACTTTTTCCTGGCTGCCTTTGTCGCGAAATACTGCCATGATATTTTTGTAGCCGAAATATAGTCCTATTGCCAATCCGATAAGCTCACCGATCTGGCCGCCTGCCTCATAACCGTAAGCGCCATTGAACTCAATTTCAGGTCGGATATTTCCGCCAACACTCATGCCGATGAAAGCTCCGGCAATTACGCAAACAAAGACTATGAAAACTGAGCCAAGTACCGTCAGGATTTTTCGTTTCATGATGCATCGCCCCCTGATCTCTGCTTTATTTAGTAATGGCTCCGATTCTAAACGGAGCCTGCTTCTAAAGGTTATATTCGTATTGTGATGTCCTGTTTCTGTACCACCATTTCCCTGAACCTGACTTTATGAAGGAGTCAAGCTCAACAGGTCCGTCGCTGCCTATCTCGTAGCCCTTAGGAATTACGTTATCCTTTGCGTGCCTGAGGATGGAGTCTATAAAGCTCCATGTGAGCTCAAGCTCGTCCCATCTTGTGAATCTGGTGGAATCGCCGGTCATGGCGTCAAGTATCAGCTTCTCATAGGAATCAGGCGAGTTGAAGAGATAGAGACAGCTCTGGCAGTAATCCATCTCTGCCTGGACCATCTCGTCGATTACACCGGGCTTCTTTACGGATAGGTGCAGGGTTATGCCTTCATCGGGCTGTATCTTTATCTCAAGTATGTTTGGTTCCTGTTTCAAGTCAGAAGCTAGCGAAGCCATCTTCCTGAATTCTATGGTTACCTGTGCTGTCTTGTTCTTTAATGCCTTCCCTGTAAGGAGATAGAAGGGGACACCGCGCCACCTGTCGTTGTCTATCTGTACCCTTGCTGCGACAAGGGTCTCTGTCCTCGAATCCTCAGGTACCTTGTCCTCGTTCCTGTATCCGTCGTATTGGCCAAAAAGTACGTTTCCATCAGTGCATTCCGCGGTACAGTCCTTCAGTGCCTGGAATACCCTGACCTTCTCATCCCTGACATCGTCTGGGTCAAGTGATTTCGGGGGTTCCATCGCTGTGATTGCCAGAAGCTGGAGAAGATGGTTCTGAACCATATCCCTGAGTGCTCCTGTATGGTCGTAGTAGCCGCCCCTTGTTCCTACGCCCTCCTTCTCGAGGACCGTTATCTGTACGTTGTCTATGTGGCTTCTGTTCCATATTGACTCGAATATGGAGTTCTGGAACCTAAGCATCATTATATTCTGTATCATTTCCTTTGCTACATAGTGGTCGATCCTGTAGATGCTCTTTTCGGGGAATACCCTGGATATTGAAGAATTGAGCGCTGTTGCGCTTTCAAGGTCCTTTCCGAAAGGCTTCTCAATTACAAGCCTTCTCCACCCGCTTCCACCGGTTATTCCGCTCTCTTCCATGCAGTCAACTATCTTTCCGAAGTAGTCAGGAGAAACGGCGAGATAGAACAGCCTGTTCTCTGGCTTTCCTTCCTTTTCCCTTTTGTTCAGAAATTCCGACAGGGAGTCATAATCCTTTTGGGTGTCGAAATCCAGGGTGAAATACTCAACCCTTTGGGCAAGGTCATTGAAAAGCTCTTCTGTGAATGACCTGGAGGAATATTTTTTTACTGATTCTCTGAGCTCGTTCCTGTACTCTTCGGATGTCTTATGCTTTCTTCCGACTGAAACCACGTTAAGCCCTTCAGGAAGGAATCCGTTGATGTCCAGCTGGTAAAGCGCCGGAATCAGCTTCCTGTGTGTCAGGTCGCCTGTGCCGCCGAATATGACCATTGTATTTGAATTATTCTTCATATGTTTAGTCTCCTGTCATAATTTTGCTTCTCATGATTAGCAATTATATCATATGACAATGCGGCAATCCCTCCGGGCTTTATGAACGTTTTGAAAATCTGTGGGACTTATGCCGAGGTGACATTTAAGTGATTGATGTATTTTTTTCATTGAGCTCCAGTCTGAAAACCTTTTTGGGAACTTTTTGCTTCTTATGCTATAATGGATACTAGTTCGAGGTGAAGCAATGAGTATGGAAATGAACCTGAAGTTGACCCAGGAGCAGAAGCTTGTAATGACGCAGGAAATGCAGCTGTCCATCAGGATACTGCAGATGTCGAGTGTTGAGCTTCTTGATTATCTGGAAAAGGAATATCAGGAGAACCCTGTCCTGGATACAGAAGTGCCTGACGAGGTGCCAAGGGATACTACACAGGAAATAGACTACAAGTCTCTTCTTAAGTATCTTGAGTCAGACAACTATTCCGGAGGGGAAGTCCAGGATTATGACAAGGATGAAGTGTCGCCGCTTAATTTCGTGTCAAAGGAAGAGACCCTGTCAGAGTATCTTACTGACCAGATAAGGGTTTTGAATCTTGACAGCCTGACTGAGGCCATAGCGGAATTCATAATTGATTCGCTTGATCCCAAGGGATATTTCTCCGATTCAATCGAAGAGATTGCCGAGCTTCTTAATATCACAACTGATGATGTCAAGAAGGCTCTTCTTGTCGTGCAGTCGCTTGAACCGGTAGGTATCGGTGCAAGGGACCTGAAGGAATGCCTGATCATACAGCTTGAGAGAAAAGGAATTGCTACTCCTGCGCACAGGGATATTATTGAGAATCACCTTGATGATTTTGCAGAAGGAAGGACAGCTGCCATTGCAAAATCGCTGAAGCTTTCTGCGGGAGAGATCCAGGACATCATGGACGACATAAGGGTCCTTGAGCCGAAGCCATCCAGGGGATTTGCAGACGGCAGAGGTTCGTCCTACATTATCCCTGATGGAAGCGTCAGGATTGAAAATGGCGATATCATACTTGAGATGAATACTGAATTCATCCCAAGACTGAAGATAAGCAAGGCATGCCGTGACCTTATGAACTCAAGCGACCACAAGGATGCTCATGAATATCTGAAGGATATGATGAACAAGGCTCTGTTCGTGCTGAAGAGCGTGGACCAGAGGAAGGACACTGTAAAGACTGTAATAGAAGCTGCCGTCAATAAGCAGAAGGAATATTTCGTAAAGGGTTCGGATTTTTTGAGACCCATGACCATGAAGGATATAGCAGAGGAGCTTGGGGTCCATGAATCAACAATTTCCAGGGCCATAAGGGAGAAGTATATTACTACGCCCAAGGGGACCATAAGGGTCAAGGACCTTTTCAAGACTGCTGCAAAGGGTTCGAATACCGAGGTTGCCACTGATTATGTAAGGGACAGCATCCAGAACATGATCAAGGGAGAGGATGCAAGGAATCCCCTTTCAGACCAGGCAATAACCGATGCCCTGAATGCATCAGGGATAGACATTAAGCGAAGGACTGTCGCAAAATACAGGGAAGAGCTTGGAATAAGGTCATCATCAAAACGAAAAAGAATTTAGGAAAGGGACTGTGAGTTAATTGTTAATAGTTAATTCACAAGTCTCTTCATTTTTTTACAGAAAATATGTTTCAAATGGCGCTGTAGTAGAGTATAATAGCAATGTGGGACAAAAAAGTTCTACATGGGACAAAAAATGTCCAAGGGAGGGTCGGAATTGGAGAATCTCATGAAAGTCCAACAGAAGATCGTACCCGAAGCGGTGGAACTCCTTGAAAGACGATACTCGATGATGAGAACTATCTTCAACTGTCAGCCTGTAGGAAGAAGACTTCTTGCCCAGAAGCTGGGACTTGGTGAAAGGCTCGTAAGGGCTGAGATAGATTTTCTGAAGGTCCAGGGGTTAGTCACAGTATCAGGACCGGGAGTGATTCTTACCAAGGATGGCGAAGGCCTGCTGGCGGTGCTTAAGGATTTTGTTTCAGAGATCAAGGGTCTTGACGAAATTGAGGAAATCCTGAAAAGGGAGCTTCACTACAAGAGGGTCATAATAGTCCCGGGAGACCTGGATACTGATCCTAACGTAAAGAGCGAGCTCGGAAGGGCTGCAGCGAAATATGTTTCGGGAATCCTTAAGAAAGGTGACATCATTGCGCTTACCGGTGGTGGTACAATCAGGGATTTTGTAGACTCGTTCCCTAAAAAGGATGAGTATGGAGACCTGACTATTGTGCCTGCCAGAGGAAGCATGGGCAAGGACATCGAAATCCAGTCCAATACTTTAGTAGCATCACTTGCTGAAAAGCTTGGTGCGTCGTACCGGCTTCTGAATGTTCCTGACAACATAAGCGAGAGGACACTGGAGGCTGTGCTGGAGGAGTCTGAGATCAAGGAAGTTGTCTCAACCATCAAGAAGGCGAACGTGATAATCCTCGGAATTGGCCGTGCAGACGTCATGGCAAAGCGCAGAGGGCTTGGGGCTGAAGATATTAACAATTTGATAACTTTGGGAGCTCAAGGTGAAGCATTTGGGACTTATTTCGCCCGTAATGGTAAAATAGTTAAGAAGGCTGTTGCGGTCGGTCTCAGCATAGACGATTCACTGAAGGTCAAGGATCTGGTTGCGGTATCGGGCGGAACATCAAAGGGAGAAGCGATAGCTGCAGTAAGGTTCACAGGCGAGAACGCGGTGCTTGTCACTGACGAGGGAGCCGCAAGAAAAATAATCAAGGCGTTAAAATCCCAAAATAAGGATTTAACATAAATAAACAGTTTTAGGAGGAATTCAATGATGTCAGAGGTTAGAGTTGGAGTAAACGGATTCGGCAGGATAGGAAGACTTGCGTTCAGGGCAGCCCTTGAGAACCCGGAGGTTACAGTTGTAGGTGTCAACGACCCATTCATCGATCTTGACTACATGGTTTACATGCTTAAATACGATTCGATACACGGACAGTTCAAGGGTGAGGTTTCCATCGAGACGGAGACTAACTCACTCATCGTCAACGGTGAGAAGGTCAAGGTATTCGCTGAGAAGGATCCTAACAACATAGCATGGGGAAGCGTCGGAGCTGACTACGTACTTGAGTGCACAGGCGTGTTCACTACAATAGAGAAGGCTTCAGCACATTTCACAGGCGGAGCGAAGAAGGTAGTAATATCTGCTCCATCAGCTGATGCGCCGATGTTCGTAATGGGCGTCAACAACAAGACTTATACTTCAGACATGAAGGTCGTTTCAAATGCATCATGCACAACAAACTGCCTCGCACCTCTTGCAAAGGTAATACACGAGAAGTTCGGAATTGTTGAAGGACTTATGTCGACGGTACACTCGACAACTGCTACACAGAAGACAGTTGACGGTCCATCGAACAAGGACTGGAGAGGCGGAAGAGCGGCTTCAAACAACATAATCCCTTCATCCACAGGAGCAGCAAAGGCAGTTGGAAAGGTAATACCTGAGCTTAACGGAAAGCTCACAGGAATGTCATTCAGGGTTCCAACCCTTGACGTATCTGTAGTTGACCTTACTGCAAGACTTGAGAAGCCTGCAACCTACGAGGAAATCAAGGCTGCGATGAAGGAAGCATCAGAGGGCGAGCTCAAGGGAATACTTGGATACACTGAGGACGAGGTTGTTTCAACTGACTTCATCCATGATCCAAGGACAAGCATATTCGACGCAAAGGCTGGAATATCGCTGAATGACCACTTCGTTAAGCTTGTTTCCTGGTATGACAACGAGTGGGGCTATTCAAACAAGCTCGTTGACCTTGTAAGCTACATTGCAAAGGTAGACGCAGGAAAGTAATCCTTAAGAACTTAATCGAACACATAGGTCTGGTCCTGTAGTCTTGGCTATTCGGCCAGACCTTTCTAAGGAAAAATATTAAGAGGTGAAAGCATGAGCTACAACAAAAAGACCATAGAAGACATTGAAGTAAGAGGCAAAAAGGTCCTGGTCAGGTGTGATTTCAACGTTCCTCTCAAGGACGGCGTGATTACAGACGAGAACAGGCTTACCGGAGCTCTTCCTACAATAAAATACCTCATAGAGAATGGTGCGAAGCTAATACTCACATCACACCTCGGAAAAGCCAAAGGCCCTGATAAGAAATACACTCTACAGCCGGTTGCAACGAGGCTTTCAGAGATGCTCGGCAAGGAAGTGGTATTTGCAGCAGACGACAGTGTGGTAGGCGAGAATGCAAAGGCTGCAGTTGCCGTAATGAAGGATGGAGATGTTGTTCTCCTTGAGAACACCAGATTCAGGCCTGAAGAGGAAAAGAACGTGGATGCTTTCTCGAAAGAGCTTGCTTCATTAGCTGACGTTTTCGTCAACGATGCATTCGGATCAGCTCACAGGGCTCACTGCTCGACTGAAGGAGTCACAAAGTTCCTTGATACTGCAGTTGGTGGATACCTTATCCAGAAGGAGCTGAAGTTCCTCGGAGAAGCTGTGGACAATCCAGAGAGACCTTTCGTGGCAATACTAGGCGGAGCAAAGGTTTCCGACAAGATCAATGTCATCAACTCGCTTCTTGACAAGGTGGACACACTTATCATAGGCGGCGGAATGGCTTACACCTTCCTGAAGGGTCAGGGCTACACAGTCGGCACTTCACTTCTTGAAGCCGACAGGGTGGACTACTCAAAGGAAATGATGAAGAAGGCCGTGGAGAAGGGCGTAAGGCTTCTGCTCCCAGTAGACAACATAGTTGCTGACAAGTTCTCAGCAGAGGCTGCACCTGTAGTCACAGAAGACCAGAATATACCTGAAGGCTACATGGGACTTGACATAGGACCAAAGACTGCAGCACTTTATGCCGATGCAATCAAGGATGCCAAGACAGTAGTCTGGAACGGACCTATGGGAGTATTCGAATTCGAGAACTTCGCAAAGGGCACCATAGCTGTTGCAAAGGCAATGGCAGATGCTGATGCGGTAACGGTCATAGGCGGAGGCGACTCTGCAGCGGCTGTAAACATACTTGGATTCGGAGACAGGATGACCCACATATCGACTGGTGGTGGAGCATCTCTCGAATTCCTTGAAGGCAAGGAACTGCCGGGTATCGCTGCACTGAACGACAAATAAAGGAGCGGACAAATGAGAAAACCGATAATTGCAGGAAACTGGAAAATGCACTATACGGTGGATGAAGCCGTCAAGGTTGCCAAGGAACTGAAAGGTATGGTCAAGGGGGCATCGGCTGACGTTGTCATCTGCGCTCCGTTCATACAGCTGCCGGCACTCGTTGCCGAGCTGAAGGGCTCAAATGTGAAGGTTGGAGCTCAGAACATGCACTTCGAGGAAAAGGGAGCGTATACAGGAGAGATATCACCTGGAATGCTTGAGGCTTTGGGCGTGGATTACGTTGTAATTGGCCATTCCGAGAGAAGGCAGTACTTCAACGAGACTGACGCTGACATCAACAAGAAGCTGAAGAAAGCTTTCAAGCACAGCCTCATACCAATACTCTGCGTGGGTGAATCACTTGAGCAGAGAGAAGCAGGAACAACAGAGGCAGTCATAAAGGCTCAGGTTGAAAAGGACCTTGAAGGACTTTCAGCTGAAGAAGCCAGGGAAGTCGTAATCGCCTATGAGCCTATATGGGCAATAGGAACTGGAAAGACCGCTACCAGCGAACAAGCAAATGAGACAATAGCTGCAATAAGAAAGATGGTTGCAGATATCTTCGGAGCTGAAATCGCTGATGCAGTTAGGATCCAGTACGGCGGTTCGGTCAAGCCTTCCACGATCAAGGAGCAGATGGCGATGTCTGACATCGACGGTGCACTTGTCGGAGGAGCAAGCCTCCTTGCGGATGATTTCGCGAAAATTGTAAATTTCGGAGTATAAATGAGTGAGTCATTATGCAGGGTGCAATAGCTGCATCCTGTATGATGTAGAGCTCTGAAGCTCTTCAATGCGGCTAAACTGCCGCTATAATGGAGGTACATATGAAGACACCGGTAATGCTTATGATCCTAGATGGATTCGGGCTTACAGACAGGGTTGAAGGCAATGCCGTGAAGGCAGCTAAAAAGCCCAACTACGACTATTACTGGGAGAATTATCCTCATACTACGCTGAGCGCATCAGGGCTTGCAGTTGGACTTCCCGAAGGACAGATGGGAAATTCCGAGGTAGGGCACATGAACATCGGCGCCGGAAGGGTAATATACCAGGAGCTTACAAGGATAACCAAGGAAATACTTGAAGGAGACTTCTTCACGAATGCTGCACTCAACCAGGCGGTTGACAATGCAATTGCCAAGGGAAGCGACCTTCATCTGCTTGGACTTCTCTCAGACGGAGGAGTACACAGCCACATAGACCACATCAAGGCTCTTGTGAAGCTTGCCAAGGACAAAGGCCTGGACAGAGTTTATGTGCATGCCTTCATGGACGGCAGGGATGTATCTCCTACATCAGGCGCAGGCTTCGTAAGGGAGCTTGAGGCTGCGATGGCCGAGATAGGGGCTGGAAAGATAGCTACCATCAGCGGCAGATACTATGCCATGGACAGGGACAAGAGATGGGAAAGAGTAAAGCTGGCATATGATGCCATGGTTTACGGAAAAGGCGTGGAAGTAACATCAGGCGCCGAATACATCGAGAAGTCCTACGCTGAGAATGTAACTGATGAATTCATCATGCCATGCGTGGTGATGGACGGGGACAAGCCTACAGCAAGGATCAAGGACAATGATTCCCTGATATTCTTCAACTTCAGGCCTGACAGGGGAAGACAGATCACAAGGGCTATCAACGACAAGGTGTTCGATGGTTTCGAGAGGGAGAATATCGACCTCTTCTATGTGACCATGACACAGTATGACAAGACCCTTGAAAATGTGACCATAGCCTACAAGCCTGAAAGCTTCGACAACACCCTTGGAAAGTACATTTCAGACAAAGGTCTCCTGCAGCTGAGAATTGCTGAAACAGAGAAGTACGCTCATGTAACCTTCTTCTTCAACGGGGGCATCGAACCTCCATATGCTGGAGAGGACAGGATACTGGTTGCTTCACCAAAGGTTGCCACCTATGACCTCAAGCCTGAGATGAGCGCTGACGAAGTGACGGAGCAGGTTGTAAAGGCCCTGGACAACAAGGATTACGGCATGATCATACTTAATTATGCGAATCCGGACATGGTCGGACACACTGGGATGATGGGAGCAGTCATTAAAGCCCTTGAGGACATAGACTGCAACATGAAGAAGGTCATAGACAAGGTACTTGAAAAGGACGGCACTGTCTTTGTCACTGCGGACCATGGAAATGCTGAACAGCTGATAGACTATGTGACCGGCGGGCCAATGACAGCCCACACCACTAATCCGGTACCGCTGATATACATAACAAACAATCCAACAAAGTCGCTGAAGGACGGCGGAAGGCTCGCTGACCTGGCGCCTACCATGCTTGAGGAAATGGGCCTGGAAAAGCCATCGGAGATGAAGGGTACATCGCTCCTCGCTTGACAAGCTTTAAATTAAAACTAACATAGTAAGAGACTAAATATTTAGGAGGAATTAACTTAATGAAGCAGTATGTAGAAATCGTAGACGTAGTAGCAAGACAGATTCTTGACTCCAGGGCATTCCCTACAGTAGAGGTAGAGGTATACCTTGAGGACGGAACAGTAGGAAGGGCTTCAGTACCTTCAGGAGCTTCGACAGGAATGTTCGAGGCAGTTGAGCTCAGAGACGGAGACAAGGCTGTATACAACGGAAAGGGAGTCCTCAAGGCTGTCGACAACGTGAACAACGTTATAGCTTCAGAGCTTATCGGACTCAATGTTTTCGACCAGTCATACATAGACAAGCTCATGATCGAGCTTGACGGAACAAAGAACAAGGGCAACCTTGGAGCAAATGCGATCCTCGGAGTATCCCTTGCTGTAGCCAAGGCTGCTGCAAACTCACTTGGACTTCCACTTTACCAGTATATCGGCGGAGTAAATGCAAAGGTTCTTCCTGCACCAATGATGAACATCATAAACGGCGGATCCCATGCTGACAACAACGTTGACCTTCAGGAGTTCATGGTAATGCCTCTTGGAGCAAAGAGCTTCTCACATGCACTTCAGATGAGCTCAGAGGTTTATGCTGCACTCAAGAGCATCCTTAAGGCTAAGGGCCTTGCAACAGGCGTTGGCGACGAGGGTGGATTCGCACCTGACCTAAGCTCAAACGAAGAAGCAATAAAGATAATCATCGAGGCTATAGAGAAGGCCGGTTTCGTACCTGGCAAGGACATCTACATAGCTCTTGATCCAGCATCATCAGAGTTCTTTGAGGATGGTCTTTACAACCTCAAGAGCGAAGGAAGAAAGCTTACTCCTGCCGAGATGGTAGAGTACTATGCTGACCTTGTTGAGAAGTATCCTATTATCTCAATCGAAGACGGTATGGCAGAGGAAGACTGGGAAGGCTGGAAGCTCATCACCGAAAGGCTTGGAGGAAAGATCCAGCTCGTAGGAGACGATCTCTTCGTTACAAACGTTGAGAGACTCAAGATGGGTATCGAGAGAAAGACAGCTAACTCGATCCTTATAAAGCTCAACCAGATAGGATCTCTTACAGAGACTCTTGATGCCATAGAGATGGCTAACAGGGCTGGCTACACAGCAGTAATATCCCACAGGTCAGGCGAGACTGAGGACAGCACAATTGCTGACCTTGCAGTAGCTCTCAATGCAGGACAGATAAAGACTGGCGCACCTGCAAGGACAGAGAGAGTCGCTAAGTACAACCAGCTTCTCAGAATCGAGGAAGAGCTCGACGAAGTTGCACAGTACAGAGGACTTGACGGATTCTTTAACCTTAAGAAGTAAGAAGGATCAGGAAACAGCCTATTAGGTTCTGTATAGAACAATACAAGCTTAAATTAAGGCTGACATAATGTTTATCGATCAGGCTCCGGAACTTGTTCCGGGGCCTGATTTCCTTTAAGTCCTTTATCACGCCTTTTCAATTATTTTTACCTGGCATCTTCATGGTTTAGGTGCGTATTCTGTATGAATTCTGTAATTAATAATGACCTGCAGAGTGTTATATTCTAATCAAAGACTTAAACACTACGGAGGGATTAGCGTGAAAAGAATGATTACACACTGAAAATGGACGACCTTAAATAAGCCTGCAAAAAAATTTTATTTTACAAGCATTAGGTCATTTGAGG
>NZ_JAGGKC010000018.1 GCF_017873395.1 Youngiibacter multivorans | reverse complement strand
GTGCCTTTCTTGTCCTGGATCAGCACACTTTCATTGTATTGCTATGGGTCTCCTTTTTCAAAGTTCAGGTTTTTTCATTACAGGAATGCTCCTTGTATTCTTCCTGTTCAATACAGCTTCACTTTATCCATCTCAATAGAACTTCTCTGCTAATAGTTCTCGTTGAATAATAGCACTAAATCGCTTATAAATCCAACATCACATGAGATTGTTGAATTATAGTTTTCGCTGCAGATAATTTTGGTGGAATGGCATCTCCCACTCTCACTTAAAGTACGTAAAAAAGGATTTCTATTAGTTGCAGACTATTTTCACAACCGTGATAATAGTCAATGCTCAGAAACCCTTTTACATCTTCTTTCCCTCAAATTCATCAATTCAGACATACATATATAGCAACGGGTAATATCACTGGGCTTGCCTTGTTTATGAGCCTTAATGAAAACCATCAGTAACTACCCTACTTTGAGGTTTGCAGAGTTATTTAATCCGAAACGGGAAGTCATGTTGAAGATCCCCTATCCAGACTAAAAATTTGACACGTCAATGCTGCTGCCTCCGTAATAGATTTCCTAATCCCTTAACCTCTGTCATTTGTTCCTTTGTCATTTCGTTTTTCATCATTACCAAGCTTATTCATTACGTCTCGATTCAGCTTCTCCCGCCAGTTTTCTGTGTACGTTTTAGCAGTACGCAGAAGCTCATCACAGAAGGATGCTACATCCGTACTTGTGATCTCCAAGACGCCCTTTCCTTCCGCTATGCCAGTTTCAAACAATTCAATCAGATCGTAATGAATCTTCAACATATCGTAGCCGTCTCCGGATGCGAAGTTCCACATATATTGCTGAATTTTTTTGAAAACAAATTTATAATCTTCCGGCATTGCATCGACACGCGCCATCATCATTTTATATTCTTTTTTATCGCCAATAATTTTTTTGAAAATATCCAACATTTCAATTCTCCTCCCTTAACTCGTTAATCCTGGATGCAACAAACTCCCATTTTCTCCAAAATAAGCTTAATTCATCCCGTCCCGCTTCTGTGAGCCTAAAAAATTTTCTAGGCGGCCCTATCACGGAAGGTTTTTTTTCAATATCTACGAGGTTATTCTTTTCGAGACGAACGAGGATAGTATACACGGTACCTTCAACCACATCTGTGAATCCTATGTTGTTCAGTTGCCTGGTTATTTCGTAGCCATAGGTTTCCTTACGGCTTATAATCTCAAGAACACAACCCTCTAGCACGCCTTTCAGCATCTCAGTCAAATTATCCAATATAACCACCCCTTACTACTACGTATGACAGATATCAAGTATGACTTACTACCAGTATATAGTAACACACAGTAGTTTAGTTAGCAATACCGAACTTAAAAACAGGCTGAAGTCGAATGGCCAAAAAATACAAAACCCAGTAACAAATTTCACTGTTACTGGGTTTTGCATCGGTCAATTATTGTTCATGGCTTTTTTGGGTAGCGTTATTCAGTTGATCTGGTTTTTATATGTGGCGGTCTTCACCTAAATTCTCAGGAATTAATCCTATTTGCCTGTTCACTTCTAAGGTACCATGCTATCTTGGCACTCTCTTCAAGTTCTTCCAAGGCATAATAGGCGGAAAGAAGGTCAGTGTTCCCTATTATAGGTCCATGATTCTGCAGCAGATATCCCCTGTTTTCAGACAAGGCTCTCTGGAAATAGCTGAACAGCTCATCTGAACCAGGCTTTCCATATGGAACAAGGGAAACTTTGCCTAGCTTCATCTTCAGGTATGGCGTGTACTCTGGTATCACATCAAGCGGATCCGGATGGTCGAGGCAAGACCATAGCGTTGAGAAGAAGCTATGCGTATGAATGACTGCCTGTATGTTTTCATCATTCTTGTAGAGCATTGCATGCAGTGGAAGTTCCTTGCTTGGCTTAACCTGTCCTATGACTTCCCCTGCCTGATTGATTTCAGCGAAATCCTCAGCGCTGAGCCTTGCGAAGCCTGTTCCTGTTCCAGTGATGAATATATTCTCTTCATGCTTGAAACTCATATTTGCTGTCGAACCAGTTACTTTTCCCGTGGCAAATAGTGTGCGTGCAATCCAGACTGCATCATCAAGCTTTTGTTTAAGGATATCATCCATTAATGTTCCCTCCAGTCATTTCAAGTGCTTTCGCGAAGAATGTCTCCTTACCGAAGTTTCCAGATTTGAGTATAAGCCTTATATCCGGCCTTTCTTCTGGGACCATGACTGGAACACCCGGTGCCACACTCTCGCCTATGCGGTAGCTCGTAAAGCCTAGTCGTTTCGTCACAGCTCCTGATGTTTCTCCACCTGCTACTATGATACGTCCATATCCATGTAGTAGTGCTTCTTCTGCAGCAATGGACATTAATGCTTCAAGCTTATCAGATATCTCTCCAGCTCCAGCAGCCTGTGCTTTTCTTACCTTTTCAATGGGTTCTGAACTGTACACAAGGATATCTCGTCCCTGGTTCTCTCTGATGAACTCAATAACATCATCAGAACCCATCTTACCTTCAAGGACCTTAATTGGATCAAGCTTCAGTGATGGACCTCTGTTGCAGACAAGAAAATTATCGATTTGTGCAAGTGTAGCTACAGAACAACTGCCTGCAAGAATTATTGCCGCACCATCGGTCTTGCTCTTCGGTGTCTGGCTAATTGTACACTTTCTACTTAGAAGTGCTTTCCCTAGGGGCTCCATCAGACCTGACCCTCCTGTAAGAACAGGCAGACCAAGAAAAGTGTCTATGATTTTCTCACCTTGCAAAGAATCTTCAAAATCAGGGATGATATAGAAATGCTCCTGGCCTTTACCGTGCTCCATGACTTTAGCAAGAATCTCATCTTTTGATCTTTTCAGGTCATTTGCGGTAAGGACATAGCTTTTATACCTGCTCTGTGCCCCCATCAAATTTCTAAGGTCTGAATCCCACATTGGAGTTAGCGGATGATCCTTCATGGAACTCTCATGAAGCGGGATTCCATTCACATAGAGATGTCCATCCTTTACCGTCCTGCCATTTGCAGGAAGCGAAGGGCAGAGAAGTGTGAATTCTACACCAAGCGACTGGATAACAGCATCCACAACAGGTCCGATATTCCCTTCTCGGGTAGAATCAAATGTAGAACAGTACTTTATATATATCTTCTCAGCATTACTCTTTCTTAGCCAGTCCAGAGCTGCCAGACTTTGTGCCACAGCCTCTGATTTTTCAATCGTCCTTGTCTTTAATGCAATGACGATTGCATCTGCGGATCCTAGGTTATCATCTTCGCTAGGTATCCCATTAAACAAGAGAGTGCCTATCCCTTCATTTGCCAAAAAAGACGCCAGGTCGCTGGCTCCTGTAAAATCATCTGCTATACATCCTAATAGTAATTGATTCATACTTATAATTCCTTTGCTTTTGTCCTTTTTTTATTTAGGCACTTTCGGTCTTTTAACTAATATCCTCTTTAGAAAGCAGGAACTGAATTATGGGTTTGACCTTACCAGGAGTCGTACTTACAACTAAATCAGTTTCTCTTTGCGGAAGCCGGTAGTCATAAAACGCCATGCTGCTTTTCTATTTGTAAGCCAGGCAATCTGAGCATCATTCTTAGAGTTGCTCAGCATGCGTGGGATAAAGTATTTTGCTACAGTTTCAGGCTTGTCCGCCAAAATATTGAAGAGCTTTATAAATTTTTTATTCGAGATGACTTCTGACGGTTCACCGTCAGGTGTCTTCGTTATGAAATCAGTCAGCATCATACCTGGAGATAACCGCCCTGCTATGACTCCGGTCCCTTCCAGTTCCTTTGCCAGCCCTTTCATAAAATAAGTCAGTGCATGCTTGGTGGTACCATACAAGATTGTCTTTACCTGTATCATATTATTGGAACCAAGACCCTCCATGCTGTATATCGCACCATGGCCCTGTTTGATCAGACCCGCTGCTGCAACCTGAGAACCGAATATCATACCAGTGATATTAGTCATAATAATATTATCAGTATAGGTTTCGCCAGTCTCCCAAGATAATACATGCGGTGTGTTTTGACCTGCATTGTTAATCCATATATCTATATGACCCCACCTTTTCAACGAAATATCCCAGAGTTTCTGCAAATTTGCCTTTTCCTGAACATTGCATTGTACATAGATGTATTTGCCCGCAAAAGGTGTCAGTGCATTGACTGCTTCATCTGTCAATCCTTCACATCTGCCGGAGAGCGTAACATTACATCCTGCCTGAAGAAACTCTTTTGCCATGCAAAATCCAATTCCTCGTGAACTGCCAGTTATAACAACATTCTTCATACTAACCCTCCACTACATAAGTTCAGACATTTCCAGCACAGGTTCGATAAGGTGTCGTCAGAATTCTCGACTTTTATACAAATCTACGGTCCTATTTATTTTTTTGCAGATCGACTGAGCCACCATTCCAGTATTACACCATACAGAATTCCTGCCACAAAACTAACCGGATCTTCAAATCCTGTAGAACTGTAGAAAGCAAATGATACTAAAAGCCCGAGTATTGCTCCGCGAAGCAGCGCTTTTCTTCTAGTTGTCACTATCCAGGGAGCTCCCACAGCAAGCCCGAGAATGACGCGGTTGTACCAAAGTGAAAACACAAAAATAGGTGACGCGGTAAATCCGGATCGAATGTACGCCCCCACAACACAGATTATGCCGAGTAAAGCGCCGCCAATCAGAGCTGCTTTCATTCTTCTATTCATATATCCTCCTTCTAGACTGTACCGATTAATGACTTTTTTAGTAGAATATAGCCTAATCCTTAAGCTATGAATATGATGAGAGCACTATTATTCATGCCGTCAATTCTGAGGAACAAGTTCCCAATGGCATCAGTTTAACTGCATGATTCAAGTTTAGAGAATCAATCCAGGTCTCTCTTTGAATCCACATAGTGGTAAACAAATTCAGTATCAAATAGCTAAATGGTAAAGCAATCCATGATCATGTGGCAAAGAAATTCATTGCACCCTCAAAATATGAAATTAGTAGAATTACTGATTATCTGCTTAGCTCATCTAATGCTTTTTTTGCCCAATGGGAGTCTTTCATAACCATACGACCTACGCCAATCAAATCCGCATTTCCGATTTCCAACATGCGTTCGGCACCAGCTGCTGTTAAAATACCTCCAGTCAACATTACCGGAATAGATACTGCTTCCTTAATCGGTCTGCTCATGATAGAAAAATATCCTTCCTCAGCAATGCCGTCGGGAGCTGTGTAACCCTTCATACTTCCAGTAATGTCAATTGCATCTATCCCTGCCTCTTCGAAAGCCTTCGCTGCAAAGATACTATCCTCTACGGTAATACCACCCTCTACAAAATCACAAGCGCCAAGTCGCAGCATTATCGGAAAGTCCTCTCCAACTTCATCACGGACTTCCTTGATGACTTCCAAATGCAAACGAATGCGATTTTCTAATGTTCCACCGTATTCATCTGTTCGTTTATTTGTGAGTGGTGAAAAAAACTGATTCAGCAAATAACTATGAGCAGAATGAATTTCAACACCGTCAAAACCAGCCGCTTTAACACGCCGTGCAGCAGCTCTGAATAGTCCCGGAAGCTTTTCTATTTCCTCTTTAGTCATCTCTCGCGGTATTAATCCACCAATCGGATGCGGAACTTCTGATGGAGCAACACAAGGTGGGTTTTCACCCTCTCCACGAATGAAGCTGCCCGCATGATTAATTTGCATAACTGTCTTAGAACCATTACTGTGAATAATGTCTGACAGCTTTTTCAGACCCTCAACCACATCATCTGTAGCAACGGAAAGTTGTGTAGGTTTAGCTCTACCTTCTCTTGAAATATAGCTATGCTCAATGATAACTAATCCGAAAGCACTGTCTTTCGATTTTTCATCATAATAATTAAGCAGCTTCTCATTTACATATCCGTCTGACAGATTAGCTAAAGCCATAGGGGGCATCACCAATCTATTCTTTAATTCAAGCTTGTTTATTTTCAGTGGTGTTGTAAATATTACCATGGTATCTAACATCCTTTCAATTTAAACTTCTGCAGATTTTATGACTTTTCACTAAAATGTACATCTATTGAAGCTCTATGAGTTGATAATCTAATAATAGCTTCGCCTTTTATTTTAAGCTCCAGTTCCAGTGACCCATTAAGAGATTCCTTTATGTGTGATTTCATTTCACCTTGTACCGGAGACGCCAATAATATCGGATTGGTTTGTTTGGCCCTTAGCGTTATTTGAATTCCTTTTTTCTCGACTGTCGCTATGAATGAGTCATTTGAAACGTGGAAATCAGCTAATTTGCTTCCTTCAATACTGGTAAAACGATACTCTTTACCATCATGATGAAGGACCAGGAAAAATCCTTTAGCATACTTTCCAAGTATTGGTACCGTGGCATAGCTGAAGACAACAGAACTCTTTTCCCAGTCATTAGCCTGCAGCCATACATATTCTTTTGGAAACCCAGTACCCCAGTCTTTTTCAATATAACCCTTTGCGTCCTGCATCTCCCATATTTGGTTACCTATCTGCAGATTTCCGGTAACCTTATGGTCCATGCTGATGATCGAGTGGTTGCACTCATTAGGAAAATACGCAAGCCATCCCATAATATTCGGCTTTAGGAACGAATGGTTAATTGGTGATAAATTACTGAAATGAAAATCCCCTCTTACTTGTATCCCTTCCAACTCGAAATCCAGTATCATGCCTGTCTGTGATAGCTCATTCTTTCCAATTTGAAGAACAAAAGGGTCTGTTTTCCACTTCAGGTCATCTATCGGATAATAAATGTAGGTTGTATTGTGATTCAGGCTATTTTGAAACTGTATGAATGCATGCTTTGAGTCCTTGTGGGTCGAATATCCCCAGATTACAGAAATCATTAATCCACTTTCAGGGTCATCAATTTTACTAAACCACCCCTCGAAGGCAGCCTCTTTATCCAATCCAACCATCATTTCAAATTGCCTCAAAATCAGGTCAACCCCTTAATCATCATAAATATTTGTGATTACCCTTCCTGCAATGGCTACATCATCCAGCCTTTTGACTGTTGCCCATACCGCAATAACCTTAGAGTACTGATTCCCAAATATGTCTAAAGCATATGGAATCTAGCCTCTCATCATTGAATGTGCAAGTATTGATTATTTGTCTTCTTATTCCTACGCCTTTATTGCCCACCGCAATTTGGCAGAACGTGCACGGCTATTGGTATTGCATTCTTCAGCAGATGGTCTAATAGGACCAGGAGCAATTTCACTATAGATACCTTCTCGTAAGAAATGCTGGAAAGATTTTTTCACAAGTCTATCCTCACCGGAATGAAACGATAGGATTGCTACACGCCCACCTGGAGCAAGGACCTCTGGAAGCTTCTCCAGGAATTCATACAGGACCTCAAATTCACGATTGACGTCTATCCGCAAAGCCTGGAAACATCTCTGGCAGGATTTCTTGATTTCTTCATTCCTTGTCGCTGCAGGAAGGAAATTAAGCGCATCAGCTATAATCTGTTTGAGAATAGTTGTTGAGGATATTTTTATGCCTTTCCTTTTTGCTGCAATAATGGCACTAGCAATCACTTCTGCATGGGGTTCATCTGAATTTTCGACAAACATACCTTCCAGCTCTTCCTGCTTCATGTCTCTCAACCTCTGCGCTGCAGATAATCCTTTTTCAGGATTTAACCTCAAATCCAAAGGCCCTTCACTCTTGAAGGAGAATCCTCTTTCAGGGTTGTCTATCTGCATTGACGAGACTCCAAGATCAGCCAGCACAAAATCCAGTGGACCTGACTCCAGTGCTACAAGGTCAATATCAGAAAAGTTCATTTGCCTGATTGATAGGATTTCGGGTCCATAGCCCATGCTAGCCAGTCGCTCTCTGGTCCTTGGGAGTTCAATGGGATCCACATCCAATGCAAATAGGTGTCCTTTTGAATTCAGACACTTCAGCATCTCCAGCGTATGTCCGCCATAACCTAACGTTGCATCCAATCCTCTCTGTCCTGGCTTAATCTGTAGGAATTCCAGTATCTCCTTGACGCAGATGGAACGATGCATACCTGCAGGCGTATTTCCTTTCTGGATGACCTTAGCAACCGTCTCTGAGTATTTGTCCGGTTGCAGCTCCTTGTATTTCTCAGTGAAAGATTTAGGATGAGTCCCTTTATATCTTATCCTTCTCTGATGCTTTTGTTCTTTGTTATCATTATTATCCATATTTACTGGCAAGTCTGACTACTCTAAGCCAAAAGGCTCGGTTCAAATTTGACTTGCCATCAACTCCTTACATTAGGGATTTTCACATTTAAATCTGTAATTTCTGGTTGCTTTGAAAGCAGCTGCAATAATGCAGCTCTCACAATTGTCCTTTCATGATCTTTTCTTGAGTCAATCGCTGCAGCATGCAGCGATCATTGTATATAGAGGTGCCGATTAGTACAGTCACGAATTAATGGAACATACTATATTCTGAAATTCCTTTTAAAACAACCACCTTGTCAGCTATCTCCTCAAAAATTGAACATTGTCAAAGGCCTATCTTTCCTGGATGAACACCAGCAGAAAATTCCAACTCGACTATTGTTCATGCAAAAGTATTCCGCTCTTTATATTGATTGGCTCAATCCCATTTGAGGTACAGTGATTTCTGGCCTCGTCAGTATTATTCCATCCTAGTAATGATCCCGTGTCTTATCGCTTTATCGTACATCTCACGGAATGAAGCCCTAACACCTTCTCCAAATCTTATCGACATTGAGGTCATAAAGCTGTCATAGATGATCTTTCCTTTGAATGGCAATAAGACTGTTTCAATCTGAACTGGCAAGTCTCTGCTCAACGTTACTGAGACTGAATTGCTAATCCCCTTGATCCCGTAGAGCCTGTCCTTCTCCTGATCATCCGGTGCGATTGCGACAGCGTATTCCGCTTGGTATTCCAGCACAAAGAACATTCCTTTTTTGAATTTCGTTCTCCACAGCTTAAGAATCTCGATTTTATCCTGAGGAAGCTCTGTTTTTTTGATATATTCATCTATCAGTTCCGGATTTTCCCAAAGAACTTCTCTTACCTTGTGTATCATCACATCGCTGACTGTATTGGGAAATTCCGGCTTTATCTTTACATTGACTACTTTCATTCTCTCGTTGACAAAGCCCATTAATCCAAACCATATCAAATAGAACTCTCTACGCTCGTCTTCGCTTAATTGTGCGGTCTTTGCATCTTCTAGCAACGCACAGCATTTCTTGTATTTCTTTCCACTTCCGCATGGGCATGGGTCGTTCCGTCCGACTTTCTGTTTTTGAATTAATGGATATTGATTTACGTTCTTGTCATGTCCTATTGTGATTTTATGAAGCTCTGATGGTGTATATCCATTGTTCTCCCATATGCGCGTGTTGTTTTTTGCCAGCATGATAAGATTAATAAATTCCTTAAGCTGAGCTTCGCTGGTGAATAAAAGGTGATGTCTCTCGAAAATGGAGTTCAATTCACTTATTCCATTCCCATAAGTAATATAATTTTTAGCTTCCTGAAAGCCTTCCAATGTGTGTTTCGAGAAGCCGAAAGCAGCCCCCATGAAACGGTGTACGTTCCACCAATGATCATTATCCGCATATTCTTCAATTACATACTTTAAGAATTCATCCTTATCAGGAATATAACGGGGTTTCCCTGCCTGATGTTCAAGCAGATAATCAGCATGTTCAAAATCATCAAAAAACCAATATTGTACGATATATTCCTTGTAAAAGCCGTACCAGCCATTCTTTAGCACGAGCGGGAGCAGGAGAATATATATCTCTTCTTCAGTCGTCTTGTAAAAGCTTTGTTTATTGAAGATGTCGACAAATTCCTTTCTGCTTATCACTCCGTATAGGTTTACGGCAGCCTTTGCATAACTATCAAGCTCATTGCGGACAACTGCCCTTCCGTTCGGACAACGAACTACATCCTGCTTATTGTTATATCGTTCGAAGATTTTCTTTGCCTTTTCTCCTGTCATATGGTATCCACTCCAATCAACTGAATGTTTTCAAGGCTATTAATTATTATCGATCCTTAATTGATAATTTCTCCTTTGTTATTTGCCAACTTTTCACGCCATTGGCGAATATCCTCAGGTGATTGTCGTAGCCACTCTGTTGCTTCGCCAATAATTTTCAAGGGTTCTTGTGAGCGATAAGAACGTGTCAGATTGCCTGGAAATTTCTTATCTGTAACATTTGGGTCGTTTTCGAAATCCCCCGTTGGTTCAACAATATAAACACGTTCAATTCCATCACCTTGAGCTAAGGCGGCAGCAAGTCCCGCACCATTGATTAGGGCTGTAAAATAAATGTGGTTCATTCTGAGCTCAGGTTTGTAATTAGAGGCTCCCTTTGCCGTCAATAGATCACCAACCTGCAAATCTGCTTTTGTCCCATGATAAAAGGGACCTTTGTCTGAAGGGGTACCCTTATACGAATCTGATAGTTCATAATTCCTTTTTGCCTTATCAGGATCACATAACTCCTCATAGCATTTGGCAATATTTTCATACAACGATGGGAAAGCACTCTTAACAGCATCATCATTTAGTTTTATCGCAAACTCCAAGGATACTTCCAGCCATTTTAATTTGTCCGAAATATTATTTTGATGTCTAGCTACAAAATAAGCCGAAAGAAATCTTTCAAAATCGTCGGTTGATTCACTCCAGGCTTTAAAAAACAGCAGGCTTGCTTCTTCAGATTTGCCGCTATCATCCATTCCCATACCTTGAAGACACAGTTTAACAATATTATTTCTTGGATCGAATTGGATATTCATCTTCTTTTACCTCTTTTTTTATACATCAATGGAATATATTGATACTAGCATAGTATTGATCCGCAAGTATTTCTTGACAGTCTGCCCCTATCCTGATTATGAGCATATGGATGATAAATACTTTCTGCGCTTAATGCTGTAATTAGTCTGTTTCCGTACTATTTTTAATATACAGACATAATGCGATTAGCACCTTGTAAGACGGCTGATGAAAGGTCACGATAAGCGAAGATAAATTTAAATGGAATTTAGTCAGCATATATTCTTGATGTGAAATGGTGACAAAATCAAGCAATCTAGTCTCATAAATAAACCAAACCGCAGAGCGCTTTGCTTTATTATACCTTAACCTCAAACATGGATCCCACTCTAAGATATCCAAGTTTTTCATAATAAGGGTCGACCCCACCGTCTAATTCGTACTACCACAAGGATTACAGTTTGTGTGGATATGTTTAAATTCTACTACAATATACAATAAACTTAACTAAAAATATCATTAGCTCTTAGAGCCTCTGAATTTTTGCATGGAGTAGCCATGATTGTCTAGTCATAAATTGACGGATATATAGGCAGAGAGAAAGAATTGTATTGAAATAACCCCCCTGACTTCAGCATGGAAGCTGACCAGCTGGAGGTCAGGTATGAGGATTGCGCTACGATATTTGCTGTTTAAATGAACAGAAGCAAATGGTGACATGCACCCACCACTTGAAGAGGTGGTGGGTGCATGTCACTACTTACTGGTAATAATGCAATCCCGATAATCGTAGGATGCAAACCAAGCATGGTACTCCTGCAATTCATGGGGAGAAAATTTTCAATTTATGTTGTCCAATTTGAAGGAAAAAATGACTATTTCAAATATGCTTTATCTTCTAGAGAAAGAACATTGCATCCGTCGGGCATGACTTCTGGCAATCAAAACATAGCAGGCAATGCGTTGAATCAACAACCGCCGCTTTTCCTTTTTCAACAATGATTGCATCTCCTGGACACTGTGTCTCACACACCCTGCAGCTGACGCATCCCTTGGACTTGATACTATGCTTAGAAAATCTCGACGTCAGGCTAAACAGTACACCCCAGGGACACAGGTACCTGTGCCATGATCTTTCATTGATGAATAACGTGGTCAGAAGTCCGAGGGGAATAATGATCAGGGGAAGCGGGAATTTTCTACCCTGTGTAATAGTATAGATGGTATAGCTCAAGCCGAACACAAATAATCCAAAAGCTATCCAACGTGGTTTTTTCGATTTCAGCAGTTCAGGAACCTGCTTCTTTTGTGTTCCCAGCTTCTTACCCACCCTGGAAACCGGTAGCATCAGGGTATTGATGGGACAAGCGAACCCACAATAGAACCGTCCAAAGAACGTCGCAAGAACAATAGAAACAAAGATGAAGCCCATCCAAACCTGTGCCTTATTGATGAGCATAAGCATGATAAACAACGCTAAAAAAAGAATCTGAATGATCTTTCTATTTTTGACTAACACTACACTATCCCTTTTCTCTTTATTTCGATATTGTCTTTCGTCTTCATCCTGCTTAGCGCAAGATCAGAGATCGTATTGACAGGACATATCGTACACCAGGTCCTTGGCTTAAATATTCCGGCGAGTACAAGTCCCAGTACCGTCGTCGTGAACATCATCGAATAGACCCTGAAGGAAAGATGTACGATCCAGCCAGGTATCGAGCCAAAATCCAATACCTGGGGAATGTTCCATGGAATCTGGAACACGATTAGAAACTTGATCCTTTCCAATGGGTCTCGAACCCCTCTGGAGACCATAATGGTTGACATGGTAAGGATGAAGAGGTTGATGCAGAAATATCCCAGGATGAACCACTTTGTCCTTCCTTTCGTCAGCCACGCCGGTGCTGCCTTTTTTGTCAGCGATCTTCCTTGGAAAGCTTTCTGAAAAAGGCTAGCTCACGGACAATATTCCTGGCACCAGGTCTTTTTTCTGTCCTTATACAGCAGTATGAAAGGAAGAATCAGACAGATGAATCCTAACCATCCAAAGATGATGTTGAAAAACCCGAGACCGAAAAAGACAATTGTAATGATGTATAGATAGTTTAACGACTTACTTTTCAAAACTTACCTCCTGTGAAATTTTCCCTTGTTGCCCATATCCGACTTTGCAGAGACTTCACCTCACTAAATCCCACGCAATGACTCCATTGATACCCCCACCCCCACGGGGAGGGATAGCTTCATATTAACAGGCCTTTTCCAGCAATGCAATATGCTACAAGTGTATAGAACAAATTCAATGTGGATTTCAAATCCTGTTTTAATGCGGCACTTAAAAAAACAACAAGCAAGGCGCCCTTAGTGTGCCTTGCTTGTTGTCCATATATTCCAAACGAAATGTTAACCTATTACTTTATTGCCCGTAACTCAATATATCCCCTTGTACCAATTGGTTCTAGTTGTATACGGGGATTTGTATCATCCCAGGCATGACCAATGACTGCAGGATCATAGCGGTTCATAGCGGTTTGCAACGCTTCAATTGCCTCGCAGTAGTTTTCTTCCTCAAATGGCTCACCCTGAAACATCATGTATTTTGCATTCGGTAACACAATAACATCGAATCCATCAGGAACATAATCATTGAAATCGTCAGATACCTCAACACCCTGAACATATTCTGAGGTTCCGGGTTTACGATACTGCTCTGGAAGCCAGAGACAAACAGGTTCTCCAAACAGGGATTTCATGCTGGTAAGTATCCCCCATACATCACAACCAACTTCCTGACAATACGTCCAATATTCTGTCGCCTTTTGCCCACGCTTAATGATAACCTTGCGGGAAGGTCTATCAATGACCTGAATAAATATATTCTTGATAGTTACCATGTTATTTTTCTCCTTCCAAAGTCCTCTGAATTTTACGCCATAAGGAGTGAACAAAGACAGCGGAATCGGATCCAAGGCATATTCTTTTGGATTGCAGCCAAACTCCCGGAAGAATGCTCGTTGATAGCTGTCTACGCTGCCAAATCCCAAATCGTAGGCTACGTCGATGATCCTGCAGGCCTCATCACGTAACCGAAGTGTAGATCTCGACAGTTTGAGCCTCCTGATGTATTCTGCCGGTGTCAACCCAGTCAGTTCTTTGAACAATCTGGCTGAATACCAAGGCGAGAAATGGGCAGCTTCAGATAAATCTGCCAATGTAACACGCTCTGTCAAATGATCCTCAATATAGTTCTGCATGCGCTGAACGGCTTCCACTTTGTATGTCATATGAATCACCACCTGATGATTACAATTATAGAAGCTTTGAGATAGGATTTCTCGACGTTCTTTGCTTTATATTGTATTACCTGATAAAAAATTGATACCTTTCAGCAGAATTTTTGCCTGCTCCTTCATACCTACGATTATTACATTAACAGCAAAATTACCTCTATTTCAATCTTTTCCGAAATTCAACAAGGGCATAAATCGCTTTAAACTTTTCATCTGAACTCAATTCGAAAACAAGCGGAAAGAACTTCAATTTTTTCCCCATTTGTTTTGAATCATCTATCATTTGCTTAACTTCATCATCAAGTGGAAGACTGTATGCATCAGCGCGGGCTTTTTCGGGAATAAAGATGGTCACCTTGAAAAAGCAATCCCAAATCGACAACCAAAAGGCAGTTGTTTCATTTTGACCGCCACGAACACCTACCCATTTATGGATTCCTTTTCCAAGCCATGCCTTTCCATCGGTATAGTATCTCCATTCCAATTGAATATCGTGGTTCTCAAGTTCTTTGACAAACTTTAAGTAGGCGTTATATGCTGCTCCAAGGGCTTCCTCAATAACTTCACTCGTTGGTTGTATGTCAGGACTTCTGAGCAATTGCTGCTTGGTTGATTTCATTACTTTAATTTTAAGTTTTCCATTCTCCATAATACCACCTTGTTTTTAGGCACTACGCATCATCAGAATTATTGCTTCAACGTGGCCCGAGTTGCCATTATTGATGTCTGCGTTCTTGGAAACATATCAACCGTTTTTCAGCGTTTTCGAGGTTTGTGGAAACATATCAACTGGCTTTGAATATTTATGTAAGCTTTTCGATAAATAAATCACCAGTACCTGCGTTGCTTTTCGTCAACCCCATAAATGGCTGCTGCGCATCTGCACGCTTATAGATTAATTTTGCAGCTGTATGACCATGGACAGTCCTTCAGAATACTTGTTGCCCTAATCCTGAACTGAACGCCTCTTTGAGATTTCACACGATAACCGACGGATATAAGTCATTTACGTTATTATATTTTTTGCACAAATTTTTTATTAAAATAATTTATAGAAAATGGCTTCCCATGACCAGGGTAAAGGATATTAATATCCAACTTTTTCAGTTTATTTATGCTTTCGTTAAAGTCTTCAAGATTATCAATATAACTGAAACCTGCGAAATTGTAAATTAAGTCACCGCAAAATAAATCACCTTCGCTTGTCAGTACACCAATAGATCCTTTTGAGTGCCCCGGAAGATGAATTACCTTTGCAGATAAACCAAACTCAGCGAGATTTTGTCCGTCCTGTAAGTAAATGTCAGGCTTAAACGTGTCAAAAATACTATTCTTACCGAAAGCAAGAGTGACTAATCTGAAAGTAAAAGAGATTTTATCAGGTTTTAACTTCCGATTCCACGACATATCCCCATTTTCAACCATCTTAGAATCCTCAAAGTGCATTGCGATTTTCACATCGTAATTTTCACTAAGGAACTTACAATTTCCAGCATGATCTGAATCGCCATGAGTTAAAATAACAAGTTTTAACTTTTTAGGTACTTCTACGGGCTTATTGAGTGCTTTTTTCAACACTTCATCAAGAAACATACGTTTTGCGGAAAATCCGGTATCTATAAGCACAAAACCATCATCTGCTTCGAGCAAATAACAGTTCACCCCACCTACATCGATTATTTCTATACCTTTTGACATGGCTTTTTCTCCTTGTGCAGCGCGTTGTTTGATACCCCACTTGATATTGTCGCTGCGGGATTCATTCTCTGCCTGAGCAATTGCCTCAATTATTGAGATCATAAGGTCATTATCTGTATCAGCTGTATCAAGTACTTCCTGTTCAAATATAACACTAACTCCGAGAACCTTTAACTGGTTCAGCGCATCAAGAATCTCTACCATATCCCGTCCAAATCTGCTGATGCTCTTGATAAGGATAATTTGTAAATCACGCGACTGGCAATCCTTCAGCATACGAGTAAACTCTTTACGAGAAGAACCGGGTTTACTTGAAGCAATATCTATGTATATATCAACCAGCAACCAACTTGGATTAGCCGATGTTAATCTCGTCAGTGCCGATATCTGAGCAGTCAGACTTTTTAGCTGATCAGCACTGTTCGTACTCACACGACAGTAAATGCCAGCACGTTTTTCTCTTATCGGAGGCAATGGTGGGATATAATGGATTTTTTATTATCATCAGCCATGACAAAACCTACTTAAATACGTGTCTTTAAAAACAGGAATTTTTTCATATAACTTATACTTTTGTTTGCGCAATAAAATTATCAATGGCAGATAATCCGCCAACGGCCTTTAATGCATTTTTTAGTCCATCACATGGAAAAGAACCACATTTAGTGCAATCAAGTCCACACAAAGCAAAATTCATATCATTTAACCTCCGAATACTTCTCTTGAACAAAGCCAAGTTCATTCCCGTCGGGATCAGCAATAGTAAACTTACGATTTCCATATGGCATAGTTTCAATGGTTTCAACAATATTCACTTTATCTTTCAAAGATTCCCAAAGGGTATCAACATCATCAACCTTGAAATTAAATCTGGCACTTGTACCACTTATTTCTGCCACCATAATTGAAAAACTTGCACCTTCAGCACACTTAAATTGAGCATATTGCCATCTGTCTGTAATATCAGCACCAAGGCATTCAAATCCAAGAACGTTTTCATACCACGCTATAGATTTGTGCAAGTCTGAAACATTTGCTCGAGTATGTGTAAGCCTTGTTTTCATATGTTTTTCCTCCTAACTTAATATATATAATCTGAAATTAAATTCAAGGTTTTATGTCTCTATTATCGTGAGTTTATATTTGATTTGCACCTCGGATAATAAACATATTGACGCATTTCAGTCATTCTAGTTAGCCTGTTTCACTGCCATTTTATCAAATCTATCGTAAAATCATTGCTGATCACACAACCTCGGCTTCTTCAAAAAACATCTAAATCGACTTCTCACTAAGCACCGTTATCTAAATTGACCACTTGCAGGGGTTTATACCTGTATTGATAATTTCCCAAGAAGCATAAAAACATAGTTTTTAACATTCCAATTTCAAACTAAAAAACCCGTAAAAGCCCTATTTTCAACCCTTTTCAGACACTCTCCTTTATATCCTTGACATCAATGCTACCGTCTCAACGTGTGCCGTCATCGGGAAGTTGTCCACTGGTGTCGCCTCAACAAGCTCATATCCTAGCTCTGCCATTATCCCTACATCCCTTCCGAGAGTTGCAGCGTCACACGACACATACACCAGCCTTTTCGGTCCCATGGCAGCAATGGAATCAAGCAGCGACCTTTCGCAGCCTTTCCTTGGTGGATCCACAACTACTACATCGGCATGGATGCCCTGCTCGATAAGGTCAGCTATGACATCCTCAGACTTTCCTTCAATGAATTCAATGTTTGTGACTCCGTTCATCTCAGCGTTCAGCCTGGCATCTGCTACAGCTTCCCTGACTATTTCAACTCCATACACCTTCTTAGCTTTTTTTGAGAGGAACATGCTTATTGTGCCTGCTCCGCAGTAAGCATCGAATACGGTCTCATTTCCAGTAAGCCCTGCATATTCAAGGGCTTTTGAATACATGACATGTGTCTGTGCAGGATTCACCTGGAAGAATGAATGTGGAGAGATCCTGAACCGGAACTCAGATATGTAGTCCTCAATATGGTCTGTGCCATAAAGCACTATGTTGCTTTCACCGAGTATTACATTTGTATCTCTGCTGTTTATATTAAGGATAAGTGATTTGAAGCCATCAATATTACTGAGTCTTCTTGTCAGGTCCTCATTCATCGGCAGTTGGTTCTTAGTAGCTACTATTACTACCATCAGGTCACCTGTAATGAATCCCTTCCTGACCATTATATGCCTGATAAGTCCTGTGCCATCAGCCTGGTAAGGGAGTATACCGTTGTCCTCCATCCACTCTCTGACTATCTTCAGTACTTTATCACCGTCTTCATGCTGGATTATACAGCTCTCCATGTCTATTATCCTGTGTGACCTTTTAGCATAGAACCCGGATATTATCTTCCCGTTTTCAAGTCCTACAGGCAGCTGTACTTTATTCCTGTATCTGAACGGATTTTCCATTCCTAAAGTGTCATTTACAACAGGATCCTTGACTCCCCCTATCCTTTCGATAGCATCTCTGACCCTCTTCTTCTTGAATTCAAGCTGGCTCTCATAGGTCTGGTGCTGAAGGTCGCAGCCTCCGCACTTCCAGTAATATGGGCATGGAGGCTCAACCCTGAGTTTTGAAGGTACATCTATTGATGCAATCTTTCCAAATGCCAGGTTCTTATTTACCTTAAGTATATGTATAGATGCCTTTTCACCAGGCAGCGCATTCTCTATGAAAACAGGCATGCCTTCTATCCTCGCTATGCCTTCCCCGTTATATCCCTGGCTGGTTATCTCAGCCTTTATGATGTCATTCTTCTTCATTGGAGCTTCCCCCTCATATTTCATCAATTCTTTTCCGTATAATTGTAACATATGCTACCCTTTGTGGCACTCAGGCTAATTAAGGGCAAAAAAATAGCACCCATGCGGGTGCCTATAGAATCAGTTGACTTATCGTTCATTTGATACTTTACAACTATATCACTGCTCGAAAAAATTAATGTAAATATTTTGTTAACATTTTGTTATATTTATATGAACAACTCTTGTGAAATACTGTATCTCGTTGGCTATCAACGATATATGCTTTTTATGAACAAATTGTTAATTTTTTTCAATATAGCAAATCATATAAATAAAGCGCGGGTAAACCGCGCTTTAATCACAATTATGATTTGAGATTTGTCTTTCCATTGATGACAAGGCTTCTCTTTCCGTCAATTGTAACCAGAGTACCTTCGGTCAGAACCTGCATCGCATTTACAGAATCCGCGATAATCGGGATGTCATGCCTCATGGCTTCAACTGTCACTGCAGACGTCACCTGGTTGGTCTCGACAATTATGCCGGATACCTTGTGTAGTATTTCAAGATAGGAATCATCGAGAGTCCTTGTTACGAGAATATCCTCGTCCTCAAGCTTCTCCCTGGCTTCAGCTATGTTCTCAGCCTTTTTGACTACACCGCTCTTGATCTGATTTGTCTTATGGGTCCTCTTTCCCTGGAGAAGCACTTCCCCAATGAGATGAACCTTGATCATGTTAGTAGATCCGACATAGTTGATTGGTAGACCGGCTGTAATGACGACTATCTCGCCATCTGTGACAAAACCCTTCTCCTTTACGAGAGCGGCTGATTTTTCAATCATCTCGTCAGTGGTGGTATACATCTCGGCAACTATCGGGTAGCAGCCCCAGTATACAGACAGCATCCTTGCAACCTTGTCGCTTGGAGTTATCGATATTATCGGGCACTGCGGTCTGAACCTTGATACGTTCCTTGCTGTGCTTCCAGATACTGTAGCTGTTATGATTGCCGAAGCTCCAAGCTCATGGGCAGTCGTAACAGAAGCCAGGCTTATAGCCGATGGAACTGAAGAAACCTTCTGGAGCATCTTATTGGCAAGTATTGCATCATACTTCAGCCTGTCCTCAGCTTCGCAGGCGATTCTCGCCATTGTTGATACAGCCTCGACAGGATACTTTCCGTTTGCAGTCTCACCGGACAGCATTATCGCATCTGATCCGTCGAATATCGCATTAGCAACGTCAGATACCTCAGCCCTTGTCGGCCTTGGATTCCTTACCATTGACTCAAGCATCTGAGTAGCCGTTATTACAGGCTTTCCATGAAGATTGCAAAGCTCGATTATCTTCTTCTGCATCACAGGTACCAGTTCAAGAGGAATCTCAACACCCATATCGCCTCTGGCAACCATGATTCCATCTGAGTACTTTACTATTTCCTCAACGTTGTCGACACCTTCCTGGTTCTCAATCTTGGATATCAGGAATATGTCATCTCCGCCAAGGTCTCTGAGTACCTTCCTTATTGCAAGGACGTCCTCTGCTTTTCTTATGAAGGAAGCGGCAACGAAATCGACACCCATCTCCACACCGAACTTAAGGTCCGCTATGTCCCTGTCAGTAAGAGCCGGAAGCTGTGTCTTTATTCCAGGAAGATTGACTCCCTTGTGGTTGGAGACATTGCCTGTATTGAGTATTCCGCAGGTTATCCTGTTACCCTTTACCGACATGACTTCAAGCCCAACAAGACCATCATCTATTAGAATCCTGCTTCCAGGCACTACATCCTCAGAAAGCTTCTCATAGGTTACTGAGAACTGCTTCGCGTCACCCAATATCTCTTCACCTGCGATGACATCAACGAATTCACCTTCCTGAAGAGTCACAACTGTATCCTTGAAGTTGTGGGTCCTTATTTCAGGTCCCTTTGTATCAAGCAGCAGCGCTACTGTCTTCCCCAGATCCTTGGCAATTCCTCTTACCCTCTCCATCTTCATTCCATGGGATTCATGGTCTCCATGAGAGAAGTTGAATCTTGCAGTGTTCATACCTGCGATTATCAGTCTCCTGATTACCTCTTCGCTTTCCGATGCCGGTCCGATGGTACATACTATCTTGGTCTTTCTCATTTCTGCCTCCTTAGTTGCAATTATGACATGTCCATTGCTATCTTGTAGAGTTCCTCATCAAATGTCCTTTCCATTGCCAGTGCCTCATATATGTCCATGTCAATTATCTTGTTAGCCTTGATTCCCACAACCCTTGCAGACTTTCCTTCCATAAGAAGCTCTACAGCCTTGTGTCCCATCCTTGCAGCAAGTATCCTGTCAAATGCCGTAGGCACTCCACCCCTCTGGATGTGTCCGAGAACTGTAGCCCTGGCCTCAATTCCGGTAAGCTCCTCGATGTCCTGGGCAAGCTCCCTTGCTCCTCCGACACCTTCAGCAACCACAACAAGATTGTGGTTCTTCTTCATCTTCCTGCCTTCCATTACTTCCCTGATCGCCTCTTCCTTTGTCATCTTCTTCTCAGGGACAAGAATGGTCGTGGCTCCGCCTGCAAGACCTGCGTAAAGTGCAAGGTCGCCGCAGTTTCTTCCCATTACCTCTACTACAGAAACCCTCTGATGTGAGGATGAAGTGTCCCTCAGCTTGTTGATGGCATCAGTAATGGTATTCTGAGCTGTATCAAAGCCTATGGTGTAGTCAGTATAAGCCAGGTCGTTGTCTATGGTTCCAGGAAGACCTATCGTCTTTATTCCAAGGTCAGAAAGGCCCTTGGCGCCCATGAACGAGCCATCTCCGCCGATGACGATCAGTCCCTCAATGCCGTAGATCCTCAAGACCTGGGCAGCCTTCTCCCTCACTGCAGGATCCTTGAATTCAGGGCATCTTGCAGTCTTCAGGATTGTACCACCCTTCTGGATGATATCTGAAACTGACCTTCTGTCCATAGGGTGGAAATCTCCGTTGATGAGACCCTCATAGCCCATGTTTATTCCTATTACTTCTATATCGTTCTTTAATGCAGTCCTAACAACCGCTCTGATGGCGGCATTCATTCCGGGAGCGTCCCCTCCGCTTGTCAGTATGGCTATCTTTTTCACACTATTCTCCTCCTTGGAGCAAGTTTGGAATTGTCCGTATGGCTGAAAACCAGACAGACCCATTACATTGTATTACTAGACAGCATCATTTTCAACAAATTTACATTATCCGAAAATCAAACAATCGGTTAACTTTTCATTCTTGAAGGAAAATGTATATCATGCACTCCCAGCAGACCTTTCAACCATCTTTACATTGGCCTCACCTAGCTTTTCCTTAAGCATACCAAGTATATCGGAGTTATGGTCCACCCAGAGGTCCTTTGCGAGCTTCATTGTATCCTTTGATTTTCCCGCGACAACATATACTGGAGTTTCCCCATGGAAGGTCCGAAAGACTGACCTTAGCCTCTTCACAGCAAGCTTGGCATCCTCCATGTCATCGAACCTCAGATATATACGCTTCTCCATCTTAGATTTCAGCGGACCAAGGTCTTCCACTATGATTTTCGGAGCTTCATCCTCTTTCATTGACAGCCTTCCCTTCAGAAGAACTATACTGTCCTCCCTCAGGAATTCAAGCAGCTTCTCATAGGATTTAGGAAAGACGATCCCTTCAATCACACCGGTCAGGTCCTCGAAGTTCAGGAACGCCATCATGGCCTGGTTCCTTGTTATCTTTCTTGTAATATTTCTGATGAGACCTCCCATTATGACTTTGTCCCCGTCCTTAAGACCGGTCTCGGCCATTATGCTCTCCGTATAGAGAGCAGCCTCGTCCCTGATGTCATCAAGAATTGCATCTGCACCCTTAGTTATATCAGCCACACTTGTGCTCGACATCCTGCCGATGAGTTCCTCGAAGTCATCCAGAGGATGTCCTGAGAGGTACATCCCTGTCATCTCCTTCTCCATTGCAAGCATGTCCTTTTTATCGAATTCCCTGAGGTTCGGAAGTTCAATCCCTGAAAGGGAGTGATCCTCTATGATGTCCCCGAACAGGGATACCTGTCCCTCAATGGTCCTCTTCCTTACCTGAGTGAAGCTGTCAAGGATCCTGTCATATACTGCAAGCATCTGAGACCTTGCACCATCAAGACCATCAAAGCAGCCTGATTTTATCAGTGCTTCAAGTGCCCTCTTGTTAACCGATCCCTGTTCGATCCTTTCAGTAAAATCCATCAGGTTCCTGAATCTGCCGCGCTCTTCCCTTATCCTCACGAATGAATCGACCATGTTCCGACCAACGCCCTTTATTGCTCCAAGTCCGAACCTTATCGTCGTTCCCTTTACAGTGTACCTGAACTCCGATTCATTGATGTCAGGCGGCAGGACCTTTATACCAAGCTCCTTCGCGGACCTCAGGTAAGCACCGCACTTTTCGCTGTTGCCAATTACAGAGTTCAGCATGGCAGCTATGAATTCCTGGGGATAGTACCTCATGAGGAATCCGGTCTGATAACCTATTACCGCGTATGCTGCTGCATGTGCCTTGTTGAATGCATAGCTGGCGAAATCAGTCATCTGGTCGAATATCTTGTTCGCGGCTGATTCGTCAATGCCACGCCTTATGCATCCCTCTACTATTATGTTACCGTCCTTGTCTTTGAGGCCGTATATGAAATTCTTGCGTTCCTCTTCCATTACATCGTGCTTCTTCTTTGACATCGCACGCCTGACAAGGTCGCTCCTGCCAAGGGAGTAGCCCGCAAGGTCCCTGACTATCTGCATTACCTGCTCCTGATAGATAATGACCCCATAAGTGACTGAAAGTATGGGCTCAAGCTCCTTGCAGAGATATGTTATCTTCTCAGGATTCTTCTTGTTCTCAATGTACCTTGGTATCTCAGCCATCGGTCCCGGCCTGTACAGGGAGATTCCCGCTATGATGTCCTCAAGGCTGTCAGGCCTAAGCTCCTTCATGAAGCTCGTCATTCCTGCAGATTCCAGCTGGAATACACCGACAGTTTTTCCCTCACCTATCATCCTGAACACCTCAGGATCCTTGAGGTCCAGGGCATCTATGTCCACCGTCTCATCCCTGTTGACCTTAACCATGTCCACTGTGTCCCTCATGACCGTCAGTGTCCTAAGACCCAGGAAGTCCATCTTAAGGAGTCCCAGCTCCTCAAGAGTATTCATGGTAAACTGAGTAACCACCATGTCCTCGTTCTTCTGGAGCGGCACATATTCAACCAGGGCCTTCTCTGAGATAACGACACCTGCTGCATGGGTGCTGGCATGCCTTGAGAGGCCCTCCAGCTTTCTGGCTACATCTATGAGCTCCATCACCCTGCCGTCTTCCTCGTAGGCTCTCTTAAGCTCAGGATTGATCTCCAGCGCCTTGTCTATTGTAATGTTCAGCATCCCCGGAATCATCTTTGCTATCTGGTCAACTTCCCCATAAGGGTAGTTCATTGCCCTTCCCACATCCCTGATGCAGGCCTTTGCAGCCATCGTCCCGAAGGTTATGATCTGGGCCACATTGTCAGTGCCATACTTGCCCACTACATAGTCGATTACCTCTCCGCGCCTCTCGTAGCAGAAATCTGAGTCTATATCAGGCATCGAAATCCTCTCAGGATTGAGGAACCTTTCAAAGAGCAGGCTGTACTTTATCGGGTCAATTTTTGTTATGTTCAGGCAGTATGAGACAACTGACCCTGCTGCGCTTCCTCTTCCGGCTCCTGTAGCTATGCCATTGTCATTCGCGAACTTTATGAAATCCCAGACAATGAGGAAGTAATCCACATAGCCCATGTCCCTCATGACTTTGAGCTCATAGTCGACCCTCTTAAGCAGCTCTATGGCCTCAGTGTCATCAAATTCAGAAAGCTCATCAGTCGTGAAGGCTTTACCCTTGAATCCACTGAAAACCGGATATTTCTCCACCATCCCTTTGTAGACCTGTGCCTTAAGGTACTCAAAATGGTCCGTTCCTTCAGGAAGCGGAAACCTCGGAAGCTTGGGTACATTGAACTCAAAGCTGAAATTGCACTCCTCAGCAATCTTTACAGTGTTTTCAAGCGCTTCCGGAATCTCGCCGAAAAGCATCTCCATCTCTTCAGGAGACTTGAGATAGAACTCAGGCGAAGGATATCTCATCCTTTCTTCCACATCAACAGTCTTGCCGGTCTGGATGCACAGGAGTATATCGTGGGCCCTTGAGTCATCTTTCTCGATATAGTGGACATCGTTTGTTGCCACAAGGGGTATTTCAAGCTCCCTTGCAAGCTCAATGTTCAACCTGTTGACCTTCTTCTGCTCCATCATGCCATGGTCCTGAAGCTCAAGGTAGAAACCGTCCCTGAAGGTTTCCTTATAGAACAGGGCAGCTTCCCTGGCCTTGCTTGGCATGTCAAGGGTGAAGTACTTCTGAACTTCTCCTCCGAGGCATGCAGAAAGGCAAATAAGCCCTTCCGAGTGGGACTTCAAAAAGTCATGGTCCACCCTGGGCTTGTAGTAGAATCCTCTCAAGGACCCTTCGGTAACTATCTTCATGAGGTTCCTGTATCCAGTCTCGTTCTTTACCAGAAGCACAAGATGGTGAGTCGAATTCTCCGAATCCTGGCTCTTCTGGTCCATGGACATGGCAGCCACATAGATCTCGCAGCCTATGACAGGCTTAAGTCCGGCCTTCACGGCCTCCTTGTAGAATTCCACAACCCCGTACATGGCACCGTGGTCGGTGATGGCGATGTGCTCCATCCCGAGCTCCTTCGCCCTTGCCACCATCTTCTTTATCATTCCCGAACCGTCTAGGAGACTATACTCCGTATGAAGGTGAAGGTGGCAGAATCCTGCCTTATCTTTAATATTCAAAGTCTTCTCCCCTTCCCGGATATGTCCGATTTTGGACTCGCAGCATTAACCGAGGAAGTCACACGCAGCGGACTTCTCAATCATAGGTCTTATGTTCTTAAGGACATGCTCAACATGGTAATAGCTGTCCTGATATACATCCATATCTTCCTTTGAATCAAATGTCGTGATCAGGCAGATGTCGAAGCTCCTGCCTGTGAAAAGGGTGTCCTTTCCTACAGTAAGACCCTTTAGTTCAGGAATCTTTCCCTCCATTGACATAAGTATCTCCCTAGCCTTTTCCATGCTCTCCGGGCTGTTGTCCTTTAATTTGAACATTACTACATGATAAAACATACTATCTCCTCGCATTTCAATAAATTATTATTCCAATTTTTATCTATTCACGTTCCTCAGGGGTATGGAGAGCGCTGAGCGTCCCCACTGCTATTGTTGAATCCTTCGATAATAGCTTCATCCCTATTTTAGACCTGCTCTTTCCTGAAGACAGGATAGTCGCCTCCACAGTAAACTCCGAGTCTACCTCGAGGCTTCCCATGAAGTCCAGGGAAACGCTGTCCATCGTGCAGCTGTAGAACCTGTTTTCAAGTACTGTCATGGCTGATTTTACCATGAACATGGAGAGCACGCTGTTTGAGGCGTTGCCATAAGGATCCAGCATGTCCGGTGTAACAGAGCCTGTAAACCTGTATAGGCCTTCTTGCTTTTCCAGCTCCATGTCCTTAATGACCCTGTCCTCCAGGGTATCCTTCTCCATGGGCCTCGTGTCCCTGTCCTGCAGAGCCTTCAGGATATCAGTCCTTGTGATAACTCCCACAAGCCTTTCCCCTTCAGTTATGGGGCACAGCTGAAGGTTCTCCCAGTCCATGACATGGGCAATATGTGAGACGGTGGCTCTCGGACTATAGGTCACAGCCACCTTCCTCATTACCTTCTCAATGGACTCGTCATCCCTTTTCCCTACGACTTCCCTTGTTGAGACTACTCCAAGCACCTTCATCCTGTGGTCGACCACAGGAAACTTCTCGTAATCCGTCTCTTCACTGAGAGCCTTGAAGTCCTTGACAGTATCATCTGACCGTAGGTATGCCGGTGCCTTCTTAAGCAGGTCTCCTACATACGGAATTGTGCTCTTGATGAGCTTTTCGGATATGGCCCTGCTTATAAGTGAGCCAGTAGTGAAGGAATCGTAGGATGTAGATATGACAGGAAGCTTGAGCCTGTCAGCCATCTCTATTACCTTCTTTTCAGCGCTGAAGCCACCGGTTATGAGAACCCCGACCCCCGCACTAAGCGCAAGGATATGAACGTCATCCCTGTTTCCGGCAATCAGAAGACCTCCCGGATGAAGATACTTCTTCATGGCATCAAGGGTCATTGCTCCGATGTTGAACCTTGATACAGTCTTATCCAGTCCTGCCTCCCCTGCAAGCAGCTCCCCGTCAACTATCCTGAGGACCTCCTTGTAGGTTATGCTCTCGAGCTTCTTCTCCCTTGGGCTTTCAACCCTTATGGTTCCAGCTCGGGGAAGCGTCTCAAGGTATCCTTCATCCTCCATCTTCTTTATGGCCTTGTATGCGGTAGCCTCGCTTACATCCATCTCGCGGGCAAGGCTTCTAACGGAAATCTTGCGGCCAAGCTCCATTTCCCTGATTGCGTCGCATATCCTCTCGAGCTTCATCAGAGACCACCCTTCCTCAGTTCATCAGCGATCTTCTCTATCTTCCTCAGCCTGTGGTTTACGCCTGATTTGCCGACAGGCGGTTCCAGCATCTCACCCAGCTCCTTCAGCGATTCATCCGGGTAATCCAGCCTCATCTCCGCAATATCCCTGAGAGGCTTTGGCAGCCTTCCGAGACCTATCCTTGTCTCAATGAGCCTTATTGACTCGACCTGCCTTACAGCGGCGTTCACAGTCTTTGACAGGTTAGCTGTCTCACAGTTGACTATCCTGTTGACATTGTTCCTCATGTCCTTGACTATCCTGATGTTCTCAATTTCAAAAAGGCTGTTGTGGGCTCCTATGATGTTCAGGATGTCCACTATCTGCTCCCCTTCCTTGAGATAGACTATGAAGGAGTTCTTCCTGCTTATGACCTTGGCGCTTAGGCCAAATGTATTTATAAGCTCCATCAGGTCGCCTGCATACTCCTGAGAGTTAGCCACAAACTCAATATGGTAAGCCTTCTCAGGATTCTGGATGCTTCCGGAACCCAGGAACGCCCCTTTTATGTAGGCTTTCCTTGCTGCATCGGTCCTTATGAGGCTCTTCTTGATCCTGAACTCAGGATCGAATGGGCCGTCATCATCCCTCAATATTCCGGTGTCCTTCATGAGTCTCCTAAGGCCCATGTCCTCACTGATCACAACAATGTACATGTTGTTCTTCTTGAGTGAGCTGCCCTTCTTGACCATAAGGTTCGCATGAATATCGAAATGCTCCTTGAGCAGCTTGAACACGAATCTTGCAGTAGACGGATTTTCAGTTGTTATCTTGAATGACAGCTTGGACGAAGAGAACATTATGGTCCCTGATACCCTCATAATCGCGGATATCAGGGCGCTTGCCTCTTCCTTCGTCACTTCAGCATCCCTTGTTATTTCACTTTTTACCTTTGCAGAAAAGGACATATCTATTCACTCCATTTGCTTGAGGCAGAACCGGCATATATCCTCTATTATATCATAGACAACTCTTCCGGGAGAATCCAAAATGAAGAGTCAGGCAAATCTATCCCGACTCTTCATGTTTCTTCTTAATTGATACGCTCGACTGGTTGATCGCCCTTGCGGTCGACTGGTTGATCAACCTGATGAACACCATGCATTCTTTCCCTATGCTTCAGCTTGTCAGAAAGCAGCACGTACTCGAGTATCCTCTTCTTGTCGTAGATGAGCGATTTTCTGAGTATGGTATCCATTAGAACCCTGGAAAGCTTCTCGGCATCATGCCTTACCGAATCCTCCCTTGCGAGGAGGAAGTCACCAAGAACCAACTCAAAGCTGTATTTGGACAGGTTCTCCCTGTCGACCAGGACCTCGGTCTGTCCCATGCTTCCATACTTTTCTTTCAGGTTCATGTTATCAATGAGTGTGGTATTTGCAATGACATAATCAAGGCCTCCGAAATCCGCATGGGCCATTATTGACCTTACATGGTCCGAAACCCTGAAATCATCTGTCTCCCCAGGCTGTGTCATGACATTCGAAATGTATATCTTGAGCCCCTTCGATTCCTTTATGGCTTCAACAATTCCATTGACCAGCAGATTTGGTATTATCGAGGTGAACAATGATCCTGGTCCAAGGACAACAGCATCGGCATTCCTTATCGCTTCAGCTGCATCAGGAAGGCACTTAGCATCTGAGGGTTCGATATAGAGCCTTTTTATAGGGCTCGCTTCTTTCTTTCCAACTATCGGTATATGGGACTCTCCAATGACTATCTGACCGCTTTCGAGCTCAGCATTGATCCTCAGGTCCTCCAAAGTGACCGGCAGTACCTTTCCGGTTATAGCCAGTACGTTTGCCATCTTCGCCACAGCGTCCTCAAAATTGTCCGAAACACCATCCATTGCAGCAAGAAACAGATTTCCGAAGCTCTGGCCCTTAAGTGAGCCATCCTGGAACCTGTACTGCATCAGCTCCTCCATGAGGGTATCAGTGTTGGCAAGTGCAACCAGGCAGTTCCTTATGTCCCCGGGTGGCAGAATGCCAAGGTCTTCCCTAAGCTGCCCTGATCCTCCACCATCATCAGCTACTGTTACCACTGCCGTGATGTTGTTGGTGTAGTGCTTAAGACCCCTCAGCAGGGTAGAAAGCCCGGTCCCTCCACCGATGACAACTACCTTGGGTCCCTGGACAAGCAGCTTTCTCTCATGGACCAGGCTGCCGATCTCCCTTGAATCAAGGTTCACATTTACCAATCCCTTTTCCACAAGTCCCACGAAATTCGTGACACCTTCGTTCATGGCAAGGTAGATGGTGAACAGCCCGACCGCAATAAGGTAAACATAGAACAGCTTGTAGTAACCATTATAATATCTGTGGAAAATCATCTCGAACACTCCGAACACGATGAACATCATGCCAGAAAATCCAAGAGCCACCCATCTCTTTATTCCAATTCCCAGATTGAACCAGTTCCTGAATCTCAAGCAATCACCACCTGGTCTTTAGCGTTATCGGGTCTTTGCCCCGTCTACTCGATTATACCATAGTGTAACAGATGCTTCACCTGGAACGGACTCTCTATGCGGATACCCTTGCAGAGATCCTTGCCTTAGACATTACCCTGTCTATTACAGCTACCATTACTGTATTGCTGACAGCTGCAGGGAGAACAACTCCTACGAATAATGCAGCGAATGGTGCAGGAAGCTGGAAGAATACCTGTGCGCTCCCAAGGAATACAGTTCCGCTGATTATTGTTCCGATAGAAGCTATTACTATGGTCCTAAGCGAAGGATTCGCATTCCTCAGCATTGTGTAAAGCAGATAGACTGCAGGTGCAGTGACCATCTTGTCTATTATGTTCGGTATCTGTCCCATAGGGAACGTCGTAGTCATTGCTGTCAGTAATCCTGCCGCTGCGCCTATTGCTATTGTTCCCTTAAAGTCATCCACGAAGAATATCGCAAGGAACATCATGGCAAGGAACGGATCAGGCTTCATGCTTCCAAGAGGAAGTCCGGGGATTACCAGGTGGAGGATATAACCCATTGCAAGGAACAGTGCTGCAGTTACCATTTTCTTTGTATTCATTTTATTCTCTCCTATCTTTTCGTTAACAGAGTGCGTTGCATCATGTGTCCTTCAGAGCATCCCTTCCACCTCCTTTACAAAATAAAAAGAGCTCCATCCTTGAATAGGACGAAGCTCATGCTGCGCGGTACCACCTAAATTGAATCCCGAAAGGATTCCACTCATCACGGATACATACATATCCTGTCCCTTTTATCGGCGGGCTCCCGTCAGTTACTACTCTCAAAATGATTTCGGACTGCTTCTTCCTGGTCCATTCCCCTGGTCATCCATCGCCTGCATCTCACCACCGCAGACTCTCTTAAAACGACCCTTCCAGAGTACTCTTCCAGATTAACGAATTTTTATTCACAATTTTCTTTATTATATGCTCCAAAAAAACAAAAATCAAGAACTAATTTTTTCGTTTTTTTGGAGAAGCCATTAACATGCCTTCAGCCCTTTTTATTTCTGATTACCCAATTCATCTATAAGAGCCTTGAATCCAGGAAGCGCATTCTTTATCGTATCGTATGCAACGCAGTATGCGATTCTGAAATACCCCGGGCATGAGAAGTATGAGCCAGGTACAACAAGAATGTTCTTCTCCTTTGCCATTTCGCAAAATCTTGAGTCATCAGCTATAGGAGACTTCACGAACATGTAGAACGCCCCTTCAGGCTTTATGCACTCATATCCATATGACTTCAGGCTGTTGTAGAAAAGCTCCCTGTTTCGGTTATATACCTCAACATCAACCTCAAGATCGACGCACCTTGCTGCAACCCTCTGGAACAGAGATGGTGCATTGACGAAGCCAAGTATCCTTGTAGCTATTCCTGCTCCTGCGAATACATCCTCATAATCTGCGACTTCGTTTGGTATGACGAGATATCCAATCCTTTCGCCCGGAAGCGAAAGTGACTTACTGAAGGAATATACGATGATGGTGTTCTCAAAATACCTGGTCGGATAAGGAACCTCAACATCCTCATAGGCCAGTTCCCTGTAAGGTTCATCAGAAACCAGATATATGTCGGTTCCAAACTCCTTCTGCTTTTCCCTTAATATCTCTGAAAGCTCCATGATTGTCTTCTCGGAATATACTACACCCGTTGGATTGTTCGGAGAGTTTATGATCACAGCCTTTGTCCTTGCTGTTATCTTTTCCCTGAATTCAACCAGATTAGGCTGGAAATCCACAGTATTGGGAGATACAACCACAAGCTTTCCTCCGAAATTTGCAACATAGCCTCTGTATTCACCAAAGAAAGGAGCAAAGGTTATTACCTCGTCGTCAGGATTCAGAAGTGTCTTGAATACGACATTGGCTCCGCCACCGGCTCCAACTGTCATTATTATGTTCCTGCTGGAAAAATCAGTACCGAATTTCCTGTTGATAGACTTCGCAATGTCTTCCCTGACATCCTCATATCCTGAATTCATCATATAGCCATGTACATTCATCGGTTTCTCAGAGGACACTATATCAATGATTGCCTGCTTAATCTCTTCAGGCGGCTCCACATTAGGATTTCCCAGGCTGAAATCAAATACGTTCTCAGCACCGTATATCTTTGCCCTTTTCTTTCCTTCCTCAAACATAGCCCTTATGATCGACCCGTTCTTTATAGAATTCTGCATATCTCTAGCTATCATGACTTACACCATCCTTCAAAACTTCTCTAAAAATTATACCATTAATCATTGCTCCTGTTCAGATTTTAATTCATAATCGCACCTGGATTTATAAAATTGCAGACCAAATCATATATGACACTGATAAATTAGCAACTCAAATGATTTTTCACTTGAACAAAAACTCAACTGTCTTGCCTAATGCTTCAGCAATTTTCTCTACCATATCGACCGACACATTCTGGTTTCCGCTTTCAATCCTTGATACAACGGAAGTTGTAGTATTCAGCTTTGCATAGAGTTCTACCTGTGTTACTTTCTTATCACTTCTTAGAAGATTCTATGCAATCCTGAATCAGAATTCTATATCTGGAGAATCTAATATTTCATTGCAAAATAAACATAAAGCAACATCAAAATAATTACCATGTTATTGGGAACCTCTACTCATTGTCTTCTTTGAGGCTTCTGTTTCTGTATACCAAGTCTTCTCTCTCAAGATAGCCCATTCTCTCCCAGAATCTGTTGCCCGAGATATTCGCCCTGAACACAACAAGTGCTGACTTGTTTATTCCTTCTTTTATCAGCGCATTCTCCGCCGCTTCAACCAGTGCCCTGCCTATACCTTCTCCCCTGTGTTCATCTTCAACAGCCAGATGGTATATGTATCCTCTTCTTCCATCGTGTCCGCACAGGATTGTGCCAGTAAGCTTCTCATGGTCTTCAGAAACGAAACAAGTATCAGGATTCTTTGTAAGGAATCTTCCTATTCCCTCCCTTGAATCATCAAGGCTCCTAAGCCCCATCCCGTTTGTTCCACTCCATAGCCTGAAGGCATCGTCGTAGTCAGCCTCTTCCATTTTCCTTATCATACCAGCAATCACCACCTAAGTGTCTTTCAAATATTCTACCTCTAAACTGTATTTATGCAATCAAAAACCGCCATGAAAATCATGGCGGCTGGATTCTACGAAATATCCCTCAGCTCTTCTCCGACTATAAGTATCTCGGTATTGAGCTCAACTCCGAACTTGGAGTCCACTGTCTTCTTTATGTGGTTTATGAGGTCTATGACATCCTTGGCAGATGCATGGTCCTTATTGATGACAAAGCCTGAATGCTTCTCGGAGACCTGAGCTCCACCTATCTGATAGCCCTTGAGTCCGGCATCCTGGATAAGCTTGCCTGCATAATAGCCAGGCGGTCTCTTGAAGGTGCTTCCTGCTGAAGGGTACTCCAGAGGCTGCCTTTCGTTCCTTCTCTCAGTGAGGTCGTCAATCTTTGCCTTTATGGCTTCCCTGTCTCCGGTCACAAGCTTCAGAACTGCTTCAAGGACAACATATCCGTTCTCCTTCACTGCAGATGTCCTGTATCCCATCTCCAGGTCGCCGTTCTTAAGGGTCACAACCTCAAGATCCCTGGTAAGGACCCTTGCGCTTTCAAGGACAAACGACATTTCTCCGTCGTATGCTCCGGCATTCATGAACACCGCACCGCCAAGGGTTCCTGGTATTCCGCATGCGAATTCGAAGCCGCCAAGAGATGCATCAAGTGCCGCATCAGAAATATCCTTTAGGAGAGCACCGCATTCTGCAGTTAACCTTTCGCCGTCACAGGATATCTTTTTTATGGCTTCTGTCTTGAGTACGCAGCCTCTGATGCCCCCATCCTTTACGAGAAGGTTGGATCCGTTGCCAATCAGAAAAAGAGGTACCTCCTCTTCCTTCATCAGCTTAATAACGCTGATAAGCTTCTCAATGGTATTCGGGATCGCAATGATGTCCGCAGTCCCGCCTATCTCGAAGTAAGTGTGATTCCTCATAGGCTCATCGACCAATATTTCATTCTTATCTAGGATTTCTTCCAGCTTTTTCAAAGCCAAAGGATAATTGTTCATTTGTCAGCTCCTGATTAAAATACTACAACTTAGAATTATACACAAACAATGGTAAATAATAAACAAATATTTCTAAAACCTGTGGATAATTAAGATTTTAGCCCAGAACTTGTCAGTCTGCAATAGTCAGACCTTCAAACAAATCGTATGTATAATACGAAGTGCCTCTGACCTTGTAGTCCTCATCCACTGCAATCCACCCTGTTTCTCCGCTCTTTGTGACGACTGAGCACCACTCCTTGTCATCAGTATCCTTCAACAGGACCTCGTCTCCCTTTTTCAAGGCGATACCAGGCTCCGCTCCGCCACGCTCCTTGTAGAGAGTGAGGTCGCCCAGAAGAACCACATCGGTGTTCATGGTGTAGAGGTCTTTCCCGACCTTCTCAAAGGACAGGTCACCTTTTAGCAGATACTCCTCCTCATGGAACCAGGTCTGGATGAAGTATGTCTTCACAAGTGTCCTGATCTTTCCTGAACCATCTATTTTCAGCTCGCCTTCGCCCCACTCAGTCATTCCGTAGAAGCCCTGTATTTCACCCATGAATTTCAGGTCTTTGCCATCATAATGATAGAATGCGGTATTAAGGTCGCTGCTTGGTCCGTATGAGCTGACTGCAATCTCCATAAACTCATCAGAATCATCTATATCGACGATTGAAAAATCAGGTTCGAAATCCTCGTAATGTGCTTCGATGGACGAGTCCCCCACTCTGATCGTAAAGCTTGTATAAACCGATGGGCTGCCTGTCTTCACCGGATCAAGGACTACCTTCTCATCAAATCCGTCTCCATCTATATCAGCCATCTTGAAGAGGCTTCCTTCCTTCATCAAAGTATCACCGTCAAGGTTCTTTGTCTCAACAGTGGTTTCGGTCACTGAAGGCCTGGTTTCCGTAGGACTTGTCGTTGACTCTGTCTGCGTTGGCTTTATACTGCCTGTCGGATTTACTTCAGGAGTCTTGGCACAGGCACCTGAAATAATTAAAGAAGCAATCATTGCAGAAATCAATGGGATCTGTTTAGTCTTCATCCTATTCGCCTCCATCTTTACCTTATCATAGCACTTTGGATTGACTGATTATTGACAAAATAATTAAGGATTGACACTATTCCATACAACCCGCCTTTTAAATCTCATCCGTCTCTCTGCCGGATTCTTCTTTTCCGTTCCTGCCGTGGAAGTACATATGGATGCTCTCTGCAGCGGCCCTGTCTATTGAAGGGGTCTTCATCAGCTCCTCGATGGATGCCCTCCTGATGTTCTCAATGGATCCGAAGGCCATCATCAGGTTCTTCCTCCTCTTCTCCCCTATCTTGGGGATATCGTCAAGGATGGAATGGAGAGTCCTCTTGTCCCTCAATGTCCTGTGATAGGTTATTGCGAACCTGTGCACCTCGTCCTGTATCCTTGTCAGCATCATGAGTGACTCACGCATGCTGAGCATAGAATATTCGCAGTCGTTATATATTACTCCCCTTGTCCTGTGCCTGTGGTCCTTGACCAGTCCGATTACCGGAAGCTCAATGTCCAATGACTTCAGCACATCAAGTGCAATGTTTACCTGACCCTTACCGCCATCCATGACTACAAGGTCCGGAAAAACCGAAAACTTTCCTCCTGCATACTCGAGCTTCTGCTCCTGGATCTCCCTCACCTCATCAAGGCCTCTCCTGAAGCGCCTTACAAGGATCTCCCGCATGGAATCGTAGTCGTTGGCTCCCTTCACCGTCTTTATCCTGAATCTTCTGTAGTCGCTGCTCTTGGGCTTTCCACCTTCGAACACCACCATGGTTCCTACAGAGTCGACTCCCTGGATGTTTGATATGTCAAAGGCTTCGATCCTCATGGGAACGTCGTCCAATTCTAGCAGGGATGACAGCTGCATAAGGGCAAGGCTGTTCTCCTCCTTCTCCCTCATAAGCTTGTCCCTGAACTGCTCAAAGCTCATCTTCGCATTGCTTGCAGAAAGATTCAGCATCTTCAGCTTCTCTCCCCTCGAAGGGACAATCAGGCTTACCTTGCTTCCACGCCTTAAGTTAAGCCATTGGGACACGATTTCATCGCCCGGGTCTGCCTTAAGGTATATCTTCTTCGGAACGAAGGCGGTACCTCCATAATAGCTCTTTATGAAGCCGGCCAGGATCTCCGAATCATCCACATGGACAGTATCCTCTATCATGTGGTGCTCACGGCCAGTTAGCTTTCCGTCCCTAACGCTGAATACCTGCACTGATACATCGTCACCTTCCCTGTAGATGCCTATATAGTCCTCGTCCTCATCGCTCTTCGAGAATACCTTCTGTTTCTCGATTGTCTTCTCTATAGAGTATATCTTGTCCCGTATGAATGCGGCTCGTTCAAATTCAAGTGCTTCAGCGGCCTTCTCCATTTCTTCCTTCAGTGACCTTTTGATCTTGACATCCCTGCCTTCAAGGAGGTTCATGATGTCCTCCACCATGAGTGAGTACTCTTCCTTCGTGATATAGCCCGCACAGGGCGCCTTGCAGAGTCCGAGATGATAGTTGAGGCAGGGCTTCGTCCTTTCGCCTTCAACAGTTATGACCCTCTTGCAGGTCCTTATGGGGTATATCTTCTTAATGGCCTCCAGCGTCTCATGGACGGCACCTGCATCAGTGTAGGGACCATAGTATTTGTTTCCGTCCTTTGCATACGTCCTTGTTATATAGACCCTTGGAAAGTCCTCGTTTATCGTTATCTTGATGAAGGGATAGTGCTTGTCGTCCTTCAGTCTGACGTTGTACCTCGGGCTGTGCTTCTTGATGAAGTTCATCTCCAGGATCAGAGCTTCCATCTCATTATCCGTGATTATGAACTCGAACTCTTTTATCTTGGATACCATGATCCTTGTCTTGTCATTCTGGTTTTTGGAGTTGATGAAATAAGACCTCACCCTTTTTTTAAGGTTTTTGGCCTTTCCAACATATATTATCTCCCCAAGATAGTTCTTCATGATGTATACTCCCGGATTATCGGGGAGTATGCTCAGCTGATATTCAAGGTCGAACAATCAAGATACCTCCAGTTTATTTTCCAAGGTAAGCGCTTATGACATCCTCTGCCACTTCCGCAGCAGCACCTGCACCTGAGCCTCCACCCCTTACTATTACTGCAATAGCAATCTTCGGGTCCTCGTAAGGTGCAAAGCCTATGAACCAGGAGTGCACTCCAGTAACAATCTCCTCGTATACCAGCTCTGAGTATTGCGCAGAGCCTGTCTTCCCTGCTGCTGAGAGCTTTTCAAGGTTCTTGAGGTTAGCTGAGGACGACTGGTCCACCACTTCCTTCATGAATGCGGCTATGGTGTCTGAATCTTCTTTGGATATCGGCGTCTTTAGGGCCTTTGCATCGAATGCACCCCTGATGCTGCCGTCGTGAGAGGTTACTGCTGATACAAGCCTTGGCTGCATCATTACCCCGTCGTTTGCTATGGCTGAAGTAATCATAGCCATAAGAAGCGGCGACGCGAGAACCTCACCCTGGCCAATTCCCGTCTGTGCTATTTCTCCCCCCTGGCTCTTGGAAAGCTCAGGGAACTTTGATGCTTCAAGATTGATGTCGTGGAAGGAAAACCTCTCGTTGAATCCGAATGACTCCGCAGTCTTCCTGAGTGCAGCGTTCCCTATCTCCATGGCTACAGTTCCGAAAACAACGTTGGAAGATACAACCAGAGCTTCCTCAAGTCCTATTGTTCCATATGCCCTGTTGTTCAGGTTCGGAAGAACCGTCCCGTCTGCAAATTCTATCTTTCCCTTGTCCTCGAAGGTCCTGCCCAGGGCATTCCCCATATTCTGAAGCGCTGATGCTAATGTCACCACCTTGAAGGAGGAGCCTGGAGGGTAAAGTCCGACATTTGCAAAATTAACCATAACCCCGTCGGTGTCGTTCCTGTATGATTCGTAGTCAGTGTCAATCTTCGACGGATTGTAGGTAGGGGTCGATACCATTGCGAGTATCTCCCCAGTGGACGGGTCCATTGCTACAACCACCCCGTATTGGGAGCCCAGGCTGTCGAATGCCGCACGCTGGAGCTTGCTGTCCAGGGTAGTCACCACATTGTCCCCGTACTTCTCCTCTCCAACATAAGAATCCGGATTCTTGAGCATCCCAAGGAAATCCTTGGCTGAAAGCGTCAGGTCGAAGCTGTAGTTCGTGAGGTGCTCCTGCATCCTCTTCTCAAGCTCAGCGACACCATATTGAGCGCTTGCGTAGCCGAGAGGATGGCTGAATGGTGTTCCTCCGGAATAGACCCTTTTCTGTGTTCCATCCTCCTGCCTTTCGCTGAAGGACAGGACATTCCCATCCCTGTCATATATGTTGCCCCTGAGGACCTTGTTGGTCTTTGCCAGATATCTTACATTTCCCTGCTTTGCCTCGATCTCCTCAGCCATGAATACCTGGAAGTATATCATGTATGACATCACTCCAAGGAACAGCGCAAGAAGTGTATATGAGAGAAGCCTTATGTTCCTGTTGAGGACCCTTATCCTCGTATCATCTCCCATTTCAAACCTCCTCGGATATCTTCTGGACGATGCCCAGACAGAAGAATACAGTCAGCATGGACGTTCCGCCATAGCTTACAAGCGGCAGGGTTATCCCTGTAAGCGGGATCATATTGTACACGCCTCCGATGATTACGATCACCTGCATGGCGATCATCACGGAAAAGCCTACTGCAAGAAGAGTCGTGAACGGTGAAGTCGCCGAAAGGGCAGCCCTTATGCTCCTGAAGAACAGGATGAAATAAAGGACCATTATCCCAAGGGCGAACACTACCCCAAGCTCCTCGACAATAACCGCGAATATATAGTCGGATTTGTTTACAGGTATGTATCCAGGGAATCCCTGGTAAAGTCCTGATCCAAAAAGACCTCCTGATGATATTGCGTAAAGTCCCTGCACGATCTGGTAGCTCTCATTGGCGGCATAGGACCATGGGTCCCTCCATATCATCACCCTTTTCTGGATGTGCGAAAAGATCGCCCAGCTTGCCACAGCCCCCAGTGCACCCGCACCCAGAGCGCCAAACAGATACTTGAGCCTTGAGGTTGCCACATAGAGCATGGAAATCGCGATGAACGAAAAGATCATGGCTGATCCCAGGTCCTTCTGCAGTATCATGAAGCCAAGAGACACCACGACTACCACACCCGGCTCAACAAGAGACTTCAGGTCAGTGTAGTTCTTCAGGCTTGAAGCCAGATAGAAGACAAAGAATATCTTACCGAATTCAGAGGGCTGGAAAGAAACGAATCCCAGGTCAACCCAGTTTTTCGCCCCGTACAGCTCCTTTCCGATGAATGTCGCCATGGCCATGAACACAAGAGTGAGCACCATATACACATATTTCAGGCTTGCGAACCTCTTCAGGTCCGGCAGGATGATAACAAGGGCCATATAGGCGCTTATCCCGATTATGAACCACAGGACCTGCCTGATTGCGGTTGACGGGTCCAGCCTGTAGATTACTGCAATACCGATAACCGGCAATATCGATGCTATTGACACAATGAACTTGTCGCCATGTGAAAAGAACTTATTGACCACTATATGGGCATAGCCTATTAGCACGCACATAACACCGCCCATTATAAGGGCTCCCACATCAAACGGGTCTCCCAGAAAGGCGATGTTGGCGAAAAGCGCCATCGTAAGGGCAAATGTCGGAAGCAGCAGCTTCACTTTTGTATTCAAACTGATACCTCCCTTCAAAGGCTTGTCTTCAGTGAGAGTCCGCCGATGCTTATGACATCGCCGTCCTTGAGATAGGTCTTCATCTTGAGCTTTTCCCCATTGAGAAGCGTCCCGTTGGTCGAACCCATGTCCTCCACGACGTATCTCCCCTCATTCCTGAAGAATCTCATGTGGTGGCTGGAAACATACGGATCGCTGAGAACAACTGTGTTGTCATTCTTCCGGCCGAAGGTCACTTCCCCTCTGAGAGGTATCTCCGCCCCTTTCCTCAGGTTCCTGTTCTCGCCGCTATCCACGACTACGAGCACTGAATACTCTTCTTCTCCGGTCGTCCTCTTCTTCATGTCCTTTCCCATCAGAATAAGGGCCTTGAATATGATGTAGTATATTATTGCAATGAATATAAGAGTGAAGATCCTGCTGAGCAGAGCTTCGAAGTCCATGAGGCACCCCCTTGATATGTATTTTCTATATAGAATGATATTTCAAAATAATTAAGCAGTGATGAAGATTGCGGATGAATTCCTTAATATTCAATTAACTTGATTATACCAGTAACCAGGCACTACCCGCACCATGAAGTAAATGTTGAAATATTACAATCTATTGCAATGCCCGGTCTTCCTTGGAAGTACCGGGCATCCTTTGTCAAAGTTTAAGATAAGGTCTGAGATATTTACCAGTGTAGGAGCCATCAAATGCGGCAATCTCCTCCGGAGTACCCTGGAACACAATTGTCCCTCCATTGTCTCCGCCTTCAGGTCCCAGGTCGATTATGTGGTCCGCGCACTTGATCACGTCAAGGTTATGCTCTATGACTATGACGGTATTGCCGACATCCACCAGCCTCTGGAGAATCTCGTTAAGTCTCTTGACATCATCTGTATGCAGTCCGGTAGTCGGCTCATCCAGTATGTAAAGCGTCCTTCCGGTGCTCTTCCTCGAAAGCTCGTAGGCCAGCTTTATCCTCTGCGCTTCTCCTCCTGAGAGCTGCGTAGACGGCTGCCCCAGCTTCACGTAGCCCATTCCCACATCCATGAGGGTCTGGACCTTGCTGTGTATCCTTGGCAGGTTCTCGAAGAACCTGTAGGCCTCCTCCACCGTCATATCAAGTATATCAGCTATGCTCTTCCCCTTGTATTTGACTTCAAGGGTCTCCCTGTTGTACCTCTTGCTCTTGCAGATCTCGCAGGGTACGTAGACATCCGACAGGAACTGCATCTCGATCTTGATTATCCCGTCGCCCGAGCAGGCTTCGCATCTTCCGCCCTTGACGTTGAATGAGAACCTTCCGGGCTTGTAGCCCCTGGCCTTCGATTCTGAGGTCTGGGAGAAAAGGTCCCTTATAAGGTCGAACATGCCCGTATAGGTTGCAGGATTGGACCTTGGTGTCCTTCCTATGGGACTCTGGTCTATGTCGATGATCTTGTCTATGTTCTCGTAGCCCTCGATTGACCTGTACTTTCCTGGTACTGCCCTTGCCCTCGTTACGATCTTGTATAGTGCCTTGAACAGTATTTCGTTGACCAGGGTGGACTTACCAGAGCCTGATACTCCAGTGACTGCTATGAATTTCCCCAGCGGGAAATCCACATCGATATCCTTCAGGTTGTTTTCTGAAGCTCCTATTACCCTTATGAATGTTCCATCTCCACTGCGCCTGACCTCCGGAACGTCGATCTTCAGTTCACCAGTGAGATATTTGGCGGTAATGCTCCTTTTGGACTTCATGATCTGGTTAAGGGTTCCCTTGGCAACAACCTCGCCACCATGCTCTCCTGCAAGTGGGCCGATATCCACTATGTAGTCGGCATTCCTTATGGTATCCTCGTCATGCTCGACCACTATCAGGGAATTCCCGATGTCCCTCAGTCTCTTGAGTGCATCAATAAGCTTGTCGTTGTCCCTCTGGTGGAGACCGATGCTCGGCTCGTCCAGTATATATAGGACTCCTGTCAGACTTGCGCCGATCTGGGTAGCAAGCCTTATCCTCTGCGATTCTCCACCAGAAAGGGTTCCGGCGCTCCTTGCAAGGTCCAGGTAGTCCAGGCCAACATTGACTAGAAAGCTGAGCCTCGACCTGATTTCACTCATTATCTGCTGTCCGATTATCGCTTCCTTTTCAGAAAGCTTCAGGCTGTCAAGGAACTTAAGCTCATCCACAACGCTGAGCCTCGTGAAGTCATATATGTTCTTCCCTCCTACCGTTACAGCCAGAACCTCCTTCTTGAGCCTTGCCCCTAGACAGGTCGGACATGGATTGCTGGACATGTATTGTTCTACTTCGCCCTTCATGTAGTCGGAGGATGTCTCCATATACCTTCTCTTGAGATTATTGACTTCACCCTCATAAATATGGGAGTATTCGCCTTTTGCATACTGCTTGTTGTACAGCACCTTCAGCTTCTCGCCCCTGGTTCCATATAGGATAATGTCCACAATGTCATCCGGGAGGTCCTTAATGGGAGTATCAAGGCTGAATTTGTATTTCTTTGTCAGGGCCTGCAGTATCCCGTAGGTCCAGGAGTCTTCCTTAAGCCTTGTGCTGCCCCAGGAAGCTATTGCACCGTCCATGATGCTCTTTGTCCTGTCAGGGATTACCAGGTCAGGATCGATCTCAAGCAGTGTCCCCAGGCCGTCGCAGTGTCCGCACTTTCCGAAGGGTGCATTGAAGGAGAACATCCTTGGCTCAAGCTCCTCAATTCCGATATTATGTTCAGGGCAAGCGAACTTTTCTGAGAAGATCATCTCCTCACCGCCTATGACCTCCACAACCACGGTCCCTTCTGCAAGCTTAAGCGCCTGCTCGATGGACTCGCTGAGCCTTGACCTGATGTCCTCCCTTATTACGAGCCTGTCGACGATTGCAGATATGTCATGCTTGTAGGTCTTCTTAAGGTCCACGTCCTCTTCGGACAGGTCGATGGTTGCACCGTCGATCTTAGCTCTGACGAAGCCTGCTTTCTTGATGGTCTCGATGACCTTCTCATGCTCGCCCTTCCTGCCCCGGACAAGAGGCGCAAGGACCTGTATCCTGGTCTTCTCAGGAAGCTCCATGACCTTGTCAACCATCTGGTCAAGTGACTGGGATGCAATCTCACGGCCGCACTCCGGGCAGTGTGGTACTCCAATCCTCGCATAAAGCAGCCTCAGATAGTCGTATACCTCTGTTACGGTACCCACGGTCGACCTTGGATTCTTCGATGTTGTCTTCTGGTCTATCGAAATTGCCGGAGACAATCCGTCAATGGATTCCACATCAGGCTTGTTCATCTGTCCCAGAAAAAGCCTTGCATAGGATGACAGGGATTCGACATACCTTCTCTGTCCCTCTGCGTAAAGAGTGTCGAATGCCAGGGATGATTTACCTGAACCTGAAAGCCCGGTGAATACAACCAGCTTGTCCCTTGGGATCTCAAGTGAAATGTTCTTGAGGTTATTTACTTTTGCACCTTTTATGGTGATATTCTTCATAATTTTAATTCTCCTGCAATCAGTTCTTGTTCCTTATAAGCTCCTTCTTGAGCTTGCCTATCTCATCTCTGATGTAAGCTGCCTTCTCGAACTCGAGCTCCTTTGAGGCCTTGTACATGTCCAGCTCCAGCTTCTTTATGGTCTTCTCGAGATTTTCCTTATTGAACTTCACGGCATCCTCAAGTGACTTGAATTCCTCTATCTCGTCAGCCATCCTGGTTATCTCGATGACGTCCCTTATGTCCTTCACAACAGTCGTAGGTGTTATTCCGTTCTTCTCATTGAACTCCATCTGGATCTTTCGCCTTCTGTAGGTCTCCCCGATCGCCCTGTCCATTGATCCGGTCCTCACATCGGCATACATTATGACCCTGGATTCGGAGTTCCTCGCAGCCCTTCCTATGGTCTGTATGAGGCTTGTCTCAGACCTCAGGAATCCTTCCTTGTCGGCGTCAAGTATTGCGACAAGCGCAACCTCAGGCAGGTCAAGACCCTCCCTCAAAAGGTTTATACCTACCAGCACATCAGTCTCACCAAGCCTCAGGTCCCTGATTATCCTCATCCTCTCCATCGTTTCAACATCGGAGTGCATGTAGGTTATCTTTACTCCCAGGTTCTTGAAGTATTTAGTCAGGTCTTCTGCCATCCTTTTGGTTAGGGTTGTAACCAGAACCCTGAAGCCATTTTTCACAGTCTCACGGATCTCTGCATACAAATCATCTATCTGGCCCTTTGTTGGCTTGATTATGATTTCAGGGTCTATCAGCCCCGTAGGCCTTATGATCTGTTCAGCAACAACAGTGGAGTGCTCCTTCTCATACTTTGACGGCGTTGCCGACACAAAGACAACCTGACCTATCCTCTCCTCGAATTCCTCGAATCGTAGCGGTCTGTTGTCATAGGCTGAAGGAAGCCTGAATCCGTAGTCCACGAGGGACCGTTTCCTCGACCTGTCTCCGGCGTACATGGCACGCAGCTGAGGAAGAGTAACGTGGCTTTCGTCGATGAACATGAGAAAATCCTTCGGGAAGTAGTCAATAAGGGTCTTCGGCGGTGTTCCCGGATCCCTTCCGTCAAGGATCCTCGAATAGTTTTCGATTCCAGAACAATACCCCATTTCCCTTATCATCTCAAGGTCAAAGTTGGTCCTCTGCCTGAGCCTCTGGGCCTCAAGCAGCTTATCCTCCCTGGTAAGTTCCTCAAGCCGTTCCTCCAGCTCCGCCTCAATCCTGGCGATAGCCTTTTCAACCTTGGCATAGGATGTGGCGAAATGGGATGCCGGGAAAATTATGGTATGGGAAAGGTCAGCCATGATTTCGCCTGTCAGGACGTCGAATTCCCTGATCCTCTCGATCTCGTCACCGAAAAACTCAACCCTTATGCCCTTTGCAGTCTCAGATGCCGGGACCACATCCAGTATATCCCCTCTTACCCTGAAGGTACCTCTGGAAAAGTCGATGTCATTCCGCTCATACTGTATCTCAATGAGCTTCCTCACAATGTCGTCCCTGTCCCGGTTCATACCGGGGCGAAGTGATATTGACAGGTCCCTGTATTCCTCAGGATTTCCGAGTCCGTATATGCAGGACACGGATGCCACAATAATGACATCCCTTCTCTCGAAGAGCGCCGATGTCGCTGAATGCCTGAGTTTGTCTATCTCGTCATTTATGGATGAATCCTTCTCAATGAAGGTATCTGTCTGCGGCACGTATGCCTCCGGCTGGTAGTAGTCGTAGTAGGAGACGAAATACTCGACTGCACTGTCCGGGAAGAATTCCCGAAACTCCGAGCAAAGCTGAGCTGCAAGGGTCTTGTTATGTGCAAGCACAAGAGCCGGCCTCTGGGTCCTCTCGATGACGTTCGCCATTGTGAAGGTCTTTCCCGAGCCGGTTACTCCAAGAAGTGTCTGGGCCATATTGCCGCTGTTAATTGATTCCACCAGGGCATTTATGGCATCAGGCTGGTCGCCTGTAGGCTTGTACTTCGATTTTATCCTGAAGGTCCCTTCCATCATCTTATGTCTCCTTTCCTTATATCCTCACCCTTGATTATACTCCAATCGGAAGGTCCATGTAAACATATGTTCACATATTGACACATGCTTCGAGTAATTGGCAGAAAATGGCAAACCAGGGGATGGCTAAGCCATCCCCTGATGAATTCCTTATTCAGTTGCCAAGCTTTCCCTTCAGGATCTCCAGTGCTTTCTGCAGCTGAGTATCCTTCAGCCTGTCGTACTCGCCTTCAGAGAAGCCTTCAGGAAGGTCCACCACCACATCCGGCATTATTCCCGTTCCGTGTATGTTGGTACCCTTTGGAGAATAGTATGATGACACGGTGACCTTGAGGCCTTCAGCCTCGCCCACGTTGTATACCATCTGGACTATTCCCTTTCCGAAGCTGTTATGTCCTACAAAGGTTGCTGCGCTGTAATCCTTAAGGGCTCCTGCTACTACCTCTGAAGCTGATGCCGATCCCTCATCTATCAGGACAACCAGCGGAACTCCCAGGTAGTCTCCGCCATAGGATTTATAGGTCTTCTTCTGGCCGAACTTGTCTAATGTGTAGACCACATCCTCATCCTTCTTGATGAAATTAGATGCTATCTTTATTGACTCATCAAGGTATCCTCCGGGATTTCCTCTCAGGTCAACGATGAAGCCCTTCGCACCCTGAGCCTTGAGGCTGTCAAGTGCGCCCTTGAATTCAGCTGATGTGTTTTCAGAGAACTGAAGGAGTGTCACAAGTCCTACGCCGCTTTCAAGCATCTCTGCCTCTACGTTCACGAGCTTGATGTGGTCCCTGACCACGGAAAGGTCCATCTGTGTGCCTTCCCTTTCTATAGTGAGGTTCACAGCCTGACCTGCTTCACCTCTTATTATCGAAACTGCCTGGTCCATCTGTGATCCCTTGTATTCGACGCCCTCAACCTTTACAATGACATCTCCTGACCGGATTCCTGCTTCGTATGCCGGTGTGCCGTCGAAGGTGGTTATGACGACTATCTTGTCATCTTTCGCGCCGACCATGATTCCGATTCCCACATAGTTGCCAGTACCCTCCTCGTTGAATGCGGAGTACTCCTCAGCATTGAAGAAGACAGTATAAGGGTCTCCAAGCGAATCCACCATGCCCTTTATTGCGCCTTCGATGAGCAAAGCATCATCTATATCCTTGTAATAGGTCTGGTAAAGCGTCTCCCTGACCTCGAAAAGCTTATCGAAATCCTGTATATCAGTGATACCCGGGAACTGCGCCTCGAGTCCTGAAGTCTCTTCTTCCTTGAGAGGTCCCATAAGAGTTCCTGCCAGGAATGATATTCCGGCTATAACTATAGCAGCGAAAAGCAGAGCAAGGAACTTTACGCCCCTTCCGCCCTGACCTCTGTCATCTTGATTGTAGTACATGCCAGCCACCCCTTTGTTTTATACGTCCAGGAACCTTCTAAGGGAAATATAGCTTCCCGCGGCTCCAATTCCCATCCCTGCAAGGATGAACTGCCAGCTCATGTTGCTGAGGACATAGCCCGGAGCAGTGAGACCTGCATAGAAGAATGCCTTGGTTATTTGAGTGTAGGCTCCCTTGTATGAGAAATATAGTACAGCTACTGCAAATATCGCACCAACGGTCCCCATGATTATGCCTTCGATGATGAATGGCCACCTTATGAACCAGTCAGTGGCACCAACAAACTTCATTATCCCGATTTCACGCCTTCTGCTGAATACCGTCAGCTTGATGGTGTTTCCTATAAGGAACAGCGATACGATTATAAGTATGCCGAAGATCACCACTCCAACAGTCCTGATGGTCCTTGCGACAGCAATGATCATCTCGACAGTATCCCTCTCGTTTCCTACCTGCTGGACTCCCGGAAGATCCTTGACAGCATCCTCAACAGGTCCTGCCGCCTCCGGAGTATCCAGGCTTACCACGAAGGAATTTGGCAGAGGATTGTTAGCCTCTGAGTAGCCCGCAAGAATCGCATTGTTCTCGCCGAGTGATTCCTTGAATTTAGTGAAGGCCTCTTCCTTTGTCTCGTACTTGATTTCCTTTATTCCAGTGACTGACCCGATTGCAGTCTGTATAGCCTGCTTCTCTTCTTCAGTTGCCTCATCCAGAAGGTACGCCTTGATCTCAACCTTGGATTCCACTGTTGCGACGCTCGAGTTTATCGTCATTGCGACGAGTATGAAGACACCGAATATGAACAGGGTTGCTGCAACAGTCGCCATACTGGCTGCAGATATTGTCCTGTTCCTTTTAAGGCTCTTCAGCGCATCTCCAAGGAACATCTTAATTTTCGTCATGAATATTGTACCTTCCTTTTTGCTCGTCTCTGTTTATCCTGCCTTTCTCAAGAGAAATAACTCTCTTCTTGCTCACGTCGACTATCTCCCTGGCATGGGTTGCCATGATGACCGTTGTTCCTGCCTTGTTAATGTCCATCAGCAGCGACATGATTTCCTTCGCTGTATCAGGGTCAAGGTTTCCTGTCGGCTCGTCTGCTATGAGTATGGAAGGATTGTTTGCTATTGCCCTTGCAAGGGATACCCTCTGCTGCTCTCCACCTGAAAGCTCAGTCGGGAAGTTCCTTGCCTTGTCTGAAAGTCCTACAAGAGCAAGCACCATGGGAACCCTTCGCCTGATCTCCTTCGGAGTGGCATCGGTGACTCTCATCGCGAAGGCCACATTCTCGAATACATTCAAAGTGCTTATGAGCCTGAAGTCCTGGAACACCATGCCTATCTTTCTTCTGTAGTATGGAATGTCCTTCTTTGTTATGGCCGCAAGGTCTTTGTTTCCAACCTTGACAATTCCAGTAGTCGGTTCGACCTCCTTAAGCAGCATCTTGATGAAGGTTGACTTGCCTGCACCCGAAGCTCCTACAAGGAAGACAAATTCTCCGGATTCTATCTTTACGCTGATGTCGTCCAAAGCAGTGACCTTATTGTCATACTTCTTCGTAACGTTTTTGAATTCAATCATATCTGCAACTCCTATGAATAAATCTGTGTAGCATGCAGTTACCGGCTTTAGCAGCCCATTGAATGGCTTTGTGAGCCATTAATATGGCTTTATGAGCCATAATATGGCTTTGTGAGCCATTAATATGGCTTTGTGAGCCATAAAAGGGAACCGGCAATGCTGTTTTTGTTCCGACATTTTCTCTTTGACGCTACAAGTTTAAGCTTCATTGCTTTAGTTTACCTTAAGCGAAAAACCCCTAAACCTCCACGATTTCTAAGTATGGCATAAGCTTATGAAGATAATATAAAGAAAATGCATGGTTATCTAAGGTCCTTGAACCCCTCTCCCAGTACTTCGTGGACGTCGTTGACCGATATGAATGCACGGGGATCCATTTCCTTTATGTATTCCCTTAGCTTGATGTATTCCCTCCAGTTAAGGACGACATACAGGACCGAGGTCCCTTCTCCGGTATATCCGCCGTAGCCGGTAAGCACAGTGCAGGACCTGTCGAGTTCCTTTATTATGAACCTTATTATTTCCTCCTCATGTCTGCTGATCACCATCAGCTCCTTGGAGGTATTGAGACCATCGATCAGCCTGTCAATTAATGTACCGTTTATGATGATGCAGAGCATGGCGTAAAGTCCTATCCTTATTCCGAAGGTCATGATACCGCCCAGTCCTACAATGAAGTCTACGATAAGGAGTGACTTGCCTATGTCAAGATGGAAGTACCTGTTAAGAATCTTCGCAAGTATGTCCGTTCCTCCTGTTGAGGCTCCGCTGTTGAACACCATGGCCATGCCTATGGCAACAATTATCGTACCGACAGCGGCGTTTATGAACAGGTCGTCTGTAAGAGCCTGAGGCCTTAAACCTGCTTCCATGGCCCACATGGTCAGAGAGAGGCCAAAGGACGCGTATAGAGTCTTGGCACCAAATCCTCCTCCGATTGTCAGAAATGCAGTGGCAAAGAGGATAAGGTTAAGCACAAGGATTATAGCCCCTACAGGAAAGGCAGGTATGAAGCTGTTGAGTATAATTGCTATTCCCGTAACTCCTCCTGCAGCTATCTTCGCCGGTATGTAGAAATACTCAAGGCTGAATGCGACAAGGAATATACCTATGGTTATCAGAATGAAATCCCTAAGCTTGAAATCCTTCACGCCGTTCCCTCCCCGCTATTTCCCATTACCTTAGGCGATGAGAAGCCCTTTCCAAGGACCTCTGCAGCCGTTCCTACAGTTACAAATGCATCCGGGACCTGGTCTCTCAGGAATTGCTTGAGGACCACGAACTCCCTTGTCGACAGAACACAGTAGATCATGTGGCTCTCAGCACCAGTGTAGGCACCTTCACCAGAGAATATTGTGGCACCCCTGTCGAGCTTCCCCACGATGAATCCCCTGACCTTCTCCTTGTCCCTTGTTATTACGAAAACCTGCTTTGCTGAGTTGAACCCATCTACAATCCTGTTGATCACAACTCCGTTCAGTATTGCTCCGAGTATTCCATATAGTCCTCTCTCAAGTCCGAAGTTAAGCGCAATCATCACCACTACCGTCAGGTCAATGAGGACAAGTGCGCTCCCAGGAGTCATCCCGGTGAACTTTGATATTATCTTAGCTATAATGTCAGTGCCTCCGGTGGATGCATCCTGGTTGAAAACTATCCCGATCCCGGTTCCAAGGAGAAGTATTCCCATTGCTGTCGAGAGCATCAGGTCGCCCGTAGGCTGGCCAATGGAAAGAAATGTCTCTATGACCCACATGGCTGCTGATACAAGTGTGCTGGCATAAAGGGTCTTCATTCCGAAGCCTCCGCCAAGGACAAGGAATCCAAGTCCGAAGAAAACCGCATTCAGTGCCATGACCAGAACGCTTACAGAAATGCCCGGGACAATCAGATTTAGCACCAGAGCCATTCCGGACACGCCGCCCGGTGCTATTCCATTGGGCAGGAAGAAGACCTGCACCGAAAAGGCCACAAGTATTGATCCAATGGTTATCAGGAGATACTCTTTCGTCCTCTTCACAGCGCTCCCTTTGGCAGGCATTCAAGATGCTCGGTCCTGAATGCTTCCCTTCCGTCTTTCAGATACACTCTCGGAACTCTCTTCGCAACAGCACAGATTATCTCATATGAGATCGTACCGGCTTTTGGGGCGATTTCATCAGCCCAGACCGATTCTTTGCCCTGGGATCCCATAATGACCGCTTCGTCGCCTTCCCTTACATGTTCGCATTCAGTCGCATCCACCATTATATGGTCCATGCAGACCCTTCCAAGCACTTTGCACCTCTTGCCTCCTATCAGTACCTCTCCCTTGTTGGAGAGACTCCTGAAATAGCCGTCAGCGTATCCAATAGGGATCGTAGCGACCTTCGTGTCTTTTTCAGCAGTGAATGTGCTTCCATAGCCTATGGATGTTCCGGCAGGGACTGTCTTCAGCAGAACAACCATGGATTTTAGACTCATGACAGGTCTCACGTCTATGACTGTCCTGTCCACCTCGTCGGAAGGGTAATAGCCATACTGCATTATACCCGGCCTCACACAGTTGAACCTTGCCTCCGGAATATCTATGACTCCGGCGCTGTTTGACATTGCTGTGTACTTGAAGGCAACTCCCATGTCATCCATTGACTTCATGAAAGATTTGAACCTGTCAAGCTGCATATTGGCATAGGTCTTGTCACCTGAATCAGATGAAGCGAAATGGGACTGGAGACTGTACATTTCGATATTCTCAAGCTTCGCAATCCTTGCGACCTCATCAGCGCTTTCAGGGCTTACGGGGAATCCAAGCCTTCCCATTCCTGTATCGGAAATTATATTGAGCCTGGCCTTCATACCAAGCCTTCCTGCTATCTTGTCCATCTCCACCGCATAGCTTAAGCTATAGCAGGCAAGGGCAAAGCCCTCTCTGATCGAGACCTCAGCAAAATCGAGCGGAGTGAAGCTAAGTATCGTAATAGGAGCGGTTATCCCGCAGGCCCTTAGCTGCATGGCTTCAGTCACAACTGCCACAGCTATCTCGTCAGCTCCTGCCTCCAGCATGCAGCGTGCTATTTCAGGAGCACCATGGCCGTATCCATCCGCCTTGATCACGGTTACGATCCTGACGTCACCCACCAGTTTCCTTATATTCCTCATGTTCTCCATGAGTATGTCCAGGTCTATTTCAGCCCACAAAGGCCTTATCATGTCATACATAAAATCACCAATTCCTCAATTATATCCTTCAGTTCCACGTTACATATTACCACAAACCCATCGCCTAGTGGAAATCATCATCGTTTCGAATCCTGAAGCCTCTTCATGCAGCCGGGAATCGCCTCTATAATCTCCGAAGCCTTCACAATGTAATTTTCCCCTGCAAGCTCGTCACCTATGTAGCCATGGAGATAGGTGCCGAGGATGGCTGCCTCAAGTGGCTCAAGGCCCTGTCCGCAAAGGGACCCTATTATTCCGGCAAGTGCGTCGCCCATGCCTCCCTGGGCCATCGCTGATGAACCTGTAGGATTAACATATGCCGTTTTCCCGTCGGTAATCACCGTATTGTAGCCCTTAAGGACCACAATGCACTTGTGCTCTTGCGCGAAGCTCCTTGCGGTGTCAATCCGATTCTTCTGTATCACCTCAGAGCTCAGGCCGCATAGTCTGGACATTTCACCCACATGCGGAGTCAGTATGACATTGAAGTCCAGATGAGTTAGAATCTCCGTCCTGTCCTTCAATACGTTCAGTCCGTCAGCATCCAAAAGAAGTGTTTTCGAGCGGCCTCCATTCTCCTGCATGGACTTTATAACTCTCAGAAGCATATCGAAGGTCACATCGCCTGCTCCAAGTCCTGGGCCGAACACCACAACATCTGCCCTTCCGGTTCCATCCTCCAGGTCATCCGGATGAATGCTCATGGCTTCCTTGAGCCTCAAAACGAGGCTTTGGAATACCTCTTCCCTGGAACAAAGGGTTACCAGTCCCGACCCTGTGGATATTGCAGCTTCAGTGCAAATCAGCGCAGCCCCGGTAAAACCGGAAGACCCGGCTACAACAAGGACCTTTCCATAATTGCTCTTGAAACCTGTCTTATCCCTTAAAGGCACCAGTGAACGTGCTAAGGCATGGTCTGTCAGGAATTCGCCTTTTTCAGCCTTGGCCTCGACAGGGCCTGGAATACCGATGTTCTCCACGATCACCCTGCCAAGCTTCGACATGGCATCATAGTTCAGAAATCCCCTCTTCATGCACTGGAAGGTCACTGTCATGTCGGCATCAATCACTTGTCCCATGGTTTCACCATTATCCGCATTCATTCCAGACGGAACATCGACTGAAAGCACATACTTTGAATTTATGTTGATCTCCTGAATGACTTGCCTGAGGAAGTCCCTTAACGGCTTGGCTACACCAGTCCCAACCAGAGAATCTATTACAACATCTGCATCCTTCAAAGCTTCCCTGAACGACCACATGGTTTCAGAGGAAAGCGGGATCATGGGTACGCCAAGCCTCTTGAGTATCCTGAAGTTGGTCCTGGTCTCAGTCTTATAGTCACTTCCTTCACTGATGTAGAAGACATCGACCTCCTTGTCCATGCAATACAGGTGTCTGGCTATGGCGAAGCCATCACCTCCGTTGTTTCCCCTTCCGCAGACAACCACGAAATAGCCTTTTGTAAGGTCCAGGTTCCTTATGCATGCAAGTGCGGCGTTTTCCATCAGAACCGGTGCCGGTATCCCGATTTCCTCAACCGCTATCCTGTCAATTTCCCTCATCATTTCGACCCCAGCGATCCTCATTTCAATCACCTTCTATAATTACTACTGACATTGCATCTTTCCTGCTGTGTGAAATCGTCACATTTATCCTCACAGGTTTCCCGAATACCCTGTCCAGGACCTGCTTAAGCCTTTCTTCATTGATGAATGGCTTTCCAGAAATATCCCTCAAGACCTCAATGTCCTTCAAAGGAACTCCTGCCTTGCCTGACCCAAGGGCCTTAAGGAAAGCCTCCTTTGCGGCAAACCTTCCTGCAAGGGTACTGCTTGTATTTGCAAGCTCGATCTCAGAGTCCGTGAATATCCTGTTAAGCTTTCTTTCTGTAGTGAATACACCAGCTATCCTGTCAATTTCAACTATGTCGCAGCCCATTCCAAGTATCATTTGAACACCTCACTGATTACAATATTATCCCTGCTCTCTCCAGAAGGTCTTTCTGAAGTTCTTCGAAGTCCCCTCTTGTAATCCTGTATGCAAGAAGGTCGACTTCCCTACCGTCCAGCCGGTCAAGTGTCTTCCTTACAGTCTCTACGTATCTGAAACCCGTCTTCAGAACCACAGACCTCGACCTTTCGTTGAAGCTGTAATGGCCGCACCATAGCTCATCGACCGCCATATCCTTAAAAGCGTGGACAATTAGCCTCGCGCAGGCCTCAGGTACCAATCCCTTTCCCCACAGCTTCTTTGTAAGCACATAGCCAATCTCCCTCGATCTCCCAGATGGCACCACTTCTGACGGCGACCTTTCATGGAGCCCTATGCTGCCGATGACCCTTCCATCCTCACGAAGGACCATAGCATATATCTCATCCCTGCTCTCCCTGAACATTTCGATTACCCTGCAGCTTTCCTCTATGTCTTTGTGAGGTGCCCAGCCTGCATTCGGACCGATCTCGGGATCCCTTGCGTATTCAAACATGTCCACTGCATCAGAGGGCTTCCATTCCCTGAGTATAAGTCGATTAGTATATAGTTCCTGCATAGCTTTCCCCCTGATGTCCTTTCCTTCCATTATAACCCATGGAGGCTTGCTTTGGGCACCACATGAGCTGCAAAGGACTCTTGTTTGTAAAAGTTCTGAAAACAACTGCTCATTTCAAGTCTCCCTGCATAAAAAGTTCACTTTGTTGATGTATAATAATTGTGTGAAATTTGATTAAGAATAGCCTGATTGGCTCAATAAGAAAGGGATGAAACAATGCTTAGATCCTTGGAAGTAAAAAAGGGAATTCACTGGGTAGGTGCCCTCGACCCGAACCTTCGCATATTCGACATAATAATGTATACACCATACGGCACAAGCTACAACTCCTTCCTGGTGCAGGGAACAGAAAAGACAGCAGTATTCGAGACCGTCAAGCTTCAGTTTATTGACGAATATCTTGAGAGGCTGAGGGAGCTCGGAACCGACCCTGCCAAAATAGACTACATAATAGTAAGCCATACTGAGCCTGACCATTCAGGGTCAGTTTCCAAGATGCTTGAGCTGTCCCCGAACGCAGAGGTTCTCGGATCTCAGGCAGCAATAGGATTCCTCAAGGAAATGGTCAACAAGCCGTTCAGGCACAGGATAGTGAAGGAGAACGAGACTCTGGAGCTTGGCGGGAAGACCCTTAAGTTCATAATGGCGCCTTTCCTGCACTGGCCGGATTCCATGTATACCTACATTGAGGAGGACAAATCGCTCGTAACCTGTGATTCTTTCGGACTGCACTACTGCTTCGAGCCAATGTTCGATGATCTTATAACTCCTGAAGAGGAGCCAAAATACCAGGAGTCACTCAAGTATTATTTCGAAACCATATTTGGACCTTACAAGCAGCATATACTTAAGGCCTATGAAAAGATCAAGGGACTTGATATAGATACAGTGCTTACAGGACACGGCCCCATACTCAGGAGAGACCCCTGGGCTGTGATAAACCAGTATGTAAAATGGGCGACTCCACAGGACAGGACAGGCAGAAAAAAGAAGGTAACGATCAGCTACGTTTCCGCCTACGGATATACTAAAGAAATCGGAGACAAGGTAGTTGAAGGGCTCAGGTCATCAGGAGACTTCGATGTCGCCTCCTATGACATCATCCACCATGACATGAAGGACATCCTTGCAGACATCGGGGATTCCGATGGCTTGCTTTTCGGTTCACCCACAATAGTAGGAGAGCTTTTGGAGCCCGTAAGGATCCTTTTGGCACACCTTAACCCAACCGTCCACGGCGGCAAGATAGCCGGAGCCTTTGGCTCATTCGGGTGGAGCGGAGAAGCAGTGCCAAGGATTGAATCAAGGCTCAAGGAACTGAGGATGAAGATTCACGGACCTGGACTCTGCATGAAGTTCAAGGCAAGTGAAAAAGAGCTTGAGGATGCCTTTGTCTGGGGAAGAGAGTTTGGAGAGAAGCTGCTGGGCAAGATTCCTGTTAACCAGGAACATGTCAAGGCCTGAAGGCTGATAGGAGAATTGGATATGGAAAAGAAGAAGCTATACAAGTGTGCGGTTTGCGGACATGTGGTAGAAGGCTCGATACCTGACAAATGCGAGGTTTGCGGAGCAGATGGCGATGCCTTCGTAGAGATTGTTGAAATGGAAGCTCCTGGCCCCATAGGCGGTCTTGACAGGTTCCTGATACTGGGAAACGGTTCGGCAGGCTTCAACGCAGCGAAGGAAATCAGAAAGCTCCTGCCTGAAGCGTCCATCACCATGGTCTCTAAGGAGACCATGAAGTCCTATATCAGGACCAACATCGGAGAATATCTGGACGGTTCGGAGCCGCCAGAGAAGTTCTTCCTTGCGAAGGATACCTGGTATGAGGAAAACAAGATTGAGCTATTGCTTGGGAAGACAGCAGTCAGGCTCCTTCCTGAGGACAAGAAGGTTGTATTTGACGACGGGACTGAAAAATCCTATGACAAGCTTATCCTTGCCAATGGAAGCCACAATTTCATACCACCGGTACAGGTGGAATTCGACCATACTGAGAAAACGCCAGGATTCGTCCTGAATGATTCAAACCTCAAGGATGTGGGCGGTATCCATACTCTCAGGGAGTTTGCTGATACAAAGGAGCTTTCAGGTGAAATCGCACCAGGTAAAAAGGCAGTTGTTATCGGCGGTGGCCTGCTTGGCCTTGAGGCAGCATGGGAGCTGAAGCTGCTTGGAGTTGATGTTACAGTCGTCGAGTTCGTCAAGAGGCTCCTTCCGAGACAGCTTGACAACGAAGGCGCTGCAATATTCAGCGGTATAGCGAACAGGTCAGGGCTGAACCTCATACTCGGAGATTCAGCGCAATACATAAAGATAAAGAAGGATCCAGCCCTCACGAACAAGCTGGGAGCAAAAGTAGCCGGAGTCTCACTTAAGAGCGGCGGCTTCGTTGAAGCTGATTTCGTCCTCTTCTCTGTTGGAATCAGGTCAAATCTTGAGCTTGCGAAGGAAGCGGGGCTTGCTGTTGAAAGAGGAGTTATAGTCAACAGGAAGATGGAGACATCCGTGCCTGACATATGGGCATGCGGAGATGTCTGCCAGCTTGACGGTTTCGTTTATGGAACCTGGCCTGCAGCCCTTGGCATGGGCAAAACCGCAGGACAGAATGCTGCCGGCATCAGAGAGGACTTCAAGAAGTTCACTAACTCAACGATCTTCAATTCACTCAACGCAAAGGTCTTTTCAGCCGGCTCCGTCGATTTTGACGATCCCCTCCTTGACCAGGTAGGGACCAGGAACGACATCGAGGGAACCTACAGGAAGGTTTTCTTCAGGGATGGAAAGCTTGTAGCCGGTATACTAATCGGCGACACGACAAAGCAGATCAAGGTCCTGAAGGCCATCGAGAATGGTCTGGACTACGCTGGTGCAAAGGAAGCAGGACTGGTATAAAAAACAATGGAGACTGAGGATTTTCCTCAAGTCTCCATTGTTTTTCCCTACTCTTTCTCGACAATAGATTCGCTTTCAGCTGCCTTTCCGTTCCGTCTTGCAGCTACCCTGTCCTTCACATTCTGTACAACGTGTATGTAAGGGTCCCGTATCCCCCTGACCTCAATAAGAAGGGCGTTGATCTGTGCTGAAAACAGCATGATCATGGATACTACCAGCAGCCATAGCATTAAGGCCACCACTGCTCCAAGGGTTCCATAGAACCTTGAATAGTTGGCGAGGTTATTCACATAATACTGGAATGCAAGTGTAGAGAGAATGAACATCAGTGTAGCGAAAAGTGCACCCGGAAATGCATATCTGAACTTCACCTTCTTAGTTGGCACGAACATATAGAACATCGTGAACATCAGGAACATGAAGACCACCGGCGTGATGATCCTCGCTGTCTGGATGAATTCCTTCTGTGGCAGGGCAGGAAAATAATGCAGGATCACCAAAAGTATCTGCTCACCAAATACTATCCCGATAAGAGAAAGCATTATTGATACCGCAAACAGCACCACCCAGAATATGGAGAGCGCATATAGGTGCAATATGTTTCTTTTCTCCTTGATCCTCATTGCCTTGTTGATGCCCTTCATGAAGGCTCTTATACCTCCTGATGAAGTATATATCGCAAGGAATATTGAAAGGCTCATAAGCCCGCCTCTCTGGTTATCAAGGACGTCAGTGACAATCCCGGCAGTCAGGTCATAGACCTCCATCGGGAGAGCCTCCTGCATCCTCTGGAGGATTATTGCAGAATCGATTTTCATGTATCCCAGCAGGGTGAAAAGGAATATTAGGAAAGGGAATATTGCCAAAAGAAGGCTGTACGTAAGCTGATAGGCGAAAGCGAAGCTATCGTCCCAGTCTGCCTTCTTCAGCAGCGTCTTCATGAATTTCAAGATACCCTTCTTTTCCATATGCATCCCTCGACTTTCTTAACACCATACTATCACAAACTATTAGTTATATTGTTAAACAAATGGAACCAAGCTATTAATATTGAAAAAGCCAAAGGCCCATCCTGAAAGGATGAGCCAAGGGTTTAAACCGCCATGGTTTCCTGTCTTGTTATTACAGCCGAATCGATTGATTCGAGCTCCTGGTCCCCTTCAAAGAGGACATTCTTTGTGATAAGGAGATTCATCAGCTCCTGTATCTCAAGTTCAGTAACATCTGTCCTAACCTTTGGAATCCTAAAGGTAGAATTCCTGCCGGCCTTGTTCACGAATACCATTGAAAGACTATTCATTTTCCGTTACCTCCTATACTGCTGCCAGTGCACTGACATCTTCAAGCTTGTAGCTGTAGGTCGCCTGTTCTCCAAGCGCTGAGATCTTTGCCGCTATCTCGTGGATATCCTCCGGGAGAGCCGCAGTCTTGAAGTTTCTGAACCTCCTTGCCTCATAGGTAGTCTTTCCGTTGACCACCTCTTTGATGTAGGTGATGAGTAGGGCCGTTGTTTCCTTGTTTACCGATACTGCCATGTTTATCAGCTCCTTTCACATGCTAAATATGCACATTTCAGGAGAATGGCAAAAAATTTGTTTAAAAATCGAAAAAAAGGGCACACATGGCCCTTTTCATCTTTCATAAACCTTCAGCGTTTCATCAAGCATACGCTTAAGGGAATATCTTTCACTTATTGTCTCATATGAATATCTGGAAGCGATCCTTGCTGATACGGTATTTTCAGTCATCCATTCCATTGCCTCACACAAGGCTTCCGAACTTCCTGGCTCGACAATCCTGCAGGATTTTAAATCTCCTTCGCCTAGCATCCTCTTTACGTCTCCGACATCAGTGGCAACTATTGGCAGCATGTGTTTCATCGCTTCAAGAATTACGAAAGGAAATCCCTCCTTGACCGAAGGGAGTACAAGACAGTCGAAGGCATCCATCAGCTTTTCCGCATTTTCCACGTATCCGGTGAATATGACACCTTCTCCCGATAAGGACCTTATCTCATCAAGGAGCAGTCCCTGTCCGACCAGGACAAGCTTAAGGTTTTCTGCCCTGCTGCTGTTCCTAAGCTTCTCAAATGCCTGAACAAGATATCTGTGACCCTTTGTCTCATAGAAATTGGCTATGGTTCCAAATGCGAATTCCCCATCTCCTATCCCCAGCTGGTTCCGCAGGTAGGCCCGTTCCTCTTGTCCTTCAATTTTCGCTTCCTGTTCGAAATCAATTCCATTTGGAATACAGGCAGTCTGATTGTCAGACTTAATACCTAGTGATTCTGCAGTTTCAAGGTCACGATATGAAACAACAATAAGGTCCGTGGCAATGGATGCAGCAAATTTCTCTATAAATCTGTAGAATGCTTTTGCAAGGCCAGCCATAGGTTCATTGAACACAAATCCATGTGCTGTATAAATGTTCTTGGGTACCTTAGCGTTTTTTGCAGCAAGCCTTGCCAGAATCCCTGCCTTGGAGCTATGGCTGTGAACAATAGAATAACCGCTTTCTTTGAACTCCCTGGCCAGGTATCTGAATGTCTTCAGGTCATCCTTCAGGGAGATCTCTCTTTTGAGAGAAGGTACTTCCACGACCCTGATTTTTGATTTTCGAAGCTCCTCAACAAGGAGTCCGCCTGGACCGCAGTACACGGTAATATCAAACTTGTCAGAAAGGCCCTTCGAAAGCAGAAGTATATTTTTCTGTGCTCCACCCATTTCAGATTGGGTTACCACATAGGCAATCTTTTTCAAGTGCCTTCACCTCTTTTTTGGTGTACCAGTGTTATCTTGGCTCGTTTGCAACATGTACAAGATACTGGCCATACTCTGTCTTGAGCAAAGGCTGAGCAAGTTCCAGGAGTCTCTCCCTGGTTATGAACTTCTTCCTGAATGCAATCTCTTCAATGCATGCAACATATAGTCCCTGTCTGGTCTGTACCGCCTCTACGAAGTTGGCTGCATCAAGCAGTCCCCTGTGTGTTCCAGTGTCGAGCCATGCCATTCCACGGCCAAACAGTTCAACCTTGAGCTTTCCTCTTCTCAGATATTCGTTGTTGACTGCGGTTATCTCAAGCTCGCCTCTCTTTGATGGCTTTATGGTCTTAGCTATCTCTACAACATCATTTCCGTAGAAATACAGTCCCGGTACCGCATAGTTTGATTTCGGCTCTTCAGGCTTTTCCTCGATGGAGAGCACATTCATGTCGTCATCGAACTCAACGACTCCAAATTCAGTCGGATTGCTGACGTGATAGCCGAAAATCGTTGCCTCTTCCCTTTCAACAGCTGCTTTCAGTCTCTCAGAGAATCCATATCCATAGAATACGTTGTCTCCAAGAACAAGGGCAACCTTGTCGCTGCCAATGAACTCCTCACCGATGATAAATGCTTCTGCAAGGCCATTTGGAGCATGCTGGACAGCATATGATATGGATAGCCCATAATCACTTCCGTCTCCCAGAAGCTCCTCGAACGACCCAATGTCCCTTGGAGTCGATATTATAAGGATCTCCCTGATTCCAGCAAGCATGAGCACCGAAAGCGGATAGTAGATCATCGGCTTGTCATAAATCGGAAGAATCTGCTTTGAAACTGATTTGGTTACTGGATAGAGCCTTGTGCCGGATCCTCCGGCGAGTATAATACCTTTCATTCTCACTTCTCCTCGTATACAAATATAGTCTGATTTACATCTTTTCGAATGCAGTCATAAATGACCGTAACGCATCCTGCCATGGCCTCATGTGGTCTCCTACTGTAACCCGGAGCATCATATTGTCCAGTGACGAATAGGAGGGTCTTCTTGCAGGTCTCGGAAACTGGTCAGTAGTAACCGGGGCTACAGTTGCATCAATCCCCGCATATTCGATTATAAGCTTGGCAAAATCATACCATGAACATTCACCGGATCCTGTGCAATGGTAGACTCCATATTCCTCGGTATCTGCAAGCCTTAGTATATGGTAGCAAAGGTCTTCCACATTTGTAGGATTGCCCTTCTGGTCATTTACCACCTGAAGAGCTCCTCTTTCCTTTCCTGCCTTCATGATTGTCTTTACAAAGTTCCCTCCATAGAGACCATAAAGCCATGATGTCCTGACAATGAAATGCCTTGAACAGAAGGTCTTCACATTCTCCTCACCTGCAAGCTTCGATTTGCCATATATGCTTTGCGGGTCTGTAAGGTCGTATTCAGCGAATGGCTCGCTTCCCGTTCCCGAAAAGACATAGTCAGTAGATATGTGGACAAGCCTTGCATCAGTCTCCTCAGCAGCAATAGCCAGGTTTCGTGCTCCCAGTGCATTCACCCTGAAGGCTCTGTCCCTGTCGGTTTCGCAGCCATCTACATTCGTATAGGCCGCAGAGTTTATTATGAGGTCAGGCTTTATGCCTGCAACTACAGCCCTTACTGCTGAAAGGTCTGACACATCAAGGTCCTTGCTTGAATATCCGAACACATCGGCATATATAAAGCTTTCGGGTATGGCCCCAAGCTCTGTCGTACCTGCCTTCAGTATTTCCGTCAGCTGCGTTCCAAGCTGGCCTTTGGCTCCGGTAATAAGTATTTTCATGGATTACCTCCTCCTTGGTATAATTGACATGTTCTTTAGTCCTTTATGGAAAAATCCGGCCTGACCAGAGTAAGATTCGGGTTATAGTAGGGATCGCCATCTTTCAAAATCTCAGGCCATCTTTTCGCAAACCTTTCAACCTCGCTGTTGAACCTTCTGGCCTTTTCCGGAGTGTCGTCCTGTCCCCTTGACTTCGATTCGTAGTGGAAGAGCTCGGCATATGGGGTATAGACCACAAGCTTGCCCTTTTTTCTGACCTTCATGCAATAATCAATGTCATTGAAGGCTACCTGCATCTCTTCTGTCAACCCTCCGACACTTTCATAGATGCTCTTCTTAGTCATCATGCACGCTGCTGTCACAGCACTGTAATTTTGAGTGCAATTCTCCCTGTTTAAATATCCTGAATCACCCTTCTTCAGGCTTACAAAGGCGTGTCCTGCTATTCCACCAAGACCGATTATCACTCCGGCATGCTGAACTGACCCGTCGCCGTAATAAAGCTTCGCTCCTACTATGCCTACCTCATCTCTCATGCAATGACCAAGCATCTCTTCAATGCAGTCTGCATTGATGATTTCAGTATCATTGTTCAGCAGCAGAATGTATTCACCTTTGGAGAAACCTGCTCCATAGTTGTTAATCGCTGAATAATTGAAATCACCCTTGTATTCCATAACACTTATATTCTTATGCGTTCTGGACATCCTGTCGTAATATTCAAATGTGCTTTTATCCGTGCTGTTGTTTTCAATTATTATGATTTCCATGTTTTTATATGAAGACCTGTTCAATAAGGAATTCAGACATTTATCCAGGTCATCTATATGGTCCTTGTTAGGGATCAAAACTGATACAAGCGGATTTCCATCTGTACTGAACCTGGTTCTAAGTATACCATCCAGATTGCTTCCAGATACGGTAGCGTCAATGCCCATCCTCGAATAGTGGTCTCTGAGTACCTTCATGTGGTCAATCTGAGCAATTTCATTTTTCGCTGATGTTTGCTTTGAATGATAAAGAACCTTTGGAATATGGCCTATTGCTGCACTGCTCTCAAAAATCCTGAAATACAGGTCCAGGATACAGCCTTCTCCATATTCTTTTTTAAACCCTCCGATATCCCTTAGCACTCTTCTGCTTATCACCATAGAATTTGAAATATAATTGGTGCTTCTCAAAAGATCCAGATTGAAATCGGGCTTAAAAATCGGATCAATATGTCTGATCCCACTTGCCTCTATCTTGTCTTCATCTGTGTAAACTGCAGAGTATCCACCTTTTTCGATTTCGCTCGCTATTTCAAACAGTGCATTTGGTGCAAGCTGGTCGCCTGGCTGCATGAAAAGAATGTAGTCACCGCTGCATTTTTCAGCTGCCCTGTTCAAAATTTCAGCTATCTGTGAATTCTTGTCATATTCAACGAAAACCACACCCGAATCACTCAGCTTCTGGTCCTCGCGACCGATCGAAAGAAGCTCCCAGTTAGCGTAGGTCTGTTCAGTGAGTGATAGAAATGTTCCTTTAAGCCTTTGCTGAGAATCACTGCCCGCCATTACTATAACACTGAACTTTGCTTTGAATGACAGCTTGATTTCCGCTTGGGCATTAAGTGCCGATTTATCAGGAGCATGTCTTAAAAACCACTTATTGTAGTCTGACTCCACTCCAAGTGTCTTCTGTATCAGATGCACCATGAAATTCCTTAATCCGTGACGTTTATAGAACCTTGCGGCCCTGAACAATTTATCCTTAATCAATTTCATACCTTCTTCAAATGATAGTCATTCCTGTTCAGCGAAAGATTTCGGTTGTACATGGGGTCACCCTTTGAAAACAGGACCTTCCATCTTTCCTTGAATTTTTCAGATTCATTCTTGATTTTAACCGTGCCTTCTTTCCCTGAATCATTGACCGGTCTGACAGGCACATACCTGTAAGCTTCTGCGAATGGATTGAATACTGTCAGCTTGCCTGTTTTTCCAATCGCAAGACAATAATCCGAGACAGTCAGCCCTGTACTAAATTCCTCTGAAAAGCCACCTGCATTATTGAATACCTCCCTGCTCGTCATGAAGCAGGACGGGTTTGTTATGCTGTAGTCGCACGCGGTAATTGCACGAGCAAAATATCCGTTGTCATATCTGGACTGTCCTTGGAAAGAATTGCCGGTAATCCCGTCCATATTTACAACCGAACCCGCATGGTATATTATATCGTCCTCATAATACAGCTTTGCACCTACGGCACCCACGTCGGTTCTCCTTGCATAGCCAAGAAGTTCCTCAAAGAATTCATCAGTAATTATGGAAATGGTGTCATCCATGAATAGCATATATTCACCGTTAGAGTTTTCAGCCCCGAAGTTTCTTGACTTGGAGTAGCTCTTCTCTCCCCTGTAGAATACCACTTTCACTTTCGGGAACTTTGCCTGGAGTTCATCATAGAATGAAAATGTACTCCCTTTCTTGCTTCCGGTGTCCACTATCAGAATCTCATAGTTGTCATACAGGCTCTTGAACTCAATTGCACTGATGCACCTCTTGATGTCCTTGATGCTGTCATTGCTGGATATGATGATGGAGACCAACGGCTCAGCCGTAATATGAAAGAAGGTCTTATATACCCCATAGATTTTCGTGAATTCCACATGGGCATCAATTCCCATCCTGCTGTAATGCGCATCAAGCGCCTTTTTCGCTGAATCATATGCGTAAAGCTTGCTTTCTGGATTCTCAGCAACGGAGTCCTTATGCGATCTCCAGTGGTACAAGATCCTTGGGATATGGTGTACCTTTTTGGCTTGTTCTGTGCATCTCAGGATCATGTCATAGTCCTGGGACCCGTCGAATTCATTCCTGAAAAGTCCGACGCTATGCATGAGCTCCCTTTTTGCGACAAAAAGATGTGTAATATAGTTCATGCTTCTTAGAAGGTCAATGTTGAAGTCAGGTTTGAAGTGCGGCATGAAGTATGCTGAGCCGTCCATCGTGAGCTTATCCTCGTCCGAGTATATTACGTCAACTTCAGCATCATCCTGTATTGCCAATGCGCATTCAAACAGCGCATCAGGAGTAAGCAGGTCATCATGGTCCACCAGAACTATGAAGTCACCTGTTGCAAGTTTAATCGCTTCATTGGTGTTGTCAGAAATGCCCAGCTGCCTAGATGATACTGTGAATTTAATCCTTTCATCCCTTCGTGAATAATCACGAAGTATCTCAATTACCTGTGTTTCAGTTCCGCTGCCCTCGCACATGCAAAGCTCCCAATTGGAATAGGTCTGGGAAGTAACAGAGTCTACCATCTCTCTCAGGAAATTTTCCGGGGTCTTGTAAAGAGGCACGACTATACTGAACTTCGGCCTGACTGTAAAACCATATTTCCTCTGAGCATCAAGCTCCACTTCGGACCTCAAATGGTAGTTCAGCCACTTCTCATATTCTGCGGCTGATTCTGCTTTTCCCCAGACAACCTGCATGGCTTTCAGTGCTGTCCACTTGATTCCATGCTTCTTAAGGTATTTGAGTCCCTTTATGAGTTTATTTTCCTTTTGTGAATACGCACCTTTAAGGGCCTTTGCCATATCAACCTCATATTGGGCTGACAGGTCGCCTGATTTGAAGCTGAAAAGCAGCTTCTTTCCGGTTGGATTGTTGACTTCGGCTTTAAATCCGCAATATTCATGGAGCGCAGCCTCTTTGAATGTGGCTGAAACGTCCTTTCTCTGGAAAAATTCGATATCAATATCCATGTCACGTCCATTTTCATCCTGTGCTGAAACACCAAATGGATCAGTGGATGCAACCCAGCCTGAAAGCTTGCAGTCTCCGCCTTCAATCGAAACTGTATCGACACAATATGGAAGCTGATACTTCAGCAATTGTATTTTCTTAGTCGGTGCTTCAAAGGAAGGAATCCTTTCATCGCCGTTCACAGTATAAACAGTGAGTTTGCCGTACTTGTCAAAGTCCTTCGGCAGGTTGATATACAAGTAGTATTCTTCGCTTACGTTTGCCTGATGTACCAGATGCCTTTGTCTTACATCATAGCCCCTGTACTTGTCGAAACTCATTTCCAGTCTTGTCTTGTCCAGATATGCTTCAATTCCGTTCTTTTCAGGGTTGTTTTCAGCGAACCATCCGCCTATGACAAACTTATCCTTGTCAGTAAGATGAAACCTTGCGTTGGATACCTTGAAGTTATTGCTTATCATTATTATCTCCTAATACTCTTTTCATTCGTGGAGCTACAGGTACAACTGGAAGCCCATCCTTAAGGTTGAGCCTGATATTTGAGTAAGGGTCCGAACCATTCAATTTGCTGAGGTCAAACATATCGATTCCGCATGTCAAAGTACCTGTCTCCTCAAGCTCAGCTCGCACATGAGGATCATAAACATTAAGCAGTCCGGCAGTACAGCTCCTCACACCATAGTCAAAACAGCTTTCCATCATATCAGTTGACACGCTGAAGGAACCAATATGATCATAACTGGATCTCGCAACCGCAATCAGTATTCCATCGGCTCCTAGAATGTTCCTTGTAACAAGAGGTGATACGAAGGGTGTACCGTAATGTACTGAAGGTGACCCTTTAAACAATCTCCTTAAGGTCCCATCCGGAAGGACAGTAACACCGGCACTTAAAATTCCGCCATCATCTGATACTATTCTTGACCCTACAATACCTGTTCCAGTCCTTGAAGCCTTTTCAGAAAGCCTTTCCATGAATCCCATAGACAGGCCAGTGACTCTTGCATCAATAAAAATCAGTATATCACCGTTAGCTTCATTGACACCTTTGTTTGCTCTTTCACCCCAGGTGTTTGACCCTGAGGTGTCAACTACTCTTACAGAAGGATCAATTCCATCACTCTTAGCTCCAACTGCTTCCCATAGGACGATTATTTCATACCTTATGCCTGCTTCGGAATTCCTGATTACCTTTATACATCTCCTGATATTTTCAATACCGCTTGTCCCGTCGATTATCACCGAGATAAGGAGTTTTTTCTGATCTATCGGATACCTCGCATCATATACATACCACTGGTCGGTCTCATTAGCATACGCACCTTGTCCGAACACCCTCTTCAGATGTCCGTCCAGAGCCTTTAGTCCGGCAATGTGCGCGTAAGGCTTTGAATCTGGGTTCATGGCAGTAGACGATGGCAGCTCCCTCCAGGAATACAGTACCTTAGGTATGTGGCTGATCCTTGAGGTTCTTTCAGACATCCTCAAGGCCAGGTCATAATCCTGCGCCCCATCGAATTCCTTTCGGAAGCCTCCCGTTTCAAGGAAGAATCCCTTCCTGAATGCGAAGATGTGTCCTATATACATCTGGCTGCGCAGAAGGTCAGGAGACCAGTCGGGCTTGTAGAAAGGAGCTTTCCTTATTCCATCCTGATCAGTCTTGTCTTCATCAGAATAGATGAGGTCAGGCTCGGCAGCCAAAATATCTGCGGCAATATGAAGGATAGCGTTCCTGTGGATCAGGTCATCATTGTCCATCATGACTATGTATTCGCCTGAAGCCTCTTCAATACCTCTGTTGCTGGTTCCTGATATCCCGAGGTTCTTCTCATTTCTAGCCACTTTCACCCTTGAATCTGATATAGAGCCAAGGTAATCAATAACTCTTTCGTCTGTGGAGCAGTCATCGACCAGAATCAGCTCAAAATTGTCATAGGTGCTTAAAAGCACCGACTTTACAGCTTCATCAAGCCACCTTGTCTCAACATTGTATACAGGCATGACTACAGAAATGAGGGGCTTCCTTGCCAATCCATCAAGCACTTCACCGGTATCGAGGTATTCCTCTTCATCATATGAGTAACCTCTTGATAATGACTCGGCAAACAGCCTGGCCTTGGACTTGTCGAGAGCCCATTTTAAGCCATGCCTCCGGACTCCCTTTATAAGCCTCACAGCGTACACGGGATCCTTTATGGCAATCCTCATCGCCTTATTAATTTTTCCTATCCCATGAATCAGTGCCATGATGACCACATCCGTTCAGTTCATTCAATTTCTAGTAGGCGTTTTCCTTGGCCTTTCTCTTGAAGAAAGTCATGAGGAATATCCTTGCATCGAAAATCAGGCTCCAGTTCTCGATGTAGTAAATGTCACATTCGATCCTTCTTACGATTGAGGTATCTCCTCTCCATCCCTGCACCTGCGCCCATCCGGTTATTCCGGGCCTTACCTGATGCTTTATCATGTATCTTGGAACCTCTTCCTTGAACTTCTCGACGAAGTAGGGCCTCTCAGGTCTCGGACCCACCAGTGACATGTCGCCCTTCAGCACATTGAAAAGCTGAGGCAGTTCATCAATGCTGGTCCTTCTTATGAAGTTACCTACCTTGGTCTTTCTCGGGTCATCCTTTGTGGTCCACTTGTCATGCTCCTCTTCATCAGTCTGAAGCTTCATGGACCTGAACTTATACATGTTGAATGACTTCCTGTTAAGTCCCACCCTTTCCTGCACGAAAATTACAGGACCGGGAGAATCGAGCCTTACAAGCAATGCGACTATGATAAGCACGGGACTTATTGCAATAAGACCCAGTCCCGAAATCAATATGTCCAGGGCCCTCTTCACAAATGCATACAAAGGGTTGTCCAGAGGTATGTACCTGATGTTTATTATCGGCAGCCCGTCAACATCCTCAACAAATGGCCTTGCAGGAAGATACCTGTAGTAGTCCGGTACTATGTAGGTCTTGACTCCCGCCTTTTCGCACACCCTTATAATCTTGTCAACTACCTTGTACTCATTCAGTTCAAGTGTTATGAACACCTCGTCGGCATTTTCCCTGCTTATCACTTCCTCAAGGTCAGAGAGTATCCCAAGATGCTTTGCCGGGAAATCAGAATCCACAAGTCCGGTACTGATTACTCCTACTATGTTGTATCCCCAGTGCCTGTTTGAAGCCATGGAATGGATTATCCTTCTTGATGCATCACTGTCTCCGACAAGTATGATGTGCTTGAGGTTATACCCCTTCGCTCTCATTCTTCTGAGCATCAGCCTTATTGATCCCCTCTCAGCTAACATGAACAGATTGACTAGAACCACATGAAGCGCCAGCATCACCCTTGAATAGTGCATCTGCTTTGACAGGAACAGGAACAGGACAAATATGAATATCCCAGTGCTGTTCGCCTTAACTATTGCATAGATCTCCTCTGAGAACGTGTTCTTCCTCTGAGGGTCATACAGTTTGAACAGGTACAGGCAAAGCGCGAAGAATGGCAGGAACATTACGACCGGATTGAAATAATCCCAGAATGAAAGTACTCCGGGAAACCATATAGGCACTATCCCCGAGTGGAACCTCAGGTACCATGATGCTGCTATCGATAATAGAATAGCCGCCATGTCCAGCACGAACTGCAGCATGTTTAGTATCTTCTGGTTTTTCTTTATCACGGCCAAATCACCTCTTCAGCGAATTTATTGCAAGGTCCAGGGCCATTTTTCCCTTTATGCCGGCATACATTGCCAAAGAGACACCCTTCCCGTATTTTTCCTTGTAGTGCTTTTCGAAGAATATCCACATAGAGTCGTAGAACTCCCTGATGGACTCCTTTCTCCTCTTGTTGAAGCTTGCTTTCTTATAATGAGTGATCACTGCCTCAGGATAGTATATTATGCCGTACCCGGCTTCACCCATCCTGTAGCACCAATCGATGTCTTCACCATACATGAAGAAATCCTCGTCAAGGAGACCCACGCTGTCAATGACTTCACGGTCCACCATCATATATGCCCCCATGATGCACTCCACCCTGCCTATCTCATCTTCGTCAAGATAAGTCAGGTTGTAGGCACCAAAGGTCTTGCTTCCCTTGAACAGCCTGTCGAGGTACATGTAGTGCCAGACAGAATTTGCAGGCGTTGGAAATGACCTCTTGCACGCCTTGTCCAATCTTCCATCCGGAAGAACCACCTTGGCGCCAAGAACCTTCATGCCTGTGGAATCCATATACTCAACGGATCTGTCTATTGCACCTGATCTTGCAATCGTGTCGGAATTGAGGAGCAGTATCCTCTCTCCTTTTGAAGCCCTGATGCCGATGTTGTTCGCCTTGGAAAAGCCAAGGTTTTCTCCAGTCTCGATGAAGATGATGTCCTTCCTTTTCCTGAAAGCCTCTATGCTTCCGTCTAAAGAACCATTATCCACCAGAATTATCTCATATGAATGGTTTTTCACTGTATTAACAACGGAATCTATGGCCTTTCCCGTAAGTTCCATCGTATTGTAGTTGACAATTATTATTGAAACGTCCATAGATCCTCCGTTCTCATTTCCTGATCAGGTGCCAGACTCCAGCAATCAGTTCCAGCTGGATTCCGATATGCCTTCCTGTATCCTTCAGTCTGAATGGGCCTCTACTGACTTCTCCAAGGGTCTTTAACCCTTTGAGTACAGAACCCCAGTATTCTCTTCCAAAGCCCATCAGAGCGAATGCAGCGCCCTTTATGACTATCCCTGCTGCGATGAAGGGGAGATTCATCACGAGAAACACAAGAGGCATATTCTTCCATATGAGCCATATGTTGTTCCTCGGCACCAGCTTCATCTTGAAGGATGACCTTCTGCCGCCGGTGGATGAGCTTCCAACGTGGTATACCACGGAATCCGGACAGAAGTGGCTGGTGTAGCCTGCAATCTTAGCTCTCCACGATATGTCCATGTCTTCGAGATAGGCGAAGAACGATTCATCGAACAATCCTATCTCATCGAATACACTCTTTCTGTATGCTGCAGCTCCTGCGCAGGAGCTGAATATCTCCCTTTCATTCAGGTAGTTTTCAGCTTTCTTTCCGTCTCCGGTCTTGTAACCCCAGCCCAGTATGGTATATCCGTCCCCTGCATCGTCCAGCTTATCCCTGTCATCAAAGCGCATCATCCTTGACTGGACCGAGAAGGCGCCGGGCTTTGACTCCATGCACTTCTTAAGCTCTCTTACAAATGACGGGTCAGCCTCTATGTCATTGTTGAGGAGAATCACGAGTTCAGCTCCGGAAATCCTTATACCTGCATTTACAGCTGCAGGAAATCCAAGGTTGGCTCCATTTCTTAAAACCAAGTGGTCAAGCCCCAGCTCAGTAGAAAGCTTCTCGAAGAGCTCGGGGCTGCCATCCTCTGAACCATTGTCCACGAGAATTACCCTGAAGCCCCTGTCATCCTGCGCAGCAAGCGACCTTGCCAGAAGCTCAATATGCCTGTAGCCATTGTAATTTGGAACTACAATGTCAGTACTCATCTGAGGCTGCTCTCTTCCGGTATATCCCATGCAACCGGGATCTTTACCAGGCCATTTCCATCAACAGTTTCCTGGTCGACCATGAACTCATATTGCCTGTCAAGTATGTCATACTGGTCAATCTGGTCGGAGCTGTGGATTTCAGCTGTGAACTGGTATCTGCCTTCAAGCAGCACATTGCTGATTATAAGCCTGAACCGGGCAGTATCTGATTGGTTCTTCAATATGATGCGATGGTTGCGGGAATTGCTTCCAGTAACAAGGACATCGCCCTCGGAGTGGACCGCATACCCGAACACTATTTCATGAACATCAGAATTTCGTTTTAGCTCCACATTGACAGCTATATCCTCGCCGGTATCGAACCTGTTCTTTATGTTGCCATCGACATCAGAGAAGTAGATCCTTGATATCTCCACCTTCCTGTTTCCGTACCTGTTGTTCATGGGGTGAGAATGGGATTCATGAAGCATCAGCTTTACCTTGCCGTTCTCGCCGACCGGCTGAGCCTCAGGCTCATCGACAATGTTATACACAAGCCTCCTGTAGAGGTTGATCATATCATCTGTCGAGCCTTCCACAATGTGTCCGCCCTTCTTGATGAAGATTACCCTGTCACAGATCCTGTCCACCATCCCCATGTCATGTGACACGAAAACAATGGTCTTGCCCTGCCGCTTGAACGAAAGTATCTTTTCTATGCACTTCTTCTGGAAGGCTTCATCGCCAACCGCCAGGACCTCATCGATGATCAGTATATCCGGGTCAACATTGATCGCAACGGCGAAAGCCAGCCTCATGTACATACCTGATGAGTAGTTCTTTACTGGAGAGTTCATGAACTCCTCCATCTCTGCAAATGCGACTATCTCATCATATTTTTTTGTGATCGTAGCCTTTGAAAGCCCCAGTATCGAACCATACAGGAACACGTTCTCCCTGCCTGTGAGGTCCGGCTGAAAGCCAGCACCTACCTCAAGGAGAGCCGATACCTTACCATTCACCAGTACATCTCCGCTATCAGCATAGAGTATCTTTGAGATCAGCTTAAGTGTGGTACTTTTCCCCGTACCGTTTTCTCCAATTATTCCTACTGTCTCGCCCTTCTCAATCCTGAAGGAGACATCGGTCAGGACCGGATGGTATGCAACCTGCAGTCTCCATCTCCTCAGCATCGTATTGATGAAGATTTCCTTTATGGAATAGCTGAGGTTCTGGTACAGCTTGAATCTCTTGTTTACATTCTTGAATTCTATCACTGCCATATTTCCACCCCTCTAAATCCGCTCTGCGATGTCGCGTTCGAGCTTTGTAAACACTCTCTGTCCGACAGCTAGAGTAATGGAAGCCACAACAAGCAGTGCAACAAGGAATTTCAAATCCGGAAATACATTCCTGATTGTAGTGTCCCTTATAAGCTCTACTACCAGTGTCATAGGATTAAGCATGAGGAATACCCTGTACTTTTCCGGTATCATCGAGAATGAGTAAATTACCGGAGTAAGGTAAATCCACGCCATGAACAGGATCTCAACAAAATGTGATATATCTCTGTAATATACATTAAGTACTGAAAGCATGAGGCTTAAGCCTGTGGTGAACATGACAAGGAGGATCAGCACTACAGGAAGCATGAGTATGTTTATGCCAAGCGGCACTCCAAATAGCATCATTGCAGCGAAAAGCACTATCATTGTCATGAGGAAGTTGACGAAATTGCTCATGATTAAAGACAGGGGTATTATCTCCCTTGGAAAATAGACCTTCTTGATAAGCTGTGAATTGCTCACCAAAGACATCGTGCTTCCCTGCACGGATGCGTTGAAGAAGTTCCAGGGCAGGAGTCCTGCCAGAAGTACCAGGCTGTAGTTCTCGATCTGCACCTTCATGATGAACTTGAAAGCAAACGTATATACTGTAAGCATCAGAAGGGGATTCAGGAACGACCAGAAGAATCCCAAAGCAGAATTCTTGTATTTCAGCTTCAGCTCCTTGCTGGTAAGGTTGAACAGGAGCTCCTTATAAACAGTTATTTCTTTGATCTTCTTTAACATACGACCACCTAACAAAATTTCCGCGAAAGCCCTTAGGGCTCAGTAAGCAGCATCAATATTTAAATAATCAGATGACCATATTTTTAATAGATAAAAATATGGTCAGGATTCCTATAGCTCTATTCTTTTTTCCGCGAGAGTTCCTGCATTCCTGTCCTTTTCTGACAGCAGCACTTCATCGATGCCTTCAAGCGGCCACTCGATTCCAATTCCCGGATCGTTCCAGAGTATGCCGCCCTCAAACTGAGGGGCATAGAGGTTCGTGCACTTGTACACGAATTCTGCAGTCTCTGAAAGGACGATGAAACCGTGGGCAAAGCCTTCGGGTACGTAGAACTGTTTTTTGTTTTCAGCAGACAGCCTTACGCCCTGCCATTTGCCATAAGTTTCTGAGCCCTTCCTGAGGTCAACAGCCACATCAAAAACTTCACCGCTGATTACCCTTACGAGCTTTCCCTGCTGCATCTCTGACTGGAAATGGAGTCCTCTGAGGACGCCTTTTCTGGATTTGCTCTGGTTGTCCTGCACAAACTGCATCGGGAGTCCGTTCTCGCTAAACTCCTGATAGTTGTAGGTTTCCATGAAATAGCCCCTGTCATCTCCGAATACTGTAGGCTCTATAACAAATACACCCTTTATCTCCGCTTCAGTGAACTTGAATTTACCCATTGCCTACCTCCCGGAATACATCCTGTCATAATATTCCTGATATGAACCGCTTGTTATGTGCTCCATCCAGTCCTTGTTGTCCAGGTACCACTGTATGGTCAGCTTTATGCCGTCCTCGTACATTGTCTCAGGCTCCCAACCAAGCTCTTCCCTGATCTTTGTCGGGTCGATTCCGTATCTCCTGTCATGACCCTTCCTGTCCTCAACGTACTTGATGAGGTCCTCAGTAATGGTTTCATCCACATTCTCATTGAGGTATGCGATTATCGTCTTTACTATGTGGATGTTGGTCCTCTCGTTGTGTCCGCCTACGTTGTAGACTTCTCCGAGCCTTCCGTTCCTTGCAACCATATCTATCGCCTTGCAGTGGTCCACAACATAAAGCCAGTCCCTGACGTTGAGTCCGTCGCCGTATACAGGCAGCGGCCTCTTGTTAAGGCAGTTGTTGATTATGAGAGGTATCAGTTTCTCAGGGAACTGATATGGTCCATAGTTGTTCGAACACCTTGTTATATTGACAGGCATCTTGAAGGTATCTGCATAGGCCTTGACCATCATGTCTGCTCCAGCCTTCGATGAGGAATATGGGCTGTGCGGATCGATTGGAGTAGTCTCCATGAAGAATCCGGTATCTCCAAGAGATCCATAGACCTCGTCAGTCGATACCTGAAGGAACTTCGCTCCTTCCTTCCAGACTCCATCCTTTTCCCATGCGCTCTTGGCTGCATTGAGAAGCGTCACCGTTCCGAGAACGTTTGTCGAGGCGAAAACCTCAGGCTCCTTTATGCTCCTGTCCACGTGGGATTCTGCAGCAAAATTAATGACATAGTCAAAATCATATTCGCCAAAAAGCCTGCCTACAAGCTCCTTGTCACAGATGTCACCCTGCACGAAGACATGGTTTTTGTTGCTTTCAACACTTTTTAGATTCTCAAGATTCCCTGCGTATGTCAGCTTATCGAGATTTACGATCTTCACATCATCGTATGTACTCAGCATATGGATCACAAAATTTGAGCCTATGAAACCGGCTCCTCCGGTCACAAGGTAAGTCTTCATATATACCTCCGCGTATTGCATGATTTTCCAAAAATAATAAATTACCACAATCATTATAATATAAACTTAAGACATTGTCACAGAGGCGTCAATCTTTAATGAGCAGTTAAGAATTGTGTAATTGAATTTTAACCTTTCTTTACAAAATGGTGGTAACATAATCGGTAGATGGAAATTTACGGTCCATCACCGGCAAAGGATGTGCATAACATGAACAAAGGAATTAAAGCAGCACTTATAGTTGTCCTCCTCGCCCTGTTTTCAGCGGGAGCGTATGGTGCGTGGTACGTCAACAACATCTACAAGAGTCTTGACGTGCAGACGATAAGTACTGAGAAGGAAGACCTTGGAATCACAGAAGAAGCTGAAGTGAAGATCAACATGTTCGAGAACTCGAAGGAAGTAATCAACATACTCCTCCTGGGCACAGACAAGAGGGAGCCTGATGAAAATTCACGTTCCGACTCCATGATGATTCTTTCAATAGATCCCGTGAATAACAATCTAAAGCTTTCATCACTCATGAGGGATACTTACGTAAAGATCAAGGGGTATGGCTCTGACAAGCTTGCCCATGCTTATGCATACGGCGGAGCTCCTCTTGCACTGAATACAGTTAACACCAACTTCGGAATGAACATTGAATATTATGCTGTCATAAACTATGGAGGCCTTATTAATGTAATTGATGCACTTGGCGGAGTGGAGATCGACATCAAGGACTATGAGATCGACATGGTCAACTCATACATAGGCGATGTCGCAAAGGTAGAGGACGTTCCATACAAGGAAATCGAGACAACCGGCCCTCAGACCCTCACTGGAGTACAGGCAGTAGGATATGCCAGAGTCAGATACGTAGGAGACGGGGACTTCGAAAGGACTGAAAGACAGCGTTCCGTCCTCACATCCATTTTCAACAAGTTCAAGGAAATAAACACCCAGGATATCCCCGGTGTCGCAGCTAAGCTTGCTCCTAACGTCGAAACCAACTTGTCCCTTTACAACATGGTAAGGATAGGGACAAGCGTCATAAACGCAGGCATGAAGAATGTCCTTCAGGCCAGGTTCCCCACCGACGACCATGGTTACGGGAAGCTGACCACCAAGTGGTTCTATTTCTATGAAAAGGCGGAGACCATCGAAGAGCTCCACGACTTCATATACGAAAATGAAATCCCGGAAAGCCAGAAGCCGGAAATCAAGAACGAAGATTAAAGCTGATAACTAACAAGACCGTGAGAAGCCATCAGGCCTCTCACGGTCTTTCTTTCAGTCAATATTCTTTTCCGGACCAAATAACTGTTACTGCTGAGGCAGCTCTTCCTTGAAGGTCGGAATCTCAAATTCGAACCTGGGCAGGTTAGGAATCTTTGCAAACTCCCTCTGGATTATCCTTGCCTGCTTATAGTGCCATGCAATGTCAGTTGAATACTGGTGCCAGAGTCCGTAGCCTTCAAACCTGTATCTCATGGTATACAGAGTGTTCTGCATGTAAGTAATATTGTTGATGTAGGATTCAGCCAGGAATTTGATACCGCCTGCTATGGCAAGGTCAGGAGTAGTCCATCCCTTGTCAAGGGCACGTTCTGATCCCCACAGGACAGCATTGCCGTCATAGGCTCCTATACCGAACATGTTGTAGACCATGACCGGCGGATCGACAGGTATTACCGGGCTGAAAAGATCATTGAATACAACATGCTTTTCCTTCACCAGGACCCCGTTAGCAAGAACGGATGTGCCGTTTCCGGTTTCCAGCAGAGCATGTGCTATTACATAAATTGGATTGATGTTGTTTTCTTTGCATGCATCCTTGAATACCTGGGCTTTCCCACTGAGGATCCCTTTGCCTGCGAGCATCTGCTCAAGGACGGCATTGTCCACCTCAATGTAGCTCAGCTTCATGAACATGTATTTTCCTATGTAGTCATTCATGAAGTTAGCAGGGTCCATATAGTATCTGATATCCTCAACCGTAGCAGCAATCCACTTTCCATCCACCTGCTTTATTGCCGCGCCCTTGGCAAGCTCAGCCTTGGCATAGTAGGTCAGAGTCTGTGGATACGCCTTTTCGATATAGAACTCGTTGCTTGCAAGTGTTATCGTCTCGCTCTTTAGCGTACCGTCCTTGCCGGTCATTACAAGCTTTATTGAATTATTGCCCTGCACCATGGCCTTCGTATCGAAGGTGAAAATGAAGCCGCTGTTTGAAGGGTCAGCATATGCGGCATAGGTCTCCATGCCGGTTCTTGCAAGTCCGATTACTGCGTTTCCAATTTTCGTCCCGTTCAGCTCCACCGATACCTGTGACACTCCGTCCACATTCAATGCAAACCCTTCGATAGTTGTTTTCTCTGTCCTTACAGCTGCGCCGCTCGTATGGCTGGTAACTGTAACAATCGGGCTTTCCTTGACCATGACAGTCGTATATGTGTTTTCCTTTATCGTATCATCCATACCTGCAGCACGAACTGTAACAGTATGGGTTCCGATGCTTACACCGGATTTTGGTATCGTAAATTCGAAGCCTGAATTGGCTCTGGATTCATAGGTTGTATACGCATTTTCAACATCAGGCCTTGAATACCTCGATGCGGTCCCTATCTGAACCCCGTCAAGAAGGATTCCTACATCCTTTATACCAGAATCATCAAGCGCCCAGCCTTTTATGACTATGTCCTGGTTGGCGTATGATTCATTGGGTGCTGCTTCAATAGTGAGCATCATTGGCAGGTCTGGCTTGACCACAGGAGCCTGCGGCTCTGACAGATAGGCAGCTGAAACGTAGCCTGTCCTTCCGCTATAGGTCACTTTGGCCCATCCTCCTGATACCGATGAAACAGGTATGCTTGTGCCTTTTGGTATGGTCACAAGGATAGAATATCCGGTTCCAGGTCCTGACCTCATGTTGAGGTTATATAGGGTTGTCCTGTTGTCCTCAGCAGGAGTAACAGGTTCAGGTGCAGGTGCAGGTGCTGTAGTCACGGGCTGTGTGAGATATGAGGTTGAGACATATCCTGTCCTTCCGCCATAGGTCACCTTAGCCCATCCGCCTGATACCGATGACACTGTCACACTTGAACCATTCGGAATGGTCATAAGTATTGAGTATCCAGTTCCGGGTCCTGACCTCATGTTGAGATTCGCTGTGGTCTTCCTTACATCGCCTGACGGTGATTCAGGAGCTGGTGTCGGCGCTGGCGCTGGAGCCGGCGCGGTTGCAGGTGCGGACAGATAGCTGGTCGAAACATATCCTGTCCTTCCACCATATGTTACCTTCGCCCATCCGCCTGATACTGATGCCACGCTGACACTCGCACCCTTCGGTATGGTAGTTAGTATCGAATAACCTGTTCCCGGTCCAGACCTCATATTCAGGTTTGCCGTGGTGACTCTTGTATCTCCCGCCTGCTCCGCAGGTGCAGGCGACGGTGCTGGGGCAGGTAAACTAGCCGTATCCGGTGAAAATGTCACATACAGGGTATTTGCTGAGATGTACAGCCCGTTTTCAAGCTTGTACATGTATCTTCCATCCACCTCATGCTTCTCGACAACCTTCATTGTTGTTCCCGCTGGGTACGTCCTTGATTTTGCACTCCAATTTGGAGAGCTGTATGCCCAAAGTGAAGCTGCCTTCACTGTAAGTGTGCCGGACTGTGTGTTTATGACGGCAGCCAAAGCCAATTCCCCGCCAGAGAGGCTGCCTACCCCGATGCTGGTCATTGTCACTGTCAGTGCAACTCCCGCCTTGACGAGTGCCATCCTTGTCTTTTTGCTTAACATCCTGTTCCTCCTCTCATGACTTGATATCCATACATTAAGGATTCAAAAGCCTTCTTGCGCCCATATATGTCGCAGTATAGTACTGAAGGTTTGAAATTACAACCATTTTGTTGGTGCTCGATGCATGTATGACCTGATTGTCTCCGGCATAGATGCCTACATGGTCTACATAGCCGTTAGATCCGAAGTATAAAAGGTCTCCAGGCTTCCTTTGTTCCTGAGTTACCGCAGTACCAGTCCTTGCCTGGTCCCTGGATATCCTTGGAAGTGATATCCCGAAATTCGCAAATACATATCGGGTGAATCCTGAGCAGTCAAAACCTGACTCAGGTGTATTTCCTGCCCAGACATAAGGAACTCCCAGGAATTTCTTTGCATACTCTACAATATCTTCGCCTGTTGCTGGCGCTTCACTTACAACAAGGTAAGCGGTGGCAACATATCCTGTGCTTCCACTGTAAGTAACCTTGGCCCATGTCCCTGAAATCGCTTCAACATTCAGCAATGTTCCAGAAGGTATGACTTTGATTATGGGGAATGACGTGCCTTCACCTGACCTCAGGTTAAGATTGGCAGTCGTAGACCTCCAGTCATCGCTTGCAGGAGCTTCAGGAACTTCTGTGACTGGATCAGTGACCGGCTCCGGTTCCGGAGCAGGTGCTGGTTCTGGTACCGGCACAGGGACAGCTGTTATCGGCTGAGTAAGGTATTGCGCTGCAACATACCCGGTTTTCCCCGAATATGTTACCTTCACCCATCCATTCGATTCAGCTTCAGCGGTTACGCTCGCATCCTTAGGAATTGTGACTATGATACCATATGCAGTCCCTGGTCCCGACCTCAAGTTCAGGTTGACTGTCGTCTTCCTCTCAAACGTTGAAATCTCTGGCGCAGGAACAGGTGCTGGCTCTGGTACGGGTTCCGGCTGCGGTGTCGGTACCGGAACTGGAGCCGGTGCTGGTGCTGCCTCGGTTTTAATCAGATATGCTGTCGAAACATAGCCTGACTTGCCGCTGTATGATACCTTGGCCCATCCTTCAGACTCTGACTCCACCTTAACGCTTGAGTCCTTTGGAATAGTAGTTATGATTGCGAATGTAGTACCGGGACCTGTCCTCATGTTCAGGTTCGCAGTTGTCTTCCTTGTATCTGCAGCAACTGGTGCAGGGGCCTCAGGAACAGGCTGTTCCACAGGCGCAGTCTGCGCCTTGGGCGCGAAAGTGACATAGGCTTCATTCGCGGTAATATAAAGTCCGCTGCTAAGCTTGTACATGTATCTTCCTTCAACGCTATGCTTTTCAGTTACTTCAAATACAGTACCTGATGCATATGTCCTGGTCCTTGCATTCCAGTCAGGAGCGCTGTATGTCCATATGGAAGATGCCTTAACCGTCAGTGTACCTGTATTTGTATTTATGACGTCAGCATATGTCCTGAAGCTGTAAGCTCCAACCGAACCGAACGAAATGGTGAGAGCGACTCCCGCCTTGATTAGTGCCATTCTGGTTTTTCTGCTTAACATTCCCTTCCTCCTCTCTGGTTGCATGAGACAAAATTTAATATTGCTACTGCCTCTCGAAATATGCCTTGATCTGCTGTGCAAGTCCAAAAGCGACAGCCTTCTGAAGCACAGGATCAGATATCTTCAATAAGTCCTCAGTGTTTGACATGTATCCTATCTCAGCAAGAACAGACCTCATCTCAGACTGCCTGAGCACTGCCAGAGTATGTCCTGAAATATCTATGTCGTAGCCGTTCCTTCTGTCCCTGAATCCTGCTGCAAGGAGTGTCTTCTTGAGGTACCCAGACACGTCAATGCTTTCGGCTATTGCTGAGTCTGAAATGGATACGGTCTTCTGTGACGGGTATATCAGGAACGCACCTGATGAAGTCGGTGATGAGTTGTAATCATGATGTATTGAAAAGAACAAGTCACCGTCCGCATCATTGGCTACCTTCGCCCTGACCGCCAGATCTATTAATACATCGTCTGTCCTTGTCAGAAGTGTCCTGTATCCAAGAGCCCTCACTGCTTCATCCAGTGCTTTGGCGAACTGAAGCACATATGTCTTCTCTGATACTCTTACCCCGTTCAGATATCCTGACGCTCCGGGATCGGTTCCACCATGCCCTGCATCGATTATGATCAAGGGAATCTTATCAACCGAAACAGAGTGTGTCAGTGACTTCGTTCTTCCATCGTTGAAGGTTATGTTTACAGTCACAATATTTGAACCTGGGAACAGGTTGTTCCTTCTGATAGTGTACTCAAATCCGCTCTTTGCGGAATTATAGTAGTCCGGATATTGCGATTCTATTTCCGGTCTCGCAATGCCTATTGCAGCTGTTCCTGTTGCCTTACCGTTCAAAAGAACCTTCACTGACTTTACTCCAGTGTCATCAAGAGCATAGCCCTTAACAAGGATGTCCTCATTGCCCATTTCTGATGCGATTGGAGATTCAAGTGCAGCAACAGCCTCAACAAACGGTTTGCTGAAATTTATACTGACCGAAGCCTGAGCCGATGTTCCATCATTGCCAATGGTTTTGACGGTAACCGTATTCTGACCTCTTGCAAACCTTGCCTTTGAAAGGGTAAGGCTGTAGCCACTCGTCTGAGCATTCAGATAGAACGGATACCTTGATGCGACATCCCCTCTGTCGAGACCTGTTTGTGCCATCCCGATTGATACTCCATTTACAAATATCTCCGCTGATTTTACTCCAGCGTTGTTAAGGACATATCCGGAAACCTCGACATCACCGTATGCTACAGTGCCAACCGGCTTTTCTATGACCGCCATCGGCATTGCATCGACCTCTGTGAACTGGAATGACTTCTCAATGCTTGTTCCGTCAGCAGACAATGCCTTGATGGCAATCGTGTGGGAACCTGCGCTGATGCTGTCCTTTCCAAGAGTGAATGTGTATCCCGGTTCCGTGGTAGCTGTATATGTCGGATATGCTGCGAGCACGTCAGGTCTTGCTTCTTTGACTGCTGCTCCCACATCTGTTCCATCGAGAATTATCCTTACCTCTGTAATTCCCTTGTCCGACAAAGCCCATCCTCGGATTGCAATGTCCTCATTGCTATATACTTCCCTGAAAGAAGTATCCACTGCAATTTTCGAGGGAAGAACCTCAGGTATTGGAGCTGCAGTCTGTACAAGATAGGCTGTTGAAACATAGCCTGTCTTGCTGCTGTAGCTTACTTTTGCCCAGGTACCTGAAATCTCCTCTACCCTCAGTTTAGTACCTGAAGGGACAGTGAGAATTATCGCGTAATTGGTTCCGGCTCCTGACCTCATATTCAGGTTTGCCGTTGTAGCTCTCCAGTCCTCTGCAACCGGAGCAGGCTCTGGTGTCGGTTCAGGTACAGGTGTTGGCGTTGGCTCCGGAACCGGAACTGGTGCTGGGGCTGCTGGAGCTGATGCGGACACCAGGTAGGCGGTTGAGACATAGCCTGTCTTGCCGCTGTAGCTTACCTTTGCCCATGTACCTGAAACAGCCTCCACCTTCAGCACTGAACTCTTTGGTATGGTCATAAGGATTGAATAGCTCGTCCCGGCTCCTGACCTCATGTTCAGGTTTGCTGTGGTCGACCTCCAGTCCTCTGTAACCGGCGCTGGTTCAGGTGTGGGAGTAGGCTCCGGAACTGGTGCTGGCGCTGGTGCCGGTGCCGGTGCTGGCGCAGCTGCGGACACCAGGTAAGCGGTTGAGACATAGCCTGTCCTTCCGCTGTAGCTTACCTTTGCCCATGTACCTGAGATTGATTCAATCCTAAGAGAAGTACCTTTGGGGATGGTAAGCAGAATGGAATAGCCTGTTCCGGCTCCTGACCTCATATTCAGGTTTACCGTCGTTGCTCTCCAGTCTTCTGCAGATGGCGCTGGGGTCACTGGCGCAGGTGCCGGCGCTGGCGCTGATGAAGACACAAGATATGCTGTTGAGACATAGCCTGTCCTTCCGCTGTAGCTTACCTTAGCCCATGTTCCTGATATTGATTCGATCCTGAGTGAAGTCCCTTTGGGAATGGTCGCAAGGATTGAGTATCCCGTACCTGGTCCCGACCTCATGTTGAGGTTTGCGGTTGTTGCCCTATAGTCACCTGTTTCAGGCACAGTTGCTACAGGGGCACTCTGAGCCTGATTCGGTGCGAACGACACATAGCTGGTGTTTGCGGTAATGAAAAGTCCGTTATCCAGCTTGTACATGTATCTTCCATCGACAATATGCTTTTCAGTGACACTCAGCACAGTCCCCTGGCTGTATGTCCTTGACCTTGCCGTCCAGCTTGCGCTTGAATACGCCCATACTGACGACGCCTTTACTGTAAGCTTCCCTGTGACCGTATCCACTACGGCAGCCTGTACTGTATATGTATCTATAATTTCAAGTGGTAGTCCGGCTGGCAAGAATGTGAGTGACAACGCCACTCCAGTCTTAATCAGCAGGTTCCTTGTTTTTTTACTTAGCATTCAATACCCTCACTAATTCCGCATGATGTAATAATTGTATAATACTATGGTATTATTTAATGTTATGTAAAGTCAATGAATTTTAACAAAATACCAACAATTCACAATTTAATCATTGAATTACCAATGTAATCAGTTTCTTTTGTGCATCAGTTTTAATTTTACTCAAAGAAGATCCTGGCGCTTCCATTCCGAAAGAGGAAGCCAATGTTCTGGCAGGAGCGATTTGAATGAATTCCAGGAATATCTCAGATCCATCAGCAATATAGTACCTTTATCCTCTTCGGTCCTTATTACCCTGCCACCAGCTTGAAGCACCCGGTTCATACCAGGATATATGTAAGCATATTCGTAGCCGAGCCCTTCCTTTTCAAAATAGTCCCTGATGAGGTCCCTCTCAAAGGAAACCTGAGGGTATCCTACCCCTACCACTGAGGCACCAATAAGTGCTTCTCCCTTCAGGTCAATTCCTTCGGCAAATACGCCGCCAAGCACCATGAAGGCTGTGTAGGATTTCTCCCTGCTGCTTCTGAAGCTTGCCATGACTATTTCCCTTTCGGCATCCTCCATCGATGGGGTCTGAAGAAAAGTATCGATTTTAGTCCCATACTTCTCACAGAATACCTCATAGACATTGTTCATGTATTTATATGAAGGAAAGAATGCCATATAGTTCCCCTTCTTCATCATTGCCATGGCATGGATATTGTCTGCTATGCTTTCAAAGCTGTTCTCCCTGGCGCTGAATCTTGTGTCTATCCGCCTGTCCAGGAATACCTGGAGATTTTCCTTCGGAAAAGGAGACTTAAGTGCCATCCTGTAATCTCCCTCTTCACCTCCAAGAACATCCATGTAATATTTCATGGGTGTTAAGGTAGCGGAAAATATTACTGAGGCCCTGGCCCGTTTAAAGATTTCAACGAGGATTTCGCCAGGATCCATGCAGAATATCCTGAACCTGACATCTCTCGGATCAGATTCAGTATAGGCAATATAGCCTTCCCTAAACATTGCACCGGCTGCCACAAAATTGTGTGCCTTGAAAAATAGGTCCAGTATCTTTTCCTTCTCTTCGAATTCCTCCGGATGATCCTTTTGGAATCCTTCGAACGCCGTTATGAACTTCTCAGCATGCTGCAAAAGCTCTTCAGGAACTGCATCTGAGGTTCTCCTCCCGCCAATGATCTCAAGTTCCTTGCGCTCAGCAATAAATATCTTGTTCATGTCATTGATTGACTTTTCAAGCTTCTTCGACTTTCCCTTCGCAGCCTTCTTTGCTTCCATGACTTCTGATTTCAGAATTGTCGAGCTGTACATCTCCCTTGACCTGTCTACCAGGTTGTGTGCTTCATCAACAAGGAACATATACTTTTCCCTGATATCCATGAAGAACCGTCTGAGGTATACCCTGGGGTCGAAGACGTAGTTGTAGTCGCAAATGATGAGATCCGAGAAGAGTGACATGTCAAGCGACATCTCAAATGGGCATACCATATGCTTTATTGCGTATTCTTCGAGCTTCTCCCTTGTAAAGGTCTCCTCATTTTGAAGCATCTCGAGCAGGCAGCTGTTTATCCTGTCCAGGTGACCCTTGGCAAAGGGACATTTTTCAGGTTCGCATTCAACCGTCTCATTGAGGCACGCCTTTTCTTTTCCAGTGAGGGTGAGTGTCCTTATTCGCGTCCCCTTTGTTTTCAGAACCTCCACAGTCTCCTCGGCTACTGTCTTGCCTGTCCCCTTTGAGGTAAGATAGAAAATCCTGTCCAGGTATCCCTCACCAAGTGCCTTAAGTGATGGGAAAAGTGTAGATACAGTCTTTCCTGTTCCAGTAGGTGCCTGGGCGAAAAGCTTCCTGCCTTCCTTTATTGTTCCATAAACAGCGACAGCAAGCTCACGCTGCCCCTCGCGGTAACGCTCGAATGGAAACTCAAGAGCTTTAAGGGATACATCCCTAAGCTCCTGCCATCTGAGCCTTTCCCTGATGAACCTCATATATCCAGTAATTACATCTTCCACAAATGACCTCAGCTCCTCAATTGTGCAGGACCTGTCGAAGGTCTTGTGGCCATTGTCATCCAGATTGCAGTAGGTAAGCTTCAGTTCAATGGCTTCCCCTTGTTTATCCTCGAGATACATGAAGCCATAAAACATGACCTGAGCCCAGTGCATAAGGCTTCCATCCTCTATATCCTCAAGGGGAACATATGTGGATTTTATCTCTTCTATATACTTGTCGTGTATCAGACCATCTGCCCTTCCATCAACTGTAAAAAGGCATCCGTCGATTTCCCTGGTATGCTTCAGATAATATTCCTTTATATATGAGCCGTCCTCATCAAGCCTCATCTTCTGATGTGCTACATGGGCTCTGGTTCCCTCTTCCAGCCGTGCCGGACTGGAAGCTGCGGATTTGGAGGATATGTCTCCATGCCTCAGGACAAACTCAATCAAATTTCTAACAGATATCTTAACCTCAGTCATGGTGCACCTCGAATACAGTACTTCTCTTATTATAGACGAAAGTGACCTCTTAATGGCAATGATGACAAAAGTTTCAAAAACCTGAATATAGTATATGGACCTCAAATTATCCATAGCTTCAGATATATTCACTGCCATGCTATAATTTTCTTAAAAAGCGGAGGTTATCTTGCAGATAAACATAGATGAGAATACCATCGCAGAAATGAAGAAACGACAAAGAAGTGAACGCAGCGTCTTCAGGATAGAGATGTCTGGATTCGGCTGAGATCTTCCGAGTATCGAAATAGTTCAGGGTGAACTATCAAATAATGACGAGGTCTACGAGCAGGACGGTATTAAAATCGTTACTGACAAGGAATTTGCGTTCCTTTTCCAAAATATCAGGATTAAATTCATCAAGTCATTTTTCGGTTCAAGATTTGCAATTACAAGGTAATGATCTTAAGCCTAATGCCGATGCTGATATTTTGGCCAGGTATTACTGACAAGGAATATAAACACACATACTGTACTTTAGTTATGAAGCTGCTCACTCCTGGGTTACTCATGAAGAATCCTCCCCCTGTCAACGGTCTTTGACTATGTCACCCCAAAAGTGACTTAACTGTGCTGTGATTATGTCAGGGTTATCTTGTAAAAAACAGTGAATTGGTTTTAT
>NZ_JAGGKC010000017.1 GCF_017873395.1 Youngiibacter multivorans | reverse complement strand
TCGTCATCTGCATACTTGTCAAGTCCTGTGAAGGTATGTGCCCATGTCGGCGATACCAGGTCATAGGTCGCTACTGGTGTTGCTCCTCCATCACGATATACATAAGCTGGTATTATTGGAGCTGTTGGTATTGGTCCGCCTGTCCAGTTCTTCAGTACTGACAGCGATGTTGTCTCATTGTTGGTATTTGTGAATACCAAAACGCCCGCATCGTTCATTATCGGTCCTGACAGTACCCATCCATCCGGTACATCATCCTCGTCAAGCTCTACAGTATAGGTATATGGTACACCTGTACTCGGATTTGCTTTGTCCAAATTATTGAAGCTTGCTGTCCAGTTTGGTGAAACTAACTCAGCTGTCATGATCGGAATACCGTTTTGATATAATGTAGCAGTGATCGAGGCAGCTGTCGGTATCGGTCCTCCTGTCCAAACCTTCTGTATAGGAATGTTAATTATCTCTACATTTGTTACTGTAAATCCTGTTGATGCATTTCCCTCAATTGGAAGTGTCCTGTATCCAATAATAGGATTTTCGGAGATCGTATATACAATCTTAATCAACTGGTTGCCAACCTTATGATAAATAGGGACATTGTAGAATGATCCACACCACGGTGTGCTATCACTCTCAGGTAATGTCAGCGTAAGGCCTGTCGGTACGCCATCAGCTAGAAGGTTTATAGTTACAGAACTACCCGGGGTTCCTCTCCAGATTTTGCATACATCGATTGACCTATATTCATGGAAAGGTGCGCCAATAGGCAGTGTCTTCAATCCAGAATCCTCTGCATCGATATACGAATGCAGATTGCTTCCTGACCTAAAGCCTGATCCATAATCAATATAGTCTGTAAGTGTTGGGAATGAAAAGTTTTGTGAATCAGTCTCGCTTAAATGTGCCTCCCAATACATCGACCAACTTCCTAGTGTTTCAAGTTCACCCAGGAAAGGAGTTAATGTGTTTGGTATCAATTGGTATCTTATTGTCTTGGCTTCACTTGATATCGTAGTAGTGTCCACAACAGGTCCTGATATAGTGAAGGTATCCGGTCCCGGTTCATACAAGTGAGGTATCAAGTCAATAGGCGTATCACCTGTAATCGGATGCCCATTAATGTCCTTAATGAAGTCATTCGGATCCGGAGTTGCAAGATTAGGTGTGCTTTCAGACGGTCCTATGAAAAAGTAACCATCAGGAAAACCTACTGTTCCTACAACACCATCAAATCCATAGTAGCCTTTGTCATCAAGATAGTCGTGGAAGATGTAAATTCCGTCACTAGGATTATACTCGTAACTTTTTGCTGTAATACGATGAGGAACAACATCTCCTTCATAGTATCCCGCAGTACCACCGGTAGTCCATTTTGCCTGAGGTGATAAAGTGAATGCTTCTGGTGTCCATTGTGTTGCGGCATAGGCTGTTTCAGATTTTGCAGACAATGCAAAAACGAATGTAAATGCGAATAGGGATGATACTAAAACCATAATCCATTTTCGCCAGTAATGGTGCGACTTGTTCCTGTTCATTTCCTTTCCCTTCCTTTCCTCTTTCGAACAGGCATGTATCCCTCGTCGCAATATCATTCTTTATGTATCTTCTCAGATATTCAGCATTTGAATATCAAAGTTGAATATCTGCTATCAAGTTGCAGTATGCAACTATTTCAAAAAAGTTATTTTAAGACACACTAAAATGATATTTGTCCACTAGAGCAGTAATGAGTACAAATACCACGGTTTACTATTAGTAAGCTACGCACTTAACTTAAGTTTGTCCAAATCGAAAATTCATTCATCAGTATTCTTACTTGAGCAGATTGCAGTGCCCAGTTACAATCAATCGAAAAATCCTCCAAAATCCATTGAATAGTGACGTTTTACAGGAAATCCAATAAACTCGCGAATTATCTTAAAGTATGCTTCAAGATCAATCACCTTCCTGAAGTTACTCAAAAAACAGTATTAAAATGTACTCAAACTATCCGAATGAATTAATTGATATTAATTATCCATGCGCTAAATTCTAACGAATAATATAATACAATTAAAATAATCACTGAGCATATTTTGAAATATTCTAATCATGAAAAGTCCCTATATTGTAGGTCTTCATAGCTATTTATGCTATAGATACTATAATAAGCGACTTTGTACTTCTTCAATCTAATTATAACCCTATCCAGTGGCCATTCAACAAGCCAGCGAATTGTTCCTAATACTTTAACTAATTGCTTAAATTATTTATATTCATCTTATTTTATACTCAATAACGACTTGAACTATAATCAAATTAAATATTTATGCCAAATTTCGATTTATATGCATATTTACCCTTTGCTTTATCTCTTGTTTTTGTATTTCCAATTCTATAGACTTTACTTTAGTAGAATTACTTCTTACAAACGGAGGATTAATATTGAAAATATATATAGATGCAGATGGATGCCCTGTTGCAAAGCTAACGGTTGAAATTGCAAAGAAATATGGAGTTGGAGCCGTAATCGTAAAGAACTATGCTCATGAAATCACGGATGATTACGCCCAGATAGTAACTGTTGATATCTCAAGCGACTCTGCTGACCTGGCAATAGCCAACATGATAAGTAAGGGAGATATCCTGGTTACCCAGGACTACGGTCTTGCAGCAATGGCAATGACCAGAGGAGCAAATTGCATCAACCAGAACGGTCTCGTCATGGATGGTCGAAATATCGACAGTCTGTTGGACAAGCGGCATGTGAACAGGAAAATGAGGAAAGACAAGAAGATTTATACGAAGATTCCAAAACGAACGTCCGCCGATGATGAGAGCTTCAAGGCTTCACTCCTCAGGCTGATTGAAAGTCTGGTCAATCGATGATGATTACCTCAATTTGGAAACATCCTTCTATCCCAACTGCTATACTTGAAGAATAGTGTCATCGACAGGAGGTAAGCATGGTAAGATTCGGAATTATCGGAACCAGCATGATAACAGAACTGTTCATCTATGGAGCCCAAAAGGTTAGCGGCTTCAGGCTCAGCGCAATATACTCGAGGGACATTGATAGAGCAAAAGCCTTCGGCAGCAAATTCGGTGATGATATCCTCTACTTCAACGACCTTGAGGAATTCTCCTTATCATCAGAATTCGATGCTGTATACATCGCAAGTCCAAACTCACTACACGCGCCCCAGTCCATGCTTATGATTTCACATGGAAAGCATGTGCTATGCGAAAAGCCTGCCGTTTCGAACTCAAGGGAGCTTGAAGAAGTAATAGGACTTGCAAGGTCAAAGAACCTGCTATATATGGAGGCAATGAAATCTCTGACCATGCCGGCATACCTTAATCTTCAGGAGCTATTGCCGAGAATCGGGAAGGTTAGGAAATACATCGGCAACTACTGCCAGTATTCATCACGATATGACCGACACAAGAATGGTGAATATGTTAATACATTCAGGAAGGAATTCTCGAATGGTTCGCTTCTAGATATTGGTATATATTGCCTTTACCCCGCAGTCCATATGTTCGGAAAGCCGCTTAGAATATCTGCTAATGGTGTCATTCTTGAAGACGGAGGCGTCGACGGTACCGGGTCGATTCTAATGAAGTATGCAGAAATGGAAGCAGTTATAACTCATTCCAAGATAAGCAATTCAAAAATGCCTTCAGAAATTCAGGGTGAGCTTGGAAACATACTGATAGACAAGATAGGAAGTCCTGAGAAGATCACTTTAATCTTGAGGGACGGTACTGTTGAAGAGCATATTCCTGACCAAGTGAATCACAACATGATGTACGAGGCACAGGAGTTCATTTCACTTATTGAAGAAGGCACTTTTGAATCTGGCATCAACTCATATTCGCTGGCACTTGATGTCCATAATATACTGGATGAGGCAAGAAGCCAGATTGGCCTGACTTATCCTGCAGACATATAAATTCGCAATATAAAACGGCTGAAACCTAAAGGTCCAGCCGTTTTTCAGCCTGTCAATAAACAAGCGATGCTACTACCGATGCCACCATGGCTATCGCAATACCTATAGTAATGTACCTGATCAATTTACTTCTGTTTTTCATGTGCTCCTCCTTCAACTAGTCAATGATGTCAAGCTTAGGCCTTCGATAGTAAAGAAACTGTGTGGATTCTGCAGCAGGTGTAAATTTATTGCCATAGATATCCTTGTTGTTTCTCTTTACGGAGTTGTTGTAGGATATTACAATCCTACCCTCATCCAATCCATCAGCCTTATAGTTGATACCGCCGGCATGGATAAAGACCTTGTTGCCATCTATTTCCCCCATATATATCCCAATGTGGTTCACCCTGTTGCTTTCAGGCACCTCATAAAATCCTATGTCCCCGACCTTCAGCTCTGATTCCATTACCGGAGTTGATGCATCCCATATCCTTGTGGTTGCTGGCCCGGTTGATGTTGTCTGTGCAGAGAGGATCTTTCCGCTTAGATTATAATAAACCCAATCTACGAAGCCTGCAGCATCCATAGGATTAACCGGTATTCCCTTTACAACCTCTGAATATCCAAACTTGTAAGGGTGGTTTATAAGTAACTGAGCCATTTTTGCAATGTCATCCCTCTTTACCGAAGTTCCTACCGGCTCAAAATATGTATTTGTCCCTGAATATGTAACGCTATTTTCAAAGATGACTTCGAAATAACCCTTCCTGTCCAGCTGATAAATGCTGAAGATAACAACGAGCATAATTAAAAAGCCCATCCAGAGCCTTCTTTTTCTCTTGTTCCTTTTTCTTATCTCACGGGCTCGCTTTACCCTGTTGTTGTCATGAAATTTAAGTCTGTCTTCCATTTTTCACCTGATTCGCCTAAAGGCTTGTTATTATTCCAACTAACATTATCTCAAAAATATTTGAACTTTGCCTTAAGAAATGTTAAAACTCCTGGAATAAATTCCAGGAGCCAAAAATTTCTATTTATCAGCATCTGTTGCATCCCTTCGGGAACCTTTTCTGAATATCAGAATGGCAGACACTGTAAGTATCAGCATAATCAGAATAGCGGATAAAAGAGCTTGGATATCAGTGTTTCCAGCAGGGACAATAGTAGCCTTGGCAGACTCCTTGCCGTATGCCAAAATATTCGGATAGACTATTGAAAATATAACAATAAGCAAAGCAGCGAACTTCCGCATTTCGTTCCCCCATTTCATCACTAAACCTATTATACGTCGTGATAAAATGAAGTCTGTAAACTATCTTTGAAGTTATTGCCAATAATTCAAGAATTTAGTCACAAATTAACGTTTTTTAGCATTCAATGTCACTATTTCCCGACTAATCTTCTGCCTTGCTTCAAAAACGTACTGACTGAAACGTTATTCTCAATCACGTGGTCCGCAAAATACCTGTTTCTATATTCATTTTTATCCATCAATGTACTTATCCTGGCCCGGATGCTCTCTTTGGAGTCGCCTCTTTCCTTCATCCTTTCCCTGAGTCTTCTGGCACTGCTGGAAATATAGATTACAGAAACAAGATCGCCGAATATCCTTCTGAATGCTTTCGCTCCATTTATGTCAGTTACAGCGAAGACATCTCCACTTCTCAGTTTCTCCTCCACCTCTTTCCTTGAAACGCCGTATCTGTTTCCAGAGTATATCGACTCCTCAATTTTATCGATAAGGTTGAACTCTTCCTCAGTCACAAAGTGATATGAAATTCCATCTACCTCACCCGGTCTCATTTGGCGTGTGGTATGCGACACGAGCTCGTTCATGCCAAGTGACCTGAAGTAGTCGCCAAGTGTGGTCTTCCCGGTCCCTGACGGACCGATAATCACATAGATCATAGTGTAGTGTAACCCACAAGAGCCAGTTCCTTCTCTCTTGTCCTAAGACCTTTTATGACTTCCATGATGAGTATATCCTTTTCCAGGCCAAGCTCAGCTGCTCCGATGTCAATAAGCTCTCTATCCACACCTCTTGCAAAGCCCTTTGATTTCAGTTTCTTGTTTACAGAAGAAACCTCAAGGTCATCATAGCTCCTTGATGGTCTCATCAATGCACATGCAGTAACAAAGCTTGAAAGCTCATCAACCGCAAAAAGGGCTTTTGCCATTAGAGTATCCCTCGGTCCTTCGGTAGCATGTCCCAGTATTGCAGAAGTGATCTCTTCAGGAACCCCCGCTTCCCTGAGTATTGGAGTCCCAGAATATGGATGGGTTTCCGGAAACTTCTCATAGTCGATATCATGCAGGAGTCCGGCAAGACCGAATTCTTCAATATCCTCACCATAATACCTTGCCATCTGTCGCATTGAAGACTCAACAGAGAGCGAGTGCTTCAACACAACATCTCCCTCGACGTATTTCCTTAAAAGCCCGAATGCCTCTGACCTATCCATATTGACTTCCTCCCTTGTCATTTCTTTCCACATAGCAATGTATTCTATCCACAGCTTCTATCATATATTGTGCATAAAAGCTGTCACTATAGACTAATTTAACAGATTTTTCCAAAAAAAGTAACATAGGAAGCGATATATTCCCGCTTGGCAGTGTAATTTGATATAATTATTGCATAGTAATCGTTAGGAGTTGATTTTCTTTGGAAGCTGGCACGTGGCAGTTAGTCCTCATAGTCGTTCTGATATTTATCTCAGCATTTCTTTCCGCCTCCGAGACCGCCCTGCTTTCTCTCAGCAAGATAAGACTCAGGCACATGGTCGAGGAAGAAGTAAAGGGTGCATATCTGGTTCAAGGCCTTCTTGATGATTCATCAAAGGTCGTAATAACCATTCTTATCGGAGACAACATATCAAACGTGGCAGCAACGGCGCTAGGTGCCAAGCTTGCCATTGAACGATACGGTTACGGGGCTCTTCCTGTTTCGATTGCCATAATGGCTGTTTTTATAATCATTTTCGGTGAGATGATACCAAAAACTCTGGCATCACAACATTCGGAACCTGTTTCGCTTTTTGTGGCACGACCGATTAACGCCATAAAGATACTTCTCGCTCCAATAGTATTCCTCTTTCAGAAGGCATCTTCCCTTCTTATTCTCGTACTCGGAGGGAACCCAAAGAAAACCGGCCCCGCAATCACTGAAGAAGACCTTAAGACTCTGGTTGACGTCGGAAGTGAGGAGGGAGTTCTCGAGGTAGGAGAAAAGGAGATGCTCTTCAACGTATTTGAGTTCGGTGATCTTCAGGTTAAGGATGTCATGGTCCAGAGGGTAGATATTGTAGCTCTCGATGTCAGAAGCACATATCAGGAAGTCCTTGAAGTCATAATGAATGAACAATTTTCAAGAATACCGGTATACAAGGAAGATATAGATGACATCATCGGTGTCCTTAACGTCAAGGACCTGCTTTTTCTGAGTGATAAACAGAAATCTGATTTCAATCTCGAGGACAATGTGAGGGAAGTGTACTTTACATACGAATTCAAGAAGATTATCGACCTTTTCAAGGAGCTAAAGAAGGAACGCAATCATATGGCCGTTGTGCTTGATGAGTACGGCGGTACTGTCGGAATCGCAACAATTGAGGACCTGCTTGAGGAAATCGTAGGTGAGATCGGCGATGAATATGACGACGAGGAAACACAGGATATAGAAGTCATAAAAGAGGATGAATATATCGTTACAGGATCATTCCGTCTCGATGAACTTAATGAAGAAATCGGGACTACCATTGAATCTGAGGAATTTGATTCAGTCGGGGGATATCTAATCGGTGTTCTTGGAACATTCCCGGAAAATGGGCAGGAAATCGAATCAGAAGGTATTCGCTTCATTGTTGAGGAAGTAGACAAGAACAGGATTAAAAAAGTCAGGATATTCACTTAAGCCAGTTAACATGGTTTTCCGATAGGAGGAAAAATGGAAGCGGACCAATACGACAACTTTTATATGGAGGCCAGAAGGGAAGCTCTTCTGGCCCTTTCCAAGGATGAGGTACCTGTAGGCTGTGTAGTGGTGAAGGATGGAAAAATCATAGGACGAGGCCACAACATGACAGAAACCGCGGCAGATCCCTCAGCACATGCTGAAGTCATAGCGATCAGGGAAGCTGCTAAGGCAATCGGCACCTGGAGACTCACAGGCACAACGCTTTACGTCACTCTGGAGCCATGCCTCATGTGTGCAAGCCTAATCAAGAAATCAAGGATTGGGAAGGTAGTCATTGGAGCCATAGAGCCTGAAGAAGGCGCATTCGGTAGTGTAGCGAGCATAAGCCTTTTACCCCCTAGAGGCAGACAAATTGAAGTCATATGGCTAAAGGATGAATTTTCCAGTGACCTCATGACTTCTTATTTCAGGAGGCTCAGGAGCAGACGATGATAAGAATATATGATAGAAAAAAAGGCGATTATGATACAGAGGTCGTTGTAGGAGGCAAATACATAGAATGGCTTTACGGTACCATGTCAGGAAAATGGGTGCTTGAAGCTTTAGTCAAACGCAAAATGTTCTCTTCACTATATGGCAGACTAATGGATCTTCCTGCATCAAAGAAGATGATACCTTCCTTTATCAAGGACAACTCACTGGATATAAATGGGTCAGTAAAGGATCTGAAGGATTTTGAATCCTTCAATGATTTCTTCACACGAAGCCTATTGCCTGAAAGCAGGCCGATTCCTAATGATTCATCTGCGCTTATGAGCCCAGTTGACGGCAGATTGCTTGCCTATGAGAATATCGATATCGATAATCTCGTACAGGTCAAGGGCATGACGTATACTCTGGGAGGTCTTATTGGGAACGGGAATATAAAGGACAGGTATATCCATGGAACAATGCTCGTGTTTCGGCTTTGCCCACTTGATTATCACAGGTTCCACTTCGTGGATTCGGGGATATGCTCAAAACCCCGCCTCATTAGGGGTGGTTATTATTCTGTAAATCCTGTATCTTTAGCCAGAATTCCAAATGTATATCTTGAAAACAAGAGGATGTACTCTCTCATGAGAAGCGACAACTTCTCAGATATACTAATTATTGAAGTAGGTGCAACAAATGTAGGCTCGATAGTACAAACCTATACACCTTCCAGGCGTTTCGAGCGCGGGGCAGAAAAAGGCTACTTCAAATTCGGAGGATCCACTGTACTGCTGTTTTTCAAAAATGGTGCAGTAAAAATTGATCAGGATATCCTGGATGAGACCGCAAAGGGAATTGAATCAAAAGTCCTTATGGGAGAAACCATAGGAAGAAGAGCCAGGCAGGATTAAACTGCCTGGCTCTTATAAAACTACTCAAATATGCATGTCAACAAACTTTAGAATATCTCCATATACCTCTACCCTGTTAGTTTCATTTAGAATCTCATGCCTGGCCCCTTTGTACAGCCTGACAAAGAGCTTCCTGCTGCCAGTCGTCTTTTCAAGAAGCTTCGCAAGAGCTATTGGTCCATTACCCATATTTCCTACCGGATCCTCAGTACCACTAGCTATAAGTATGGGCAGGTCTTTGTGTATCCTCGACAGCTCTTCCTTGCTATAAAGCTTAAGAAGGTTTGAAAGCATGGATCCATAGAATCCATTTGACATCACAATCCCGCAGAATGGATCCTCAACATATTTGTCTACCTGCTCGGAATCCCTTGATATCCAATCAAATTCCGTTCGTTTATCCTTTATTTTTCCACCGAACTTTCCAAACATCATATTATTAATTATATCGCCTCTTGAGTCTCTGCCCTTAGATGAAATCAAAGCCTGAGATATGGCTACTCCCGCCATGATGCTGCCCCTGCCTCCCGGTCCGTTATTTCCGGATAGAATCAATGCATCAATAGTCTCAGGAAAAGCCTCGGCATATCTTATTGACAGGAAAGACCCCATGGAATGGCCAAACTGTACCACCTTCAGATTCTCATGTTCATTTCTTGCCTTATGGTTTAAGAGTCTCATGTCCTTTACTATCTCAAGGAAAGTATCCTGAGTGCCATCTGTTCCGAGATTATCACCTGCAGTTAGTCCATGTGCCCTGTGGTCCTGAGAATAAACTGCATAACCCTTTGCATTCAAGAAATCAGAAAAATGACCATATCTCCCTCCGTGCTCGGATATTCCATGGCTGATAAGTAATATCCCCTTACTCTTTCCATCTGGAATCCACTTGTGAACATAAACCTTTTTCCCGTCCTCAGCGACCATATGATCCAATGAATACATTATTTCTTACCTATCCTTTCCTTGCCCTTTTCACTTAGCGCCCATGACCTTGTCATGCTCTTTATTTTATCCGCCTGCCTGATTCTTAAAGCTGACCAGTCCTCATCAATGGATACCTGAGTGACCCCTTCGAATCCATATGCGCCGAAAGGCTGCAGCACATTATCTCTTGAAAGCTCAGTCTTGTATTTCCTGGAGGATTTCTTAGGATAGCAAATCCAAAGCACGCCATCTTCTTCTATGGTACCTGAAATCTCTTCTGCATTTTTAAGGACTTCGTTCAGGCTTAATACGAACAGCATTATAAAAGGATATTTTTCACTCTTCTTTTCGAAATCGATTATTAATCCCGATTCAGCCAAAAGACTATCAGCCTCTTTTTTGAGACCATCAGGAGGATTTACGATTAGCAGTTCTTTTTGCGTGGTAAGCCTCAGCTTTCTAAATAACTCCGACATGACAATTACTCCTTTACCAAATATTCTTGGTGCAGCACAATTAATCCCTATTCACTCATAATTATATTATAATTGAATATGGAAAGGCGCTTTATGAACACTATTTTACAAGGAGGGGATACATCATGTATGGACTCGCACTTGGAGGCGGAGGGGCACGCGGAGCCTATGAAGCCGGAGTTCTCAAAGCCATAGATGAAATGAACATAGAAGTCGGTGCCATTACCGGAACCTCCATAGGCGCGATCAATGCCGCCGGATATCTCTCATCAGGCATCAATACCGTTGAAGAGGTCTGGAGACTTATGGATAAGCACTCAATAATAGACTTTAATTCTGTAAGCATTCTGGAATCCCTGAAGAATGGTGGTTTCGATTATGAAAAGCCATTCTCTCTGATCAGAAGTTATCTGGATGAAGAGAACATTAGAAAAAATCCAATTGATTTCGGCATAGTAACTGTCAATCTGACAGAACGTGATCCTGTTGTTGTATTCAAAGAAGACATACCTGATGGCAAAATCATCGACTATGTGCTCGCTAGCGCCAGTCATCCTGTCCTTAAAAGGTTTGAAATAGACGGCGATAAATACATGGATGGAGGTCTATACGACAATCTTCCATTAGATCCTCTGATCAGAAAAGGATATAGGGATATTATAGTCGTTGACCTGTACGCAAAGAAAAGGCTTCGAAACCCTATCAGCACATCAAAGATAGTAGACATTGCCTCAAACGAGGAACTTGGCTCTATCCTCATACCTGATCCAGAACATATCGACAGAAATATGAGACTGGGTTACCTTGACACCCTCAGGGCGTTCGGCAAGGTATTCGGCCACAGGTATTACTTTAGGAATACCGTTCCTACCGGATTGCTGTCCCTTCCAACCGCAGCAGAAATCCGTCGGTTTGAGAATCTTTCAGCGCCCCTGCTTGCTGAAAGGGTATTTGAGCCATACAAGGAAAGTTATGGACACAGATTCTCGATAACACTTGCTTCACTGGAGGTATTATCAGAAATACTTGAAATTACCAATCTTGCTATTTTCGAAGAGCCTGCCGACCTTCTAAAAATGGCACTGGACAGGCTGACAGATATTACTGCTGACCCCAAAAAAGCACATTGGAAGCAGCGCATATTAGTAAGAGATCTTACCGACAGGCAGCTCCTCATGCTTTCATTGTCCAACCCAAAGCTTGTTGTCGGCAATCTGCTCATAAAGGCAATCAAGGAAAGGACTGCTGAAGTCTAACCTTGATGCCGTGATAAATACGCAAGATACAAGCTCTGCGTCCAAATCCATTCAAAATCCGGCCCATTGATATTGTCGGTCTGCTGTGTTAATATTATTGAGTTGAATAATATAGGCACTTGTAGTTAAACGGATATAACACTCGGCTACGAACCGGGCATTGGGGGTTCGATTCCCTCCAGGTGCACCAGACAAATCAATCCGAACCGCTTCCATCTGGAAATGGTTCGGATTTTTATTTTCATTGGTTTAAAGCTATTACATAATTTTCATATAAAGCGAGAGACTGTAGCCTATCGCTGCAGTCCCTCGCTTTGCTTTATATCAATTGTCAGGATTTGGCTATTTTTCTTCTTTTTTCCTCATAAGAACTACTCCGCCAGCCATTGCTATCATTCCAACCGCATACAGCAGTTCGCTTGGAATACCGCCAGTCTGTGGCAGTGATCCTTCTTCCTCGTCATCCGCAGGATCTACTTCCTCAAGCTCTTCAATCTTCTCATTTTCAGCGACTATGTCGAATGTTTCTCCATCCGCATTTACAGTTACGCTATATGTCATATCCGTTTTATTATATCCTTCAGGAGCTTTGCTCTCCCTGACTATATATTTGCCAAACGGCAGTATGACATTCAAGGTTCCACTTGTTCCAGTTGTTCCGGTGAATACAACTCCACCTTCTTCATCCTCAATCGTAAATTCAGCACCTGACAATACTTTTGTTGATCCAGCTTCTATCTTCTTGATTGATACAGTGCTTGTAATCAAGCTGTTCTTGATCTCAAGTTCTATTGTTTCACCATCTACTTCAATTTCAACTGCCTTAGCAACATCTGTAAGCACATAACCTTCAGGAGCCTTTGTTTCCTTCAGAGTGTATGTTCCATACGGAACTCCTTCTATCAGCGCTTCTCCATTTTCATCGGTGGTAACCGGTTTTCCAAACTGTTCACTTCCCAAGAACAGAACGAATTCCGCACCCTCCAGAAGCTCTCCGTCGTCTCCGATTTTACTGATTAGGATGTTACCTTTTATCACTTTGTTAACCACATCAAGTGAAATAACCTCGCCATCTTCGTCAATGACAACTTTTTCTACTGCTGCACTTCTTATAAAGCCCGTTGGAGCCTTTTCCTCTTCAAGCTCATATACACCTTCAGGAATATTCCTGAATTCTATAGCATCTGAACTTGATGATGCGACATTTCTGAACTTAACTGCTCCATCCTGTTTTAAGACAAATATCGCGCCTGCAATAGGATTCTGTTTTTCATCCAGCTTATGAACCACTATAGTCCCGGCAATTCTTCTGTTATGAACCTGAATTTCAACAGTTTCCCCTTCAGTTGTTACTGATGCCTGAATAGACTCTTGGCTCGCAACATATCCTATTGGGGCTGCAGTTTCATATATCTGATAATCTCCGTAAAGGACATTCTCAAACTCAGCCTTTCCATAGTTATCTGTAGTAACAGTTGCAATAAGTTTCTCGCCCTGCCTTAATTCAAACCTAGCTCCGCTCAACAGAACATTGCTTTCGCCATACTTGGTTATTGCAATATTGCCTCTGATCCTTGTGTTCTTAACTATACCGTCAACAGGGATCACTGACTTATTGTTTTCTGTGATTGAGATTTCTATAATCCTTTCAACCGTATTATAGCCTTCCGGTGCCTCAAGCTCCTTGATTAGGTATGAGCCATACTCCACTCCGGTAAAGTTTACAAGTCCATCACTGTTGCTTCTGGACGTGCTCAGAACATTCACCAATAACTCATCACTGCTCTTGAATAGACCGAACAAAGCTCCCTCAAGAGGCCTATCACTCTCATCAACCTTCTTTAACTGTATGTTGCCCTTGATTGATGTATTAGTAATTGTATATCCATTCACTGATGTGATGAATCCTGCAGGTGTTGCTTCACCAACAGTGTATTCAAATTCATTTCCATCCAAATCTGCACCTGGAATATTCTTGAAGCTAAAGCTCCAATCACCATTCGAATCCGGATAAACATCCTGTTCAGTAAATTTTTCACCATCCTGATAAAGTATGACTGTTATCTTCTCTGGTTTCTGTAAATTGCCTTCCCAAAGCTTGCTTCCAGATATTTCTATCTTTGGCACAATGTACATATTTGTTATGGTCAACTTATCGTCCGAATAGGTCGCTTCATAATTTTCAGGAACTGTTACTTCCTTGGCAGTATATACATAGTTTTTACCTTCGGTATCCGTTACATCCACAGTCCAGGTGTTTGATGTCTTTCCGTCAGCAAACTCCACCGGAGCGCCATATTCTACTCCATCCTGATATAGCTGCACTTCGATAGTCGGCTTTATTTCAGGACCATTCTCCCAAACCTTTCTGACAGTTATGTCTTGTTTTGGTGAAGTGTAGCTATTTGTTATCGTGAGCTTATCTTCTGATAGGGTCTTTGTGTAGTTCTCAGGTACATCAAGTTCATCTATCGTATATTCATAGGCATTTCCAGACTCATCTGTACCTGGAAGGTTATACCATGTATGGCTTGTCTTTGTTGAACTGAATATGACCGGATCTCCAATCTCTTCTCCATCCTGATATAGCTGTATCTCGACGTCAGGCTTGGTTCCACCCTCCCATATCTTGGTTCCAGTAACTGAAATTACTGGAACTATATACTTATTTGTTATAGTTAGCTCATCATCTGAATAAGTAACCTCATAGTTGTCAGGAACCTCTACTTCCTTCGCAGTATACTCATATTCTTTCCCATCGCTGTCAGTAACATCCACAGTCCAGGTGTGTGATGTCTTTCCGTTGGAAAAATCCACTGGAGCACCATATTCTACCCCGTTCTGATATAGCTGCACTTGTATTGTTGGTTTAGTTAAAGGACCATTTTCCCATTCCTTCAACACTTTGATTTCCTGAACAGGGGATTTATATTCATTTGTTACAGTCAGCTTGTCTGCAGATAATGTACTGCTATAATTAACAGGTACGTTGGGCTCATCAATCGTATATGTATAGAATTTGCCATTCAAATCAGTCTCTGGAAGATCTGTCCATGTATGGCTTGTTTTCATTGCACTAAAAGTAACCTTGTCACCATAGGCCTCACCATCCTGGTACAGCTGTATCGCAACATCAGGCTTAGGTCCTCCTATCCATTTCTTATATCCAGTTACTGAAATCTTAGGAACAATAAAAGTATTAGTTACTGTCAATCCATCATTTGAATATGTTACATCGTAATTCTCAGGTACGCTTACCTCTTTTATGGAGTACTTATAGTCGTTCCCTCTTGAATCAGTCAAGTAAAGATCCTTCCAGGTATACTCAGTATTAGTTGATGTAAGTGTTACCGGTTCATAACCTACCATAAGCTCATTGTCTCTATATAACTGAACCTGGATATCAGGCTTTGGTCCGCCTCTCCAGACTTTATTACCAGTAACAGAAATTTTTGCTCTTGTATTCGTAATAGTCTTCAGCACATTAAGATCTTCAATAGATGGATTAATTCCAACTATAGGATAATTAAGCTCTACTATACCGTTATCTAAAACATAGCCATGTGGTGCCTCTGATTCCTGTACTGTAATTTTCGTATCCTTGTAAATCAGCATATCACTGAATACAATACCATCTGGACCAGATGTCTTGTATGAAACTACATTATTTGAATCAGTTACTTTAAAAGTAGCCCCTGCTAATGGCTTGCCATCATCCCCATACTTTACCAGGGTTCCAAGAGCTATAGGAATTATCTTGATTTCCTTAAAAAATATCGTAGCAGCAGTATCAGCAGTGGTAAATTTATTTGCAACAAGATTATACGTCTTCCCCTGCTGATCGAATGATGCCTCAACCTCATACTTAATACCAGTGGTATTTGAAAGGCTTACTGTATAAGTTCCATAAGGAGCGTTTTGCCATGTTTTATTAGTGCTTGATGCTGTGAAAGTTGCCCCTGAAGTATGTGTCAAGGTCAAGGTCAATGAACCGTACCCGCTTGTCTGCATAGCATCCAGCACGGCATCAAATTGTATATTGAGAACTCCCTTGGCATCTGCAAATGAAGTCTTAACCTGAGACGATCCAATAAATGTGAACGCCATAGCAAACGATAATACTAGCGCAGTAAATTTTCTAATTCTTCCCTTCATGTTCTCTCCTCCTGTAATTGAATTTTGTAGCAAAGCGCGATTCGACATATTTGAAAATATCGTTATATTCTAATCAATGTGTTTATTTAATGAAACTTAACTCTGTTCAATATGTTAATGTGTTCTTTCGTCATTTTATACTAATTATAGCTAAAATATTTTATACATACAATATATTATTTTATAATTAACCTCATTTACTATTACAATTCAACGACATTTCCATTTATTCGACACCATATGTACAAACATGAATTTCGACATCAATATTCGTATTTATTAATATATATGAATTCAAAGTATCCACAACCTATCGGAAAGCTTTATTTGTCGAAAGTTCATGCAACTGGCCTTTATTTTGAAAGCCCTTGATAGTCAAGGATATGCAAGCATATTAAGAGCTATGCTATGCATTTGCTTCACTTTACAATACTCACCATTTATGACAATTAAAAAAGAACCAACGTATAATACGAAGGTTCTTTGAATATTTATAGTTAATATGATTATATTTCAACAGGTTAAACGCATATTTAAAATCAAAGCTTCTTTCCAGTTCATAATAAATTTACATCTACTTAGCTGTAATTCTCTCCACTTCAACTGTCCTTATTCCAGAAACGTCAGTTGAGCTTAGAAGGAACACCGAATGCCTTGTAGCGATATCTGTTGTGCCTATGCCCGCTTCCTTCCTTTCTATAAGAAGGAATAGCACATCTCCCTGTCTTTTTGCTTTCTTTCCCGTTACCGTGTTTGATCCAGAACTCTCTACAGAAACTGCAACTCCAATCGCTCCAGTCCTGAAGTAATCCTCATCAATATTCTTAATAGATTCAAGATCATCCGGGTCCAGGAAAGCAGGGTTTTCCAGAATCGCATAATCAGTCAGGTATTTTTCGAAGCTCTTGATTTCAAGTATAAGCCTTGCTTCACCCTTCATGGGCTCGATATCAGAGGTCCTGTAATCTATTATCTTCGATACCTGAATATCACCATCAGGTATTGGTGTCACAGCTTTAGCTCCACAACCAGCCAGGATAAGCATACATGCGATAAACACTATTCCCTTCAATTAAATAGCCCTCCTGCTGATGTGATGTAATCAGAATTCATTTCCAGGTTCCGGTTCAGACTCTTCAGTAAGCACCGGCCCAAGGACATCAGAAAAGTCCTTGCGATGCTTCTCCAGCATTTTCTTAGCATATGGACAGGTAGCATTCAGCCTATAGCCCATACCTCTCGCATGTTCGACTGCAGCCACTATCAGGTGCTTTCCCGCCCCCGTGCCCCTCAGGTCAAGACTTACCTTGGTATGGTCTATGGTCATTATGCCGTCATCACCTACCATATAGGACATCCTCCCCACCCTTTCACCGTCTCCAGCTACAAGGATGAACCTGTTCAATTCCTTTTCATGATTCACTTTAAATTCCAACATTTACGCTCCTTCCGCTTCCGAAAGCATGTTCAGAAGCCTTTCAATATTGCTGATATCCATGTTTATCTCATCAGAGTTCATGACCGGCTGTCCGTCATGGTCTACCTCGCCATTGATCTCGATTTCTATCATAACATCCCTAAGCTCCTTCAGATTATCCAAAGAAAGTCTGAGGTACTTGGAGATTGCCATTATTTCGCTTAGTTCCAATTTCAAATTATCACATCCTCCCTTCTATAAAGTATAGCAGTTATATAAACTTACTTCTGTAGATTGGTTGTAAACAATTTATTACTTTGATCATATGTATCGCACCGAATGCTACTTTTTAAATTTTACTTAAAATAGGCCATGCCATGCCATTAAAAAAAATCCAAATCACTAATCAGCTGATATAATAGGGATTATTAAAATCAAAGGAGAATCAGCAATGGCCGGACTAAAGACAAGAGACCTGGTTTATTCATCACTCGGTGTTACGCTGCTCATCATATCATCCTACATATATGTTCCTCTTCCATTTACTCCCGTACCTGGTACGCTTCAGACTCTAGTTGTGATTCTTATAGCACTATCTTTCAAACCCAAGATTTCAAGGATGGCGATAGCTGTATTCCTTTTTCTTGGAAGCATAGGCTTTCCTGTATTTTCAGGAGGGAGAGGCGGTGCCGGTGCAATACTGGGGCCTACCGGAGGTTTCATCATGGGATTTGCAGTAGCCGTATTCCTCATCAGCTCTTTCAGAAGCAGAATCAACTCTTTCCCAAAAGCTGTAGTATATTCAGTGCTTTTGGGAAATGTACCAATATACCTTCTTGGCGCTTCATACCTGGCAATAAGCAGAGGCTTGACCCTTACTCAGGCAGCTGCCGCAGGGGTACTTCCATTCATACTTCCGGACCTGTTCAAGACAGTTGCTGCCGCTGTGATTTGGTCAAGGCTTGATAAGACGGGCTTGCTTGCATATAAGCAGCAGTAAACAATTTCACTCATATTTGAGATCCAAATTGAACGCTCTCATGACTAAAGTCATGAGATTCTTGGGAACAGAGCGTACTTACCGGCTTATTTCTTTGCCGGCAGAGGTTTCTCTTGTTTACCAAGCTACCCCCGCAATTCCTGCGGTTCCTGTTTCCTTCTGTATTGCTAAGACCCCGGAGTCAGAGCTCTTATCCTGAGTCCCTCAGCCAGTATATTTCTTGCTGCATTGACGTCACGGTCATGGTGGGCATGACAAACAGGACAGGTCCACTCCCTTACATGGAGAGGCTTCTTCCCGTCCTTGTGGCCGCACTCTGAGCATATCTGACTTGACGGAAACCATCTGCTTATCCTGATGACTTCTTTTCCATACCAGGCAGCCTTGTACTGCAGTTTCGATACAAGGCTCGTCCATGATACATCAGAAATGCTTTTTGCCAGTTTATGATTGCGCATCATGCCCTTAACGTTAAGGTCCTCGATACAGATGATATCGTGGTTTTTGACTATCTCTGTATTGAGTTTGTTAAGATATTCTTTTCGCTGGTTTGCAACCTTTTCATAAAGTCTCGCTACCTTCCGTCTCTGCTTCTGATAGTTCCTGGCTTCAGACAGGGGAATTCCTCTTTTCTCCGCAGCAAGTGCACGCCTTGCAAGCTTTCGCTGCTCCCGTCTAAGCCTTTCTTCCATTTGCCTGGTAAAATGATTGTTGTCATTCCTGCTTCCGTCTGACATAACCGCAAAGTCAATGATTCCGAGGTCAATTCCGACAGATGAGTCAGTCTTTGGCAATTCACAGATCTCCTCTTCGCATAGGATCGATACGAAGAATTCCCCGCTCGATTTCCTTCGTACTGTGGCATTCAGTATACGGCCTTTCATCTCCCTACTGTCTGCAAACTTGACAAGGCCTAGCTTGGGCAGCTTCAGGAAATTACCGGAAACTGCGATGTTGTTGTTCGTATATTGTGTAGTGTAACTTTGCCTCGGGTTCTTCTTGCTCTTGAACTGTGGATGCTCGTTCTGTCCTTTGAAAAAGCGGGAGAAGGCGTCCGACAGGTTACGAAGCGAATTCTGGAGCGAGAACTTATCCACTTCACAAAGCCATACTGTTTCCGGGTCCCTCTTAAGCTTTGTCAGAAGTTTGGAGCATGCGTAATAAGTCAGACCTTTTCCGGTCTCCTCATATTCCTTGTTCCACAATTCAAGGAAATGATTGTATACGAACCTAGAGCAGCCGATCGTCCTGGCAATCAGCGTTTCCTGTTTTTTATCTGGATAGATACGGTATTCATAGGCTTTAAGCTGCAGCACTGCTCTCACCTCCACCATTGTCAAAGCTTGAACTGTCTCATTTCTTTTTCCGACTCTGTATGTACCTGCGGATTTGCTCCTTGGTGTTTTCACTGACTGTGGCAACAAAGCAGCTGGGATTCCACAGATGTCCGCCCCATCACCGTTTCTTCAGTTCAGGGTGCTTCTTGAACAATAACCTTGCTGATACTCATTTGAGTGCTTTCACGACATTTGGAATATAGTGCTGAGGTTTGCAGTCAATCAGCAGATACACATTATCATTATGCTTTCCCAAATCCAGAATATACATATTATCGTCATCAGAGATCAGATTTTACAAATCCTTCACATTTCCATTCGTCTGTCTGATTAGGATATCGTGCCGGTACTTTACGCAACAAACCAAAGGATACTGGATTGTTTAGACGTATCCGCGTCCATATATATTTCAGACATAAGAATACTTCAGAACCGTTTAACACTTGAATAATGCAAAACTTTAATTCAATGAACTTAATGGTATCTATTACTTGATATATGCTAATGTGCTAAGTACTGCGATTTCTTCACTTCGCTTGCTAACTCACGACTGAAGTCACGAGTTTGCGCAAGCTTTTTCATCAAATCTTTATGGACAACTTCAAAGTTTTTTAAACTTTTGAGGTTATCCTGTATTGAGACTGATTTTTGAATTGGAGGCCATATGAGCTACATTGTACTAACAGATTCAGGGTGCGACCTCGGAACATATTTTCTGGACAAGCCGGAACACGATCCCATAGGCCTTGTTATAAAGACAAGCAATATCGAACTGATCGAGGATTCCTGGAGGACTGTCGGTTTCAAGGAATTCTACGACAGCATGAGAAATGGCGATATGCCTACAACCTCGCAGATCACTCCAGCCATGTATCTCGGATACTTCAAAGGCTCTCTTGATAAAGGCCTTGATCTCCTGTATCTTTCATTTTCTTCCATGTTAAGCGGGACTTTCGGTTCAGCAAATGTTGCTGCAGGAATCCTAAAGGAGTCATATCCTGAAAGGCGCATAGAGATCGTAGATACGAAGTGTGCATCCTCCGGACAGGGACTGCTGGTGCAGCTTGCCCTTCGCAGGCAGTCAGAAGGCGCAACCTTTCAGGAAAACCTGGACTATGTCGAGAAGATGAAATACCACATAAACCACGTAGCTACAGTCGACGACCTCAACCATCTGAGGAGAGGCGGCAGAATATCGGCATTATCAGCTACATTCGGTTCCATGCTGTCAATCAAGCCAATAATACATATGGACAGCGAAGGAAGCCTTAAGGTAATCGACAAGGTTAAGGGCAGAAAAAAATCCCTGAACACGCTGTACAGCTATTTTGAAAAGAACCTCGATCCTGAAGTGGGCATTGAAGCCTTCATATCGCACGGTGACTGTGAAGAAGATGCTGCATATATAAAGGAACTTATAGAAAAGAATCACTCCGATGCCAAGGTAACCCTGTTCCCTCTGGGAATGGCAATCGGATCGCACATCGGACCAAACGGAGCATGCCTCTTCTTTACCGGAAAAGACCGAACCAAGAAAAACCCGCAATAATTTTGAATTATTTTAATCAAAGAGCGGCACTTGCGAAAGTGCCGCTCTTTAAATCATATTTGTTATTCAACACCCTGTTCTTCGAATATACCGACTAAGTTGACTATTACCTTCACAGCCTTTTCCATTGCCGGGATTGATATGAACTCGAACTTTCCATGGTAGTTTTCACCGCCAGTGAAGATGTTCGGGCACGGCAGCCCCATGAATGAAAGCTGCGCACCGTCAGTGCCGCCTCTTATAGGCTTCACTATAGGCTTCACCTCTGCCTTTTCCATTGCCTTCAGGGCATTGTCTATCAGGTACATGTTAGGCTCTATCATCTCTTTCATGTTCCTGTACTGATCTTTAATTTCAACAGTTACGGTGTCTTGTCCGTGCTTTTCGTTTAGCTGCTCGGCTGCAGCCAACATCTTCCCTTTCTTTGCCTCGAAAGTATCCGGGAAGAAATCCCTTATGATGTAGTTGAGTACGGTCTTTTCCACAGATCCGCTGAAATCATTGAGATGGAAGAAGCCCTCGTACTTTTCCGTCATTTCAGGTGTCTCAGATTTGTCGAAGTATGAAGCATACTCCATGGCAAGAGCAATTGAATTGATCATCTTTCCTTTGGCTGTGCCAGGATGCACATTTCTTCCATTAAATGTGACTTTTGCAGCTGCTGCATTGAAGTTTTCAAATTCAAGCTCGCCCTCGGGACCTCCGTCAATAGTATAAGCAACCTCCGCTCCAAATCTTTCAACATCGAATTTATGCGGCCCTCGTCCTATTTCCTCATCAGGGGTAAATGCCACCATTATATCTCCATGCAGCATATCGCTTTTGGAAACAATGATTTCAAGCGCCGCCATTATTTCAGCTATCCCCGCCTTGTTGTCTGCCCCAAGAAGGGTAGTCCCGTCTGTAACAATAAGTTCATGACCCTCATATTTCTTAAGGTCAGGAAAATCAGCAGTTTTAAGTACTATCCCGAGACCCTCATTTAGCACTATATCTCCACCTGCATAGGTAAGTTCCCTTGGAGATACGTCTTTTCCGCTCATGTCAGGTGAGGTGTCAAGATGGGCTAAAAATCCAAGTTTTTTAACCTTCTTATTTGTATTACCCTTCAGGTATCCGAACAGATATCCGTTTTCATCCAGATTTGTCTCAAGCCCTAATGCTTTCAGTTCTCTTTCAAGCTCTTCAGCAAGTATCATCTGACCCTTAGTCGACGGAATGCTTGTGCTTTCTTCATCAGATGTTGTCTCATATTTTACATATTTTAAAAGGTTTTCCTTTGCTCCCATTGTATCCTCCTATTTCTTCACGCTTCCTTCAAACAAAGGCTTATACATCCTTCTTCTGTCAAGCGACCAGATATTGTCAGTGAATGTACCGCCCTCAATATCCTTTGTAGCATTCGTAATATCAAAAACCCTCGCATCGATCATATCAATATGATGCAATATCTCAGCCTCCAGGATCATCGGCTTTACAGGGCTTCCAAAATCAGGCTCATAATGATGACTCAGTACCATGTGTTCAAGGATCATGCTGATTTCCTTCGGTGTTCCAAGCTCCATTGCAACCCTTTCAATGTTCTTCACTCCCTGGGTTATGTGGCCAAGCAGAGTTCCCTCAACCGTATACTCGCTCACTATTCCAAGCTCGGTCGAGTCCATTTCATTAAGCTTTTCCATGTCATGGAGAATTATACCCGCATAAAGCAGGTCAGTATTGATCTCTTCATATATCTGAGATATTTTCATGCCCAGTCTTAGCATTGTCAGAACATGGTAAAGCAGTCCGCTTCTTATCGAGTGGTGGTTCCTCTTTGCAGCTGGATAATACATCAGCTTTTCCTTGTTCTCTTCCATTATTCTAAGCACAAGGCTCCTGATGTGTGTGTTCGCCATACCTTTTGCAAATCCCTCAATTTCACTGTACATGAAATCAGGGTCAAGCGGTGCAGCCACAACAAAGTCCCTTGGATCGACGTTATCCTTGGCATCTACTGTCCTTATCCTGTCCACCTTGAATTGCAGAGAATTCTGGTAGCTGGTGACGGTTCCTCTCGCCTTGATGAGCATTCCAGCCTTGAAGAAATCCTCTTGGTCGTATGGCACATCCCATAGCTTTCCAGATATTTCACCTGTCACATCTCCGAAGATGAAGTCCAGGTATTTCTTGTCATTTGAATTTGTGGTCTTGAGGTCCACCCTCTTGATTATGAAGTAACAGTCAAGCCTGTCACCAGTTTCAAAGTCCCGTATTTTTCTAATCGATTGTTCCATCTGCTACTCCTTGCCATTAACATGGTATATAATTAATTATACTAGATTATACTACAATACCAACCGGAGAAGGCTTTCAAAGCAGAAATTTTGACTCTCCAGGTAAGGAGGCACCATGAGGATCGAGATGCCAAAAGGCGCAAGATTCATAATCGGAAGGATACTTCAGGAAGGTTACGATGCTTACCTTGTGGGTGGGTCCATCAGGGACGTCCTTCTCGGGAAGAACCCAAAAGACTATGATATCGCAACTTCAGCTACACCTGAATCAATCATCGGAATGTTTGAAAAGACAGTTCCAATAGGCATAAAGCACGGAACCGTAGAGGTTGTAACCGACGACGGTTGTTTTGACGTGACCACCTTCAGAAGTGAAGAAGGCTACATCAACAAGAGATACCCGGAAAATGTCCGATTCATAGAAGACCTGATTGAGGACCTCAGAAGACGGGATATCACAATCAACGCACTGGCCTACAATGATGAAAAAGGACTCATAGACCCGTTTGGCGGCTTCAATGACCTTAACCACAGGCTAATCAGGGCAGTGGGACATCCTGTCGAGCGTTTCAAGGAGGATGCCCTGCGTATACTCCGGGCTGTACGGCTCGCAACCACCCTTGACTTCAACATAGAAGAGAGTACTCTTCTCGGGATAATCGAGGAAATGGACGGTCTCGTATACATCAGCGTCGAAAGGATCCGGGAAGAGATATCCAATATCCTCATGTCGGAAAATCCCGGAAGAGGCATGCGGATGCTCTTCGAGCTAGGACTGATAAAGTATGTCCTTCCTGAGCTGTTGCCACTGGCATCATTCAACCAGTTCAACAGGTACCATGACAAGGATGTCCTTGGGCATACCCTGGAGGTGCTTGACAGGTGTCCTAGAAACCTTCACGTTAGGCTTGCGGCACTATTTCACGACTCAGGAAAACCAAGATGCTTCACGATAGACAAAGACGGCGTGGGCCACTTCTACGGCCATGAGAAGGAATCCGCATCAATTGCCAGGGATGTGCTTCAGAGACTAAAATACGACAACCGGACCATTCATCTTGTAGACAAGCTTATCTCGCTGCATATGGTCCCAAGCGAGATGAAGAATGAAGTGAAGCTCAAGAAATTTGCAGTCAACATGGGGATTGCAAACATACCGCTTTTCCTCGGCCTCAAGAAGGCTGACCATGGCGGAAAACCAGACATCGGTGGAATTCACGCCTCAAAGCTCATTGAATTCGAGAAACGACTGAATGAAATACTCGAAAGAAACGATCCATTGGAGCTTAAGGACCTTGCCGTCAACGGAGACGACCTCAAATCCATAGGCATCAAAGACGGCAGGCTAATCGGCAAGCTCCTGGGAATCCTATTGGAAAACGTCCTGGAGACACCAGGCCTTAACACAAGAGAACGACTTCTGGAAATTGCTGCCAGGGAGGCTGAGAATGACAATAGAGGCAACTAATACAATAATCACTCTTTTTATTCTCGCAGGATTCGGATTTGTGCTTAAAAAGCTCAAGGTTACCGACCAGCGGGTAGACAGTTTCATATCTACATTCCTTGTAAGCTACATAGTGCCGGTAACCATGTTCCATACAGCATTTACCAGCTTCACCCTGGAACATCTGAAGGTATCCTGGAAAGGTGTGCTTCTGGTCATAACATCTATGGTCATTGTAATCATAATATCATCCTTCACCAGCCGACTTCTCAAACACAACATAAAACGGGGTGGAGCGTTCATTGCGATGAGCACCTTCTCCAATACCATATTTGTCGGACTTCCAATAATAACAGGGCTTTTCGGTGATGAAGGCGTACCATACCTTCTCCTTTACTATATGGCAAATACTGTCATGTTCTGGACCGCCGGAAACTACCTGCTCTCAAGGACAAAGAAAAGCAGCGGATTCTCATTCACTGTCATAAAGAAGCTTCTTAATCCTGCAATACTTGGATTTCTGCTGGGCCTTGCCGCACTTTTCATGGACATAGCTGTACCGGATTATATCATTAAGAGCACCGAGTATCTGAAGGATATGCTGACACCTCTTTCTCTCATTTATATGGGAAGCATTATAGGCACACTTACCTTCAAGAATCTTGGGAATCCGTTGGATACGATCCTCATAATACTGTTCAGGTTCGCAGTATCGCCTCTGGTTGTAATCCTTCTGTTCAAGCTTGTCCCGATGCCGTTGCTTATGCAGAAGGTATTCATAATAAGCGCTGCACTTCCGGTAATGGGCCAGGTATCTATAGTATCCGGAAAGTACGGAGGGGATTCTGGATTTGCTGCTTTCATGACAGCATTTACCACTTTCCTATCTCTATTTACAATACCCCTGTACTTCATGTTGTTTACTCTCTTATGAAATATTATTTCACTTTGTTATTATAGATTTATCATATGTTTTACTATTGTATAATGATGTTATTTTGTACACCAATTAAATAATTATAAGATGGAAATTAGATTTTCACTCGATTTTAAATATCGTAAAAATATTCCATCCATATTTCGAGCATTTTTTGTTTTAAATAAAAAATATCCAGAAATTTTATCTGCTCATAAAATACTTTTATTATATATGTGTAAATATCGTACATTCTAATTGGTTACCAAGAGATATATACGTACAACCGTATTCAAACTTTGATCAGTATGAGGATGATTTTGATTTTGTCTTTCTAAGTTTGTAATTGAAATATTAATTCAGCAGTATTGAATATCAGCGAATCCATGACTGCATTTCAAAGTTTTCATTTGATTCGTATAATTTAACAATTTATATCAATTTAATAATTGGTACTACCAGTCTCCTTGATATTCAAGGAAAATCATTATCCGTTAGATGAATAGTCATTAAATCATCAAAATGAAAAAAAGGACCCTTGCAGGTCCTTTTCTTTTCTTCGTTACTTTCCTTCTGGTCTTCTGTCAGAATTCAGAAGAAGGTTGAGGATATAGTTGTTGAGACTCCTATTATCCCTCTTTGCTTCCTTCGTGAGTTCGTCCTTGAGATCCATTGGAAGTGTCAAAAGAATCCTTGTCTTATCTTTTCCTACTGCCATTTGAAACACTCCTATCGTTTTCCAAGATAATATAATGTTATTATACTTCAAAACAAAATAACTTTGAAGAGCAAATTATAAAGTAATACATAATTCTTTTCCAAGTGATACTGAATAGAGTATTATTTCGCTTACTTTGAGTCCAGTTATTCGCTCAAGTGCATTTTTATAATATCTCATCTGCTCTGTGTACCTTTCTTTTAGCGTTTCTTCGAAGTTGCTGATATCAACATGGTCTGTCTTGTAGTCTACTATGACAAGCCCCAGATTCTCTTTAAAAAAGGCATCGATGACTCCCTTAACCATGGTCTCACTACCTTCATATCCCATGAAGAATGGAATCTCCCGCTTCAGCTCGCCTTTGACTGCTGCTGCCGCCATTCTTTTTCCGATGTCAGTATCAAAAAGCATTTTAAGCTTCCATGGATTTACTCTGGAAGCTTCCGATGGTCTGAGCAGCTCTCTATCCACAAGCTCGTCAACCTGACTTCTCAGTTCATCCAGTGATACTTTAGAAAAGTCGAGATGTTGAAATACCTTATGGAAAGCTGTACCAAGCTCCGACCCGGTAAGTCCGGTCTTCTCCATCATGAAAAGTGGTCTTTCGATATGTTCCTCCTCCACTACACTGATCCCTTGAATATCCTCTTCGTCCTGAGCCAGCCTTTTCAGCTCGGAGACAGTTATTTTGGAAGCCATTGCGACATCCTTGGCATAACCATACTCATAAGAAAGCCTTCTCATGATTTCAAATGAGGAAGAAGGTTCGGACAGTGAGTCTATGGTCAGAACATATTCTTCTGGTAGTTTTGGCGTCAATCCCTTCCTGAAGAGATCTTCAGCGCGTATGAATTCAAGGGAAAAGCTTCCCTCATCAGTATACGCACCGATCCCCTCGTTCCTGTAATCATCCATTGATTTGTGCTTTAAAAGTACAGGCATTATCCAGTCGAGGAAACTTCCCGACTTTAGGACCTTGTCTTCAGGCAGCCTAAGGCCAGCTCCCTTTGAAAGCGAGTTCCACCTCTTGATTACAACTTCCCTGTCTCTTACATTTCCAGTTATGTATAGTCTCTCCTTGGCTCTGGTCATGGCAACATAAAGGACCCTCATCTCCTCGGAAAGGCTCTCAAGCATCATCCTGTCCTTGATGGCTTCCCTGAAGAAGGTAGTGCACTTTATCGACCTTTCCCTGTCAATGTACATGGGTCCGAACCCGAGTCCCGGGTGAAAAAGGACATCCTTTCTCTGGTCCATCCTGTTGAACCCCTTACCTGAATTGCTGATGAACACTATGGGGAATTCAAGACCCTTTGATTTATGGATGCTCATGACCCTCACCAGGTCCTCATTCTCACCGAGGATCCTTGCTGCTCCGATGTCACCGTTCGTCCTCTTGAATTTGTCGATATACCTGATGAAGCTGAACAATCCCTTGCTTCCTGAATCCTCGAACTGGCGGGCTTTCTGGAACAGCATCCGAAGATTTGCCTGCCTTTGTATGCCATCTGGCATCGCTCCTGCATAGTCATAGTATGAAGTGTCGGTGTATATGTACCATATGAATGAATCGAGAGGCAGCGTTAAGGCCATATCCCTGTACTCGGAGAGCCTTTCGAGGAAGCTCCGGGCTTTTTCCCCTATTGATTCAGCTCCTGATTTCACAAGGCAGTTATATAGGTAATCATCCTTGTCCAGAAGCCTTACTGAAGCAAGCTCCTCCTCGCTGAACGCGAACATCGGGCTTCTTAGAGCAGCAAGGAGTGGCACATCCTGAAGCGGATTATCAATTATCCTCAGCAGTGAGACCATGGTCCTTACTTCTACAGTTTCAAAGTATCCGGTGCTGTTATCGGCAAATGCAGGTATCTCAAGCTTCGAGAATTCCTCAAGGAATATGTTGGCACTTACAGAAGTTGCCCTCATCAGTATGACTATATCCCTATAGCTGGCCTTTCTGAAGCCGCCTAGCTTCCTGTCATATACTTTTGCAGGATTATCACCAAGGACAAGCTCCCTTATCTTTTTACCAACCATTATCGCTTCGAGCTCTATAGCCTTGTAGTCTGAAATGTCAACTCCATCTTCCATCCCGCTTTCTTCATAAGCCTCAGGTTCAGCTGCTTGTGATTCTTCCTCCGGAAGAGAGGATGTTTCAACCAGAATGATCTCAACCGGCGGATCTTCACCATCATCATAATGTCCGGCTCCAAAATCAAGGGCTTCATCATCCGTATAGTCAAGTTCACCCGCATTCGAGCTCATTACTCCCTTGAACACAAGGTTAACTGCAGACAATATGTTCCTTCTGCTCCTGAAGTTCTTGTATAGCAGTACCTTTCTGTTCCTATCTTGTTTTTCCGGGCTGTATGTCCTGTATTTTTCAAGGAACAGCTCAGGCCTTGCCTGTCTGAACCTGTAGATGCTCTGCTTTACATCACCTACCATGAAAACATTGGGGTCCTTCTCATCCTTTCTTGACACCATGCTGATGATAACTTCCTGCACTTCATTGGAGTCCTGGTATTCATCAACCATTACCTCCCTGAATTTAGACCTTAAAGCCAGGGCTGCCGGAGATGGCACTGCCGTTCCTTCCTCATCAACATTTGAAAGTATCTTCAGGGCAAGCTGCTCCAGGTCATTGAAGTCAAGCAGTCCCTTGTCGCGTTTCCTGGCATCGTAAGCGGCTATGAACTCCTTCTCGATAAATGACAGATGCTTCATAAGCGGGTCAAGCCTTCTCGCCATTTCAAGCGTGTCGCTTCCTGACTCCTTGAAGAATGTCTTTGAAAGGTCCTCAATGAATTTCTTGAAATCGCCCCTTGCTTCCTTGACATCTTCTGCAACGGATTTGTCATGCCCCCTTGCAGCAGTACCCAGCCTGGTCCACGACTTTTCCATCAGCACAGACCTTATTGAATCATATTTGTCTGTACCTGAGAACGCATCCTTCAGCTGCCTGCAAAAAATCAGATCCTCAAGGAACATGTCATCATACTTCGATATCCCGGCGTTTCCACGAATGGTCTCTATTGCATTTTCAAGAGCCTGCACATGAATTTCAGCCATCCTTGCGAGGTTATTAAGCACTTTCCCATAGACAGGCAGCCTTTCAATGGCACCCTCCGAAAGGTCATATCCCCTTCCAGCTTCATCAAGCCATTTTCCAGGCCAGGGATTGCTCATCACAAACCTGTGAAGGTCAAGTACCAGTGCCTTGAGTCCGGAATCATCCTTCTTGCCGCCATACGAATCAACGAGGGCTATGAAGCTATCCGCGCCTTTTTCGTACTGTTCCTCAAGCAGCTGGTCGAGAGCCTCTTCCTTCAGTATGCCTGATTCTGTTTCGTCAGCTATCCTGAACGCCGGATCCAGGTCAATCAGGTGGAAGTTGCTCCTTATAAGTTCAAGGCAGAATGAGTGTATTGTGGTTATGCTGCTCCTCCCAAGAAGGGTCAGCTGCCTCTGGAGGTGAGAATCCGATGGATTCTCTTCCAGTGCTTTCTCTATGGCATCTCCGATCCTTTCTCTCATTTCGGATGCTGCCGCATTTGTGAAGGTAACTACAAGGAGTGAGTCTATGTCAGCCTTGTCCTTCGTGACTATTCTTATGATCCTCTCTACAAGCACGGCAGTCTTGCCTGAGCCTGCAGCAGCAGCAACCAGGAGGTTACTGTTTCGCGCTTCTATGGCACTGGTCTGCTCATTCGTCCATGCTGCTCCCATCTTTAGTCACCTCCCTCAACGGTTTCCTTCATGCTGCTCCACAGATCTTCAATTTTCATCGGTGCAATTTTCCTGTATTTGTTACCTGGCATCCTGGCATCAAACTGGCATATGGCAGAATACGTACAGTATGTACATGGGATCCTGTCTCCGTTTTTCGCCGGAAGCACGGTTATGCTGCCCGACACCATTTCCCTGAGTATCCTTCTGATGCTTTCCGTAGTATACTCCCTTAACGTATCAAAATCCGCTTCAGTAAGTATGGTTGCCATAGTCTTGTCCTTCCTGTTGGATTTTGACACCACTTCACCTGATGAAGTTATCTTTGCCGGGATTATAAGTGAATAATCACCCATTTCCCTGTCCATAGACCTTACTACGCTGGCATCCTTAAGGATAAGCCCCTTCATCTGGAGGGACTTGAACACCTCACGCTCTATTGTATCCGTATCCAGAGACAGGCTTCCATCAATTATCGGGTCATCCATCCTGAAATACAAAATGGCTCCGGGAATTGCGCCGCTCTTCAACAGGATATCAGAATTTTTCAGGACCACATCCAGATACACAAGAAGCTGCATCTGAAGTCCGTAGAATACCTCTGTGATTGATACGTCTTTTGCTGAGGATTTGTAGTCAATGATCCTGATATAGGATTTCCCGTCAAGCTCAAGCACATCAACCCTGTCTATCCTTCCTATCAGGAAGACGTCTTCACCCTCTCCGTCCAGCTCAATCTTCAGTGGTGGAAGAATCCCGTCCATGCCAAAGCCGAGCTCATTGAACCTTGGTACGAAATCTCCTTTGGATATCTGCTTGGTTATCGTATCCACAGACCTCATGAGGGTTTTTTTGATCTTTTCCCCCATGTGCCTGTATCTTGGACTTTCCTTGTATATCGCATTAGTTGTATCTATGGCTTCGTCAACCAGCCTGCTGATGCTTTCATGTATGAACTCACGGTCAGCTTCTGCGATTCCACCTTCGAGCCCCTTGAGGTCCTCCGTAAACCTGTCTATCACCCCGTGCATCAGCGTACCGATATCAGGCGCAGTTATCTCGTGCAGGACCCTGTCCTTAGCCTTCATACCATACTGTATGAAGTATGCGAAGGGGCACTGGGAGAACCTCTCCAGTCTTGATACTGAGATTTTCATCTCATCGCCGTAGAGTCCCTTTATGGTTTTTCGAGGAAGCTTCTGAGCCATATTCGAATAAGCAAGCCCCCTGACTGCAGTGTCAAGTCTTACAGCATATTCCGGTTTCTCGCAGAACCATCTGTAGACCTCTCCCCACAATGTTTCCACAGCCTCCCCCTGATAGTTCCTTCTCATCTCATGGACAAGCTGATTGAACGTCGGATCCGGTCTAGTAACCTCATCCAATCCAGCCAGATCAGCCTCAAGAGGTCCCTTAGGTACCTCTTCGATAAGATCCGGAAAGATTTTCTTAAGTCTGTTGACCACCTGCGAAGGTCTAAGTGACTTGCCTTCAAGGTCAGACGATGGATAGCTTACAAATACAAAGCCACTGGCAGTAGTCAGTGCCGTATAGATCAGGAATTGCTCATAGACTGACCTGGTTCTGGAGTCCACAGAAATCTCCACACCCTTGTCCTTCAGCGCCATCTTGTCGCTGTCGGTGAATATGCCTTCATCCTTGATTGCCCTTGGAAAGACCCCGTCGTTAGCACCAAGGATATAGAGCCCTTTTGTACCGCCGCTCCTTATCCTTGCTACATCTCCGAGAATGACCTGATCAAGGGTCAACGGAATAATTCCTATTTCATAGCTGCCTACCGCAGCCTTCATCATTTCAAAATAAACCGAAAGTTCAATATTCTCTTCACCGAAAACAGTAGCCATATCATCAAGAATAGAGTTGATGCCACTTAGCACTTCCCGGTATTCGGTTAGATCCTGTTCCCCTGCAGACCTTGCGGCAGCTGATGCCTTATTGATCACTCCATTTTCTTCCATATGATTGAAGAGGGCTGAAGTGACATCCCTTGCATCCTTGCATTCGGAAAGCCTGTCCTTCAGGCTTGAATATGTTCCGGCAATCCTGTCTCTCATTTCAAGTACGTCCGATACATATTTCGAATTCAGCTCGCTGCCTGTGATGTTTGGGTATGAGAATTTCCAGTCGCCAAAGAAATGCCAGCTGCCGAGGCCATGTGCGAGGACATAGTTTTCAAGCAAATCAGCTTCACCTGTTGTGATTACTGACAAGCCTGTCTTAAGCATCCTGAAAAGTGGCTCGTAGGCAAAGCCTGAAACCAGTGTTTCAAGCAAGGACAAAATATATATTGATATCGGACTTCCTACTATGCTTCTTCGCTTGTCCAGAAAAAGCGGAATCCCATACTCATTGAAAATGGACTGAGCTATGCTAGAATACGAGTCGATGTCCCTGCAGAGTACAGCCATATCCCTGTATCTCAGACTCTCATCCTCTCTGACCCTTCTGGTCATATCCTTTGCAATCCTCTCTACCTCGTCATAGCTGTTCTGGGCCTTATAGATTGATACTGAACCGATACTTCCGTTCAATGCCTTGTTCGGATACCTGAAGAACTCAGCTTCAAGATGCTGCAGCTCCCTGTTTCCGGAGAGCCTCGCCTGCCCCGGATTGCCAAGGATTACCGGTTTCACTATGGAAATTCCTGACTCCTCTGCAAGTCTCATTACCTTTCCTTCAGTATCTCTGGTGATGCTGAACACATCTCTATCTCCTGAATCATAGTAATCCAAAGTCAAAGCCAATGTGACAGAGGCTGAAGACTCCATGAGCTTTCCAATAAGCTTCAGCTGCATCACCGAAAAGTCATTGAACTCGTCGATATAAACCACAGAATCCTTAACGAACTCAGCCTTCTCCAGCCTCTCTACGGCATATCCCGCCTCATCAGTAGAATCCACATTGTTCCTGTGCAGATCCTCTTCATACTTTTCATATATCTTGCTGATGTCCTTAAGCTTTCGTTTGAGCTCGCTGTCATCCGTCTCCTCGGCTGCTGATGACAAAACCACAGAATCCACATCGAACCTTCTCAGTTCATCTATGAGGTCTGCAGCAGTCTGGGCAAAGCCGCTCCTCTTTGAGACACCTTTATAGATCGTCAAATCATCCCTGGTGTCACTTAGTGCCTTTGCTGCAAGCATTACCTTGCCAGTCGAGGAAATCAGGTCGTGAGTCGCACCTCCGACAGTTCCCAGGACCTTTCTTACAAGGGTCCCGAAGCTCATTACCGCAACCCTCAGCACGGCATCAGAAGGAAGCTGTCTCAATACCCTCTGCTCGGTCCTGAAAGTATACTGTTCAGGTACAATCAGGATGAACCTTAAGTCATTATCCTTCATCCTATCCCTTATCTCATTGAATACAAAGGTGGTCTTGCCGCTGCCGCCTCTCCCGTATATCAGCCTAAGGCTCATGCTTCCACATCCTTCAAGAATTTCTCATCTTCCATTATACTATAGGCAAGTCCTGATTATGTCGCAATTGACACATCTAAGCACCAAACAATAATTATTATGATTTTGTAAACAATGTCGATTTAGTGCCATTTTGGTCTATAATTATTATGTGGTGCATAATGAATTGTCTGCAGGAATACCCCGCAGAGCTTCGCACAATACTAGAAAATCAGGAGGATCGATATGTTAAGTAAAAGATTGGTAGATGCTATTAACGACCAGATAAACTATGAGCTTGAATCCTCATATATTTATCTTTCCATGTCCGCTTATGCGGAAGCTACAGACTATCTTGGATCAGCTGCATTCTTCAAGAAGCAGGCCCAGGAGGAAGTAGGTCACGCAATGAAGTTCTTCGGATTCCTTAACGAGACAGGCAACAGAGTGCTTCTCTCAGGAATCAAGGGACCAGAGGTAGAATTCGAAGGCTTCGGAGACCTCTACAGAAAGGCTCTCGAGCATGAAAAGTCAGTAACCGCAAGAATTCATAACCTTGCTGACATTGCTGCTGAAGACAAGTCACATGAAGCATCAAGCTTCCTGAGATGGTACGTTGACGAGCAGGTTGAAGAGGAAGCTACTTTCAACATGATAATTGGAAAGCTCAAGTTTGTTGAAGGCTCCAAGCAGGGCGAATATCTCCTTGACAAGGAAATAGGCTCAAGAGCATAGTCAATTAAATTCTCATGAATAATCGGCACACCCCTGCAAAATCTTGCAGGGGTGTGTTTTTTTACTCTCCATCCAGGGCATCAGATATTGCAAGGAGTATAACCTTGCTGCTGTAGGTTGCACCTGATACCAGGTCCTGCCCGACCTTCTGGGTCAGGACGACCCTGGCTGGCAAGGTTTCAGCGCCCTTGCCCTGTCCGTTGTCATGCTTAATTAACCTGATGGCTTCTATCCTGTGGCCTTTGATATCTACTTCTACATCAGCGCTTACCGGAAAAGCGCTGTAGCTTCCTTTGTATGTCCCGTCTGAAAGGCTATTTAGGTCAGGCTCCTGTATTTCTGTTTCAGCCAGACCTTCCAGGTTCTTCTCGGATATCTTGGTCATAATGAAAATTCCAGCTGCAAATAGTGAAACGATGACAAGAAGTGCTACAATGATGCGTTTCAACGTTTTTCCCATATAAATATCCTTTCCCGCAAATCGCGGCATCCAAAGCAAATATACCTCTTTAACATATAAAAATAAAGATATCTGAAGATATGTTTTTTAAATATCATGCAAAACTTCTGGTTCAGCAATTTAGAGGTCATATTATTCACATTTTTTTCACATGCGATTAATATTAACGTTATATTCTAAATATAACGAAATTGAAATGGAGGTTCTTGTTATGGAAGAACTGAAAAAGATGGCATTGGTCACATTAGGTGCTGCATCGGTATCATTTGAGAAGCTTGACAAGACAATCCAGGATCTTATTGAAAAAGGCAATCTCACTGTAAAGCAGGGCAGGGAACTGAGAGAAGAGCTCATGAAGAAGAATGAGGAGGCCAAACCAGTCACTCACAAGGATGTTGAGGAATTCATTGATTCCCTTGAGCTTGTATTAAGGGAGGAGTTCGATGAACTCAAGGAAAGGGTAAGGAAGCTGGAGGAAAGATAGCGGGAGCTCGAGGAGCGAGTCATGGGTGAAGCTGAAGACAGGAAGAGGAACAAGCGGTTCAGGGAAATCGTAAGGGTCCTGGGAGCCTACGGATTCGGCCATGTCATCAACACGAAGTTCAGGGCTGAAAGGGTGAAGAAGGATCCTGAGAACCTAAGGCTGGTCTTTGAGGAATTAGGACCGACCTTTATTAAAATCGGCCAGATATTATCCACAAGACCTGATATTTTACCCCCTGAATATATTACCGAGTTGTCAAAGCTTCAGGATTCAGCTCCATCATTCTCCTTTGACACTGTACAGGAAATCATTGAAGCGGACCTTAATAAAGACATAGATCAGCTCTTCATCTCAATTGATAAGGATCCTGTTGCCTGTGCATCCGTGGCTCAGGTACACAATGCGGTGCTTGTTGACGGTACGCCGGTAATCGTTAAGGTCCAGCGGCCTGATATCGAGAACAAGCTGCTTGAGGATATGGACATTCTGATAGGAATAGTAAAAAAAGCACCTGATACCCTTAAGGATGTTCTTCTCGATCCTGTTGAAGCACTTGAGGAAATCAAGGAGACCACGAAAATTGAGCTTGATTTCAGGAATGAAGTATCCTTCATGATTAGATTCATGCATGACAATAAGGATATCGCATGCATCAGCGTACCGAAACCTATAGATGGAATGTCTACAAAGCGTGTCTCGGTTCAGGAACGCATAGAGGGTATAAAAATAAGCAGCAAGGAAGCGCTTATCAAGGAAGGCTATGAACCGAACGAGATTGGGAGAAAGCTTATATTGTCTTTCCTCTATCAGGTCTTCAACAATGGTTTCTTCCATGGTGATCCTCATCCCGGCAATCTCATCATAAGTGGAAGAAAAATCTACTATATCGATTTTGGGATCATGGGTGTTCTCGACTCGTCATCAAGGAGGGCTTTCAACGATCTGCTCAGGTCACTTGTATCCGAAGACATAACTCAGATAGTCAACCTGATCCTAATCCTTGGGATACAGAAGGGACCCGTGGACAGGAACAGGCTTCATGACGATATTGAGAAGATAGTCCATAACTACGCCCATTCAAGCCTCAGGAATTTCCAGGTCTCATACCTCTTCAAGGACCTGTTTGAAGCGGCCAGGAAAAATAACCTAAAGCTCCCCAGGGAGTTCACCATACTTCTCAAGTCACTGCTGATACTAGAGGGTGTGCTGTCTGACCTTTCACCTGATATCAGCATCATGGAAATCGCAAGCGCATACATCAAGGACATGACATCTGAAAAACTGGTTCCTGATATCAGCCTTGACCTTCTTATGATCAAGGGAATGAATTTTATGGTTGACTCGGTTGGTATCCCTTCACAGGTATCGACCATACTGGACAACTATATCAGCGGTAGAGGTAAAGTACGAGTGGACATAACTAACCTTGATGAAAAGTGGGTTGATTTCAACAAGATGGTAAACAGGATGGTTTTCGCACTCATAACAGCTGCTATCATAATAGCTTCAGCGCTCATCATAAGGGTTGGTGCAGATTCTGCGGTTAGAGGCGTATCCATCGTAGGCATATTGGGATTTTTCCTGGCAGGTCTCCTGGGCCTGTGGCTCCTTATCTCAATCTTGAAATCCGGAAACATCTGATTACATTGTGGGTATCAGATGTTTCTTTATTTTGTTTGCGTTGATTTGAAGTACAAATTCAAATAAAATTATGCTATTGGAATTAATAGAGGGAACTGAGGGGTATTCTTATGAACAACATGGAGCTTAAGGCCAAAGTTGATAAGGCAATGGCTGATATCATAAGCGCAAAGGGCTTTGCCGCACCGGTGGATGTACTTATTGAGATTGGAATCCTGAGCAGAAAAGATTATGACGACTGGCGGTCCGGAAGGGTACCCTATCTGGAAAGTGTATGCAGGACAAATCTCAGCAAGCTTTCAATGGCGATGCACGAAATAAGGTCATATGCTGACAAGAACGGACTGAAGCCTTCCTGGACAGCATACATGCATAAAGGGAAGCCCCTGAGATTCAGCAGATCCTCTGATGAGAAAATTGAAAGAAGCTATTCCACACATTATGTTTCCAAGAAGAAAAAGGAGCAGACATGAAGTCATTCGATAATACGGAGTCGCCAAGGGTTACACTGCTCGCCAATTCAGGAATTATGTTGGAGTACAAAGGAACAAAGCTCCTCATTGATGGAACTCCAGGAGAAATACACGGTTATTTCAGCGGATTATCGGATGAGGTCCGTAATGATCTTCTTGAAGGCAAAAAGCCGCTTTTCAGGGACATAGACATTCTTATGTATACCCATTGCCATCATGACCACTTCTCGCCTGAAGTTACAAGAGCATTGGTAGAAGGTCAAAGGACAAGGTACCTGATGATGCCTGACAAGGACAGCAGGCCATTTGTCCGATTAAGGGAATCTGCAGATATGAATGAAGCCAAATTGTGGCTTCTTGACATACCTTTGGGAAAAATAGCAGGCTATGAGCTTGATGGTATCAAAATCGAAGCTTTCAGAACCATGCATGCCGGCGAGTTGTACAGGGAAACCGAACATTACTGCTATCTGATTGAACTGGGTGACAAAGTAATACTCATAACAGGAGACTCCGATTACGATCCGGATTATTTCAAGACCATGCTTTCAGGAATTCGGATTCATGCCGTTTTCATCAATCCGCTCTTCCTCAACAGGCGCGAAGGAAGATTGGCACTCACGGAATCCATTAGGCCAGACAAGATAGTAGTATGCCATATACCCTTTGAAGGCACACCTGGTACTAACCTCAGGAAGATTGCAGCAAGGGATGCTGTGAAGTACAAGGAAATATTGCCTGAAATAATCTTGTTGCAGGATGAGCTGCAGGAGATTTTCCTTTAGCCACAGTCAAGGGCTCGCCATATCAATATTGGCGAGCCCTTTATATTCTTAAACTATCACACTATTCTGTTGACCTTAAGCTTTAAGCTGAACTTATCTGTAGATCTCTTTTCCTACATCCTCCATGTCCAGCTCCAGATATTTCTCGATGACCGGAACTGCAAGCTCCTTATCAAATGAGCAGGCTTCATAGAATCTGTCGAGAGCTGAATCAACATCAGCTGTTCTCCCCTTTGGCGGACCTCCTGATGCAGGTTCTGTCATGAACCTCTTCGGCAGCCTGTCATCCTTTCTCCTGAAGCCACGCTCATAGTTCAAGGCTCTTTCGAGCGCAATTACTCGCTCAGCTGTTCTGAGAAGGTCAGCCTTGTCTATTTCAGCTCCGGTTGTTGCAGACAATATCTCTGCCAGTGTGGTTGCGGTCATCTCTGTGTTGATTACGTTGAAATCACATATCCCAGCCAGGTTCGTAACTACGAACATCTCCTTGACTGCCTTGAGCCAGGACTTGTCCTCAGAATCACTGAAGGGGTCCTTCGGCTCAGTCACTCCGATATCCGTGTAAAGATATCCGAATGCGTCGATGGTAGCTGAATATGGCCTCATATGGCAGGCTCCGCGTTCGCTGGTTCCAAAGGCTATAGTCATTGATGAGGAGCCTCTTGGGTCTGTCGCTGAAATCTCCATTCCCTTTACGGCCATGACATAATCCATCGCATTCCTGCCGATCTTTAGCGCTGCCGCATAAGAGCCGTCTGCAAAAACATCTCCGCAACCTTCCCTGAGTCCCATCTTCCTTATCATCTCAACCATGGCAGGACCGTTTCCGAAATTCATTTCAAGGCCGTCAGTATCATCCTTTGTTATGATCCCCTTTTCGTACCACTCCATTATGGCGCTTATCGTAGCTCCTCCTGAAATGGTATCGAAGCCATAGAGTGTCGTGTAGTAACCTGCCATGCATATGCTTTCATAGTCATCAACTCCGCACCTCGGTCCGAATGCAGCAAGGCTCTCGTACTCCATCTCCCCTACCTCAATATCCCCCATGGTCACATACTTATGGCAGCCAAGCTGGCAGGCATAGCATGCCCTTCTCCTGACATCATATTTGTCAGTATCGTTCCAAAGCATGTGAGGCAGGACGTTTGCTATCTTTTCGAACTGGTTCTGCAGCATGTTCCTTGTAGGAAGCAGTCCGAAGTCATTTGACCCGCCTACCCATGCCGGTGTTCCATATCCATGGACAGGACCCCAGGTATAGGTTTCTTCACGAAGCTCCCGGTTAGCCTTTCTGTATGCCTTCATGAACGCATCCTTGTCTGCCACCTCTACACTGCCTGAACCTCTTACAGCCACTGCCTTCAGGTTCTTTGAGCCCATTACTGCACCGGCTCCGCCTCTTCCGGCAAAGCAGTCGTCGCTGAAGATGCACGCAAGGCTCGACAGCTTCTCACCTGACTGACCTATGCAGGATACCTTGAAGTCTTTGCCCTGCTCGTGTAGAATCGCCTCAGTTGTCTCCCTGGTGTCTTTTCCCCACAGGTGAGATGCATCCCTCAATTCCACCTTATTGTCATCTATAAGAAGGTATACAGGCTTTTCAGACCTGCCTTTGAACACGATGCTGTCATAGCCTGCAAACTTCAGCTCAGCACCGAAATGACTTCCCATGTTCGAAGCGCCTATCGTATTGGTCAATGGAGAAAAGAAGCATACGCTGGTTCTTGATGCAGATGGAGTTGGCGTACCAGTAAGCGGCCCTGTATTGAAGCTCAGTATGTTTTCAGGAGAAAGCGGCTTAGCGTCATGCGGTGCTTCAGCCCATAGCAGAGCGATGCCGTAGCCTTCTCCGCCAAGGTATTTTTTGATATATTCCTTGTTCAGTGCTTCCTTGACGACAGATCCTTTAGTCAGGTCAACCTTTACAACACAGTCCCTGTAACCTTTCATGCCGCACCTCCTACCATGACAGGGCTTGTCTCGGACATGCACTTACGCATTCCGGCAAGCCGCCGCAAAGATTGCACTTATGTGGAGTCATCTCCCCTGTAACCTCTGACATTATGATGGCATCATACGGGCATGCCGCTGCGCAGGCACCGCAGCCAATACAGCCTTCTCCTAATTCAACCGCACCAGAATATGCATTCCTTGCCATTGCACCTGTTGGACACGCATATACGCATGGCATGTCGAAGCATTGCTGACAGACAACCAGTTCAAAGGTTCCAAGCTTCTCCTTTTCCTTAACCTTGATACCTGTGGCCGATGGGGCTACGAATCCCTGATGGACCAGTGAGCAGACAGCCTCGCAGCTTCGGCATCCCTGGCATACATCAGGATTTGTCCTGAGTTTGATAACACCTGGTTTCAAATCATACACCTCCTGTTTTAATGATATGTTAGCCTCCCCCTCCTACCGGGAAGTACAATATCTCATCACCATCCTTCAAAACATGCTTTCTGTCACTCAGTACTCCATTGATGCTGATGCGAACCCAATCGCCGCTGACCGGAATTCCAAGCGCCATGAACACTTCTCCCGCTGTCACACCCTCACCAAATTCTATGGTTGTTCTCTTGTAACCCGCTGCAGATGCAAGCAATCCTGACAGCCTTATTGTTACATCCAATGAGTTCACCTCCGAAATGCAAAAAAGGACCCACAACAACCTAAAAGTCGTCATGGCTCCTTTTCAATAAGGAAGGCGGGGGATCGCTCCCTTTGCCCTGTCGGTCCGCAAGGCCGCTGGGGTCCTGCGGACTCGGAGCATGAATTTCCATTTTTTAATTTAAACAGGATTGCCTCATATATAATCCAATAGTAATTCCTTATATCCAGAATAAAGCCTGTATCTGGTATAAAGTCAATATGCTTATTTGAATGCTACAGGTATCTGAAGCCTCAGGAACATCTCCCTTCCACCTTTCTCAAGCACAGGCAGCTCAGCTAAAACTTCACAGATATAGTCTCCGACTATCAGATAGCCGTGTTCCTCGATTGAGTCAAGCAGCCTGTTCGCATATTCCTCTTCCTTATCAAATGCATCGCAGTATATGCAAAGGTAGTTTTTAGCAGGTATTTCGGTTATGTGCTGCTTGTCTATGAATTCGCTGTCTACAAATACAAAAACCTCTGTTGAGATGAATTTCCTTTGGATTAGGTTTTCCTTTCTCAGGATAGTACCTGCGTTGCTGAAATATACCTGAGGAAGCTTGTTGGCAATAATGCTGTTCTTCAGCTCTCTAAGTATTTTCTCGTATATCTCGATACCTGATCCATAGAAATTGATCCTTGAATCGATGCAGTAAACCTGCCTGCTTTCAATGTGTTCAAGGATGACAGTTCCATCAGGCGGCGCCGATTCATACCTGTGAATGTTGCTGATTGCCCGTTCAATTGCTCTCCTCTGGCATTGAAGGTCTCTGATTTCTTCATCGATCTGAGCATTTTTCTTGATAAGAAGCTTCCCTATTGCTGAAATATCCTTCCCTGACAGATGGTCCCTTACATCACAAAGGCTCATACCCATTGACTTCAAGTACTGTATCATATCCAGCCTTGCACTCTGCCTTATGTCATAGTACCTGTAGCCATTCTCCTCATCACGTGCACAGGGCGACAGGATTCCAAGCCTGTCATATAGCCTCAGTGTCTGTTCTGATACATGGTTTATCTTTGCCATTTCCCCTATCTTCAACAGTTCCATGATCTACACCTGCCTTTAAAAACATTATAGCAGATATAAAGTTTGAATATTAGAATCCACTTCCCCATAGATACCATACCGCAAAATATGCGGATATTACTGCGGCAAGTGTGAACGGGACGCTGATTCTCATGAAGGATCCGGCTGAAACCTCAATATCTTCATTTCTCAGAAGTCCCAGTGCTGTTATGTTTGCTGAAGCGCCTATGGGTGAAATGTTACCACCCAGGGTCGCTCCGCATATCAGACCGAAGTATAGCAAATGCGGTTCCATACCCAGCCTTGAAGCCATCACTCCAACTACAGGAAGCATGGTCGCAACATATGGAATATTGTCGATGAACGCTGAGAAGAATACTGATGCCCAAAGTATAATACTGTACGCAAGGAACACATTATCTCCAGCGAAGCCTGAAATAAGGAATGATGCCTGGTCTATTATCCCTGCATTGCTTACACCCTTTATAACTATAAAAAGCGAAGCAAGAAGTACCAAAGTAAAGGCATCTCTGCCTTTTATGAGGCTCCAGGCTAAAGATAAATCCTTTTTCTTCGCCATGTCCCGAATTATTCCGATAACCATAAATATAATGCATATCATTCCATTGGTTAATGGCGGCTTGTCAGGGAAGAATGAAGCTGCTGACAGAAGTATGATTACTGCCGCAATCAGTAAGGTTGGTACATAATCCTGAACCTTTGTCAGAGGTCCGCCGATTATCTCCTGGTCATAGTCCCTGAACAGGTAAAGCATGACCTGAATTGCAAAAAGCATCCCCAGCTGCACCACGAAGAACAGTCCCGGCCTTCCTTCAAACCAGAAGAAATCCAGAAAGTCCATGCCAGCATGGCCTCCAAGCATTATTGAGGTTGTGTCTCCAACCATGGTCGCAGCACCCTCAAGGTTTGACGCTATCGCAATGGAAACGACAGCCGGAACCGGAGAGATCCTCAGCTTTTTTGAGACAGTTATGGCTACAGGAGCAATCATCAGGACAGTGGCAACATTATCCACGAATGCGGATATTCCTGCAGCAAGCACCGCTAGCACTATTATCGCCCACTTCACATCCGGCATCTTCCATATTATAAGGTCGGCAAGCCTTGCCGGCATTCCAGATTCAATGAACAATGGTACTAGTCCCATCATGCCTCTAATCATGAGGATCACATTCCAGTCAATTGCCGGCAGCACCTCGTTTAATGGAACATACCCAAGCAGCACGAACACAGCAGCAGATAGAAATGCCACCTGAGCTCTGGCTTTAGGCAATGCAATTATGAGGAGATATGTAATCATAAGAATAACCAAAGCCTGGTACATATAACACACCTCTCTGACTAGCTTCAGACCATATCAAATACTAAATCAACCAGGATTCAGTAAGATATGGTTCAGATACGACCTTCACTCCTGAGCCACTCAACCTCATCTCTGATGGTATCCCTGAAAGGACGAATGGAATAGCCAAGTTCCCTTACTGCTTTTTCACTGCTGAAATTGTTGTTCCGAAGAAGATTGTATATAGTGAACCTTGTGAGTATGGTCTTCTTTCCTATTATGTTGCCGATTGATTCTGACAGAGCAGCTAAGGGCATGGCCAATGAACCAGGAATAATAAGCTTCACGCTCTTCATTCCACAGCATTCGGCAATTGTATCAAAAAGCTCCTTAACTGTCACAGTCTTATTTCCCATAATGTAGCCCTCACCCCTGCCGCCTTTTTCGCAGCATGAGATGACCCCATCAGCAAGGTCACGGACATCTGCGCAATTGAACGATCCTGTAAGTCCTCCAGGCACTCTGCCCTTCGCAAAATTGATAATATTACTGGTAACCAGCCCGAATCCGTAATCATATGGTCCAAAGATACCAGTTGGGAAAACTATGGACGCATCAAGCCCTTGTTCCCTAACTGCATCCATGACAATCTGGGATGCCAACGCTTTGGACTTGCCATAATATCCGTATATAAGATCAGGATCAAAACTATTTACCTCAATTATCTTCTGGTTTCCATCCAGCTCAGGAATTGCACTGGTAGAGCTTATATATACAAGCTTCCTTACCTTGTGCCTGATGCACTGGTCAACTACATTCCTTGTTCCCACCACATTCACATCATGGACTATACTGCTGTAGTCTGTTGCAAGCGAAACCATTCCTGCGCAGTGGATGACATATGCATCTTCATCAGCTGGCAGGTCGAAGAATCTATCCAATGATTCGATGTCCAATATATTGCCAGAAAATATCGCAGTCTCCTGAGGAATTCTATTCACTGCAAGATCATCATCCATAACCAGTGCCCGAACCGACTCCCCTGAGGAAATCAATTTTCTTATGATATTGCTGCCAAGATTTCCAGTAGCTCCTGTTAAAAGATATATTTTACTTTTCAATTTAATCACCCTTACAGCAATAATCGCTCATGATCCAAGCCAGCCTTTAGATTAGAAGTATTTACTGATTCCCATTATACTCTTAATAATAAGATTCATCATTTAGCGCCTATACGACAAAAAATCCCTGAAAGAAATTGCTTTCGGGGATTTTCGCGGTTGTAATCTTTCTGGTGGGGAACAACATCTCCAATTGAAGACCTATTAATAATATAACTAAAAACGGCAAGTTTGCTGGGTATATTGTTCTTAAGAAGGCTAGTTTCATTTGTCTATATGTAATCTAGTGTTATATCTTTATAAACCACAAATTTCAAAAATTTTAATAACGAGACCGGATGAACCTCTCTGACCTTCCGCACGAAATTTATTGCAGTGCAGATACGGCGCTAGTGCCTTACTGTCGGTGTAGAATGTTGGTATTGTTTTGAAAGGCTTCGGCGCATCCGTATGGAAAAATCCATTATTCTCGATGAATATCCGGCATTTTGCTCCTAAATAATCAATACCCTCCAGCATATATCTAGCGGACATGTGCTTAATTGAGTTTACATCAACAAGCTGAGTATCAACACCGCCCGGAAGAATAATACCTTTGAATATTTCACCGGATGCTACACCGGTAAATGGTTTCATGAAAATTGTACCAGAAGAAGTTTCCACCTGCAGTCTATCATCAGGTATTAAATCAATACTAATTTCCAGGATAAGCTTATCACCCATAACCTAATCTCCTTTGTATACTTATTTGTGGCTTGTAAAATGCTATTAACTACGAGACTTTCCTTCTACTAATCACCTTTGTTATAAACAAGAAACAGTGGGCGCTATTTACAAAACTTGATTACTTTCATTCCTGCCTGCATCATTTTGAATGCGTAAGTCTCGGATTCGGTATGGAGTACAACTAGGCCACCAGTAATCATAAGTGTCCCGAGATAGCTGATTATTTACTTGGTTTACATTATCGGGATTCTATTGCTTTGCTCAATAGAATCCCGATTAGCTACTGATAGAACGGGAATATCAGTGGCAGCCAAATCACGCTGGCTATGGTTATTGCGATAACCAGAGGTAACCCGCATTTGAAGTAATCCTTGATGGTATATCCGCCAGGTGCCATAACCAGAGTTTGAGTAGGAGATGCCATTGGTGTAAGAATTGATGTGCAGCTTGCTATTATAACTCCCATTACTGCAGCGCGTGGATCGACCCCAATTTTAACAGCAGAAGCAGCAACCAGAGGCACGAATATTGCAATTGTAGCGACGTTTGACATGACCTGTGTCATAATAAGCGGGATTAAAAAGAATACACTCATAATGATATAGGGATTGGTTGTATTTCCAAGAACACTTACTATCCAGTTGGCAATGACGTTTCCGGCACCAGTTACCTTAAGAGCTTCTGACAACGCAAGAACCCCTCCGAACAGGAAAATTGTCGGCAAATGTATGGAAGCAATCCCTTCTTTTTCGCTAAGAATACCGAAGATGACCAGAAGAGCCGCTCCAACGCATCCTGAAACATACATAGGAATCTTGGTGTAACTGTATAGTATTATCGAGATTATAGTAAGAATAATAATTACAAATGCTATCTTTTCCTTTAGGGGAGACAGCTTTGATTTTGTATCCTTGAGCTGGACGCTGTCGGCGAATTGGTCATTAGGAGTGTTGAGCAAAAGCTTATGCCCAATAAAGACCATGTAGATCAGCGCTATAATGACGACTGGTATTCTTGCAGTAGTAAAATCCCAGAAGGTAAAAGGAATTTCACCGCCCGCGTTAAGCATAACCTTGTTCCAAGTTAGGTTTGCTGCACCCTGACCCAGAAAAGTCATGCCGACGCAGATGTTTGCAAGAGCTGAAGCCGGAAACAGAATTTTGCTTCTGCTCATTCCGGTTTCCTTAGCAATTGCAGCAAGTAGGGGGATCATGATAGCCATTGTAGCGGGACCGCTTGTGATTATCGCTAAGATTCCGGAAACTGAACAACCAACAAGTATAATCATTTTTGGCTTATCCTTATACTTGAGGACAATTGCCTGAATCTTATCCAAAAGACTTGTCTTGGTCAGTCCTGCGCCAATAACAAACATTGAAATAATCAGAACGACATTGGTATCAATAAACCCAGCAAGAGCTTGCGCGGGGGCCAGCACCTTTGCCATTATTAATGTTAGTATAATAAAAATTGAAACAACAGAGAAGGGTATCTTTCCGGAAACAAAAGCTATAATAGTAAATACCAGAACTAAAAGTGTAATTGTCAGTGGACTCATAATTCTCCTCCTAAAACTTTTGATAAATTTGAAGATATACGCCGAGCACTCCGTCAATTTCTTTGGATCCCAGACTTCATACGTATACGCAACAACTCACTTTGTATTGCAAATTCTGTAATTGCTTCGGTAGCGGTAAGTACATTTGTTTAAAAAGTGCCTCGCACTAAACATGGCGTCAATCAGAGTGAGTTTATTGCTGAACGACTAGAATAATCAAGATATTAGAAAAATTGAAACAATTAGATACCTATCTTCTTTTATTTGAATATTTGCCAGAGAAATAGACTGCCGATAAAACAAGAGTGAATAAAAATAGCCTCTCTCCTCTCTTAGTTTAAAATATGTAAAATTTGAAGGGATCCTCCCGTAATACGGGCATCAAATAATTACAGACCGGATCTTTTTTCCAAAAATCATATAAGCTTTGAAAACACTTCTAAGGAGCAGGTCAAAATCAGGTTGAACATACAACAAGATTGGTTGTGTGTTTAATTAGCCCTTTTAAATGAATCTGCAAATATGGTCAATTGCAATATCCGAGAATCCATATGATTCAGCTTTTGTCATTTTCCCATTACAGACTTCCAGGAGGAATTCCAACATATCAGCACTTGCTTCCTGTACCGTACAAGTACCTTCAGTTATGCAGCTGACATCAATATCGATATTATCAATCATCTTCCGGTAAGTTTTAGGGTTACCAGTAATTTTGATAACTGGTACGATTGCATTACCTGTTGGCGTTCCGCGTCCAGTTGTAAAAACATAAGCGTTGCATCCGCCAGCGACCTTGGATGTTACTGATGCAATATCGTAGCCTGGGGTATCCATAATTATGGCTCCGGTTTTAGTGGGTCGTATAGCTTCCTGTACAACCTCGACCACTGGCCGAGTGCCACCCTTTCTGATACATCCAAGGCTCTTTTCCTCTAATGTAGAAAGACCTCCTGCTTTGTTGCCCGGCGTAGGCTGTCCTGTTCTACAGTTTTGACCAGCCGCTCCTAGATGTTCTTCAAATGCACGGACCATTTCAATGATCTGATTATGGATTTCTTTGGTCGCGCCACGGCGTGCCAAAACATGTTCTGCTCCTAAAAACTCAATTGTCTCGCTCATCATAGTGGAAGCGCCTAAGTCAATCATCCTGTCACTAAGATCACCTACTGCAGGATTAGAAGAGATGCCGGAGGTGGCATCGGAGCCGCCACACTCAATTCCCAATAGAATATCAGAAAGATCACATGGTACTCTCTGCTGAACAGCCGCTTTGGCCGCCATAGCACTTGCTGCTTTAGTTGCTTCACAAATTGTATTAACCGTACCACCAATCTCCTGAATGCCAAAAGACACTATCGGTTTTGAGGTCAATGCTTGGATCTTTTCTCTCAGCTCTTTATGTGGTACAGTTTCGCAACCCAACCCAATAATCACGACGCCATATACGTTAGGATTCAGTGCAAATCCGATCAATACCCTCTGAGTCATTTCTGTATTGGCAGCAACATCAGAGCAACCTGTATTCACAATAATATTGACGCTGCCCTTAACCTGGCTTGCTACGACACGACAACTTTCACTTGCACAGGCACAAGTGGGAAGGATTAAAACATGATTTCGAGTACCCGCCCTGCCCTCTGACCTCTTATAACCTAAAAAATATCGTTCCATAAAAATCTCCTATACTATAGTAATTCGCTGATATAATCGCGGGGAATTCCGTGAATATTATGATGCGACACCCATTGTCCAACACAAATATCAACATCGGAAGCACCAATCACTTCTCCATACTTTATGACTTCTGCACCTTTTTCAATCGGTTTGATTGCAACCTTATGGCAATAGGGGATATTTTCCAAAGTCTTCACTTCGAGATTTTCCCCATTGCAAATAAATGATACCGTTTCACCAGCAGAAACGTCGCAGATACATGTTCCCACGTTATCTTTTTGGTCCATCATCAATGCATTTACTTTCATGCTATCCTCCTATATTGCTAATGACTTATTTGACACATTTGTATGACTGTATTGTCTAATACACTGGATTACCTTGGTAGAACAGTGTGCCCTCGGCGTCGCGGCTGAACTTGCACATAAATTGGTCGTATGAAATCCAGCTTTCCTCTGGGTAATTGGCATGAACCATATTGTTTACCACACCAACTGTCAGCATAGGCACCCCTGACTCGTTTGGGAAAAGATACCAATTGATTGGTGGGCAACTCCAACGTTGGATGTTCTCGCTTTTCAGTCCGTACCTTGCCATTATCTCGGCAATGCGTGGACGAATGGCTTCCGACACGCTGAACGGCAGTTCCGGATCTGGCGCTTTCCCGGCGCAAAGAAAGTCGTTAGATCCATATATAAACATATAGGGTATATCCTGGGGAGTCGTCTTATCACGAACGATGTTCCGCTCTACTTCCATCCACATGCCAGACCAGGGGGCTACAGCAGCGAAAATATCGCTAGCATAGTAACCCAAGGTGCTGGACATCATGCCCCCGCTTGATTGGCCGCAGGCATACACCCGACTTTTATCAATTGGAATACGGTTTTCCACATCTGCTACCAAGGCACGAATGAACTGGACATCGTCTACAGGCTTCCCATCATAAATACCATCCCACAAAAGAACATTGCGCAGGCCGCCTGGTTTTTGCTGGTATACACCAGCTTGTGGAAAAACAGCAATGAATCCTCGCGCTTCCGCGACACAGGACATTCCGCTGATATCGAAGAAAGTATCTGCGGTGCCACCCCTGCCATGCATCACAACTACCAGCGGCCGAGGCTCGTTACCAGTGCAGCTTTTTGGCACATATTCGTACCAGCAACGATTAAAGCCTTCTTGTTCCATTGTATGCAGTGTAGCACCGCAGGCTATGGGATCCTTATAGTAGCGCAGTATCTTACCACCGAATCCCCGATGCCGCCGGGCAGCGCCTACATATTGCCACATAGTGCGGATGAGTTGCGGTGTGCCAGCGGATTGACCCAAGGTCAGCCGCACCTCGGCAATCTGTTCCTCGTTTACTTCGCTGACGGTGCGCACTTGGCCAGGCATCCAAATGAAGTCGGCGCCCTCTCCGACCACTGATTGGCACGTGGTGTGGTTTTGCTGCTGCCAATATGCTAACACTTTCTGATTTTCGGGAGTGAATTCATTAAAAGCCATCCAAACAGGCAGCTGACATTTAGCAGCTTCAACCATTAACTCCAGATTGTCTTGAACCTGTCCGACGGCGCTAACGTCCATAAAATGGACCGCATCTGCATTCAACTCTCCAATGGTGCCTAGGCCGCTCCACTCGCTGGTCATTTTCATGGCAGCCTGTTGGGCTATTACCGCTCCATCACCAATTCCAAAGGCATAAATATTATCCTGCATAGTGACATAGTAATCTCGAGTTTGTATGCAGGAATATACAGCATTCATATAGTCAGCATCTGTACCGGTACTATCCCATGAGCCATTCTGGGGTACAAGCATATGCACAAACAGCTTTTGTTCATCTGCCAGGGTCTGCCAACCGCCGCTTTGAAGGTATTCTAATGCGTCAACATTGGAAGGTGGCGCCACTACAATACATTGACGGCAGTATTCCAGTTCCGGAGCCAGATAGGTAATGAAAGTGCGTGAAACTCCATTCATTTCAAGTTGTTCCTCAAAAGCTCCGGTCAACAGACATTTATTTGGGTTTTGAAAATCAATGGGTAATTCACCCATATTTTGGGGGAATTGCTGCAACTTTAAATATTTTGCCATGAATGTGCCTCCCAAATTTATTAGTATTTTTGACTTTGAAGCATGTATCAAATGTTGGTTTTATAGCCATGAAATTTTAATCATATTAACTACAAATTACCCTTTTCACTTTTCGTCTTGATTATATGATTCAAGTGGTATAAAATCAATTTTATAATATTTATATATGTATTAATAATATTTATATCGATTGGAGAATAATCTATGCAACAGGAAATGAAATATGTTTTCACCGTATATCAAGAGGGATCCTTCTCCAAAGCTGCACAAAAATTGTACATAACACAGCCCGCTTTAACTATTTCTGTACAAAAAGTCGAGGCCATGATTGGTTTTAAACTGTTTGATCGCAGTACCCATCCGTTAAAATTAACTCCTGCGGGAGAATTGTATATACAGAAATATTACGAGATCAAAATGTTAGAAAACGAATTAACCTGCCAAATAAACGAACTCTCTGACTTGAAAAAGGGGGATATACTGATTGGCGGAACGCAATATATTCTCTCTTATGTGTTGGCACCAGTTCTTTCAGCATTTGCAGAACGTTTTCCAAACATAAACATCCATTTAATAGAATCCAGTTCCGACAAGTTAGATGGGCTATTACTATCTGGCTCCATTGATTTATGTTTAAAATGTGATGAAATTAATCCGTCGTTATCTGCCTTCTCCCACGCATTTCGTGAGCATCTTCTTCTAGCCGTACCAAAAGAATATGTGACCCAATTCCAACTGCCTGATACAGGAATGTCATTGCGTATGATTGAAGAGAATTTGCACTTATCTCCAGATTGTATTTGTCTAGAGCCTCATTTTTTACCAAAGCTTCCTTTTTTATTTCTCACTAGCGGAACCAATCTACATGAGCGCTGCATGGAACTATTTCATCAAAACGGACTTGAACCTAATATACGTATGCAAATTCAACAAAATGTAACTGCATATCATCTGGCCGGAAACGGCCTGGGTGCGACACTGACCAGCGATATTACTATTAAAAAAAATAAAGACCTTAATCTGGTCTTTTACAAAATTGATTCTCCTCTTATGGTTCGAGATTTTTTTGTTATAATCCGCTCAAGGAGTTATATTTCTAAAGCTATATCTGAGTTCATTGATATTTTACATTCGTATTATGCATAAAACTCCTCAAAGGTTACATTCGTATTATGCATAAAACTCCTCAAAGGTTACATGCGCTTTAGCTATAAAAAATAAACTGACATTATTGCATCTATGCTTATAAAATTAGTAATCCCCCAAAACACAGCAATTGCAGTGCTTTGAGGGATTATTTTGTGTTCAAGAGCTTCTTTGGAGAGAATGAGAGAATCTATCCCGCGCCTATAAACATTGAAATATTAACATCAAAATTGATTGGAATATCTTTGGTGTACCTATTAGCAATTTTAATAAAAGAGTGAGATCCTAACGCGAGGTATGGCATGGACAATTTCAAGCCAATACAATTCAGCTTGATTGGCAGCATGTTAGAGATTGACTCTAATAGAGTCATAGATATTTCTTGGAGATTCCTGCACAACCTAAGGTCATTGTCATGGTTTGTCAGGATGGAGGCTTCTTATAGATATGAGGATTACATTTCTTGGTCATTATTCGACAGGTATACAGTAATTGAAAAGAGGCAATGTTAGTTGTCATTGACTCCATGGTTGTCCTCAAAGCTGCAACTTAAAATCATATGAATCCAATGGAGACTATAAGCCTTCTTTTTTAATGCTTGCAGGCCTTAACATATTTTCTAAATTAGAATACCTTTAGTATACCTAAGAATCAAAAAAGGCCTGTTTTGACCTGTTTTGTGAATGTTCATTATAAAATTAATAATCCCCCAAAACACAGCAATTGCAGTGCTTTGAGGGATTATTTTGCGGTTAAAAGCTTCTTTGGCGGAGAATGAGGGATTTGAACCCTCGCGCCGGTTACCCGACCTACGCCCTTAGCAGGGGCGCCTCTTCGGCCACTTGAGTAATTCTCCATGCGAAGCTTGCTATAAACTATTCAGTTAAATCAACCACGAAGTTAATTATAACAATGACCCCTATTTATGTCAACTAAATTGAAGGCATTACAGGGTTTTACAAAACACGAACAAAAAAACAGAAGCAGCTTTTGACTGCTTCCCATAGTGGATTTTAAGGTAGGTAAAAGTATAATGCGTATGAACATTACGCTCATAGCTAAAGGGCTAAGGTTATAGTAATACACAAACCTTAAATAATATTATAAAATGTGTTAAATATCAGTGAACAACATCAGCTTTTTTTCAGATTGCCTGTTCGTTATTCATATCAGCTAATAATAATTATCCGTTTTAGCCCTTGATGGAGGCTGATTCATGACTTTTCTCAGCGTTCAGGACCAGTTTTTTGGTTTTATGGACAATTATTCAATTATGACGAAAAATGTTCGTCGAATTATCCCCTTATCTGACCGTTTCCGAAGATTATGTACTTTGTGGTTGTAAGCTCCTTCGTTCCAACAGGTCCTCTGACATGGAGCTTCTGTGTTGAAATTCCCATTTCACCACCCATACCGAATTCGAATCCGTCTGTGAACCTGGTTGATGCGTTGACATATACCGCTGCTGAATCGACTCTGTTAAGGAATTCCATGGCATTTGCATAGTTCTCAGTCACAATGGATTCTGAATGTGATGTTGAATACTTGTTGATATGCCTTATTGCCTCATCAAGCGAGTCAACCACCTTAAGTGAAATCTTGTAATCAAGATACTCAGTGGCAAAATCCTCTTCTGTAGCAGACTGGAATTCGGGTACTACTGCCTTAGCCCTTTCATCGGCATACACAGTCACGTTGTATTTCTTAAGTTCGTTCCATACCAAGGGAAGGAATCCTTCAATCTTGTCGCTGTGAACCACAAGGCTCTCAGCTGAGTTGCAAACCCCTATCCTCTGAGTCTTGGCATTGATTATTATGTCGACAGCCATTTTTTCATCTGCACTGGCATCAACATAAATGTGGCAGTTGCCTGTTCCTGTTTCAATCACAGGAACAGTTGAGTTCTGAACCACTGATTTGATCAGTCTGTCGCTTCCTCTTGGTATGAGGACATCAAGATAGTCATTGAGCTTCATGAACTCATTTGCAACCTCATAGCTCTGGTCCTCTATAAGCTGTACAAAATCCTTGTTGTACCCTGCTTCTTCAATGCTTTGCCTCATGATTCCCGCTAAAGCCTTGTTTGAATTAAGTGCTTCCTTGCCACCTCTTAGTATCAGCGCATTTGATGACTTAAGGCAGAGAGCTGCCGTATCCACTGTCACATTCGGTCTTGCCTCATATATTATGCCGACGACTCCAAGGGGAACCCTCTTTTTTCCAATGATCAGACCGTTCTTCATGGTCTTCATCCCCAGCACTTCACCAACTGGATCTTCAAGCGCGATTATGGTCCTAATGCCCTCTATCATTGAATCAATTCGATTTGAAGTCAACTTGAGCCTGTCAATCAGACCTTCAGCAAGGCCATTAAGTCTTCCGGCTTCAACATCTATGCTATTCTGTTCAATAATTGCATCTTCGTTCTTTTTCAGATTGATCGCAATCTTGTCGAGTAAATTGTTCTTCTCATCATTTGAGAGCATGGACAGGCTTGCAGCTGCCTCTTTGGCCCTCATACCCATTTCTTTAAGCATTCTTCATCCTCCTCGAGAAAAGTGTCCCGATTTCTTTGCCATCCATGATATCCACTATCACTTCCGGTGATTCTCCATTTGCTATAACCACATCAATTCCGACTTCGGTTGCAATCTTTGCAGCAGAAATCTTTGTTGCCATTCCACCTGTACCCTGATTGGACGATGTTCCCTTGCCTATGGACTCTATGTATTCATCTATGACATCAACCTGATGAAGCAGCCTGGCATCCGGGTTCTTTTTTGGGTCGTCGCTGTACAAGCCATTGATATCTGACAAAAGTATAAGAAGGTCAGCCTCAACAAGCTTAGCAACGACTGCAGAAAGGGTGTCATTGTCACCGAATATTATTTCTTCGGTTGCTATTGTGTCATTTTCATTGACTACAGGCAAAATACCCATTCTTAAAAGCTCATTGAAGGTATTTTTTGCATTGAACCTCATCACCTCGTCATCATTGACAAGCCGTGTGACAAGTATCTGCGCTACCTCGTAAGCATAGTCATGGAAGAATCTCTGATACATGTTCATGAGAACTACCTGGCCTACAGCCGCAGCTGCCTGCTTTTCACTTACCTTCTTCGGTCTTTCCCTGAGGTTCAGCCTTTGTGCCCCGACCGCAATAGCTCCTGAAGAAACAAGAACAACCTCCATCCCCTGGTTCTTGAGACTGGAAATGGTTCGTGACAGATGCTCAAGCTTCATGAGATTCATCTTGCCGTCATTATGTGTGATAGTGGAAGTCCCCACCTTTATGACAACTCTTTTCCTGTTCCTTAAGTCCTGTCTTTTGTTCTCCATCATATAGCCTCCGCATTGAATATCCTTCTCTCCATTATATTTTATTTTGTGATTTTTTAAAGGCGAATCAAATTGATTTATCAATTTCCTTTAGAAATAATGGTGAATTTATGAACAAAAAGTTAATATTGAATTGAATAAGGATTAATTTAATTGCATGCTATTGATTATCATTCTCATTTGCAATATACTAAGTTCATAGAAACAGCCGAAGTAACTCTTCGGAAAATGATTGAATAACGGAGGAAATTAACATGAAACATGAATTACCAAAACTTCCATACGAGTATTCCGCTTTGGAGCCTTACATAGATGAAACCACAATGACAATACATCACACAAAGCATCATCAGGCGTACATTAACAATCTGAATGCAGCGCTTGAAAAATATCCTGAGCTTCAGGAAAAGAGTATCGAGGAGCTCGTCAGGGAACTTGACTCAATACCTGAAGACATAAGGACAGCAGTCAGAAACAACGGAGGCGGTCATCTGAATCACTCAAGATTCTGGAACTGGATGTCAAAGGCTGAAGGTCAGGCACCTGAAGGTGCACTTCTTGAGGCAATTGAGAAGAAATTCGGCAGCCTTGATGCATTCAAGGATGTATTCGCAAAGGCAGCTGCCGGAAGATTCGGTTCAGGATGGGCATGGCTGGTTATAAATGATGGTGAGCTGGAAGTAGTATCCACTGCAAATCAGGATAATCCGATAACCGAAGGAAAACATCCTATACTCGGACTTGATGTATGGGAGCATGCTTACTACCTGAAGTATCAGAACAGAAGACCTGACTATATCAAGGAATGGTTCAACGTAGTAAACTGGAGCGCGGTTTCTAAGGAATTCGAAGCTCTCAAATAAACATATTGAAACGGCCTAAAGTTTCAAGGAAGCCCTGCAAATCGCAGGGCTTCTCTTTTGTATAGACAAGTGACAACAAAATCTTGTAATATCATATTATGGTCAACACGGGGAGGAATGTACTAATGGAACGGCTTACTATAGAAGACTTCAAGAACTACAGATTTCTTTCAGGTATAAGGCACTCTCCTGATGGAAAGAACGCCTGCTTTGTGGTCCATTTGATGAACCTGGAAGAGAACCGGTATGACTCAACCCTATATATCCTTAATGTAGAATCAGGAAAGACAAGAAAACTCACTTCATCCAACAAGGAAACCCAGTTCAAATGGCTGGATGATGAAAATATCGTCTTCACAGCGATGCGCGATGAAAAAGATAAGGAAAAATCCGAAGCACTTGAAGAAATCACAGAGCTGTACAAGATTAACATCCATGGCGGTGAAGCGGACAAATACCTTAGCTTCAAGAAAGAACTCGGTACCTACGAGTTCCTCTTCGATGGTTCCGTAATCGCAACAGTCACATTCGATTCGAATAGCCATGAGCTTCTTGGGCTTGAGGGTGAAGATCGTTCGAAGGAGCTTAAAAGAAGGAAGGAAGAGAAGGATTACGAGGTGCTTGAGGAAATACCCTACTGGTCCAACGGCTCAGGATTCACAAGCAGGAAAAGAAGCAGGCTTGCCCTGTTCAATTCCGACGGTTCCTTCAAAAATTACATAACCGGTGAGTTCACCGATGTTGAATCGCTGCGGATCAACAAATCAAAGGACAAGGCAGTCATAATAGCCACTACCTTCAAGGATAAGATGGAGCTTGCAAATGATGTCCTGATATATTCAGACGGAAAGCTAAGTTCTCCTCCACTTATCGCCATGAACTATGGATATGCAGGCTTTCTTGATGATGAGCATCTGGTTCTTACAGGCAGCAACATGCTTACATATGGCCTCAATGAAAACAAGCAGATATTCACATCAAGGATCGATGGTTCTGACTTCAGAAATCTTTCTCCTGAAATGGACCTTTCACTATACAATTCAGTCGGCACCGATTCAAGATATGGATCATCACAGGAAAAGACAACAGACAGAGGTTTCCTCTATTTTCTCACGACTGAGGGTACTGATTGCAAACTCAGGAGAATTGATGCAGGCGGGAACCTAGATGAAGTTATAAGTATTACCGGTACTGTGGACGGATTTTCCGTCTGTGAAGGCAACATTATTTATATCGGCATGCAGGAGAATTCTCTCCAGGAGATATATTCTTCTGGCAGTCAGGAGCCCCTGACTTCCTTCAATACGGGTATCTTAAAGGATAGAACAGTTTCCATTCCGGAACGATTGGTTTTGAAATCATCTGGGTCAACTGATATAGAAGGCTTCGTTATACGACCTGCGATGTTTGAAGAAGGAAAAAAATATCCCTGCATACTCAGCATACACGGCGGTCCAAAGACTGTCTTCGGCAATGTATTCCACCATGAGATGCAGGTACTTTCCAATCTTGGATACTTTGTAGTCTACTGCAACCCGAGGGGAAGTGACGGCAAGGGAAACGAATTTTCTGATATCAGGGGAAAATATGGCACTATCGACTATGAAGATATCATATCATTCCTGGATAAGGCGATTGAAACCTATGCCGAAATTGACAGCGACCGAATCGGTGTCACCGGAGGTTCATATGGCGGCTTCATGACCAACTGGATCATTGGTCATTCTGACAGGTTCAAAGCAGCAGTTTCAGAAAGAAGCATCTCGAATTGGATTTCAATGTATTCAACTACCGATATCGGCTACTATTTTGCCAGCGACCAGATTGGTGAAACACCCTGGACTGACAGCGAAAAGCTTTGGTGGCACTCGCCACTTAAATATGCGGACAAGGTGCGGACACCTACCTTATTCCTTCACTCTGATGAAGACTACAGATGCTGGCTGGTTGAAGGTCTCCAGATGTATACGGCACTGAAGGACAACAGTGTCCCTGCAAGGTTCTGCATGTTCAAGGGAGAAAACCACGAGCTTTCAAGAAGCGGCAAGCCACTTCACAGGATAAGGCGGCTGAAAGAAATGACCGAATGGTTCGGCAGGTATCTATAGAAACTTCACAGCGCATTGAACATGCGCTGTTTTTTTGCGGATACTTATCAGATACTTTGCAAAATTTACCTCGGGTTAAAAGAATAGACTCAGAATATGCGTTGACACTTGACTATACAGGGTATATGCTAATCCAAATACATTCTGAGGGGAGGATCTTTATGGATATAAACACTCTAACCTCATTGATCAAAGCCTCAAAGGGAGAAATCTGGTGCGACCTTTCACTTCGCAATGCCAGACTCATTGATGTGTTCAGCGGGAAAGTCATTGATACAGGCATCGGAATCAAGGACGGCTATATTGTAGGCTACGGTGAATATGAGGCTGATGAGATCATTGACCTTGAAGGCGCCTATGTCGCACCTTCACTCATCGATTCACACATACACGTGGAATCCACTCTATCAACCTGCAGGGTTCTTTCAGAAGCTGCTTGCATGCATGGCATAGGGGCAATGGTTGCCGATCCTCATGAAATAGCGAATGTTCTAGGTGCTGATGGAATACGCTATATGCTTGAATCGTCTGAAGGACTTCCAGTCGATTTCTACTTCATGCTCTCATCCTGCGTTCCATCAACTCAACTGGATACATCTGGTGCGGAGCTGAAATCAAATGACCTTCTGCCGCTTTATGACAGCGAAAGGGTCCTGGGGCTCGCTGAAGTCATGGATATGCCTTCTGTAGCCGGATGTGATGAGGATATGATGATGAAGCTGCTGACAGCTAGAAACAGAGGCCTGGTCATAGATGGTCACGGATCTGAACTGAACGCACTTGGCTCAAATATTTTCAGGACTGCAGGCATATCCACCGACCATGAATGCGTCACACCCGAAGAGGCCACGGACAGGCTGTCGAAGGGTATGTATATCCATATCAGGGAAGGAACCGCTGCAAAGAATTTTGATTCTCTCATTGGACTTGTGAACAAGGATAATCTCAGAAGGTTCACCTTTTGCACCGATGACATGCATATAGATGAGCTTTATAAATATGGAAGCATCGACTCTTTAGTCAGACGGGCGATATCTTTTGGCGTTGAACCTGTGGATGCAATACGCATGGCTACCATAAATCCTTCGGAATGCTATGGTCTAAAGGAGTCTGGCGCCGTTGCACCAGGTTACAGGGCTGACTTCGTCGTACTCGACAGCCTGAGCGATTTCAGTATAAGAAGCGTCTACAAGAGGGGAAGCAAAGTGTATGGAGTTGATGGTGTAAATTTTGATTTTTCATCCAGCGTAACTCCCCCAATAAGGAACACAATGAACTTCAAGAAACTCGAAGCATCAAGCTTCAGAATGGATATTCCTGGTACCGGTACGGTAAATCTGATGGAAATCGTCAAGAACAGCCTCCTGACCAGGCATCATGAAATCAGGATGGACAAGTCACTGAGCTTCGTGTCTGATATCCCGGAAGACATTATAAAGATAGGGATTGTGGAAAGACATAAGAATACAGGGAATGTAGCCCTGGGATTGGTCAGAGGATTCCATCTTGATAAGGGAGCTGTAGCTACTTCGGTATCACATGATTCACACAACATAATTGTGATAGGTACCAATGACCAGGATATGGCTTCAGCCTGTAACAGGCTTAAGGAAATCGGCGGCGGTGTAGTTATCTTTTCTGATGGGAAGGTTCTGACTGAGCTTCCCCTTGAAATTGCAGGACTCATATCAGGAAGGTCGCTTGCTGACCTCATCGATGTCATCGGGGACCTGAAGTCCATGGCGCAGTCTGTATTTAGCGGTCTTGACTTCGATCCTTTCCTGACTCTGTCATTCCTAGCGCTTCCAGTAATACCAGAAATCAAGATAACCGATAAAGGGCTCTATAGCTCTTCACTTGGCAGGTTCATAGGACTATTCAATCAGAAGCCATAAAATAGCTGACCCAGGCACAATTTCGTGCCTGGGTCAGCTATTCCTAGATTTCTTCAAATTTCCTTTGAATAAAGCTTGATAGAGTGGTCCATGGAATTATCCTTGCCTTTGGTCTCAACTCAGCTATGGATACAGCTGCATAATCACAATTGCCGTTCAGCGTTCTGAACAGGTAGTAAACCCCTCTATGCGAGACTGTTATCATGTGGTTTATGCTCATGAAACTATCTTGTGATATCCCATTTTCTTCACAGAACATTGAAAGATACTTGCACATAGTCTCACCTATGCTGTCAACCTTTGATATCTGATAGTCACCAGATACCCATCTGTACCATGACCCGTTAAGGTTCAAAAAGTTGAAGAACTGATTGAAATCAGTAATCACAGTATTTAGTGACGCCTTTTCAATCTCTCTTCTTTTGACATCGTCATCTTTCTTTATGCCTGGTTCAACTGTCCTTGCTTCTACCAACTTCTCTTTTGTTAACTGTTTTTCCATAAACTCACCTCGGATAATCAATTCAGCACACTTGCCTTTATACTTAAGAAGTTGAAATCAGAATATTCTGTCTTTTGCGCCGGTGAGATTTCTTCCTCTTATTATCATAATATCACTTTCTTAATTGAATTGTAATGATATATGAACACAATTCTAATAAATTGACAAATTTGTAACATTTACAGGTACATTCCTGTTTAAATGCTCTTCTCATAGAGCCTGAACCACTTCAATCCGGGTATGTTGAGCCTTAAGTCCACTGTACCTGCATACTCAAATCCAGATTTCTCGTATAGCCTTATAGCAGGCAGATTTGTTTGCAATACATCCAGTCGCATGGCTTTAATCCCAATTCTCCTTCCATAATTAACTGCATGGTCAAGCAGCCTTTCCCCAAGACCAATTCCCCAAAACTCAGGATCTACGGTAAATGTCCTGATTACGAACAGATTGTCATATTTCCACTCATATCTCCATTTCACTTCATCATACGCTTCTTCAGGCTCTTGAGAAAGTACGATGGTGCCGGCAATCTTTCCTTCAAGTGTAATCACGTGGAGCTCCCCATTGCCCACATATAGCTCAGCTGTTCTTCTGTCAGGATAGATACCTTTTTTCCATCCGGGATAATTGGTTCCACTCTCAAGTCTGTCACAAAGCCTGTCAAACAGTTCAGCAATTTCGTTGATGTCCGACTTCTCAGCCAGCCTTACAATGTTATTGTACATTTTCCCTCCACTTATGCAATTTCTCAATTTATCAATTTTATTTTTGTTCATCTATGAATATGAAATGGTATATATCTGATGATTTCGTAATTTGTTTTATACCTATTTACAGTGACTTTGTTATATGCAATAATTTGTTGAAAGAAATCTTTAAGCCAGGTGCTGAGATACCGGCAAGGTTTGTCATATTGTGAAGCAATTATGCTGATAGTATACGATCTTGCCTTGGGCAAGTTTTTTTTTGCCATTTCAGGCCAAGCGGGTTTCAAAGAATAGGAGGCAGCTAAATGAAAAACAAACATGTATCAGGGTATCTACCTGACGAGACACCGGACTTCCTCGAGCTCATAGCGTTCGCGCTCCAGCAGATCGTTGTCATGTTCCCGGCAACTGTTCTCGTGGCACTCATTACCGGTTTCCATGTTTCAACTACCATATTCGCAAGCGGACTTGCAACACTGGCATTTATACTTGTTACTGGGAGAAAAATCCCTCTTTACTACGGATCAAGCTTCTCATACATCGCAGCTATTGCATCGATAATGAGCGCAGATGCATTCGCATCATATTCACTCAATGACAAGATATCAATCGCACAATTCGGAATAATAATGTCCGGTTTCGTATCAATCATCGCCGGATACATCATAAAGAAAAGCGGAAAGGCCTTCATTGACAAAGTCCTTCCAGCAACTGTCACCGGAAGCATAGCAATCATCATAGGACTATCCCTTTCAGCAAACGCAATGGGAAATGCATCAGCAATCCCATCGACTGTCGCAGAGGGCAGCCAGAGCCTTGCAACCAGCTTTGCCTGGGTCATTGCACTCATAACCCTCATATCAACAATACTATACTCTGTATACCTCAAAGGCAAGCTTAGCCAGCTTCCTATATTGTTCGGACTTCTTACTGGATATGTGTCTGCACTTGTAATCGGAGCATCAACCGGTATAGATTTCGTAAACTTCAACACAATAACCTCAGCAAGCATACTCAATCTTCCGATATTCACATTCCCCAAGCCATCACTTGCGGCTGTAATTGCAATAATGCCAATAGCGATAGCGACAATACCTGAATCGACTGCCCATATTTATCAGCTTGATATATACGTAAATGACCTTGCCCGAAAGAAAGGCTCAACAAAGAAGTATGACCTTGAGAACAAGCTTGGTCTTAACCTTATAGGTGACGGTATCGGTGATATAGTATCAGGACTCATCGGCGGCCCGGCAGGAACCAATTATGGTGAAAATATAAGCGCTATGGCAATATCCAAGAACTTCTCGGTACCTGTGCTTATTGCTGCAGCCATACTTACAATGATAATCTCAATGTTCACACCGCTCATAAATATGGTATATTCCATACCAACAGCTGTAATCGGAGGACTTTCGATTTACCTCTTCGGAGTAATAGCTGCTCAGGGAATCACCATTATGATGGACAAGAAGGTAGACATGTTCAGTTCGAAGAACCTTGCTGTAATCGCAGTAATCCTTATAGTGGGACTTGGCGGAAGCTTCAACTTCGAAGGCGGAATGATACCTATGTTCGGTACCCAGCTTCCAGCTATAGCTACAGCAGCCATAGTCGGAATAACACTGAACCTTATGCTCTCCATAGGTGATTCCAAGGAGTCTGCAATAGATGCTGAAAGTGAAGAGATAGCATAGCACAAAAAAATAGCAGCGAGTAAGGGCTAGCCCTTACTCGCTTTGTTTTATCCTATTATTTTCTCAAGGTATACAGCTTCATTGTCAGAGACAGTAACTATAAATCCGATGGCTGAATGAAAAAGAAGGCTTGCTTCATTCCCGGGCTGAATATCCGAGGTTAGTCTTTTAATTCCCTTTTTCTCTGCAATTTCACGCAATCTATTTACTAAAGCCTTTGCAATACCATTTCGCCTGTAACGCTCACGGGTATGGATACCCTCAATATGTGCAGACATTACTTGTGATCCAGGTATACCATCCTTAATGGAGTATTCAAGAAATCCTGCTAGACTGTCATCAGACATGCACATAAGAAGCCCCGACTCAGTTCCGCCATCGACTGGTTTACCGGTCAGTATCTGACGCATCTCTTCAGTATGCTCATCATGTCTTCCTTCACCAGGCCAGAGCTCCATTCGTTCCTCGAGCCAGTACCGGAAGAGTCTTTCATCCATATTGCTGTCTGTGCTGCCATATTCCATTATCCTCATACTATATTCCGAGCATCGACACTACCTTGTGCTTGTAGCTTCTGTAGAAGAAGCCTCCGATTTTGCCGATAAAAAGAGCTCCGATTATAGTCCCTTCTCTGATCAATCCGATATTCCCGAAGAAAATCAGTGAAACAGTTGCAGAGATAGCAACACAGGAAAGGTCGAACCAGATTTTCACTTTAGCAAAATCTATTGAGTATTTCTCGGCAATCGCTTTGCAGAGGGCTTCAGGAGAATTATTCACGATATCTGCAACCAGCAGCATGAATACTGCCAAGCCCATAAGAAAAACACTCGTCAGAAGGAATATAAGCTTTATAATATATGACTGAGGTGCCAGGGCTGCTGTAACAGATAATGCTGAATCGGTAAAGAAGCCAAATACTGATGAAAAGGCTATCTGAAGCAGATTCTTGACCTTGAAGTCCTTTCTTAGAATGATTATCTGCGCAACAACAAGTACAAGATAGAAGAATATGGTTATTCGTCCCACAGTCATTCCAGTTACCTTGCTTATTGCAACAGGAAGTGAGCTTATCGGGGATACGCCAAGCTTAGACCTTATTGCCAGGGCAACACCATAGGAGAGAATAAAAAGTCCTAAAACAAACATCGTGAATCTTGTAGCCAGTGCTTTCATGTATTATCCATCCTTCATCATTAAAATTCCCCAAAATCAATGTCATTGAAGGGGATATAGCTTTTATAGTACAAACCCTGAACATTTAATTCAAACAAAAATTACTTTAAACTAATTCAAAACAGTCCTACTGCACCTAAAAAAGGTAAAAAAAAGTCGCCATAAATGGCGGAGAGAGTGGGATTCGAACCCACGGTACACTTTCATGTACGCCGGTTTTCAAGACCGGTGCCTTCAACCAGCTCGACCATCTCTCCAAGTATAGCGACAAAACATATTATATCAGCATGAAAAACAAGTGTCAACATTCATTTTTTACAGATTTTTTTACATGATCATGATTTTTTTATTTTTTTTGCAATATCATGAAAAACCGAAGTAAACTCGCCTTTCGTTAAAATCATCCTTACTGACTCATTCACTTTCTGCAGAACCTCTGAGCCTTTTTGCATTTCTTATGTAAATCATCAAATCAGTGGATACCATGAGAAGGTTAAGCGCATACAGATAGACCACCTGGTCATATCTGTAAAGAAACTTGTTCAATATTCCGCACAAATAGCCGACAATTATTATACCGAGGAAAAACGGGCTCTTGCCTGCTATCGAACCTGACTTCAGCGATCTGTATATGGAAAAGGGCCATGCGGCACCAAAGCAAAGCAGCATGCCAATCTCAAAAATGCTCATACCAGAAAACATATTGACCTCCTTTTGATCCTTATCAGAATCTCTTTGGTATTGGAGGGAATTCGCCCCAGAAGGACTTATCCCAGAACCGTTCAAACTCAGATGCCGGAATGTCTGCTACTCTTCCATGGGGTTCTAGAGGCTCTTCTCTCATCCATTCAGGAAGCCATTCTTCTGTGACTCCTGCAGCAAGGTTGAACATCCTTTCCTTCTTGATGCAATCCTTGCCGATTTCAGATATGAATGAATCATCCTGGTAATCAGTTCCAAACGCCGTGTTGAACAGTTCTCTTAATAGATGTGTTGATGTACCTACTCCCCTAGCCACGAACGAACAGAAATAAGTATCATAGAATGCGACTGTTACCTGAATATTTCTTGAGACATCGATTCCGCCTTCCCACTTGAACTGGTCGATCGGGGCTCTGAAAGTGACTGCAGCTGTGTGGTCGGCTCCCATTGGCGTCATTGCATAGGTCGCTCCCATGCTCTTGACTCCTCTGGGGTCATATCCGGCCATAGCCTGGCCCTTTACTGCTGGGACTTTGATAACTCCCAGCACTTTTCCTGCAATTACCGCACCACTGCCAAGTATCCTGCCAAGAGGAGTTCCCTGACCTATTTCGTCAATGAGGTCCGCTGCCTTCTTTCCATCGCCCCATTCCAAGACTCCTGCATGTGCTGCCACACCAAGTGCTGCTCCAGTTTCAATGGTATCAATGCCGTAGTCATTGCATTTTCTGTTAAGCTTTGCAATGACATCCAGGTCGTCTATGCAGAGATTAGTCCCTAGTAGAGCACTTGTTTCATATTCAAGTGGGGAAACTATCTTCTTCCCGTTTTTGTCAGCATAAACATTTGAACACCTGATGACGCAACCTGGCATGCAAGAATGAACAGGCTTACCTTCCCCGCCTCTCTTTGCCATGTTTTCCAGCATCTTCTCTCCGCTGACGGATTCAACACCTTTAAAGTCCGCATCGGTAAACCCTTTGCCTGGCAAAGTCCCAAGTGCATGTAGGGGAAGCAGTATTCCCATGGTCCCGTAATTCGTATATGCCTGGGCTCCGGGATTCTCAAGTATTGCCTTATGAAGCGCCAGTCTCGCGTTGATGAATCCTTCCTTGTCAGAAGGCTTTGGCTTATAGTTGCCATCATTCTGGATTACTATCGCCTTCAGACCTTTCGAGCCCATAACAGCACCAAGTCCTCCCCTGGCCGCTGCCCTGCTCGAATCACCTTCAACATCGCTAACGAATACTCCTGCACTAAGGAGAAGTTTTTCTCCAGACGGACCAATGGAAATTACTGATGAATCTCTTCCATATCTGTCCAGCAGCCTTTTTGTTGTCTCATACGTCCCAAGACCTGCATATTCGGATGCTTCAAGAAGTTCAGAGCCTGATGATGATATCCTGAGTATCCAGGAGCCCTCAGAAGCTCCTTCTATGGCGATTGCACGAAGACCCTGCCTTGCCATCCTTGAGCCTGCAGTACCGCCGGCATTTGCTTCCTTGATGCCTCCAGTAAGCGGACTCTTAGCGCCAACCGATATTCTTCCAGTGCTTGTTACCCCAAATCCTTCAAGAGGGCTTGAAGCTATGTACAGCTTGTTGTTAGGGCCAATAGGACTGCATGTCGGGCTGACTTCATTATAGATCAGTGAAGATACAAGACCTCTGTTACCGAGAAGCCTGTATTTTTCTGAAAGCTCTTCCAGTCTGATTGAACCTGTTTCCATGTTTACTCTTAGTATTTTCATCTGTTACCCCCCCATTTCCTGCTCCTCAGCCCCCGCCGATAAACGGAAGCAGCTGAAGCCTGTCTCCTTCATTTAGGTGATCATCTCTATCCAGAAATCTTCCATCCATCATGACTGCCATGATTTCATCGTCAGCAATTCCAAGTATGGACATCAGCTCTCTTATGCTGGTTTTTTCAGGCACATCAACCTCAAGCCATTTTGCTCCCCCAAGCCTGTCTTTAGTAGTCCCATAAGTCCTTATACTTGCCTTCAAAACATTGCTCCTTAAGTAAAATTACACCCCGTGCTGATACCATTATAATACAGTATCGGAGGCATGGGGTGTATCAATCATTCTTTGCTATTTAGTTCCAGTATGTTTATTACTTTGTTATGGTTTCTTTTCCTTTCAGATATGGCCTGAGTACTTCAGGTATAGTGACTGTGCCATCCTCATTCTGGAAGTTCTCGAGGATTGCTGCAACAGTCCTTCCTATTGCAACACCTGAACCATTGAGAGTATGGACAAACTGAGGCTTGTCTTTCGGGGTTTCCTTGTACTTGATATTTATCCTTCTTGACTGGAAATCCTCAAAGTTCGAACAGCTTGAAATCTCAACATACCTGTTATAGCTTGGCATCCAGACTTCTATGTCATACTTGAGGGCTGCGGTGAAACCAAGGTCGCCCTTGCATATCCTGACGATCCTGTATGGTATTCCAAGACCCTGAAGGACTCTTTCAGCATCCTCTACAAGCTTATCAAGCTCCGCATAGGAATCCTCTGGCTTTGTGAACTTGACCAGCTCCACCTTGTTGAACTGGTGCTGCCTGATAAGACCTCTCGTATCCCTTCCTGCAGATCCTGCCTCTGCCCTGAAACAGGCAGAATATGCAACATGCTTCAGTGGCAGGTCGTCGCCTGAGAAGGTTTCATCCCTGTACATGTTGGTTACCGGCACCTCAGCAGTCGGTATAAGGAAATAGTCATCGTTAGTTACCTTGAATGCATCCTCTTCGAATTTAGGAAGCTGTCCGGTACCTGTCATTGAAGTCCTGTTTACCATGAATGGAGGGAATATTTCCTTGTAGCCATAATCAGTATGGGTATCAAGATAATAGTTGATTACAGCCCTTTCAAGTGAAGAGCCAAATCCCTTCAGGATCGTAAACCTTGAACCTGTAATCTTGCCTGCCCTTTCAAAGTCAAGGATATCGAGGTCTGTGCCTATATCCCAATGTGCCTTGGGATCAAAGCCAAAGGATTTTGGCTCTCCCCATCTTTTGATCTCCAGATTATCTGCATCAGTCGCTCCATCCGGTACAAGCTCATTTGGAATGTTAGGCAGTCTCAGCATTATATATTCGATTTCAGCATCAATGTCCTTTACCTTTTGGTCAAGAATCTTGACTTCATCTCCCAGAGCCTTCATTTCAGCCATGATAGCCGAAGTATCCTGTCCGGCCTTCTTAAGCTTTGGGATCTCAGATGAGACCTGATTCCTTCTCGATTTGTCAGCCTCCACATTTACAAGTATCTGCCTTCTTTCCTCATCAAGTGCTACGACCTTGTCGATGTCCGAAAGGTCCAAGGTCTCTCCCCTGTTGGCCATAAGCCTCTTTATCTCTTCAGGATTGTTTCTTATCCTTTTGATGTCCAGCATTTTTTTATTCCTCCATTTGATTTATTCGCCTGAACAGGCATATTTCGGGTAATTTTGGATATGAAAAAGCCATATCATCCTAAGGGACGATATGACTCGCGGTGCCACCCTAATTTAATGGTAATAACCATCCTTAAGTACATGTAACGGTGTGACCGTGCTGCTCTTCGCAGCCCCTCCGAGGCGGATTCACCTGTATCAAGCATCGGGTTTTCACCAAACCACCCTGTCTCTGACTGCTTTTTTAAAGGCTACTTATCTCTTCAACGGTTTAATTCTGTATTCTTAGATTATATCTCCATCCAGATTAAAGGTCAACATCCCAACGCTTTTGGTAGCTATGATGTCGATTCCCGTATTCAGTATGTTGCTGCATATTATGTCGCCCTTTTTTACCGGTGTGCCGGCATACACTCTCGAAAGCACCTTGGAGCATTCTATGAAGAGTGTTGTTTCCATTGGCTCCGTGCTCTTTACCGGAACCATCCTTACGTTAGGGTCACCCTTTAGCCTAATGACGCTTGTGTAGTACTCCTTTTCCACCTTCAACCTCCTACATCGTGTCGAATTCCTTGATCCTCGAAGCGATGACCTGGGAATTCTTCTTGTCGTTCATGATGTCCATAGGGTTCTTATCAAGCTCTCTGGCAAGTATCCTTACAACCTTGGTAAGACAATGTGAGCCCTGGCATCTTCCAAAGACCATCCTGGTTCTTCTTCTTACACCTTCAACAGTCCTTGCTCCCAATGGACGCCTGATGGAATCCACTATTTCTCCTTCTGTGACATTCGAGCACAGGCAGACCATGTTTCCGTATTTCGGGTCTATCCTTATAAGCTCGTTCCTTTCCTTGTCTGTCATTTCACTGAACCTGTAATACTCCCTTGTCTTCGATTTGAATTCGGACACCGGCATTGCCTTGAAGCCTTCAACTACGGCATTTACCGTATCTCTCGTGAGCGATGTTATGATCGAATCAACAGAGTAGTTCTTTGCCTGAACATGGATATATCCCTTATCTGCGATTTCGCAGTCCAGGAAAACCGGCTCCTTCCAGTATATTGTCTGATTCAGTATATCTACCCTTTCGGCAGGAAACGGTCCTATTACACTTTCAACCTCTTTCTTGACTCCGGAGAATTCCTTCCTCTCATTGGTCCTGAAAGAAGCGACCAGCTTGTTGGTTGAGCTGGGAAGTATTGTTACGACTTCCCCGTTTGATTTGTATCTTGTTATAATATTTCTTATTTCACCTCTAAAATCCTTCTCGATAAGCATATTCTCGAGAATTTCGGTAGGGAACATCACTGAATCCTCATGCTTGATCGTGTATCTGTCGCCGAATGTGGTTTTGATTACCAGCTTGGAAGTGTATTTGTTCTTGTTTGTGGTAATTTTCATTCCACCTCTTGCCTGTCTCTGGATATCAGTAACCTCTTCCTCAAGCCTGAAGCTGACACCATTATCAAAAGCTATCTCAGCCATCGCAGTGGCATAATCATACGGAGCGATTACGCCGGTGTTTTCTGAATATATTATACACGACGGATCATCCTTGATCAGCGGATTCCTTTTTACGAGGTTATCCTCTGAAAGCAGACTCACTCCTTCAATTCCTCTCTGGACAGCCCTGTCATAGACTCTTCTCGCTTCTTCCTTGTCCCTGTAAATCGTGAATGAAGGAACCTTCTCGTGGAATACACCGAGCGCTTCGGACATTCTTCCAAGCGCTTCGGCGCTTTCCCTGATTCTCCTGAATACAGACTCATCCTCTTCATCCTTTCCATCAAGTATAAGGGATGAGTTGAACAGAGCAGCATCTTCAGCAATGTCAAAATTCTTCTCTATTACAGCAATATTGAGGCTGTACTTGCAAAGCTCATAAGCCAGCGAACAGCCTACAAGACCACCGCCAAGGATCACCACATCATAATCCATATTTAGTCCTCCTAATTCTGCAGCCCCTCAATGACCTTTCCAAGCTCTTCAATCAATCTTCCATACTCAGCCCAGTTACCTGCACGCTGAGCTTCAAGAGCAGCTTCATAAAGCTGCAGAGCCTGCTGCACAAGGTCTCCAGGCACCTCACCAGGCTCTCCTGGCTCTCCCGGAGTCTCTCCGCCGGGTCCGTATCCGAACAGGTCCTCGAGTCCCTTATCCAGGGATTCAGCGATTACGATCCTGTCATCATTGGATACTATGACCCTCTTGACTTCAGGAATTGAATTCTCCCCTTCAGCTACCAGGTAAAGGGGTACTACATAAAGCAGGGAATCATTGATCGGGGTAATTACAATATCTCCAAAATTGACTGCCGAGCCTCTTGCATCAAGCAGACTTAACTCCTTCGATATGGTAGTGTCCTGATTGAGCTTGTTCCTGAACAGGTATGGGCTCGATACCGTCTTCTGCGGAGGGAATTTGAACTCCACTATCTTTCCGTAGTTCTCCCCATCCATTCTGGCGCTGACAATAGCTACCATGTTCTCCTTACCCTTGATAGTGTAGTAGTCGGTAAAAATGAGCTCCAGCTCATCTTCCCCTGGGAATCTTGTGAACAGGCTGTACGCATCGCTGACAGACTTTTCATCAACTACAGTCTTTGTACTCTTGGACCTCTCCCAGATGTCTTCTCCGTTATAGAAAACGTTCGGATCGGTCACATGGTATCTCTCCATTACAACAGCCTGATATTCGAATAGGTTCTCAGGATACTTTATGTGAACCTTTATGCTTTCAGGCATGAGCGACATGTCCTGGAACAGGCCTCCAAATATCTTGTTGAAGCTTAGTGCGATAGGATCATTCTTATCGGACAGGTAGAAATTCACTTCTCCGGTGTATGCGTCTACTGTTACCTTTACAGAATTCCTTATATAATTGTAGCCGTCAAAGGTCTGTGCATATGGGAATCTTGATGAGGTAGTATACGCATCCATTATCCAGTAAAGCTTGCTGTCCGCAATCACAAGATACGGGTCTTCATCATAGGCAAGGAAAGGAGCTATCGCAGATACCCTGTCGACAATGTTCCTCCTGCGTAATATCCTGGAGTCGCTGTTGACTATGGATGAAATCAGTATCTTGGGCTCCTGCTCAACTATGGAATACAGCACCTTGTTCAGGAATCCCAGCTTTACCCCCGAATCACCGGTATACCTGTAGGTCTCATTCTCTCCGCCCTTCGGGTAGTCGAATTCCTCAATATCCGTATTTACTATCGTATAATCTGATGTAAGTTCTCCAAAGTAGAGTCTCGGATTTTCAATCGGGATATCCGTCGAGTTGGTAGTCGGTATGTCCTTCATCAGGAAACTCGGCTGCCCCTGGCTCGTAACCGTGGAAGCATCGCTCATGATCACACCGTAGCCATGAGTATAGAAAAGATGCTTGTTCTGCCATGTCGCCGGATCAATTATGCTTGTGTCAATCTCCCTTGCGGAAAGGAACACCTGCTTCTTCTCTCCATTTATGGTATACCTGTCGATATCGACATCGTTGAAGTCATAATAATATCTGATTACCTGAGTCTGCTGTATGAACTTGAGAGTCTGGTCGTATGAGTTGATCTTTATTGAATCTACAACATCACGGTTTTGTTCAAGAGTATCCTTTGTAAGGGTCTTATTCGCATCAAACGTCCTTATCTCTATCTTATCGAGTCCGAACGCCTTCCTGGTCATTTCTATATTGTTGCTTATATATGGACGTTCCTTTTCAAGCTCATTTGGAGTTACCGCAACGGACTGGACCCCGATTATCGCTATGCCTTCAATAACGTTCATCACAAAAATCGCAGCTATAGGAACAAGTATGAATTTTGCATTCTTCTTTATCACTCCATAAGCTACCACAGCAGCTGAAAGAAGCGACAAACCAGCAAGAATATAAAGGAAAGGAACCTCCACCTTCACATCTGTATAGCCAGGTCCGAAAACCACACCTCTTGGGCTGTACATGATATCGAAGGAAGCAAGATAATAATCAACGGATGTGAGGACAAGGAATATTGCCGCAAGCACTGCCAACGGTTTTCCTGCAAACTGAATGAATCCGGTCTTCATTACCTCGAAATTCCCCTTAACATCCCTTAGGTCAAGTCTTCCAAGAGATGATGATGCGGAAATCACAAGATATACCGCAACCGTGATTATTCCGATTACGACTATTATTGTCCTGGAAACAGATATAAGCAGATTAAGGAGCGGCAGCTTGAAGACATAGAATGACACGTCCATTCCGAAAATCGGGTCAGCTATGTTGAAATCCACGCTGTTTAGGAACTGCAGTATGACATACCAGTAATTCAAAGCTATGTTTACTGAAATGAATAGGAAAAATACACCAGCTGCAAGGTTGAAGGTCATGTTTCTGGCAGCAATTTCCTTTGCCGGCTTTGGAGGATATACCGCAGAATCATACTTCTTTGTTATCCCTTTGAAATATAGAAAGGAGATAATAAAAAGTATCAGAAAAATCGGTACGGTCAGTGCAACAACAGCCATTGCCCGTGTCAGAAAAGTCCTTGTATAGCCAACCTCATTGAACCATTGAAGTTCGGCAATCAGTGATGATGATGCCAGCAGCAGCGCAATTACTGCAACTGCAGCTCCTATAATCATGTTCTTCTTGTTTTTTGTCGTTCTCTTGATGCTCATACCAGATTCCCTCCCCCGGAATTACACCCGGGTGTTACTATTATCAGTTGTCATTGTCTGCCAGTTTAAGTGAGTCCATTGCTTTATTGAACTTGCTGTTAATTTCATCGTCATCTGAGTAATGCTCAGGCAAATCGTGGTGAAACCGCACAACATCCCTAACCCAGGGTGTGTTATAGAAAATTCCTCTCATTTCAAGAATTTCAGCTCCAGATCTCCCATGTCCAAGATATGACTCGACAGACTTAAACCTGACTAGCTTCCTTAAGCCATCCTTCATTACCGCATGAACAAGCACCAGTATTACTTTCTCGATTACAGACAGCGGTCTTATTGTCTTGCCGATGTCGTGAAATAATCCGATGCCTGCATAGACATACTTCAGCTCCTCCGGGGCATGCTTCTCCATTGCCTTGGCAACCCTTATGCTGTGCTGCGCATCTGACTTTGACAGCTTTAGAAACAACAGCAGCTGTTCCTTATCAAGATGCTCGACCAGATAATTTTCATCCAGCCTTTTGAATGTCCCTGAAATATGAATCAGGAACTGCCTTACCCTTCCAAGCATTCTCCACCGCCTAACTTAAGTCTATAATCTGATTATATCTCATTCTTTGCAAAATGAATAAAATTAATAACTTATAAACAATTGGCCAACTCAATACTTGTAACTTTTCATTGGAGTATAATCAAATTAACAGATATATCGGGATTATAGTCAATATCATATCACTTCAGGCTTATGTTACCCTTCCTACTCATACATAAAATATCAAACCAGGCGGTGATAACATGATAACCAAAAAGTCAGAGATTGAAATCAAGTCCTCAAAGAAAGAAGAGCTTGTAGACATAACGGAAAAGGTTCGCAGCTTCGTGAAGGAAACGGGCATAAAGTCAGGATTGCTAACTGTATTTTCCCACCACACTACAGGAGCTATCACAGTAAATGACGGTTCCGACGGTGATGTGGCCAGAGACATCCTGCTCGGGCTATCAAAGGCATTCCCGGAAGATAAAAGCTTCATGCACATGGAGGGCAATTCGACGGCTCATATCAAAAGTTCGACTATCGGATGTTCAGTAACTATAATCATTACCAACGGCTATCCGGACCTTGGACTATGGCAGTCGGTGCTGTTCTGTGAATTTGACGGTCCCAGGACAAGAAGGATCCTTCTCTACGCGATGGGTGAATGAAATACAGCCTGCAGAAATTATTCTGCAGGCTGTGTTTATCTGTTGTCTACTTTCTCAGGATACATGTCATGCTCTTCAAGCCGTCTGTCTGCGACGCTTTCCCATCTGGTACCCTTTTTACCATAATTGCAGTAAGGGTCTATTGAAATTCCGCCTCTTGGTGTGAACTTTCCCCATACCTCGATATATTTGGGATCCATTAACCTGACAAGGTCCTTCATGATTATGTTCATGCAGTCCTCATGGAAATCTCCTCTATCCCTGAAACTGAACAGATATAGTTTGAGAGACTTGCTTTCAACCATTTTCACATCAGGAACGTACGATATATATATGGTAGCAAAATCAGGCTGTCCGGTAATGGGACAAAGGCTGGTGAATTCTGGACAGTTGAACTTGACGAAATAGTCATTATCCTGGTGCTTATTGATGAATGTCTCGAGAACTTCGGGAGTATAGTCGAATCTATAGGTTACATCCCTGTTTCCAAGAAGAGACAGGTCATTTTCCATACCCATGCTATATCCTTCCCTTCAGACGTGATGCGAGCAATGCCCCTGCTATACCTGAGACAGCCTGGCCAACTGAAAGGCTTGCAACAAGCATGAGATAAGGCAGCCCAAGTATGTATGAAAGCCATACGGGAACCAGTAATGTAGGTACTACCATAACAGGGATGGCAGAGAGATATATGTTGTATCTTCCTAATAACCTGCAAAGAGCTGCAGTCAGCAAACCGGCTGCCAGCCCTCCCACCATGTCGAGCATTCCAAGGCCTCCCATGAGCGTATTGCTCAGCAGGTTTGCAAGTCCCAGCGGAACCACAAGAAACGGATGAACCGCTGCAAGCGCATAAAGCCCGGTAGCTATCCTGATCTGGTATTGACCAAAGGCAAATCCCTGGGTCAGGTACATGATTACCACATAGGCTGAAACCACTATTCCTGATATCGCAAGCTTTGAAGTCTTGTTAAGGACTGGTACCATATTTTCTCTTTTTTGTGTTGTCTGCATTTCTTCTCCCTTTTGTCGAAACCGGGCCTGCCTGAACAAAAAGGATGCCGTGACAATAAAAAATGGTGCGTAGAGCGCACCATAATAAAAGCCAAAATCAGCTGATCCTAGTTTTGTTTATAGACAGGATGGTTACGAACTGTCTTTTATTTTGTTGTACAGCGTATTTTACCATATGAGCTGCTGTGTGTAAATGAATCAGGGGAGAATATCAAGAAGCTCCCTGATGTCCTTGATACTATAGGTAGCCTCCTTCCCCTCATCTTTACTTCCATACCCATATTCGCAGAATATGGAAGGGATACCGTTCCTTACTCCTGATTCCACATCATGGAACCTGTCGCCCACGATAACCTGCCCCATTGGAAAATTACCCATAACAGCCTTTAGTATCTCATCCTTCGGGATATATCCATGGTCTTCAGAACAGATCATCGAATCAAAGTATTTTTCAAGTCCAAATGCTTTGGAAGATGTCTCCATGTATTTTCTGCCGCAGTTGCTTAAAAATACAAGAACATATCCCCTTTTCATCAACTCGGAAAGAACATGACAAGCTCCTTCATAAAGCCTTGCAGTCCCTTCCTCGATACCCTCTCTCATGGTCCTGCCGATCATCTCTCCAGCAGCCTTTCTGTAGTCCTCCTCCAGGTGTCCCATGAAGCTCTTCCACATTTCGGTCCTTGAATACCCCAGCCATATTGAAATCTCCTTGTCTGTGAAGGTCCTTTCATCAGCCTTTCCTTCATCTACAAGGTATCTGTAGGCTTTTCTGAAGGCTGGTGCATATACCATGTTGCTTTCATGTATCGTCCCGTCGAAATCAAAATATACAGTCCTGATTCCCGACAGTGCTTTTCTAGCCATCAAGCTCTCCGATAAGATTGACCATCTCGACTGCGGTTACTGCAGCATCAAAGCCCTTGTTTCCAGCCTTTGTTCCTGCTCTTTCTATAGCCTGTTCGATGGTATCTGTAGTCAGGACTCCGAATATTACAGGTATTCCTGTTTCAAGGGATACATGTGCAACTCCCTTGGAGACTCCACTTGAAACATAGTCAAAGTGCGGTGTCGATCCCTTTATTACTGCACCGAGGCATATTACAGCATCGTACTTTCCACCGGCTGCCATCTTCTTCGCAATCAGAGGTATTTCAAAAGCTCCCGGAACCCATGATATTTCGATATCTTCTTCGGAAACACCATGGCGCCTAAGTCCGTCCAATGCTCCGGACAAAAGCTTTCCGCCAATGAACTCATTGAACCTTCCAACTACAATACCGTATCTTTTGCCTTCTGAAATCAGCTTTCCTTCATAAACCTTCATTTCTATTCCTCCTCAAAATTAAGCTCGTGGCCCATCTTTTCTTTTTTAGTCTTCATGTAGAATTCATTCACTTCATTATGGTTAAGCTGTATCGGAACCCTCTCGGTGATCCTGATGCCATATCCTGAAAGTCCAATTACCTTATGGGGATTGTTAGTCATAAGCTTCAGCTCCCTGGCTCCAAGGTCATAAAGTATCTGAGCTCCTATTCCATAGTCCCTCAGGTCTTCCTGGAAGCCAAGAGCAAGGTTGGCTTCAACGGTGTCCATACCCTGGTCCTGAAGCGCATAAGCCTTAATCTTGTTAATGAGGCCTATTCCTCTGCCTTCCTGTCTCATATAGAGCAGGATGCCTCTTCCTTCGCTCTCTATCCTTTTCAATGCCTCGGCAAGCTGCTCGCCGCAATCGCATCTCATTGAGCCGAATGCATCGCCTGTAAGGCATTCAGAGTGTACTCTGCATAGAACCGGCTCCGGGGTTGTAACATCCCCCTTTACAAGGGCAACATGATGTTCACCGTTTACCTTGCTTACATATCCGACCATTTTGAAGCTTCCATACTTTGTCGGCAGAATCGTTTCAGCTACCTTTTCCACCAGTATCTCTTTGGTTCTCCTGTATTCTATGAGGTCCTTTATTGTCACAAGCTTCAGTCCATGCTTTTCACAGAATACCTCAAGCTCCGGTACCCTTGCCATATGTCCGTCATCTTTCATTATCTCGCAGATTACTCCGGCTGGAGAAAACCCGGCAAGACGAGCCATGTCAACAGCAGCTTCAGTATGACCTGCCCTTACAAGGACACCGCCTTCTCTCGCAACAAGCGGGAAAATATGTCCCGGTCTGTTGAATTCATCAGGCTTTGCCCCCGGCTCCATTATATGACTTATTGTTGCAGACCTCTCATAGGCTGATATGCCTGTAGTCGACCTGTTCGAATCAACCGATACAGTGAATGCTGTTTTTTTGGGGTCAGTGCTATTCTCAACCATATTGCAGAAATCAAGCTCCAATGCCCTCTTTCCCGTTATCGGCACGCATATGAGCCCTCTGCCGTAGGTAGCCATGAAGTTGACAGCCTCCGGTGTGACCCTGTCTGCAGCCATAAGAAGGTCACCTTCATTCTCCCTGTCCTCATCATCCACTACTACAACGATCTTGCCTTCCATGATATCCTTCAGCGCTTCTTCTATTGTGTTGAACATTTCCTCTCCTCCTACAGAAAACCGTTATCCTTCAGAAAATCCATGCTTATGTCCTTCTTTCCGTTATCTCTGAAAGAAAGCAGCCTTTCCACATATTTGCCAAGTATGTCGCATTCAAGGTTTATCGGATCACCGGTCTTCTTTTTCAGAAGTGCCGTTTCATCCTTTGTCGTCGGTATTATCGAGACCCTGAATCCGCTGCTGTCAGTATCAACTACTGTCAGACTTGTTCCATCCATAGCTATCGAGCCTTTTGCCACTATGTACTTCAGAAGTTCATCAGGACATTCCACAGATATCCAGGTAGCATTGTCTTCTTCCCTGAAGTTCCTTACATGTCCTATTCCATCTATATGACCAGATACGATATGCCCACCGAAGCGGTCACCTGCCATCATGGCCCTTTCAAGGTTAACCGGGCTACCCTTGACCAGGCTGCCAAGATTAGTAAGTCTCAAAGTCTCCGGCATCACATCGGCTGTATATGATGATGCATCAAAGGATGTGACAGTAAGGCAGACTCCATTGGTGCTTATTGAATCGCCATTTTTGACATTTTCCAGAACCCTGGATGCCTTGATCTTTATCTTCATCGAATTGCCTGAATGCACCACTGATTCCATATACCCTATTTCTTCAACAAGTCCCGTGAACATCATTCTCACCTCTTCTCACATATCCCTCTATAAGGGTATCAACTCCAAACCTTGTGACCTCAATATCCTGCAGGACAAGTGCATCATCAAGCCCTGGAAATCCAGGTCCTCCTACAGGTGTCTTTGATTCACAGCCTCCGAGGATCTTTGGTGCTATGAAAGTCATTACCTTGTCGACTAGCCCCTCATTTACCATTGACCAGTTAAGTTCAGATCCACCCTCCAGGAGCACACTGTCTATACCTTTTGCTCCGAGGTGTGACATAAGGTGCTTAAGGTCCACACCCATACCAGACTTACCGGCAATGAGTACCTCTACAGAATCCAGTTCCTCAAGTTCCTCGTACCTTCTCCTGTCATAATCCTCTGTTGTTGCAATGATTGTTTTGCCTGGAGAATTCAGAACCTTCGCATCCATTGGTATTCGCAGCCTTGAATCGACGATGATCCTTACAGGGTCACATCCATCCTCGGTCCTTGCAGTAAGGGAAGGATCGTCAGAAAGCAGTGTTCCTATTCCAACCATAATTCCAGATACCCTGTTTCGGATCCTGTGCACGTATTCTCTGGATTCTTTCCCTGTTATCCACTTGGACTCTCCTCCGGATGTCGCTGTCTTCCCGTCGAGTGTCATTGCGCTTTTCATTATCACGAACGGCTGCTTTGTAAGTATATACTTGATGAAGATCTCATTTAGCTTCCGCGCTTTCGCCTCAAGCAAGCCTACATCAACTTTAATACCAGCTTCCCTCAGAATTTCAATTCCTTTTCCAGCCACCAAAGGATTCGGGTCAGTCATGGCAACTACAACTCTTCCAAATCCCTTTGCTCGAAGGAGCTCTGCGCATGGAGGAGTTTTTCCGTAGTGAGAGCAGGGTTCCAAAGTCACGTATATGGTAGAACCTCGTACATCCTCTGCAGCATTCCTTACAGCATTGACTTCCGCATGCGGACCTCCATAGTATTCATGCCAGCCTTCACCGATTATCCTGCCATTCTTTACTATTACTGCACCTACCAGAGGATTGGGATTTACTCTTCCTTCACCTCTCCTGGACAGCTCAAGAGCTCTGTCCATATAATCCATGTCCATATTGATTCCTCCACTTAAAAGCAAATCACAAACCAGCATGCAGTTGTCAAATCAGTATTTGCGGAAAAACAAAAAAGGGTCCTGAATATCTTCAGAACCCGAAAAAGCCAAATATAGACGCATGCGTCCTATTCTTGTCCTCTTCCATCCAGACTTTACTGTCGGCTTCGGAATTTAACCGAATCTGCCATATAGGCTCGCGGGCTTTACCGCCGGTGGGGAATTTCGCCCCGCCCTGAAGACTTGTATCATTTCATAAAATATAACACCAATTGTTTTGACTGTCAAACATAGAATGATAAATTATTCACCAATTATTGTACAAATTTCAAATTTCATGGCAACAAAAAAAGCGTCCTAAGACGCTTCTTTTGTGGTGGAGATAAAGAGACTCGAACTCTTGACCCCCTGCGTGCAAAACAGGTGCTCTCCCAACTGAGCTATACCCCCATGGTGGACCTTCAGGGACTCGAACCCCGGGCCGACCGGTTATGAGCCGGTTGCTCTAACCAACTGAGCTAAAGATCCGGAATCTGGCGACGACCTACTTTCCCACAGAGCTTCCCCTGCAGTATCATCAGCACCTTGAGGCTTAACCGTCGTGTTCGGAATGGGAACGGGTGTAACCCTCAAAGTCATAGACACCAGATAGATGTAAATCACGACGGTCTGACCTATCGCAAATTTACTATAATCAAAACGTATGCTGCAAGAATGTTGCTGATACGTATTGGTTTCTTCAAATCACCGCGTGCAGTAATTTTTCAGAACAAAACTTATTATAGAGGTTATCCATGCAACTGTCAATGGATTTTTCTAAAATTTTATGCAGTCAAAAAACGAGCTGAAAATGATGTTGGAAATGATGCATGCAATACTGAAATTTGACCCGAAGAAGTGAAGTTCAGTATTGCACCACCATGATTCTGGCTGTGTAAATAAGCTGCCTTAATATCCGTCTTACCTCTGGAATTTATCTAATAAAGATAGTTCAAACTAATCAGGAATTCCTTGTCATTATCTCAAGAATAACCTTATCAGTCTGCATCATCCCCGGATTGCTCACAAGTCCCATATTGAATATTGCCTCTTCGGCGCTGTTTCCTGCAATTCCATCAGTAGGCGAGATGACGACTCCTCTCATGGACAAGTATGCACTCATAAGAGCAGCCCCACTGGCTGTTGCAAGCTTAAGCGCACACCCAACTTTACCGCCATCACAAATCATTCCTGTAAGATTTCCAGCCATGTTTATTATTGTTCCCTCAATCTGCCTGTCATTACCGCCAAGAAGCTTTGTCATGGCAGCCGCGGCAGCTGATGCGGCAGATACACCACAGCCGCAGGTTGCTGAGAGCTTTCCTGTATATTGCTTGATGTACACATTAAGTGCGTGTGAGAATGCAATCGCCCTGATCAGCTCTTCCCTGGTATTGCTGTTATAAGCTGCAAGCTCAACGACGGGTATGATAGCTGTAATCCCGTGGTTGCCGCTTCCAGCGCTGCTCATGACCGCATGAGGGCACCCTGACATTCTGCTCTCGGCACAGGCTGCTGTCTTCATCATTATCCTGCTTTGCAGGTTGTCCCCCATTATATTGCCTGATGTCATTTCCTTCATTGCTCCGGCTATGCCTAAACCTCCCTCGCCATTCATTCCAAACTCGGCAATCCTCTCATTCATATCGACTCCATCCATCATGAAGTAAAGGCTGCCGATGTCAATCGAATCCACAAGCTCCCTGATTTCCTTTATCTTCATCTTTTTAAGCCTGGTATATAGATCACTTTCATCTGCGAGCCCTCTATTCAGGTTTATCAGGACCTTATCATTGACGCTCACATATTCGATGTTAGAATGTGTATTCCTTATAGTGGCAGTTCCCATTCCATTTTCAGTGACGATTTCAACATTGACATAAATAAGGGTCTTTGAATAGTCAATAATAACCTCAACCCTTGATTCACCTACTATGCTATCCGTCTTCGATCTCATTTTTTCATCAAGGTCCTCCAGAAGCCGGAGTCCCTTTTCAGGATTTCTAAGACATGCCCCCAGTGATGCCGCATACTTGAGCCCAACCTTATCGAATCCAGGAATTCCAACTGACATTCCATTCTTGAATACATTTGGATTCACCGTTACCTTTATTGATTTTATATCACCTCCAACAGCATTCGCAGCTGAGGCAGCCGCTAGTGCCACTGATACGGGTTCGGTGCAGCCCAGAGCCGGTACCACCTCCTTTTTTAAAAGCTCTATCAATTCTTTTCCTGACAACATTCCTTATCATCCTTTCCTGACTTTTGTCTTGATACTGTATAAGCAAAATGCATGCCAAAAAAGCTGCTTGTAGATTCATCATCTTTGACATACACTTTCTCTGAGAGATGACATTTTCTACACTAGTATCGAAAGGGTGGTTATCATAAAGAAAAGAATCACGGTAATAGCATGGGATAAGGTAGCATCAAAATTTTATGAAAACCAGATAATCGATCTTTTCGGAGAGCTCGTAGTTACATCCTCCTACCACGTGAGAAATGGGTCGGTCAAGGACATCGCTGATGCTGACCTGTATGTGGTTTCAACTGATGCCTTCGAAAGCATGTCGGATCTCCAGAGATATATTCCTCAGGGACGACCGATGGTTGAAATCGAAGTGACATATACAAGGAAGGCCATTGAGGTGCTTCTTGAGCTTCCTGAAGGTACTGAGGCCCTGTTCGTTAACCTGAGCGAGAAGATGGTGCGTGAGGCAATTACACGTCTCAGCCAGCTTGGAATAAATCATATCAAGTTCACACCATGTTTCCCTGGCTGCATTCCTCCAAGCGGTTTTAAGCTTGCAGTGACACCAGACGAGTGCAGATATGTGCCGGAGGACGTCGAAAAAATAATTAACCTGGGTCAGAGGGTTCTCGCATCTACAACGGTAGTTGAGATAGCGCTTAGGCTGAGGTTTGACTTTCTTCTTGAACGAGAGCAATTCAGAAGCTACTTCAGGTCTATTGCCGCCAATAACTATAGCTTTGACCAGCTTTTCGGCAGGTCCCTGAGGCTTGAAAGCCAGTTTGAGATACTGCTTAACATCATGGACGACGGAATAATCGGAGTAGACGAGAACAGCTATATTTTCGCCTGCAACCCCAAGGCCTGTGACATAGCTGGAATAAATCCTGAAAGCTTAGTCAACCAGCCTGCTTCTGAAGCTGTTCCGTTCATTCCATTCGAAGAATGCAGAAAATCAAGGAAAAAGATTGAGAACCGTCTCGTAAGGATAAAGGGAGTCGACATCAACTATTCTATATCCCCGGTTATCCGCGGTTCAGAATATATGGGTTCATTTGCCACTATTCAAAGATTCACTGAAGAAGAGACTAAGCAGCACAACCTCAGAATACAGCTGCTCAACAAGGGACATAAGGCCAAGTACGAATTTGATGATATTATCGGAAACAGCGAAGTTATCATAAGGTCTAAATCCATAGCTGAAAAAATGGCTAAGACCAATTCATCTGTCCTGATAACCGGGGAAAGCGGAACAGGCAAGGAGCTGTTCGCCCAGGCAATACACAACAGCTCTGCCAGGAAGGAATATCCTTTTATAGCCATCAACTGTGCTGCCATGCCTGATAACCTGCTTGAAAGCGAGCTCTTCGGATATGAGGACGGGGCATTCACCGGAGCCAGAAAAGGCGGGAAGCTGGGGCTCTTTGAGTTTGCTCACAAAGGAACCATTTTCCTTGACGAGGTCGAGGGTATGAGTCCCGCTCTCCAGATAAAGCTCCTTCGAGTAATTCAGGAAGGTGAAGTCATGAGAGTTGGAGGAAACAAGATAATAACAGTAGATGTAAGGATAATTGCAGCCTCCAACGAATCCCTTGATGACCTGGTTGCTTCAGGTATTTTCAGGAAGGACCTTTATTACAGGCTTAATACCCTTCCTGTTCAATTGCCTCCTTTAAGAGAAAGAGGTGATGACATAATGCTTCTATTCCATGTATTCCGGAAGGAATTTGGCGGACGATTCGAACTTTCAAATAATGCCGAAAAAGCATTTATGACTCACAGCTGGAATGGAAATATCAGAGAACTCAGGAACTATGTGGAGTATCTCGCATATCTCGACAAGAATGTCATTGAATGCGAGGACCTGCCTCAGAGCTTCCATTCTTGTATATCCAGGCCAGCCAAATCCTTGTCAGGCAACAGCGGAAGCTATGAATCCGAGCTTCTCCTGAGAATAGCTGGCAACAGGTTAGATGACTATCTCTTTGTTCTCGAATGCCTCAATGAAGCATATGTTAAGCACGAAACCATCGGCAGGAATTCGATAGCAGAGATGGCTGACAGCAACGGTATTTATTTGTCCCAGCAGGAAATACGGGATATTTTAAACAAGCTTGACGGACTTTCCCTGATAAAAATCTCAAAAGGAAGAGGCGGAAGCAAAATAAATAGCAAAGGAATTAGTGTTTTTAGCGAGATGAGAACTAAATATTAAAGTTAATTGGTTAAAGTGGTTATACTTTAACCAATTAATCTCTCTATTTCTTCTTTCACTTACAATAATTGAACCAGTAATGAGTATAAAATTAACTGATTCTTAGGTAATTGATAAAAATTCGAATTGGCATGCATATTGCTATACCTTCTGTGAAACAAATAATGAAAACAAAGGAGGATAACATTGCAGTACAATTTCAACGAAATCATTGACCGAAACAAAAACTTCTCAGCCAAGTACGATGAAAGGATGAAAAAATTCAAGACAAATGATGTAATACCACTGTGGATTGCAGACATGGACTTCAAGGTAGCTGAACCTATTCAGGAGGCAATACGATCCAGAGCCGAACAGGGAATCTACGGATACACCACACGTCCTGATTCATACTATGAGGCATTCTGTACCTGGCAAAAGAGCCGGAACTCATGGGATGTCAACAAGAACCTTATAAGCTTCAGCCCTGGTGTGGTACCTACACTGTCAGTAATTGTCAGGGAATTCACTTCACCTGATGACAAGGTTTTGATCCAGACACCTGTATACCCGGAATTCTATGAGGTCATAGAAGCGTGGGGCAGAACTGTCCTTGAAAGTAAGCTTGTAGAATCCGATGGAAGATATTCAATCGATTTTAATGACTTTGAAGAGAAGCTAAAGGAAAATCCCAGGATTTTCATCCTATGCAGTCCTCATAATCCTATCGGAAAGATATGGACAAGGTCTGAGCTTGAGCGTATCACTGAACTATGCCAAAGGTATGGTGTACTGATAATTTCTGATGAGATACACTCCGACCTTTTACTTTGGGGAAACAAACACATTCCCACTGCTTCAATCTCAAAAGAAGCATCGGAAATTACCATAACCTGCACATCAGCAACGAAGACCTTCAATCTGGCAGGACTACAGGCATCCTTCGCCATATTTCCCGATGTTGAAAAGAAGGATTTGTTCGATTCCTTCTGGAAGGGTCTGGATATTCACAGAAACAATTGCTTCAGCCTTGTAGCAATTGAAGCGGCTTACAGACATGGATCTGAATGGCTGGGGCAGCTCCTGAAGTATGTAGAGGGAAATATCCTGTATATCAGGGATTATTGCGAAAGACATATTCCGGAGATTAAGCCTAATTTACCGGACAGCACATACCTTTTATGGCTGGATTGCAGAAGTCTTGGCATGTCTAATGATGAACTCAACAGATTCATGATTGAAGACGCAGGGCTTGGCCTTAATGACGGAAGTGCGTTCTGTCGAAGTCTTACCGGTTATGTGCGACTTAATGCAGCATGTCCGCGAAAGATACTTGAAACAGCTATGGATCAGTTATCCACTGCAGTTGAATCAATTACAAATAATAATTTGGGAAGGGTGCAATAAAATGATTGAGAAAAAGGCAAGTGTTTGGAAAAATTATCGGTTTCCCTTAATACTTATTGGATCTATAGCATTAGGAAGCATCATCGGACTTATTTTTGGAGAAAAGGCCACAGTACTGAAACCCTTTGGCGATGTGTTCCTCAATCTGATGTTCACAGTTGTCACCCCTCTGGTATTTGCCACAATTGCAAGCGCAGTGGGCAATATGGTGAATATGAAGAGGCTTGGGAAAATCCTGGGAAACATGTTCATGATGTTCGTTGGAACAGGACTAATCGCTGCAGTCATAATCATAGTTGTCGTAAAGATTCTGCCGCCTGCCCAGGGTGTCAATCTTGCACTTGAAGCCTCAACAGGGCTTGAGACAGTAAAGCTATCAGACCAGATAGTAGGTGCCCTGACAGTCAATGATTTCAGTAAAATCCTTTCAAGATCAAACATGATGCCTCTAATCGTATTTTCAATCATTTTTGGATTCTGTGTCAGCTCTATAGGCGGTGATGACAATATAATCGCCAAATTCCTTGATTCACTATCCAACGTCATGATGAAATTCGTAGGCATAATAATGCTTTACGCCCCGATAGGACTTGGTGCCTATTTTGCAAACCTGGTTGGAGAATTCGGGCCTCAGCTTCTTGGAGCATACGGCAGGGCGATGGCCATATACTATCCTGTGTGTATCCTCTACTTCTTCATAGCATTCAGCGGATACTCATATTTTGCTGGCGGAAAGCTGGGTGTTAAAACATACTTCAAGAATATAATATCACCATCGGTCACTTCAATAGCAACACAAAGCTCAATAGCAACTCTGCCAGTAAACCTTAATGCAACTAAAAATATGGGAGTTCCAAAAGATATCAGGGAAATAATCCTTCCCATAGGAGCCACCATGCATATGGATGGTACTGTATTATCGTCAATATTGAAGATTTCATTCTTATTCGGTATATTCGGTCAGAATTTCTCAGGTACAGGAACATATCTGACAGCAATTCTAGTATCAATACTCGGCGGAGTGGTCATGTCAGGAATACCAGGTGGTGGTCTTGTCGGAGAAATGCTTATTGTAAGCCTATTCGGATTCCCTCCTGAAGCCTTCCCGATAATTGCTACCATAGGATTTCTGGTTGACCCTGCAGCAACCTGGATTAACGCAACCGGTGATGCAGTTGTATCAATGATGGTTACAAGACTTGTTGAAGGAAAAAATTGGATGAGCAAAGACCTTACAAATGAAACAAGAGAAAACATCAAAATTAAAGTAAGCTGATAAGACAAGAATCCCGCAAGGCACATGCTGCCCTGCGGGATTCTTCCATTTCACTTGTTTTCCAACGCTTCTGACATGGTAATGAACTCATATCCTGCGTCAATAAGCTCATCTACTGCCCCAACAAGTCCCTCATATGTATCAGACTCCGGATGATTCATATGCATTAGGATAATGTCACCAGGTTTAGCACCTTTAAGCCTCCCAATTATCTTCAATCTTGAAAATGTTGCTCCTCCATCACCACTGATGGTATAACCAGCTGCCGATATTCCAAGGTCCTTCAGCATACTAATTGAAACATCATCATAGAATGCCGTTCCTGACCTGAAGAATTTAGGACTTCTACCAGTGACGCTCTGAAGCCTGTCTGAATTCACCATAACCTCATCGTAGGCCTCTCCGACATCCCTTGTACCAGTTATCCCATATATCGATCTGCCATCGCTTGTGAGGGGCCTGTGGGTCGTTCCGTGGTTCTCTATCTGGAATAGGGAACTTTCGGACAGACGCCTCAATTCCTTCTCATGCCTGTCAATCCATTTGCCGCTTATGAATAGCGTAGCTTTGATTTTCTTCATCTCCAGATAATCAGTTATCCGTTTGTCGTAGTTTCCACCACACGCATCCAGGGTCAAAGCAAGCTGCTTTCCCAAAGGCTTGAATCCTGATATTATTCCTTCCATACGCTCCCCAAATTTCGATGGAGCAACACCAGAGTATTTCTCTACGATATACATCCTGTCCACTAACTTAACAGATTCCGCTTCTGTTGGTTTTATAGGTTCAGTGGCAACAATTGTTGGCAGTGTCTCCAAAGGCTTATAGGTTTCTGTCGTAGTTTCATTGTTTGATGAGCATGCGAAAAGAACAGCTGTGATTGTCAGAACCAATACCATTTTTGCATTTGCTCTTTCTCCCATCACGACTGCCCCCTTGAATCATATGACTTGATTGTATTTTATTTTTCAAAGCAAAGCAAATCCCCCGGACCAAAAGATCCGGGGGATTTAGATGACCTGGCGACGACCTACTTTCCCACAGAGCTTCCCCTGCAGTAT
>NZ_JAGGKC010000016.1 GCF_017873395.1 Youngiibacter multivorans | reverse complement strand
ATAATATGTTAATGTCAATAACTCCTTGAGTCCCAATGAAAAAAAGAAAAGCACCAGATCCGTTGGTGCGAATCTGATACTTTGTCTACAGTCTGGCAATAAAGAGGGAAGCTTACGCTTCCCTCTTTATTGTTATAGCATATGACGATAGTCCATACTATTTTTTCTTCTTTTTCGTGCTTTCGAAGAATTCCTTGTCCGCATACTTCGCCCTGTTCGGCTTCGCCTTAGGCTTAATTACATGTTTCTTCGAATCAACTGGCCTCTTTCCACCGAGACCGGCGAGGTCTGCGAACCAGAGAAAGAAGAATACGAAGATTGTCGTGGGCACGTACTGCAGAAGCAGGTTGCTTGTAAGGGCTGGCATAGCCATTCCTACAAAAAGGAACAATACGGCAAGTCCAAGCACTATCCACTTGTTGATGCTGAGCTTTGAAAGAAAGTACTTGTTTAAGACCGTGTAAAGCATGTAGATCGCAATGGATATTAGAAAAATGTTAATAAGACTGCTCCAATCCAAAATGATTCCCCCTAAAAAAAGTCTACACTCATTGTATTTGATGTCGATGCAATAATCAAGCAGAGTGAGCGCACTATATTTTTTTGGAGAAAATTCCTGGTAATCAGGGCGGTCTGACAGCGGCATTGCATAAATGTAAATCAATTCTACCCTGAAACGGTTGAATGATAAGGTTTTCTGTGTAAATTCATCAAAATTATAATTAAATTTTACGATATTATTATTTATTTTTCCAATTTTTGTTATAATAGAACATATACATAAGTTGGGGGTGCCATATGACAATTAATGCAACAATACATCTGGACGAGCTGGACCTGCAGATCCTGGACATCCTGATCAAGGATGCCAGAACTCCGTATCTTGAGATAGCGAGGGTCTGTCATGTCTCAGGTGGAACAATACACGTAAGGATGAAGAAGATGGAGGACCTTGGAATAATCCGCGGAACCAAGATTCTTCTTGACATGCCGAAGCTCGGATACGATGTGTGCTGCTTCGTAGGCATATATCTGGACAAAGCATCATCATTCTCCGCAGCAATAGAGGAACTTACGAAAATCAAGGAGATTGTGGAGCTTCATTACACAACAGGTGAATATACAATATTCTCTAAAGTCATATGCAAGAACATAGCCCATCTGCAGGATGTTCTACTTAACAGCATCAACGTCATCAAGGGAGTCCAGAGGACGGATACCCTTATTTCGCTGTCGCAGCCTATAGACAGGAACGTACAGCTGTAAGATGGGAATCAGTATCCATATTCTGATCCTCTTGTTCCTGCTTTATTCTGCAATGGGCTGGATGCTTGAGGTCGCTTTCCATTACTATAAAAAAAGGCGATTCGTAAACAGAGGGTTCCTGAAGGGACCCTTCTGCCCTATCTATGGAACTGGAGCTATCCTTATGATGGTTGCAGTAGGACCTTACAGGGATTATCCGGTTGTTTTTGCACTTGGAGCCTTCATTGTGCCTACAATACTTGAGCTTGTGGTGGGCATAGTCCTCATGAAGCTGTTCAAGGCAAGATGGTGGAATTATTCAGGATGCAGGTTCAATTACAGGGGCTTCATATGCCTCAGATTTTCGCTGATGTGGGGTATGTTCTCGTATGTGTTCATCGGATGGCTCAATCCGATTGCTGAAAGAACAATCGACTCACTCCCCCCTGACCTGACAAGGCTTTCTGCTGTCATGCTCTTCAGCCTCTTCGCCGTGGATACGGTGTTTACAGTCTACAAGCTCATAGACTTCAAGTCAGGGCTGGAAGCTGTGAAAGTGGAGAAAGATGAGATACTCCTCATGCTGTCTGCAAAATACGACAGGGCTGAGAATGCACTGAGGACAAAGGTAAAGTTCTATAATAATCACATTGACCAGTTCATCATGAGGCAGAAGCGATTCATTGATTCATACCCGGAGCTGACATCCGCGTACTTCAAGGACGTCCTGGAGGACATCAGGGACAATGTAAGCAGGGTAAAGGAAAAGATAAGAAATAGAAGATAAGAAGACTTGAGTCAAGGACTCAAGTCTTCTTGGATTGTGCGCCCGGCATGGGCGATAACTTGGTGGTGAGAGTCCACTACGCGCTCGGTAGCAGGAAGCGTTAGCCGAAGGCAAGGGTGTCCATCGCGAGGTGGAATCTGAAGGAAGCCGGATATCAGGGCGAGGAGTTCTGGTGGGCAAATTTTCGGGCCGACGAACAGAAATCTTATATAAGGCCGGATTGGGACGGACGACTCTGCAATTCAAGAGAAAGTCCAATGCTACCCGAATCCCATACGGTAAATGAGGCGGCCACATGAAAGGAAGGTTATCGTTCTTACCCAGGGAGGTCTCACAGACGTCTGGTAGGGAATCAAATCCGAAAGACGGAGTAAAGCTTGCTGTGAGAAGTCAGCAGACGTCGTAGTACCGGGATTTTTTTCTCGGGAAGGACTGAACAGCCGTAAGTCTTGAGTAAATACTGGAAGGAGGTCGGTGCGATGAAAGCAGAATACCGAAAGGGCTGCCCGCAAAGGGATAGCGTGGAACGTGAAGAGTATGCAGGAGCGCGGAGCACCGATACTCGGAAAAGCAGAGAAAGAGGCGGTGCAGACTTGCTCGAAGAGATTCTGGACAGGGATAACCTGAACAGAGCCTATAAGCGAGTCAAGAGCAATCATGGAGCGCCGGGAATCGACGGTATGACCGTTGAAGAGGCACTTCCATGGTTAAAGGAACACAAGGAAGAACTGTTGAAGAGCATCCGAGATGAGAGCTTTAAGCCGAGTCCGGTGCGACGCAAGGTGATTCCCAAACCAGATGGCGGAGAGCGAAAGTTGGGTATACCTACGGTTATAGACCGAACCATCCAGCAGGCAATCGCTCAGAAACTGCAATCAATCTTCGAACCGTTATTTTCGGATGGCAGCTACGGCTACCGACCGGGAAGAAGCGGACAACAAGCCATGCAGAGAGTAAAGAGGTATGTCGATGAAGGTTACAAATACGTAGTAGAAGTAGATTTATCGAAGTACTTTGACACAATCAACCATGACCTGCTCCTGAACCTGCTTAGAAAACAGGTCAAAGACACCCAAGTGATTAGACTTATCAAGAAATACTTGAAAAGTGGAGTCATGGAAAATGGAGTAGTCTGCAGTACTGAAGAGGGCTCTCCTCAGGGAGGCCCGCTGTCACCACTCTTAGCGAACATCTATCTGAACGAATACGACCAGGAGATGAATAGCAGAGGGGTGCGGGTTATTCGATACGCGGACGACATAGTGGTGTTCGCCAGAAGCAAAAGAGCGGCAGAGCGTCTGTTGGAATCAAGTCGTCGATACTTGGAAGACAAGCTGAAGCTGACCCTGAACAGGGAAAAGAGCAAGGCAATCAGTGTCTACTCCAAACAATTCAAATTTCTGGGCTTTGCGATGGGAAAGAATGGAAAAGGAAACTTTATCCGTGTCCACCAGAAATCCTTGAGTAAAGCAAAACAGAGGTTGAAGGAACTGACGAAGAGAAACCAGGGGCGAAATGTCCGAGTGGTCATGGAGAACGTGAAAGTATTCATCCGTGGATGGGTAGGCTATTTCTATATAGCCGATATGAAGCGAATACTTCAGAGCTGGGATAAATGGTTGAGAAGAAGAATCCGCATGTACATCTGGAAGCAATGGAAGAAACCTAAGACAAGAGTACAAAGTCTACGCAAGCTGGGAATTCCAGACTCGCAGGCTTACCAATGGGGGAATTCCAGACTGGGATACTGGCGAATAGCCGGAAGCCAAGTGCTAACATGTTCCATAACGAACAAACTGCTCGAGCGGGTCGGATATTATGAAATCCTAACTCGCTACGAGCAGCTTCGTGTCTCGCACTTAAGCGACTGAACCGCCGTATACCGAACGGTACGTACGGTGGTGTGGGAGGTCCCCCGCTTAATCAGCGGGGTCCTACCCGATTAAGAGTCAGTTTTCATGCTTTCTCCAGGTGGTATTGGCCAAGAGCGCTATAGCCTGTGAACACAATGTACACGTATGCCAGTGTCTTTGGAATCATAAGCATCCCAACAAGAGGCGCAGTACCTGCGAATAGGACTACCGGCACGTAGAAGAGGAAAGAAAAGAACACGCCATATGAAAGATTGACGAAATCCTTGTCACTCCCCCTCTTCCCTGAGGAATTGAGAAGGTACATTATTATTGCTCCAAGGATTGCGAACGGGATGTTCCTGAGTATTCCATAATACAAGGATGGCTCAGAAGTAAGCCATCCGTTTCCGGGCAGCAGACATAGGAGTATCCTTACCGCAGCAAGGACGTATATGAGAAGGTTCAGGTCCTTTACTGATTTAATCTGGAAACGTTCCTTCCATACCTCGTACAGGATCACATAGAAGATCGTCATTGTAATGGATGTAATGAACTTTCCTGCACCGAGGATCGCATAATTTGCTGCAAGACCTGAAGTCAGCAGTGCATAAACCCTGGGTATAAGATGGAACGAATCACCGGTACCAAGAATTATCGCCATGGCTCCGAACAGCCTGAAATACCTGCGGCCATAAGAAAGCCTTATCATCTGGATCCCAAGAGTGATTACAGTAATGAGGTAAGCTGCATGGAAGAATGGCTCGAATATCTTTTGCATTATTTACTCCTTTTTTGTCTTATTTAGCATTGAAGCAAGCTTTCTTAGGGAAGCTTCGATTTCCACAAGGTCCTCTTCAGACGACTCGCTGAATAACCCGTCAAAGCTGCTTGTCATCTGTTCCCTGAACTCAAGGGCAAAATCCCGTCCCATCGTTGTGAACCGGACATAAGTGTTCCTAAGGTCGTCCTCCTTCTTGTATTTTTCTATATATCCCCTGTCCGCAAGCCTTGTAAGAATTCCTGAAACCGTACCCTTTGAAAGGCTCATCAGTCTGCACAGGTCCGATACAGTCATGGTTCCGTTATGGGCCAGAAGCTTCACAACTATAACCTGCTGATGTGTAAGACCGCTCTCCTTCAAACATTCGTCAACAGAATGCATCGATAGGGAATATATTTCCCTTATAAGCATAGCAAGCCTGAATGAATCAGCACTATGAACCATGTTCCCACCCTCTTAAAGTTAATTTACCTGAGCTGCATTTAATAGTTTGCATGCAAACAATATACCATTGTCAAGGTAGAGTGTCAATAAGGTTTTTCGGATAAGCTAAAAGCAATAACTGACAATCAGTTGAACTAAAAACCCTCTGGCACACATGAATTGTGTCAGAGGGTTAATACCATATTATTCAGTTGCAAGACGGAAAGTGTCCTCAGCGATTATCTTCTCTTCATTGGCATAGGTGACAAGTATCTTCACTTTCGAGCCATCCTTGCTGACAATGCCCTCGCCTCTGAGTGACCTGTTCTTTTCCTTGTCTAGTTCAATGCCCATGAATTCAAGACCTTCACAGACCTTCTCACGGATATACCATGCATTTTCGCCAACTCCGCCTGAAAAGGCGAGTATGTCGGCTCCTCCGAGAATAGCGGAATATGCACCTACGTATTTCCTGAACCTGTGGCATACGGCCTCGATAGTCGCCTCTGCCCTCTTGTCTCCCCTGTCTGCAGCTTCCTTGATTTCCCTCATGTCGTTGCTTATGCCGGACATTCCCTTCCAGCCGCTCTTCTTGTTGATCATGTCATCAGCCTCGTCGATTGAAAGGCCTTCCTTGCGCATGATATAAAGTACGGCGGCGGTATCGACATCACCTGTCCTTGTAGACTGTATAAGTCCTTCATGAGGTGTGAATCCGGTAGAAACCTCCACTGACCTGCCGTAGCTTACCGCATTGGCGGTTGTTCCGCTTCCCAGCATGAGGTTGACTATCCTGAAGCCTGTAAATGGCTGGCCTGTAAGTTTTTCGAGACCTTCAGCCATGCTCCTGAAAGCTATTCCGTGGAATCCGTATCTCCTGATCCCGTACTTCTCCCTGTATTCATAAGGCAAGCCATAGAGATAGGCTGATTCAGGAAGCGTGCTGTGGAAGCCGTTGTCGAACACCGCCACCTGAAGCACTTCAGGAAGTAGCTTCCTTACTGCATAGATACCTGCCAGATGGTTAGGATTGTGAAGCGGTGCCAGATCCTTGATTTCCTCAATGTCCCTGATTACAGCTTCGTCAATAACCACTGATACATTTCGCCTGTCTCCACCCTGCACCACCCGGTGTCCAACCGCTCCGATATCTTCCTTCGAAAGGCCCAGCCCCTCTTCTTTGCTGAAGAGTGAATGAAGAATCAGGTCGATGCCTTCCTCGTGGTTCCTTACTGGAACTATATGGAGCTCTTCCTTTCCTTCGCCTGTGCCGAACTTGAACTCTGCATCCTCATACCCTATCCTCCCGATTCCGCCTTTGGCAGCTATGGAGTATCCAGGCATTTCAGCAACCTGGAACTTTATTGATGAACTTCCGCAATTCAATACAAGTATCTTCATATTCCCCTCCTATGCATATCCGTGAAGAGTCTTCAGCCTGTCCAGTTCATCCTGGATCTTTGATTTCACCAGGTCATCTATGTTCTTTCTCTCATCCTCTGTAAGCTTGTCAGGATAAATCGGATCCAGATAGGTAAGGTATACGTCGACGCCAGTCTGAATCTTGCCTGTAGCCTCGAAGATCTTGAAGGTGTTGTCTATCACAAGAGGAACTATCGGGCATCCGGTCTTCTGCGCGACCTTGAAGCTGCCCTTGTGGAATTCTCCCATGGTATGGCTCTTGCTTCTGGTACCTTCAGGATAGATAAGGACATCGTTACCCTTCTTGATATACTCTATGGCCTGAAGTATTACCTTAAGCCCTTCCCTGGAATTTTCCCGATCAAGGAACAGGGTCTCAAAGGAGCCTGCTATGATCTCAGCATAAGGGATCTTTGTCATCTCCATCTTTGCTATATAGGTCTCTTTCCTTTCATTCCTCAATGCGAGCATTGTGTATGGGTCAAAGTACGACTGGTGATTGCTCATGTATAGAACTGGTTCTTTAGGGACATTTTCCCTGCCCTGGATGTGAAGGTTGACCTTGAAGATCTTCATGGCCTCCCTTGCATGCTGGTTTCCTACCTTGGTTGCGTACCAGTATACCTTGTCCTGGTCCCCTTCCTTCAGAAGCTGCCTGATCTTTATTGTCTTAGGTATCATCTTCATGTAGGAGATGATAAATCTTGCTTTTAGCAACAAATCAAAACTCATATGTTTACTCCATTCCATTAATAGTTTCCCTCTGATTATATACTAATAAGCATGATCCGCACAAACAGGAATGATAATCTGAGGCTGATGGATGTTCTTTTGCAAATGATTTGTGGTGACACTAGATTACTCAGGGTGAAAAATATTTTGAAATCAGCAATATCTACAAGTCAGATGCGTAAAACGATGCAGATTTCGGCATAATGTGGATATAACCGCCTGGTTTTGGTAAACTGTAAATATGGAAACGAGGTGTCTTTGTTGAAGAAGAGAGCATATGCGCCTGTGGCGCTATTCATAATATTCCTGACTGGTATCTTTGGAATGTATTTTCTCCTTGAAAACGGCGTACTTGGGACTACAAAGGTCAGCAGCGTTGAGCTCATAGAAAGGGTCAAGGATCCTGTAAAGGTTCATTTCATAGATGTCGGAATGGGTGACTCCATTTTCATTGAGGTGAAGGATATCAACATCCTGATTGATGCTGGACCAAAGGAAAACGCCATGAGGGTCGTTGCATACCTGAAGTCCTTTGGAGTGGAAAAGCTTGATTTCATATTTCTTTCACATATCCACGAGGACCACATTGGTGGAATGGCTGAGGTCATAAGGAATTTCGATGTTGGGAAGTTCTATGCTTCAGACAAGGAAATTGCGACAAGAAGCTACGAGAGCATGATAAGCGCATTAGCTGAAAAAGGTGTACCTTTAACTGAAGCCAAGGCAGGTGTAACACTGACATTTGATGAAAGCATCTCACTGTCTCTTTTGTCGCCGAACTCTCTGGAGTACATCAATCCGAACAACTACTCACCTGTCACCAAGCTTAGCTACGGTCAGACCGCCTTCCTGTTCACAGGAGATGCTGAGAACACCATAGAACAGGAAGTGATAAGGCGAGGCCTGAACATCAAGGCTGACGTCTTCAAGGCTGCCCACCACGGAAGCACCACATCAAACACACGTAGCTTCCTTGAAAGAGTGGACCCCGACTATGTAGTTGTGACATCAGAGGACGGCAATGACTTCAACCTGCCTGATGAGACAATAATGAGCCTGTTCTCTGAGCTGGGAAGCAAGATACTGATGACTGAGGAGCTTGGTTCAATAACCTTTTCCTCTGATGGCAGAGAAGTAAGGCTACTAAATCATTGACACCATTTCACCTGATAGTATAATTAATTGAGAGAGAATGGAGAAGTTTCGGGATTACCGGAGCTTCTTCAATCACGAAGGAGGAAATCATGACCAGGATAAGGACCAGATTCGCACCAAGCCCAACAGGATACATGCATGTTGGCAATCTGAGGACAGCATTGTATGCATATCTTATAGCGAAGCACGAAGACGGAGATTTCATACTAAGGATAGAAGATACTGACCAGGAAAGATTTGTCGAAGGAGCAGTCGAAGTAATCTACGATACGCTCAAGGCAACAGGCCTAACCCATGATGAGGGACCTGACGTCGGAGGACCGGTAGGTCCCTACGTTCAGAGCGAGAGAAAGCCGATCTACCTTGAACATGCAAAAAACCTTGTGGAGAAAAAGGAAGCCTACTACTGCTTCTGCACGAAGGAAAGGCTCGACCTTCTGAGGGAGAACGCAGAAGCCCTCAAGAAGCCGTTCAGGTATGACAAGCATTGCGTTCATCTTTCAGAGGATGAAGTAAAGCATAACCTTGAGAGCGGAATGCCATATGTCATAAGGCAGAACAATCCCTTCGAAGGAGAGACTAAGTTCGAGGATGTCATTTACGGAACGATAGCTGTCAGCAACGAAGAGCTGGAGGACATGGTCCTCCTCAAGAGCGACGGACTTCCTACCTACAATTTCGCAAATGTGGTAGATGACCATCTTATGGGAATAACACACGTTGTAAGAGGAAGTGAATATCTCGCATCATCACCCAAGTACAACAGGCTGTATGAGGCTTTCGGATGGGATGTTCCCGTATACGTCCACTGCCCTCCTATTATGAAAGATGCACAGAACAAGCTTTCCAAAAGAAATGGCGACGCTTCATACCAGGACCTCATGTCAAAAGGCTACCTGAGCGAAGCGGTTCTGAACTATATTTCACTTCTTGGATGGAATCCTGGAACGAACCAGGAGATATTCTCCCTGGATGACCTGAAGGAAGCCTTCAACTACAGGAACATAGGAAAATCACCTGCCATTTTCGACCCTGAAAAACTCAGGTGGATGAACGGAGAATACATCAAGGCAATGCCTCTTGAGAAGTTCCATGATCTTGCCCTTCCATACATCATGGAGGACATCAGGGACAAAGATCTAGATACAATGAAAATCGCAGCGCTTCTCCATACCAGAACCGAAGTGCTGGCTGAGATACAGGGTCAGCTCGACTTCCTGTATGAGCTTCCAGAATACTCGACAGACATATATACCCACAAGAAGATGAAGACGGATGCAGCAGTGTCGCTTGCATCACTTAGAAGACTTCTTCCGCTTCTAGAATCGATAAGTGAATCGGATTGGTCTCTCACGATGCTCCATGATTCAGTAATGGCTCTTGTGGCAGACATGGGAGTCAAGAACGGACAAGTGCTATGGCCTTTCAGGACTGCCCTTACAGGAAAGCAGTTCACGCCAGGAGGCGCCTTCGAGGCGGCAGAGATACTTGGCAGGGAAGAATCAATAAAGCGTGTTACAAAGGGCATAGAGCTCCTTGAAGCATTGGCATAAGAAAAGAACGCATATCTTAATGATATGCGTTCTTTTCTTATATGAGTACCCTCTTGTCGCCTGACCTTCTTGTCACCCCGATGCTGTCCAGATGCTCAAGCAAAGGTACGGCATATTTCCTTGAGGTCCCAAGAAGCTCCCTTATGTCTGCTATTCCCACAGGACCGCCGGTAAGTATCCTTTCTGCTATCAGATTTTTGGCTGCCTCAGCAGCAGCTGAGGTAAAGGCAATACCGTCAAGCAGCAATATCTCCTTATTTTCAATCAGATATGACATCACAGGCTCGAAAATTTGTTTTTCCTTAGGTATCATCACAAAAGCCTTCAAGTCGGGCGGTGCAAACTGGGCTTCACCAAGAAATGACATGATTCTCCTTGCCAATGCTGCTTGCGAATCGTCTAGGGCAATTGTCCTGCCTGCTAGTGAGAGTGAATCACCGTTATCGCTAATGTCCTCAGAAAGCTTCAATATTGCCTGAAAAACCTTCCTGTCCAGACGAATCCCAAGCCGCAGCCTCACCTCTTCCTTTCCAACATTTATGCCGAGAGGATTCCTTGTGAAGAATTCGTCCATAACTATCCTGATTTCATCAAGTATCCGCCTGACGAAAGAGCTTGCAGCTATCTTTCCTTCAATTTCCACGAGATCACGCTTCTCCATTCCCTCATCAATCAGCCGCTCACTGCCAATCTTTAAAGCATCACTTCTGTCTGCAATTCCTTCGTGGCTTGTTTCAAGAGTTGAAAGGAAGGCCTCATAGGAGTCGCCTGAAGTCATTTTGCCAAGATGATTCATATGCTCCAATGATTTCGATGCCTTGAATTTTCTGGCATCGGGGTCTATGATTTCACCGCCGCCGATGAGATGCATCGGGGAGTAAGACCTTGCAACATATCTGTCTCCCCTGAGTACGTAAGCTGTCTCTTCAAGCCTCAGCTGTATCATGCCTGGATGATTTTCTTCAGGAAGGAAATGAAGCCTCCCAAGTATCTCCCTGGTTCCAAGATATACCCTTACCCGGTCCCTTTCCTTAGGCTTGACGTTCTCATCAGCCAGCCTGAAGGTACAGTCAAGTATGCTTGACCCTGCCAAAAGCCCCTGCCTTGCCAGGGTGTCGCCTCTTCTTATCCTGTGAGCTTCAACCCTGGCAAGATTAATGGCGCATCTTATGCCCTTCGAGGCAGATGTGCATTCCACCCCATGGACCTGGATTCCTCTGACCTTTACGCTCAGGATTTCTGACGGAGTATACAGGTCAAGTGCATCTCCCTGCTTTACGCTGCCGTCCATTACAGTCCCTGTCACAACAGTTCCGAATCCTTTGCTGTTGAATACCCTGTCGATGTTCAGCCTGAATGGCTTATCCTGGTGTTCATCAGACTCCAGGGACATATATGAGTCGTTTATCCATTTCTTAAGCTCTTTCAGCCCTTGTCCGGTGACGCTTGAAACAGCAAAGGTCTCACTGTCTCCATAACCCTGCCTGGCAAGGAATTCACTGACCTCTGACTTTCTTTCGGATAGCTTTTCTTCATCCACCTTGTCTGCCTTGGTGATGACTGCGGCAACCCGTTTCATTTCAAGAAACCTTAGTATGGAGAAATGCTCTACAGTCTGGGGCATTATGCCTTCATCAGCTGCGATGACGAGAAGCACAATGGAAATGGATGTAGCTCCGGAGAGCATGTTCTTGAGAAACCTCTCATGGCCCGGAACGTCAATTATCCCAGCAACTACGCCATTGTCCAGAACCATATGTGTGAAGCCAAGGTCTATGGTAATACCCCTCGCCTTCTCCTCCTTCAGCCTGTCGCCCTGGTTGCCTGTAAGTGCCTGTATCAGGGTTGTTTTGCCATGGTCGATATGGCCTGCAGTACCGATTATAAAATTATCATGCATATTTCCACCAGCCATTTGCAATAAGAGCGAATTTTGATTCAAGGATTTCCATTTCCCATTCCCTTACAGTTCGCAGGTCAAGCACAACCTCATCCCTTGCCACTCTTGCAATGACAGGATCTTCTCCCAGCCTGAGCAGCGTCTTGAGGTCATCTGCAGACAATCCAGAACCTTCCTTTGCCCTGACATGGACACCATATGACGGGATATCCACTGTCGGAAGAGTTCCACCGCCTGATGCTGAGCTGACTTCGCGGACTATAGCCTCAAATCCCATTGAAAGAAGCCTATCACAAAGCCTTATGCATTCCTCCCTGATTACAGCTTTATCCTTAACAAGCATTTCCCTTACGGGTATGTGGTCTCCGCCCTCATGAAGCCACGACTTCAGAGTGGCTTCTAGGGCTGCAAGGGTCATCTTGTCAGGCCTTAATGCCCTCATGAGGGGATGATTCCTCACCTTGTCGACAAGGTCTCTCCTGCCGGCTATTATGCCTGCCTGAGGACCTCCCAGCAGTTTGTCTCCGCTGAAGGATACTATACCAGCTCCAGATTTCAGAGCCTCCTGTACCGTCTCCTCATGCTCGTCTGAAAAGTCTCTGGTATCCATCAGAGAACCGCTCCCAAGGTCGACATAGAGTGGGATCCCGGTCCTTCCAGAAAGCTCTGCAAGATCACTTATTGCAGTCTCCTCGTTGAAGCCGACTATCCTGTAGTTCGAAGTATGGACCTTCAGGAGGAGTCCGGTATTGTCTGATATAGCCTTTTCATAGTCTGACAGCCTGGTCCTGTTGGTGGTACCTACTTCTTTGAGCTTTGCGCCGCTCAGCTCCATGACATCAGGGATACGGAAGCTGCCGCCTATCTCGACAAGCTCTCCCCGGGAAACCACTGCATCCTTGTCCTTTGAAAGGGCAGCCAGGACAAGAAGGACTGCGGCGGCGTTGTTGTTGACGACAGCTGCATCCTCTGCTCCGGTAAGTTCCCTGATGACCGACGCTGCCGCCTCATCCCTGTGGCCCCGGTCACCCGTCTCCATGTCAAATTCCAGGGAGACATAGTTTCTGGCAACCCGCGAGGCCGCCTCCGCAGCCTTTTCGGACAGGAGGCTTCTGCCAAGGTTAGTATGGATTACGACACCGGTAGCGTTGACAACGTTCACGAGACTGCTCCTTGATTTATCATCCATGCATCTTTTTGTGAAGCAGCATATGGTATCCAGGTCAATATTGATATTTTCGCCTTCTCCACCTGCAAGGATTGCCGCCCGCATGGAATCCAGGCCTTCTCTTGTGCAAAGCTTAACCAGTTTCTCTCCATATTTTTGAATCAGAGCCTGGAACCTGTCGTCCTTCAAAATGAGGTCCAGCTTTGGAATGTTTCTTAGTCTGTCCATAGAACGCTCCTTGTTGACCCTGCGTAAAGAGGCTGCGTAGCTCATAAAGATTGGCGCAACTCTCCCAGGGCTTTATTCCCTATATTATATATCACAATCCATATTTTCTCATCCTACTTCGAGATACTCCTTCAGTTTCTCCAGTGTCTTGTCTCCAATCCTGTCCACCTCAAGGAGGTCCTCGATGGTCTTAAACTCCCCCAGCTCATCCCTCTTTTTGAGTATATTGTCTGCTGTAGCAGGTCCTATGCCGGGAACCTCCATGAGCTGTTCCCTCGTAGCACTGTTTATATCCAGCTTTCTTTCCTCATCAGATGGCACAGAAGTCGGCACTGGTTCCTCGCCAACAGCAGGTATGACATATGACTCACCATCTTTGAGCTTTTTTGCAAGGTTAACAGACCGCATATCAGAAAGGTCTGTCTTTCCTCCTGCAAGCTCAAGGAGGTCATTCAGCCTTTTGTCCTTTGGGATCGAATATACGCCAGGCCGCGCAACTGCCCCCTTTATCTCAACTATTATCTCTTCAGAGCGCTCTGAAACCTCGTTTCCCTCAGTTACAACCACCTCAACAGGGTCTTCTTCATATACTTCGGTGGAACATGATACAGAAACAAACATAAGGATAAAGAAAATGGTCACCACTTTGATGGCTTTGAGAAGTCTTACAGGGAATGCCATATTATCACCTCGGATATATTATGCATACTTTTAGCCTTTTTTTATGGATGAGTATTGCATATTTTGCTATAATTATCTTCATGGGGTGATTTTTTTGAAATTCAACAGGGTAATAAAGGGCTTGGCAGCCGTTTTATTGGGAATTGTCATATTTTCCGGGAGCGCTCAGGTCAGGGCTTCTTCAGTAATTGCAGGAACCACACCTCCGGAGATACTATCTGAGGCAGTGGTGCTTATGGACGGTGAAACCGGACAGGTAATCTATGGAAAGAACGCTGACATGCAGCTTATGCCTGCATCAACGACCAAGATGATGACTGCGCTTCTCGTCATGGAGCACGCTAAGCTTGAAGATATCGTGACCGTAGGCAAGAATCCGCCGTATGCTGAGGGAGCTTCAATGGGATTCAGGGAGGGTGAACAGGTAACTGTAAAGGACCTGCTTTATTCCATGGTTCTGCATTCAGCCAACGATTCCGCTGAAATACTTGCAGAGCACATATCAGGTTCTGTGGAAGAGTTTGCACTTCTTATGAACAGGAAGGCTGAGGAGATTGGGGCCAGGAACACCAATTTTGCCAATCCTCATGGGCTTACAGATGAAAACCACTATACATCAGCATATGACCTTTCGCTGATTTCAAGGGAAGTTGCAAAGGATCCGTATCTGGTGGATATATTCCATACTCCCATCTACAAGCTGGGACCAACTAACATGACTACGGAAAGATGGGCTTCGAACAAGAACTCCCTTCTTAAGAAAAGTGATGACCTGTACTATGAACCTACTGTAGTAGCAAAGACAGGATATACTCCAGACGCCAGGTATGCATACACAGCAGTCGCAAGCAAGGATGGAAAGACCTACATAGTGTCAATACTCAAGTCTACGAGTCAGGCTCAGTACTACAAGGAGACCCTTGAACTGTTCAACTGGGCATTTGAAAAATGCAGCGTTGTAAAGCTTTATTCCAAGGGACAGATACTCAAGACTGTAACACTTAAGAACGGAGACCAGCTGCAGCTTGAGGCAGAGTGCGATTTTTATGTGGTCAGTACGTCTGGCAGAATCGATGCAAATCCTATGCTGATATATGATGATACGTCAGTATTTGAAGGAGAGTATGCCAAGGGTCAGGTAGTATCTGAAGCTTCAGTCAAGGTGAATGGAAGCGAAGTAGGAACACTCAAGCTGGTAGCTGCCAGCGATGTATTCACAAAGGCACCTCTCGCTCCGGAATCGGGATTCACCATCCCCAAGTTCCTTGTGATAACGCTTATGGCACTTGTAATACTGTTTGCGGCATTATTTACAATAAGGACAATCAACCTGAGAAAGAGAAGAAGAAGAAGAAGCAGACATACATCCCAGAAGCTCAGGGAATACAAGGAACGCCAGATGAACAGAGCATCAGGTCAGGAAAGCAACAACATCTACTGATAGCAGAAAAAATCCTTAATATGATTTATTGAAAGATAACGAAGAAGGCAAGAGAAAGCCGTCAGTTTAGGGGGATACCCTAAGCTGGCGGCTTTCATTTCAGGTCCTGTCAATTATGGACCCTTTTTACTATTGTGGATTTTTTTGGCAGATGGAACTCACCCTGTAGTATATGGGAAAGGTTTCGGGGAATATCACTTAGACCTTCAGCATCCTCAAGTATCATCATTCTGTCGGTTTCATCCCTGTTGACGATAACTATGTAGGATTCCTTAATGCCGATCCTCAGATATCCGTATAAGTTTCCCTGATAGAACGGAATGTAGTCTCCTGATGTGAATGCATCGCTTGAATGCCTTAATGCGATCAGGTCCTTATAGTGCTTCTGGAGTTCGGCATCCTCCCTGCCCCATGGGTATGGTCCCCTGTTGTACGGATCCCTCTCCCCTGTCATACCTGCTTCATCGCCATAATATACGCATGGTACGCCAGGCATGGTCATAAGTATTGTTACTGCAGTCTTTAGTTTATCCATGTCTGGGATTTCAGTCCGTATACGCCTTGTATCATGTGTTCCCATGCTGTTGAATGCGCTGTAGAAGGCCTCTTTAGGGTAGTTCTCCTTTAGCGACATCATCCTCATGTAGAGGTCCCTTGCACTTATGCTCCCGTTAAGGTAAGCAATCATATTGTCCTTCAGGGGATAGTTCATGGTTCCATGAAGCTCATCACCCAGAAGATATCTCCTTCTCTGACCGTAGGCGATCTTGTTCGAGGCATCCTCCCAGACTTCGCCAATCAGGACGGTGTCGCTGTCAGCCTCAGACATGGTTGTCCTTATGTCCCTGATGAACCCGTCTGATATCTCATCCGCGACATCAAGTCTCCAGCCTCCTATCCCCGTCTTCGTCCATTTGTCTATTACTCCGCCTTTGCCGCATATGAAGCTTCGGTATTCGGAGTTGTTCTCATTGAGATTCGGAAGATCCTTGACGCCCCACCAGCATTCGTAATCCTCAGGATAATTGTTGAACATGAACCAGTCGGTGTACTTTGAATCCCTGCCCTGGTATGCTCCCTTTTCAGGATACGTACCCAACTTGTTGAAGTATATCGAGTCTGCACCGGCATGGTTGAATACTCCATCAAGGATTATCTTTATGCCTCTCTTTTCCGATTCTTCAATCAGCTGCCTGAATATTGATTCGTCCCCGAACATCGGATCTATCTTCATGTAGTCTCCGGTGTCGTATTTATGGTTGCTCCTCGCCTCGAAGACAGGATTCAGGTAAAGACCTGTTATACCAAGCTCCTTCAGGTAGTCAAGCTTTGCGATGACACCCTTTAGGTTGCCTCCGAAGAAGTCCCACCTTACGATGTTTCCCTGGGGATCCTTGATGTAAATTGGTGAATCCTCCCAGGTAGCGTAAATGAATGAGTTTTTCTTTGGCGATAGTATTGCTCCGTGTTCGTTGCCATTGTAGAACCTGTCCACGAATATCTGATAGAAGACAGCTTCCCTGTACCATTCCGGGGAAGGCTTGATGTAATTGTGCATGGTCATCTGATAGGACTTCACGTAAGTGAAGTCCTCATATACCTGGCATTCTCCTCCCAGTCCGGTCTCGTTGTTCCCTACGAAAACGTACCTGTCGAGGTTGTCCTCCTTGATGTGGATCCTGAAATAATAGAAGTATAATCCAGCATCTCCGGAGGTTATGACGGTCGTATAATACCCATGTCCTTCTGACGACATCTCCCTGTAGGTCTCCCTCTGGCCTTCCTTGGTAAGGATAAGTACGACAGTGAGCTTGCCCGCTCCCTCTATCCTTATTCTGAAGTGGACGTCATGTCCTGGCGTAACCGCACCAAAGGGCTTCTTGAACTCCGCAAGATGGGAGTTGTAGGAAATCGTCATGTTCCCATATCTCATAGTTTATCTCTCAATCATCCTCGTATCCCATATACCAGACGCATACTGCTTGACTGTGACATCAGCAGAGAATACGCCCGACGAGGAAATGTTTTCTATTGCCATCTTGTTCCATGTAAAACGGTCCTTGTATAGGTCCTCAAGTCTCTTCTGAGCCGCAAGATATGAATCGAAGTCCTTGAGCACGAAGAACTCGTCGTTGTAGTCTATGAGGCTCCTGAATATGTCATTGCCTTCAATCGCAATGTCCTTGATGAAGCCGTTGATGAGGCTGTCGAGAACCGCTTTGATCCTAGGATCAGAGTTGTAAAGCTCCCTTGAGTTATAACCGCCGTTCCTGTAGTAATTCAGGACCTCCTGCTCTGACATTCCGAATATCACGATGTTAGGAGCCCCGACTTCCTCAAGCATTTCTACGTTTGCTCCATCTAGGGTGGCAAGCGTTATTGCACCATTCATCATGAACTTCATGTTGCTTGTGCCTGAAGCTTCCTTGGTTGTCGTGCTTATCTGCTCAGACACCTCAGCTGCCGGTATTATCATCTCAGCAAGAGTAACACCATAGTTCTCAAGGAACACTACCTTTATCTTGTCCTTGACTCTCGGGTCATTGTTGACCTGTTCGCCAAGTGCGTTGATGAACTTGATTATCTCCTTGGCATAGTAATATCCAGGGGCAGCTTTTGCTCCGAATATATACGTCCTTGGCAGCATATCGAACTCAGGGTTTGTAACAAGCTCTATGTACTGGTAAAGGATATGGAGAGCATTCAAAAGCTGTCTCTTGTAGGCATGAAGTCTCTTTACCTGTATGTCGAATATGGAGTTAGGGTCTACGGTTATGCCGTTCTTGGTCTTGATGTATTCTGCGAGCCTGGTCTTATTCGCAAGCTTGATCCTCTGGATTTCAGCCTGTACCTGGTCATCCCTCTTGTATCGCTTCAGAAGCTTCAGGTCCTGGGGATTCCTTCTCCACGAATCGCCGATGGTCTTGTCCAGAAGAGCGGCGAGCTCTGGATTCGCCAGCATGAGCCACCTTCTGTGGGTGATACCGTTGGTCTTGTTGTTGAACTTGTAAGGATACAGCTGGTAGAACTCCTTCAGCTCTTGCTTCTTGAGCAGCTCAGTATGGAGCTTTGCTACTCCGTTTATGCTGTGGCTTCCAATTATGCAAAGGTGTGCCATCTTGACGTATCCGTCAGATATTATCGCAGTCCTTTCGATGACAGCCGGATTGATCTCAGCACTCAGTGCGAAGGAATCCCTGTATCTCCTGTCTATTTCCTGTATGATCAGGAGTATCCTCGGAAGCAGCTGCTTCATCATGTCGATCGGCCATTTCTCAAGAGCCTCTGACATAATCGTGTGGTTGGTATAGCTCATTGTAGCCTGGGTTATCCTCCAGGCTTCCTCCCACTGCAGTCCTTCTACATCCATGAGAAGCCTCATGAGCTCAGGGATTGCTACTGCAGGATGCGTGTCATTGATATGTATCGCTACCTTCTCGCTGAATTCGGAGAGCGGCTTTCCCAGCTCCTTGAACTGCTTCAGGATTGTCTGGAGACCGGCTGATACGAAGAAATATTCCTGCTTGAGCCTTAAGAGCCTTCCCTCATAGTTCGAGTCATCAGGATACAGCACTTCAGAAATGCTTTCAATTTCCCTCTTGTATGAAAGGACGTTCCTGAAAGAGCTTCCGCCTGCAGGTATTCCTGCATCTACGGAGTCTATTTCAGCGCTCCAGAGCCTAAGTGTGTTTATGGTCTTGTTCTCATACCCGACAAGCGGAGTGTCATACGGAACGGCGAGGACCTCCTGATAACCGGTATGGACAGGTGTAAGCTCACCATCCTCCTCGGGTCTCATCCAGGCATCTCCGTAGAACCTTACCTTGACTGCATGGTCAGGCTTCCTTACCTCCCATACATTTGCATCCCTCAGCCAGTTTTCAGGCAGCTCGATCTGGTAGCCGCCGACAATCTTCTGCTGGAACAGTCCGTATTTGTACCTTATGCCGTTTCCATGACCTGGTATTCCGCTTGATGCCATGGAATCCATGAAGCATGCCGCAAGCCTTCCAAGTCCGCCGTTGCCAAGGCCTGGGTCTACCTCGATCCTTTCGATGTCTGTGAGGTCGATGCCCATTTCTGTAAGTGCTTCCTTTACTGTGTCCCTTATTCCAAGGTTAAGGAGGTTGCTTCCCAGAAGCCTTCCGAGCAGGAACTCTATTGAAAAGTAGTATACCTGCTTTTCACCGTATTTCTCGTATTTTCTTGCGGTCTTTGCCCAATTTTCAGAAATGTAGTCCTTGACCAGGTATCCAAGGGCGAAGTATTTCTCCGAACTGGAGGAATCCTCAATTTCCTGTGAATACAGGCTGAGCATCTTCTTCTGAAAATCCTTCTTGAATTGCGCTTTACTGATAATCATCTGTTATCTCCTTATGTAGTCAATCTTTTGTACAGTTCCAGGTACTCCCTGGCTGAGCTCTTCCAGCTATAATCCGTTCTCATGCCGGCAAGCACGATGCCTCTCCAGGCTTCCTTGTCCTTGTAAAGCTCAAGTGCCCTCTGTACCGCCTGCATCATGTCATAGCTGTCATAGTTCGAGAATGTGAAACCAATTCCCTCTCCCGTATATTTGTTGTATGGCGCGACAGTGTCCTTGAGTCCGCCAGTCTCCCTAACAATGGGTACAGACCCGTATCTCAGCGCCATCATCTGCGACAAGCCGCAAGGCTCGAAGAGCGAAGGCATCAGGAACATGTCGGTTCCGGCATAGATTCTCTGTGCCAGAGGCCCGTTGAAGGTAATATTTGAAGAAACCTTCAGCGGATACTTGAAGCTGAAATATCTGAACATATCCTCGTATCTTCTCTCTCCAGTGCCAAGCACGACCAGCTGAATGTCATTTTTCAGCAGCTCTTCCATGGCATGTGCTATGAGGTCGAAGCCCTTCTGATCTGTCAGTCTTGATATTATACCAATTAATGGTACATCTTGTCTAATTTCGAGGCCAAGTTCCTCCTGAAGAGCCTTTTTGACCTCATATTTGTTCTCGAGGTTCTTAAGCCCGTAATTAACCGGAATGTCTTTGTCCTTCCTTGGATCGTTAATGGAGTAGTCGATTCCGTTTATGATTCCAACAAGCTTGTAGGCAACCTTCTGCATCAGCCCATGAAGCCCTTCACCGAAGAACTCGGTCTTGATCTCCTCAGCATATGTCGGGCTTACAGTTGTCACCATGTCAGCGAAATTGACCCCGCCCTTCATGTAGTTTACGTTCCCGAAATATTCGAAGCCAAAATCCTGAAGAAGCTCGGTACCAAGACCAAGCAGGTCGCTCAGTACTGAAGGCGGATAAATGCCCTGGAACCTGAGGTTGTGAATGGTCAGGATGGTCTTTACCTTTGCGAATTGCTTCTCCCATTTGTACTTCGTCCTGATAAGCACTGGAACCACTGCTGTATGCCAGTCATTGCAGTGTATGATGTCAGGTACGAATTCAATCCTGGTCAGGATCTCAAGTATAGCTGAAGAGAAGAAGGAGAACCTCTCGCCATCGTCAAAGTAGCCATAGGGCGCTTCCCTGTCGAAATAGTACATGTTGTCAATGAAATAGTACTCGATGCCATCCTTCTTAAGGTAATCAACGCCAAGGAACTGTTCTCTCCAACCAACCTTCAGGGTTGTCGAGAAAAGATGGGTCATCTTGTCCTTGTACTCTTTCTTTATCGTGCCGTAGTTGGGCATGATCACTCTGCAGTCCTCTCCCATGGCATTCAGCGCCTTGGGAAGAGCATAAGCCACATCGCCGAGTCCTCCAGTCTTGAGGAATGGATAGCATTCTGATGTTGCGAACAATATCTTCATATTAGCCTCCATATCATTAGCGGTCCGGTGTTTCCGGACCGCATTGAATTTATTCAAAGCCGCTATAGTATGGTTCCCTTGTCGACAACCACAGGATTCTTAGGATCTCCCTTGAGCTCCGTTCCTTCTGTTATGATGACCTGCTTGTCAGTTATGACGCAGTTGAGGCTGCTGTTCTCCCTTATGTCGCCGTTCTGCATTATTATAGAATTCTCCACAACAGCACCCTTGGCAACATTTACTCTTCTGAACAGCACTGAATTGCGCACAGTACCCTCTATCTTGCACCCGTTTGCTATGAGTGAGTTTTCAACCACTGAGTCGGGATGGTAATACGAAGGGACCTCATCCTTTACCTTGGTGAGTATAACCCTGTCCTGGAAGAACAGGTCTACAATGTTGTTTTCATTTAGCATGTCGATGCTTGCCTTGTAGTAGTTCTCGGTGGAATTGATGCACCTTACGAGCCCGTTGAACCTGTAGCCCTTTACCTTGTATTTGGCTGAAGCAAAATGGAGAACATCTGTAAGATACACATTCTCTCCTGTAGCAACAGCATCAGTGATCAGGTCTACAAGAAGCTCCTTCTTTACAAGGTACATCTCCATGGAGATCTTCTTCCTATCCTTATCGGTTACTTCCTTTCTTTTTATGTTCTTGCCCACAGCTACAACGTTCTCGTATTCATTCAGCGTAACTGTATAGCACCTGTCGAAGTGGACATTGCTCTGGCTGACCTCCCGGTATACGACCGTAACGTCAGCTTTGGTTTCAAGATGCTGCTTCAGCACATCCTGGTAGTCTATGTTGCAGACCATGTTGCTTCCGGTGATTATGACATACTCCCCATGAGCTTCAGTAAGGAAGTCCAGGTTGGAGAAGTAGTTGTGGATATCTCCACGAAGCTGTGTCATCGTCTCAGCGTTGCTGTATGGCGAAAAATAGAATATACCGCCATTCTTCCTGTCAAGGTCCCATTCTGCACCGCTCTTGATATGGTCCATAAGCGACCTGTACTTGTCGTTCAGGAATATTCCAACAGTATCGACACCCGCATTCATCAGGTTTGAGAGCGCGAAGTCAATGATCCTGTATCTGCCCAGGAACGGGATGGAGGCTATTGGTCTGTTGTAGGTAAGCTGCTTGATGTAGTAGTCGCTTTCGCTCAGGTTTATGAGACCTATCAATTTATTCCTGTACATTAGACTGCACCTCCATAAACTTCATTCTCGCCTACCACTGCAATCTCACCCTTCTCGTCTATAACGGAGTTGTCTGGTATCACTGCACCTTCGCCGATCATGGCTTTCTTTATCACTACGTTCTTTCCTATTCTGACATTTCCCATAATCACTGAATCAAATATCTCGGTTCCCTCTCCAACTATTACCTTAGGAGAAAGGATTGACCTTCTCACTTTGCCTTTTATCAGACATCCCTCGACTATAAGCGAATCCTTGACGTCAGCGGTCTTCGAAAGGAACTGAGGAGGCATTGAAGGATTCTTGGAGTATATCTTCCAGTTCTTGTCGCTTATGTTGAGCTCAGACTCCTGGTCAAGAAGATCCATGTTTGCTTCCCAAAGTGAATCCAATGTCCCTACGTCTTTCCAGTAGCCCTTGAACGGATATGCATATACCCTTTCCTCATTGTCAAGGAAAGCGGGAATGACATTCTTTCCGAAGTCATCCATGTCCACACCTGAATTGATGCCTTCCACCATGTATTTCTTGAGCATCTTCCAGTTGAATATGTATATTCCCATCGATGCAAGGTTTGATTTAGGATTCTCAGGCTTCTCTTCGAATTCGACTATCTTCATCTCAGTATCGGTATTCATTATTCCGAACCTTGATGCCTCGTCCCATGGTACCTCAAGTACTGCAATTGTGACCGCAGCTTCCTTTTCCTTGTGAAATTCAAGCATTGCCTGATAATCCATCTTGTATATATGGTCCCCTGAAAGTATCAGGACAAAATCCGGATCGTAGTCGTCTACGTAGGAGATGTTCTGGTAAATGGCGTGAGCCGTTCCCCTGAACCATTTCTCCTCGGTGGCGCTTGCATATGGCTGGAGTATCGTAACTCCTCCATCTCTTCTGTCCATGTCCCATGGGGACCCAATTCCGATGTGGGTGTTCAGTACGAGGGGCTGATACTGTGTCAGGACTCCTACCGTGGAAAGACCTGAATTGGCGCAGTTGGACAGCACGAAATCAATGATCCTGTACTTTCCTCCAAATGGCACCGCAGGCTTTGCAATGCTCTTCGTGAACTTTCCCAGCCTTGTGCCCTGGCCGCCTGCCAGAATCATGGCTATCATTTCTTTTTTCATATTGTTACCTCCTTGATCTTCTTGGGTTCTATTATCAGTACGGATAATGGCGGCAGTATGACCTGGATAGAATACTGCTTCTTGTCTTGAGGTATTTTTTCTGTCGTATATTCATCCTTGGAAAATTTCCAGGTTCCTCCGTGTTTCTCAAGCTCCGTGTTAAGGAGCTCCGCATACTCACCTTCAAAAGGCACTCCGATTCTCACATCATCCCTCTGCACGGGAGTGAAGTTGCACGCCACAACCAGGAAATCCTTCCTGTCCTTGGCATATCTGATGAAGGTGAAGAGGCTGTGGTCCTTGTTGTCGGCATCAAGAATATCGATACCGTCGTATGAATCATCTATCTCATGAAGGCATTTCCTTTCAAGATACAGGTGATTAAGCACCTTCACGAATTCAATGTGCTTCTGGTGGGATTCATGCTGAAGAGCGACCCATTCCAGCCCTTCCCTGAATCTCCATTCAAGCCACTGGGCTATCTCGCTGCCCATGAAGTTAAGCTTCTTGCCCGGATGGCACATCATATAGGCCATGAGTGTCCGAAGGCCTGCAAACTTCATACAGTCATCACCGGTCATCTTGTTGAGAAGCGAGCCCTTGCCATGGACTACCTCGTCATGCGACAGCGCAAGCATGAAATTCTCGCTGAAGATGTACATGTAGGAGAATGTAATGAGGTTATGGTGATACTTCCTGTACATGGGATCAAGGCTGAAATATTTCAAAGTATCGTTCATCCATCCCATGTCCCACTTGAAAGTGAATCCAAGCCCTCCATCCTGTATTGGATGGGTTATCTTCGGGAAAGCAGTGCTTTCCTCAGCTATCATAAGTGCTTCAGGATATTCCTGGAAAACCTTCCTGTTCAGCTTCTTCAGGAAATCTACCGCCTCAAGGTTAGTGTTGCCTCCGTATATGTTCGGCGTCCAGGGACCGTCGTCGTAGTCAAGATAAAGCATGCTTGACACAGCGTCAACCCTCAGTCCGTCAATGTGGTACATCTCTAGCCAGAATATCGCATTGGATATCAGGAAGCTCTGTACCTGGGACTTCCCAAAATCAAAATGGGTTGTTCCCCACCTGTTGTTGTTGGCCTTGTTCGGGTCCTGATACTCATATGTCGGTGTGCCGTCGAACAGATAAAGCCCATGGGCATCCCTGCAGAAATGTGCCGGAACCCAGTCCATTATGACGCCAATGCCCATTTCATGGCATTTGTCCACAAAAGCCATAAGCTCCTTCGGTTCACCATATCTTGAGGTGGCGCTGAAATATCCGGTGATCTGGTATCCCCATGAATCATCCAGCGGATGCTCCATCAGAGGCATGAGCTCAATGTGCGTGTATCCCATCTCTTTGACATAAGGGATAAGGTCAGAAGAAAGCTCTGAGTAAGTGAAGTACCTTCCGTCCCAGTGCCGTTTCCATGAGCCGGCATGCAGTTCGTAGATGTTCACTGGTGACCGGTGGATTGGATTTGACCTCTTTGTCATGTACCACTCGTCATCGGTCCATTCAAAACCATTAAGGTCCTTGATGACAGATGAAGTCTTAGGCCTGACCTCTGACCAGAAGGCATAGGGATCGCTCTTGTACAGCTCCCTTCCGTCCTGTGTCACAACAATGTACTTGTATGCAGTGCCTTCATGAATGCCAGGAAGAAACACCGACCATATGCCGGCGGCTCCAAATGGCTTCATCTCAGTCTTTCCCCAACTGTTGAAATCACCTGAAAGATGTACGATCCTTGCATTAGGGGCCCATACGGTGAACTGCACCCCATTCACACCATCAATGGTAAGCATATGTGCTCCCATGAATTCATAGCTTCGAAGATGTTCACCTGAATTAAAAAGAAAATGATTGAATTCGGTGTTCATGGACTTTTCCATGCTGTCCGTACCTGCTGCCATTTGCTACCTCCATGGGTCATATTAGGCTAATAGATAATCATTTGCTTTGCATGAGTGTATAAAATACGATATTTTGATTATCAAACTGGTTATTTTAACATTTTATTTCATGATAACGCTTTCTAAATCCATAATACCATATTTCAAATGTCTTTTATACTCACACTTTGCATGATACAGCCATTTGAAGCCGAAAAAAGGAAGTGGATTAAGCCGCTGAAGGCTCGATAATCCACTTCCATTATATCGCAATTTGATATGCAAAGTTATATTTTTCTCTATGCTTCTCTATGGAAACCAAGTTTTTTGAGTAGGTCGGACATATCCTGCTTGAGCGGTGCCTTCAGGTCAAGACAATCTCCCGTCATGGGATGATTGAACATCAATTCATGAGCATGCAGCGCCTGCCTCCCTATGAGGTCAGATCCTGATCCATAGAGTGAATCCCCAAGGATTGGAAATCCAAGATGCGACAGGTGGACCCTTATCTGGTGAGTCCTTCCCGTGAGCAGCTTCAGGCGAAGCAGGCTATAGCCATTTGCCCTTTCAAGCACCGACACCTCAGTTATGCTCCGTTGCCCCCTGTCATCGATGATCCTCTGGTAAGGACCGTCAGGGTCCCTGAAAATCGGAAGGTCAATCCTTTCCACATCATCAGGGAAATCGCCTGCTACAACAGCCAGGTACCATTTGTCCACCCTGTCCTCCTGCATGAGCGAGGACATCCTTGAATGGATGAACTGGTTCTTTGCAAGTATTATGAGCCCGGAGGTATCCATATCAAGCCTTGAAACAAGCCTTACAATAGTCGGCTCACCCTTCGCCCTGAAATGGTGGATTGCAGCGTTCGCCAGAGTCCCGGACTGGTAGCTCTTGGTTGGGTGCACTACCATGCCCGGATCCTTGCTTAGTACAAGCATCGAGGCATCCTCGTAAATCACTTCGATCGGTATGTCCTCAGGCTCTATGTGCTGTACCTCTTCAGCCTCCAGAAGTACGTCTATCTCATCGCCTTCCCTGAGGATGTAGTCAAGCCTTACCCTGTTGCCGTTGACATGTATTCTGCCCTCCATAGCGCTTCTCTTGATGAGTCTTGAGGAGAGCTTCATCTGGTCCTTAAGGAATTCCCTTATTTTTTTCCCGTGATGGAGCTCTGCTATCGTCATATTTATCCTGTCCATGCCATGGGTGCCCTCCATAATCATATGTTTGCCTTAGAGTTAATTCTTATTCTATCCCTGACAAGTACCAGGAAATGGTTTCTTGCGTGCAGTGTATCAGGGTCTATGTACTTCCCCGACTTCAAGAGGTATGTGAGACTTAGGTCAAGTCCCATTAGCATTGCAGCATCAAGATTTTTCAAAGCTGCCTTCCTGAGTGCTTCAATACCCTTGAAATCCCTGTCCTCCTCAATCATGTCAGCAAGGAACACAACCTTGGCGAGGTCGCACATTCCAGGTGTCCCTGTGGTGTGCCACTTTATCGCTTCAAGGATCTCCATATCTGAAATTCCTGCTTCAATCTCTGCAAACACAGCTCCTGCAAATCCGTGCAGGACTTCAGCAGGCCGGTCTGCATCCTTCAGCCCTTCAGGATGACTCATGAGATACTCACGAAGCTCATTTTCACGCATATACTTCTTGCAATCGTGTAAGTAAGCAGCGAGCCTTGCCTTCTTTGCATCCAGTCCATGAATCTTTGCAAGCTCACCGCTGGCTTTTACTACTCTCAGCGTGTGCAGGTACCTGCCTTCTTTAAGGTGCTTCCTTATATATCCGTCAATCTCCGATTCTGTCCACATCTCTGCCTCCGTAAAGACTGTTGTCCAATATGTACCGTTCCACCTTTTCAGGAACCATGAACCTTATGCTTCTTCCTTCAGACACCCTTCTTCTTACATCGCTAGAAGATATTTCAAGAATAAGGGAGTCAAGTAACTCGGGCTCGTGGCCAAGTGAACGGACGAAGTCAAGAGCATTCTTCCTCATCTCGTGAGGATAGAACCTCCTCTCGAATACAGCGAGCTTCGAAGCTGCAAGTATCCTGCCTGGCTCCCTCCATTTTGAAAACTCTATGAAGGAATCCTCACCGATGATGAAGAATAGTTCGTCTAGAGGGTACATATCCTTCAGATGCTCCATCGTCAGGTAAGTGTAGGACACATCTTCCTTTAGTATCTCGTAGTCTGAGACGATGATTTTCTCAATGCCAAGAAAGGCCAGTTCAAGCATATCCAGGATATGATCCGGATTTCTTTCTTCAGCCTTCTTATGTGGAGGTATGTAGTTCGGCATCACTATGAGCCTGTCGAGACCCAGTACTTCGATGGCCTCGACAGCCATATAGATATGTCCGTTGTGTACGGGGTTGAAGGTTCCCCCTAGTACCCCCGTCTTCATCAGCGCGGGAGCTCTATTTTGGGATTATTCTTGCTTTTCTTGTAAAGCACGATCTTGCTGCCGATTACCTGGACACCTTCACAGCCAAGTGCCGAGCAGATCTCGTCTGATGCTTCCCTTGGATCCATTCCGCTGTTGTCAAGAACGCTGAGCTTGATGATCTCCCTTTTCTCGAGTGCAGCTTCAATCTGGATGAGGAAAGGAGCTTCAATACCACCCTTCCCAAGCTGGAATATCGGTTCAATCTTGTTTGCGAGGCTTCTTAAGTAAGCCCTCTGCTTAGTTGTAATCATATTTACTCCTATACGTAGAATTCGAATTCGAAATTATTAAGCCTTACTATGTCTCCATCGCCTATGCCCATTTCCCTGAGCTTGTCGAGCACTCCCTTATTCTTGAGTACCTTGTGGAAATATCTCAATGAGTCAGGATTTTCGACATTCACGACATCAAGAAGCCTGTCTACAAAGGATCCGGAAACTACGAACACGCCATCTTCATCCACATTGATCTCGTAGGTGAAGTGCTTTTCTTCAGGGATGAAGAAGTCGTCCAACGTGTACAATGTCTCTTCAACCGGTATCTCGGAAAGCTTTTTAGCACATGCCTTCAGCAGATCATCAACTCCGGCTCCGGTTGCTCCGGAAATCCTGTAAATATCAGTGTAGCCGAGCTTTGCGACCTTTTCTGCGAAATCTTCGAATATGCTATCTTCGTATACCAGGTCAGACTTGTTCATTGCAATTATCTGCGGTCTTGAAGCAAGACGCTCGTCATATTTTTTCAGCTCCTCGTTGATCATCAGGAAATCCTCATAAGGGTCCCTGCCTTCAAGTCCGGAAATGTCAATTACATGTACAAGAAGCCTTGTTCTCTCGATGTGTCTCAGGAATGCTATTCCAAGTCCTACACCTTCTGCTGCTCCTTCAATAAGTCCCGGTATGTCTGCAATGACGAATGGGTTGATTCCCGCAAGGCTTACAACACCGAGATTCGGAGTAAGTGTCGTGAAGTGATAGTTGGCGATCTTAGGGGTAGCCTTTGTCACCTTTGAAAGCAGAGTAGACTTTCCTACGTTAGGGAATCCGAGGAGTCCCACATCAGCAAGAAGCTTAAGCTCAAGAGTTACAGTCCTGTCCTCAGCGGGCATTCCAGGCTCTGCGAAATCAGGCGCCTGCCTTGTCGGAGTCGCGAACTTTGCGTTTCCTTTTCCGCCCCTTCCGCCTCTAAGCACAGTGATCCTGCTGTCTCTCTTTGAAAGGTCCGCAATTATCTTTCCGGTTTCCTTGTCTTTGATCACTGTTCCCATGGGAACCTTAATGACCAGGTTCTCTCCTGCCCTTCCGTAGCACCTTGAAGCACCGCCGCCTATTCCATCCTCGGCAATATACTTCCTCTTGTATTTGAAATCAAGGAGGGTAGTCATATCGGGATCGACCTCGAATATGACATCTCCGCCTTTTCCGCCGTCGCCGCCGTCTGGTCCTCCGAGGGGAACGTATTTCTCTCTCCTGAAGGAAACCGAGCCGTTTCCGCCCCTGCCGCTCTTAAGGTATATGTCAGCTATGTCTATAAACATGTTCATTTTCTCACCGCCTGTATTTTCCGGCAGGGTTTCTGCCATAAAGCTTGCATCAGTTCAATTATACCCAAATGAAGGGTAAAAGAAAACCTGCCTATTCAGCAGGTTGAAAATACGATTATTCAGCTATTGCTTCCAGCTCTACCTGGTAAACGCTAGCTTTCTTCTTGTCCTTGCCAAGTCTCTCGTATCTTACGACACCATCGATCTTAGCGAACAAAGTATCATCTTTGCCTATTCCAACATTGGTACCGGGATGGATCTTAGTCCCTCTCTGCCTTACCAGTATGTTTCCTGCAAGTACAAATTGTCCGTCGGCTGACTTAACGCCGAGTCTCTTTGACTGAGAGTCTCTTCCGTTTCTTGTACTACCTCCGCCCACCTTGTGCGCGAAGAACTGAAGGTTCATTATAAGCATGGTTACACCTCCTCTTCGATTATCTTGATATGATCACCGTATTGGGCCTCGATTGCCTGCATACCCAGCCTGAGAGTCTCAAGAAGTACCTGGGCCTTTTCCTTTTCAGCATCATTTGCTTTGTCGATGCTCATCGAGAAATAGCCGCCATCCTGTCTCATGTCAAGCCTGTTTGGTATCTTCAGGATTTCATCGATCCCATTGTAGATCATCATGCACTGAGCCGTAGCCGCAGCGCAGACTATGTCTTCTCCATAATTTCCGTAATCAGCATGTCCTTCGAAAGTGAAGGATATGAGCATTCCGGATCTTCTCAGGAATCTAGCCTCCAGCATATTACGCTTCGATCTTCTCGATCAGGAGCTTAGTGTATGGCTGTCTGTGACCCTGCTTCTTTCTGTAGTCCTTCTTTGGCTTGTATTTGAATACAATAACCTTCTTTGCCTTGTCCTGGGCAACTACCTTGGCAACTACCTTTGCACCGTCTACAACCGGAGCGCCTACCTTGAGCTCTCCTTCTGCTGTTGTGACTGCAAGGACATCAGTAAGCTCAACTGTTGAATCAACATCAGCGATGAGCTTCTCAACGTATATGACGTCGCCTTCGGATACTCTGTACTGCTTTCCACCTGTCTTCAAAACTGCGAACATAAAACTTTCCACCTCCTCATACCAGTACTCGCCATCGAGGTAAGCATGCTTTTTAAAACCTCTTCTGTGCGGCCTACAAGATATTGTACCACCTGCACCCAAGATATGTAAAGTAAAAATTACGGATTTATCAGATATTTCTCCTTATCCCGGACCTGGGTCCCGAATATGAGCGGTTCCAATATAAAATGCTCATGTGTTCCTGAGAAGGTCAGATAGATTCTCCTGTCGCCTGCATCGATGCTGTCTATGAAGCCTCTGATGTCTGCTTCGATCCTGGCCCTGAACCGTTCGTTAAGAGAGATATGGAAATCCCTGACATCGGCTGACTTCAGCTCTCTTTTCAGCTCATTCCTGATGAGCCAGAGCGTGTATTCAAGGGAAAGAAGCTGATCTCTCCCGCAGCAGGGACATTTTTCGCTTATATGGCTTCTGACACTGAGTCCCCTTCCCCTTCTTGCAATCTGCATTATTCCCAGTTCGGTGAGAGGGTAGGCAGTAGATTTGCTATGGTCCCTCATTAGCTCATCACTTACCTTCTGAAGCAGCGATTTTCTGCTGTCCTCATCCTTCATGTCAACGAAGTCAATCGCAATTATACCAAAAAGGTTCCTGAGGCGTATCTGTCTGACGGCTTCCGCTGCGGCAGCAAGATTCAGCTCGAGTGAGGAATCCTCACGGTTCCCCTTTCCTTGCTTTTTGGCACTGTTGACGTCGATGACATGCATTGCCTCTGTGCTTTCGATTACGAGGTTTCCTCCTCCTGTCAGTGTTACCTTCGGGTTAAGAAGCTTTACTATATCCTTCTCAATTCCGTAGAAGTCGAAAAGACCCTGTGGATCCCTGTGAAGAAGGGACGGAAGTGAAAATTCACTTTTAAGGTGATCCCTGGTTTCTTCAGAGTCAACATATATAAGGTTCAGATCCGTGAAGTTGTCGCGTATGACTCTTCCAAGAACTGATTCATCTCCGAATATTTTCCTTGGTCCGATTCCATTCTCAGCCTTCCTGAGCGCTTCATCGAAGGCGGCCTTCAGCTCCTTTGCTTCCTCAAGAATATCCTCCCTTGAGGCTTCAAGTGAAGCTTCCCTGTAAAGCACCCTGTAGCCATCAACAGTCTTCAGGTTCCCGTGCTTTTCAAACAGTGCCTCCGGTTCTATCTTTTGAGAGTATGTGATTCCTTTTCCGATGGAAAGGACTATGTATTTTCCTGCAATGGAGACCTTGTCGGTAACCTTTGCCCCTTTGCCCCCGGATTTCTCCTTCAGCACCTCGACAAGTATGCCCTGACCTTCCCTGAAGTCCTTCAGCCTTGCCTTGTCCTGAACGAACATGTAGGCGTTCTTCACATCACCTATATCGATGAAGACAGAGCTAAGCGAAGCTACCGTATTCTTTACGACACCAAGTATAAGGTTCCCGGGAAGTATTCCCTTGTCCTTTTCCTCAAAATGGCATTCTGTCAGTACACCGTCCTCCTTGACAGCTATTCTTCTGGTCCAGCTGTCCTCTATGAATATCTCCTTCAAATTACAACCTCCAATAAGACTTAGAATAAGGTAGTCTTTCTCTTCATTCCTACATTAAGCACCATTCCAAGTGCAATGAAGGTAGTAAGGACTGAGCTTCCCCCATAAGATACAAGCGGCAGCGTTATGCCGGAAATAGGCATGAGCCCCATGGTCATTCCAATATTCTGAAGTATCGAGAACAGGAAGATAGAGAAAACTCCAACCGCTATGCATCTTCCGAAAAGGTCCTCAGTTGTCTTGGCAATCCTTATCATCCTGTACATCATATATCCGTATAGTGCAAGGAGGAATACCCCTCCAGCCAAACCGAAGTTTTCCGATATTACCGAGAATATGAAATCAGTGTGGTTTTCAGGGACTCTCCTGTAGAATCCTGCGGTCTCCGAGCCCGTCAGCTTACCTGAACCTATGGCGATGATGCTCTGTGAAAGCTGATAGTTTATCCCGAGGTCGGAGCCTTCCTGGTAAAGGAACGACGAAAGCCTTGCCTTCCAGTGGCTGGGCAAAAAATCAGTATTCAGGACAAAAATGACTGCAGCTGCAATGAAACCGAATCCGCTTCCAATTACCTTCATCGACAGCCCAACGGAAAAGAATATTCCAAGAGTTATGAAGAAGGTTACCATGGTGAGTCCCATATCTGGCTGAAGCATCATGAGAATCATGGGAATAAGTGCGTATATGGCAGTTTTGACAAAGCCCGTTACGGTATTGACATCGCCATCGGTCTTATGGAGCCTTTTTCCCAGCATCATCATCGTGGTCAGCTTGGCAAATTCAGCTGGCTGGAGCCCTCTCTGCCCGATGGAGAACCATCCGGCGGCACCCTTTACCTTTGAAGTCGCAAGTACCACAAGAAGCATCACTACTGTGATCCAGTAGAGTACTTCAACAATTTTATAAATCATCCTGTAGTCCAGCAGGAGTATGACATAAACAACGAAAAGTGAAACCAGGAGCCAGGTCAGCTGAAGACGTGCATAGTAGATGCCAGATGTCTCGTAGGTAGCCCTATAAATGTTGTAAGCGCCAAACATGAGTATTGCGACCGCTGGGATAAGTATTCCCAGGTCGATCTCACGAAGCTGCTTCTTGTCTATCATGAACGATCTTAAAAAATTCATACGATTTCTCCAATAAAATAAGATGCTGCAGGTCAATAGCATAATTCTAAACCATACAGCATCTTTTCGCAATTAAAGGACCCTTAAGTTAGTATTAAAGAATACCTGATTAGCCCTGCCTCATCTTCTTGATCGGAATGTTGGCGACGAGTGCCGGTACTGAGCCATATTCCGTCTCTGTGGTTGTCATCTGGAGCTCCATGTCGGCATCGATCTCCACATACTTCCTGAGTACATCCATGATCTCGTTCTTTATGTTCTCAAGAAGTTCAGGAGATACATCTCCCCTGTCATGCATAAGTATCAGCTTCAGCCTGTCCTTTGCAACCTCCTTGGAACCTGTCTTTTTCTTGAAGAAACTAAAAATATCCATTCTCCAGCCCCCCCTATCTCTTTTTGAAAAGCTTCGACAGCTTTGTGAGGAAGCTCTCTTCCTCAGGCTTCAGGTCAAGCAGTGGAACATCTTCCCCGGAAATTCTCCTGGCGATATTGAGGAAAGCGGATCCTGCCCTTGTGCCTTCCACGAGAACTATAGGCTCGCCCTTGTTTGTGGATACTGTTATGCTCCTGTCATCAGGAACCACTCCGAGAAGCTTTACTGAAAGTATCTCCAGTATGTCGTCTATGTTGAGCATGTCGCCGTTCTCTGTCATTTCATAGTTAAGCCTGTTTATTATAACCCTGTGGTTCTCAATTCCCTTGGCATCCAGCTTTCCGATGACCCTGTCAGCATCTCTTACGGATGTGACTTCAGGATTGACTACGATTATTGCGCTGTCAGCTGCAGCGATGGAGTTTTCAAATCCCTGCTCTATTCCAGCCGGGCAGTCGATGAGTATGTAGTCGAACTCTTCCCTGAGGTCATTGACTAGTCCTATCATCTGATCAGTGGAGATGTCGTTCTTGTCCTTTGTCTGTGCTGTAGGCAAAAGACAAAGGTTTGGAAGCCTCTTGTCCTTGATGAGCGCCTGCTTGAGCTTGCACCTTCCGTCAAAATAGTCGATCATGGTGTAGACGATCCTGTTCTCAAGACCCATCAGGACATCAAGGTTCCTGAGTCCTGTGTCACCGTCTATTACGACTACCTTCTTTCCCATCTGTGCAAGAGCAGTTCCGATATTGGCTGTAGTCGTAGTTTTTCCGACTCCGCCCTTTCCTGAGGTTATTACGATTGATTCTGCCATGTTTTCATTCTCTCCTTTGAACTTAGATGATGAATTTTCCCGGATTGTAAGGCTCAACATAAATGGCGCCATCCTTTAGCTTTGCCACTTCAGGATAACTGGTCTTGTTCGATTCGGGTGGTCTTGCGAATATGCCCGCTATCGAAAGAAGCGCCGGCGTCATTCCTATGGCTGCTATGATGGCATCCTCGTTTCCTGATGAACCTGCAAATACCCTGCCTTTTAACTGTCCCATGATGATTATGTTCCCTTCGGCATGTATCTCGGCACCGATGTGGACATCACCAACCACCACTACGTTTCCCGGGTAGTCCACCAGGGCTCCTCCTCTGAGGCTCTTTGTGATGAATTTGGTCTGTCCTTCATTTATACCTTTGAATACCTTTGGAAGGTCCTCTCGCCTGTTTGATTCTTCAAACTGTATGCTTGGGATGTTAAGCTCTCCCATGAGAGACTGTCTGAGATAGTCCATCTCCTGGTCCTTCAGCCTGATCGGATATGTCGTTATAAACATGGCATTTCCGTCATAAAATTTCCGAAGCGGCTCCATCTTCTGTCTGATTGCATCAGCAAGCTCCTGCATGGAGCTGAATTCCATTAGATTGATAAGAAGGTTCAGCCCCTTCCTGTTTCCCTTTATCTGAAGTCTGTCGATCCCCATTTCAACCTCCGTTAATGCTGCGATTTAACGCTCAACTCCTATTCTATAAGAATCAGAGAAATAATGCTATAGCGAAAGATGGCATAAAAAAGTAAAAATCCTTGTGCCCAAGGATTTTTTAGAATTTCCACTCTTTTTTCATATACGGCACACGCCTTAAAGAAACGATGCTTCCGTGCATTAGAAGTGCGAATATCAGGGTATGTATTCCAGATACTGGGATGCTGTAGGCATTTGTTCCAAACCCGAATAATGAGAGGAGTGATAACATCACAAGACTCTTGATCAGTGCTCCACCTGTTGAAAACAAGACCTCAGCTGAATGCCTTCCTTCCTTCAGGGTTGTGCCAATCTTTGATAATCCAAGGAATATGAGCAGGTTGAGGAGCATGTTCATCCCGAACGCATACGGGAAGAATATGTCCTGAAGGAAGCCTGTAACAAGCGCCATAAGAAAAGCATCATCAAAGTCGCCCTGTACTGAGAAGATAGAACCAAAGGTGAAAAGCAGGCTTCCATAAGCTCCCCATGCGCTAAAAAATGGAACCATGGTCATGTCTAGAAGAAACAGTGCAAGGGAGATGAATGAGAGTATTGCAAGCCTCACTAATACTCAACCTCCCCCGGTATCTTCGGAACAACTACATAGAGCTTTTCAGCCCTGTCAAAATCCACAGCAGGCTTTACGACTGCCGTCATCATGAGCTTTCCCTTGTCCTCTGCAACTGAAACAACCTCACCCACATATATGTCGGGAGGATAGAATCCGCCAAGTCCGCTTGTGACTATGCTGTCTCCAGCCTTGACCAATGAATCCGCAGGCAGATATGTGACCTTTGCCAGCTGCTCGTTGCCAGCGCCTCGCTGACCCTGCAGGATACCGGAATTCTCGCTGGTCTCAACTACCTTCACATGGATTGATATGTTTTCGCTTGATATGGTCTCGATGATTGAAAATGAACCAGATACCTCTGTGACCTGCCCCACTATGCCGTCAGGCGACATCACGGCCATACCCTTCACAATTCCGTCGTTTGAGCCTCTGTCGATCGTATACGCAGTTATGATTCCGCTTCCTGTGACGTTGATTATGTTCACGCCAAGATAATCATACTCTGCCCTTCTGTCCTTGAAGGAAAACATGGACTTCAGCGACTCATTCTCGGTTTTCATCATCTCATATTCCCGGAGCTTTGCTTCAAGCTCGGTATTTGCCTGGGAAAGCTGAGCGTTTTCAACCTTTATGTCCTCATAACGGAGAAAAAAGTCAATCAGTGTTTCAAGCCTCTTATTTGCCGAATACATGACCATCTGGACTGGACCTAAAGCCGCACCGGCTCCGCTTTCAATAAGTGTCTTGCGGTCGCTGGCAACGGTTGTTCCCATTAGTATTAAAAGGATGGCTGACGCCGAGATTACTCTCGATGCCAGCCTGTTCCTTAAAAGTGCAATTATCCGATTCATCTCGAGATCTTGTCGAAGTTGTCCAGAGCCTTGCCGGCACCAAGGACCACACAGTCTAGTGGAGCATCGGCAATCATAACCGGCATGTGGGTCTCATGGGTTATGAGTTCTCCGAGTCCCTTCAGCAGAGCACCTCCACCTGCAAGCATTATACCCTGGTCCATGATATCTGCTGCAAGCTCAGGTGGTGTCTTTTCAAGAGTTGTCTTTATTGCATCTATGATGTCGCTTATCGGCTCGTGAAGGGCTTCCCTTATCTGAGCCTCAGTTACCTGTATTACCTTTGGAAGTCCTGTCACCAGGTCCCTGCCCTTGACATCCATGACTCCCTCTTCAGTTCCCTCCACCTTGAATGCGGAACCGATGGTCATCTTGATGTTTTCTGATGTCCTCTCACCTATCATCAGGTTGTATTCCCTCTTGATGTAGGCAACTATCGACTGGTCAAGCTCGTCTCCAGCTATCCTGAGTGACTTTGCAACGACTATGCCGCCTAAAGAGACAACCGCCACTTCAGTCGTACCTCCGCCGATATCAACGATCATTGAACCAGTAGGCTCGTCTACAGGAAGTCCTGCGCCTATTGCTGCAGCCATTGGCTCTTCCATAAGGACAACTTCTCTGGCTCCTGCCTGCTTTGTTGCCTCAAGGATTGCTCTTCTCTCAACTTCAGTAACGCCTGAAGGGAAGCAGACTATTATCCTTGGCGCAGTGAAAGCGCTCTTGGATGCCGTCTTCTCTATGAACTGCCTCAGCATTGTCTGGGTAATGTCGAAGTCCGCGATTACTCCATCCTTAAGCGGTCTTACCGCAACGATGTTTCCGGGTGTCCTTCCTATCATCCTCTTGGCTTCCTCGCCTACCGCAAGAGGTTTGTTGGTCTGTGTGTTGAACGCAACAACCGACGGCTCCCTGAGAACGATCCCCTTTCCTTTTATGTACACCAGGGTATTGGCTGTTCCGAGGTCTATGCCCATGTCCCTGCTAGTTCCGAATAAACGCATTGATTTTTCTCCTTTCAGTCTGTCAAAGTAAATTTTTTTCTTTCAAGCTAATATAGGTTCCATCACCTATTATGATATGGTCGAGAAGCTCGATCCCTATTATCTTGCCCGCTTCCCTGATCCTTTCGGTAGATGCGATATCCTCGCTGCTTGGTGCGGGATCCCCCGAGGGGTGGTTGTGTGCAAGAATTATAGATGATGCGCTCTTCCTGATTGCTTCCTTGAATATCTCCCGCGGATGAACTATGGATGAGTTCAGGCTTCCGACGGATGCCGACGTCACTCCGATCACCATGTTCTTGGTATTCAGGAGAACTACCTTAAGCACTTCCTTCCTGTAGCTCCTCATCTCGACCATCAGGAGATTGGCTGCCATATCAGGAGATGTTATCCTCAATGAATCACCTGACCTGTAGGTCAGAAATCTCTTTGAAAGCTCAGCTACAGAGAGTATCTGACAAGCCTTTGCTTCCTTGATTCCTTTTACCTCCATGAGTTCCTCCTTGGAGGCCTCAAGAAGTCCGTTGATTCCGCTAAATATGGAAATCAGACGGTGAGACATTGCGATGACATTTTCATCCTTGGTTCCGGTGCGGAGGATTACAGCGAGAAGCTCGCTGTTGGAAAGGCTTTCAGCTCCGTACCTGAGCAGTCTTTCCTGGGGTCTTTCCATTTCGGGCATATCCATGATCCTGTTTTCCATAAAAACCTCCTGGATTATGACCCGTTCCATTAACCTAGAATATCAAGTTCCTTGAGATTCTTGTACAGGGCATTCAGCGGCAGACCCATCACATTGTAATAGTCACCTCTGATCTCTTCTATATATTTCGAGCTTTCACCCTGTATTCCGTAGCCTCCTGCCTTTCCTGCCCAATCAAGGGTATCAAGGTAGTCTTCCATCTCATCATCGGTCATTTCCATGAACTTGACATCAGTCCTGACCGAAAAACTGCTGTCGGTAATGCCGTCAGCTGAAGTGATGGAGATTCCGGAGTATACGCTGTGCCATTTTCCAGACATGGACCTTATCATTGCAGATGCATCTTCCCTGTCGGCTGGCTTGCCATAGATTGTACCATCGAGAGACACAATGGTGTCCGACCCGATTATCAGAACATCCTTTGAATCTTCAAAAAGATTCCTGACACTATGTGATTTTGACCTCGACAGCTCCATGACATACGCTGATTCGTCTCCTCTGAAGGGAATCAGACTCTCATCGAAGCTTGAGACCATAATTTCATATTCAGGCAGGATGCGCCTCAGCAGCTCCTGTCTTCTTTCAGATGCCGATGCAAGGACAAATTTCAATGTTCCACCTCCAAAAGCATGGGACTCAAAATGAAACAGCCTGATGCCGCTCCTTTTTCGTCTCATATAGTGTAACATTCACAATGACAATCCACAAGAACCATGATTTATTTTCAATGTTTTTTAAGACCCTGCCAATTTGAAAAAGCAAATTCAGGCCCTCTGAAAATACTGGAAAATTTCCAGAAGAAAGCCCAGGAATCATTTCGTATGTCTACATTTTGCGCAGAAGCCATTTTTTCAAACTTTTGAAATGAACCTTCACCAATTAGTATATCAGAGTGGATAAGGACGTGAAAAGCCGGCGTCTTCGCGACACCGGCTTAATCACTGCAATATGCTTTTAATTCCTATTTCTACCAGGCTTTGCAGGCTACCTCGAAGTATGACCTGTCATGCAGGCATGCAGGGCACTTCGCTGGTGCTTCAAGACCCTCATAGATATATCCGCAGTTATTGCACTTCCAAAGCACAGGCTCTGACCTCTTGAAGTATGCACCGCTCCCTACAAGAGCTGCAAGTGTGCTGTATCTTTCCTCATGCTCCTTCTCAACCTTGGAGATGTTGTCGAAGGCTAGCGCTACATCATTGAAGCCCTCTTCCCTTGCAGTCTTGGCAAATGATGGATAAAGGTCTGTCCACTCCTCATGCTCGCCTGCAGCTGCAGCTTTAAGGTTGGATACGGTATCCTCGAATAGTCCTACAGGATAAGCTGCTGTGATTTCAAGCATGGTGTCGTTGAGGTCCTTGACAAGGAACTTGTAGAATCTCTTTGCATGTTCCTTCTCATTTTCAGCTGTCTCATTGAAAATGTCAGCAATCCTCAGATATCCTTCCTTCTTGGCTACACTTGCATAGTATACATACCTGCTTCTGGCCTGTGATTCTCCGGCAAAAGCCTTGAGAAGATTTTCTGCTGTCTTTGATCCTTTACATGAGCTCATTTGCAATCCTCCTATTTATAACGATTATAATTTAATAATAGTTATTAATTTGGCGTTTGTCAAGCAAATCGGGGATATCTGGTCAATAGTTCCGAAGATTGAAGATCATCTGACAAATTTCCCGTATCAATGCCTAACCTTTCAGCCTTTAATATAACCATTATCACCTCAACCTCTATTATACATCCTTGCGCGTTGATATTTATAAGGTCAAAGTATAATTTCTGTTAACTTTACAGAAGCTGGTCAAATTTTGAACAAAAGTTGAAAAGTCTGTTGTGGATGTCATATAATTAACCGGATAATGGGGGTGAAAATTTGCTTGAAATTAACAATATAAGCTATGTGGCAGACAATAAACATATACTTGAGAATATAAGCTTCGCAGTTGGCAAAGGAGAGCTCATGATGGTTTCCGGCCCGTCTGGAAGCGGCAAGAGTACGCTCTTAAGGATCATAGGTGACCAGCTGTCTCCTACATCAGGCGACATAAGGTTCAATGGGAGAAACATCCTTGAATACAGGCCTGAGGAATACAGACAGCGGGTATCGTATGTTTTCCAGACGCCTACCCTGTTTATGCATACAGTAATCGAGGACCTGGAGTTTCCTTACAGGATCAGGGAAATGGAGCCTGACCTTGAAAGGATAAGGGAACTTCTTCCAGAGGTAGGTCTGACTGAGGACATACTTACCAAGGAATCGCGGGTTATCTCTGGTGGAGAAAAACAGAGGGTTGCACTTCTTAGAAGTCTGCTCATTTCTCCTGACATCCTCCTGCTTGATGAAGTCACGGCATCCCTTGATAAAGAGAATGCCCGTATGATAGAAGACACGGTAAGGAAGCTTTCTGAGAGAGGAATCACTGTAATCTGGGTGACGCATGACCAGGATCAGCTGGGGCTATCTGACAGGGTGCTTATGATCCGTGAAGGAAAGGTGGTGGAAAGTCTTGCCTGAAGCAGAAATAAGTCTGTACTCCCTTGCGTTCTCTTCTGTTCTTGTAGTAATTGCCCTTGCCATATCTCTCAGGGAACATCTGAAGCTTGAGAAGGACATCGTAATAAGCATACTGAGGGCCATAGTCCAGCTTATAGCTGTGGGATATGTCCTGCAGTATGTGTTCGGACTTGAGAGCTTCCTATTCACATTTTTCCTTCTGGCAACGATGATCCTGAATGCTGCATACAATGCAAAGAAACGCGGAAAAGGAATCGAGAACGCATTCCTGATTTCGTTCGCTTCAATAGGTTCAGGAACTGCAGTGACATTAGGGATACTTGTGCTCACTCGTACGCTGAGATTCGTGCCGTCCCAGATGATCCCGGTTGGAGGAATGATAATCAGCAATTCGATGATTGCAATTGGCCTATCCTATCGCTTTATGGGCACTGCCTTCAAGGACAGGAGGAACGAAGTAGAGACCAAGTTGTCTCTCGGTGCTTCACCCTTTCTTGCATCAAGGGAAATCGTCAAGGAATCCATAAGGACTGCGATGATGCCGACTGTGGATTCTGCAAAGACCTTAGGTATAGTCTCGCTTCCCGGAATGATGTCCGGACTGATACTTGCAGGGGCAAGCCCGCTGACAGCTATAAGGTACCAGATCATGGTTACCTTCATGATTCTCTCAACCACTGCGATAGCAGCGTTCATAGCGTGCTATCTTGCATATAGGGGATATTTCAACTCGAGGAGCCAGTTGAGGGCATAGAAAAAAAGCAGCTTTATCAGCTGCTTTTTTTCATATGCAGCATCAGCTGCCCTTTACATATTCTTCCATCAAAACTGAAAGGGCAGTCAGAAGCTTCTTCAGATTGTAGTTGAAGATTGCGGTCTCACCTGTGACGGTTCCATCGGCTGGAAGCTCTCTCTCAGGAAAGTCGATACCGATAAGCCTTCTGAGCATCACGTTGTTCTCCCTGGTAACAGGCTGTGACCTTCCCATCATGGCCAGGGACTCAAGATGTATATATACCCTTTCCGCCTGATTTTCCATCTTTTGGAGATATTTTGATTCGCCGACGTCATATCTTCTAAGATAGGGGATCTCCTCCGACAAGGCCTTGACTGATGTCTTGAAGGAATCGAGGTCCTTTGTCAGGTCTGGCAAACCTTCATCCAGGTCAAGGAAGAGCATCTCGCATATGGTAGCAGAGGCCGTATTCCTGAACTTAATGAATGTTTCCCTTGTGGAGCGCATCAGGTCCGGAGGCGCTATTGCCAGATTGATGAATGTGGCGACACCGATTCCCATAAGCGTATCCAGAATCCTCCTCATGGTATATTCCAGAGGGGTTACATCCCTTCTTCCAGCGATAATCAGGATTACAACTGAAGCGCTTATCCCTATTGACCTTTTTATCCCAAGCCTGTTGCAGGCAAGTATGACCAGCATGACTCCCACTGACATCCTTACGGGATTGGAAAGCGGAAGGTAAAGCATGGCAAGGGCGGACATCGCACCCATGAAGGTTCCAGTGACCCTGTTAAAGCCAGCCTTGAGGCTTGACACCATAGACGTCTCGATGCATATCACGCTCGCGAACGTTATGTTGAATGCGTCTGTGCCGGGGATGACGGTTGCCAGAAAGGACGAAACGAGGACAGCCAGACCTGTCTTTACGGTCCTCATCCCGAAGTATTTGATGTGCAAGCGCATCTACTCCTTTATGGGTTCGTTATCGTAACTTATATAGTCACTGAAGCTGCCAACGTAAAGACGTCCTTTCCTGCCAAGCTCGTCGAACAGCATTATGTTAGTACAAGCGGTTACACCCGATCCGCAGTGGAATATGACATCGTCGAAGGCAGAAGCCTTCTCAAATGAATCCTTTATGAATTCCATATCCTTTAGCGAATTGTCCGGATTGAAGCATTTCCTGTAGAAGATGTTTATGGTATTAGGGATGCGGCCCTTCTTTCTGTCGATGGGTTCAACAAACCCTCTCCATCTTTCTTCGCTCCTGGAATCTACGACAACCTTGCCATAAAGCTTCTCCTGCTTTGAATATTCCAGGATCTCCTCATATGGTGCTGTCATCGATTCGTCAGGAACAAGTGTTATCTTTCCTTTCTCCGGCTTTGGTACTTCAGAATCCTTTTCCACGTCGGTGAATTCTGAGTAACCCCTTAATAGCACGAAAACGTCCTTAAGACCGTAGTACTTCAGCATCCACCAGAGTCTTCCCGCGCTGTCGTTGCCGCCATTGTCATAAATGACGACTCTGGAATCATCGCTAAGGCCAATTGACCTGAGCTTTTCCTGAAAGGTCAGAACATCTGGCAGCGGATGCCTTCCCCCATGCTGGAGGACTGGTCCCGCCATGTCAAGGTCGAGGTCCAGGCTGAAGGATCCCTTGTAGTGGTCTTTCAGGTATTCATCTCTCTTCCTTGCATCGATCACTGTCAGATCAGGTTCAGTTCTTAAAAATCCGATATCCTTGAAATTTTTCATAGCTGCCTCCTATCTGAGATCCCTGAGCACTTCAAGCAAAAGGTCGTAGGTCCTTGCGATAGAAGAGATGCTGATATGCTCTTCCGGGGTGTGGACATCAAACATATCCGGCCCCAGTGAGATCATATCAAGACCGTCTATCTTTTCAGAGAGTAGTCCGCATTCGACTCCCGCATGGATTGCAGTAACCTCTGCATTTTTACCATATAGCCTCTTGTAAGTGTCAATGAACCTCTGCCTTATCTTCGAGTCCCTGTCATAGTTCCATCCCGGATATGAGGAGCTCACCTCAGCAACTGCACCGTAGCTCGCCGCCAGGGTCCTGACCTTTTCCAGCGTCAGCTTCTTCCTGGTTTCAACGCTGCTTCTTACTGCGAACTCAAACTTTACACTCTTCTCATCCGTCTGGAGCACTCCGAGATTCAGGGATGTCTCTACAAGGCCGGGTATGTCCTGAGAATAGTTCAGCACTCCGTCCGGAAGCAGAAGGAGAAGTTCTTCAGCCTTCCCTGTTGTTTCCTTGGTGAAGGTCTCTGATGGAAGTGAGGCTGACTCTGCAGTAACCTTCAATTCAGGGTCCTGGGTCTTGATTTCAGCTAAGGCAACACCTGCTACAATCTGTACCTCTTTTTCGAAGCCGTCCGCATCTCCTCTTACAACCACAAGTGCCTCAGATTCCCTGGGGATGGCGTTCATCTTTGAACCGCCTGAGATTTCAGTAATCCTCAGGTCGTACTTCTTGCAAAGATGGTGCAGGATCCTTCCGAGTATCTTGTTGGAATTACCTCTTTCTTTATGTATCTCCATGCCCGAGTGGCCGCCTTTAAGCCCCTTGACCTGTATCCTGAAGGCAGAGCCTTCAGCAGCTTCATGTACAACAGGCAGGCTGACTATCTGCCTCGCTCCTCCTGCACAGCTGACAAGGAATACTCCCTCTTCCTCAGAATCAAGGTTGATCAGTGTCTTCCCGTGAAAATGCGATCCATCGACTTTTGCTGCACCTAAAAGCCCAGTCTCCTCCTCGACGGTCACAAGCACCTCCAGTGGAGGATGGGATATGTCGTCGCTGTCAAGGACAGCAAGTGCATATGCAATTGCTATTCCATTGTCTGCACCAAGCGTCGTGCCTGAGGCATATATATAGTCGTCGACAATTCTGAGCTTAAGGGGATCATTCATGAAATCATGGACAGTGTCCTTGTTCTTTTCATTGACCATGTCCATGTGTCCCTGGAGGATCACTGCAGGTGAATCCTCGTAGCCCGGGGAGCCATTCTTCCTGATGATTATGTTAAGGACTTCGTCCTGAACAACCTCAAGTCCCCTTGCTTCTGCAAAGGACTTAAGGTAGTCGCTAATACCCTTTTCGTTCCCTGAACCTCTTGGAATCATTGATATCTCTTCAAAATATCTCATTACCTTTTCAGGCTTTAGCCCAGAAAGCACACCCATTCCTAATCCTCCTTGAATTTGTCGAGAAGCCCCTTGAACATGTCCCCCAGTGTCAGGTTGTCATCCTCATAGTACCCGGCTTCTCCTTTTCCTTCTGCATCCTTGATTGAAAGGCTTACCCTCTGCTTGTCAGGATTGACATCCAGAACCATTACCTTGACCTCCTGTCCTTCCTTGAGTGCTTCCTTTGGACTGGACACATGGGAGCTGCTTATTTCGCTGACATGGACGAAACCTTCAAGTCCGCCGCCGATTGCGACGAATGCACCAGAGTCTATAAGCTTGGAAACTGTACCCGGGACAATATCGCCTCTCTTTACTGTGAGGTTTGTTTTCCATGGGTCTTCAGCTTTATCTTTCAGTGAAAGCGAGATCCTGTCCTTCTTTCTGTCGATCTTCAGTATGTGCACTATGACCTTTTCTCCGACTGACACGACCTCTGAAGGATTGTTAACCCTCTTATATGATAAGTCGCTGACATGTGCAAGACCTGTAACTCCGCCAAGGTCAATGAACGCACCGTATGGAACTATGCTTTCAACGGTTCCTTCCATGGTATCCCCTTCCTTCAGGGTGAGAAGGAGCTTTTCCTTGAGCTTAATGTTATTTTCAGCAAGGAAGGCTTTCCTTGAAAATATGAGCCTTCTGCCGTCCTCCTCATACTCTGCTACCTTGACATCAAGTTCCTTTCCTTCAAGCGACTTCAAATCCTCGATATATCTGTCCGATGCCATCGATGCAGGCATGAAGCCTTCGATGCCCATATAGGACATCCTGAGTCCGCCCTTGACGACTTCCTTCACCCTGACCTTCAGTGGAGTACCCTTTTCAAAGGCTTCTGCGAGGCTGTCCCTTGAAAGCATGGCTGTAGCTTTGATTTTTGACAGCTTGACATTACCTTCGCCATCATCAGCCTTAAGCACGATCACATCAATGTCATCGCCAGCTGAAAATAATGAAGTAAGGTCAGCATCATGGTCATCAGTCAGTTCTTCCCTGGAAACCACTCCATCGCTGAAATGATTGATGTTGACGAAAACCTCGTCCCTGGTTACTTTGATTACCTTACCCTTGAGTATGTCGCCTTCATTAAGCCTCTTTACAGAATAGCTGTCCAGCGCATCCATCATTGACATTTCATTTTCTTCCTGTGGGTTGTTCTTATTATCTTCCATCTTTAAAATACAGCACCTGCTGTCTCCTTAATTTAAACTAAGCTAATTATACAGTTAATCCGCAAAATAGAGAAGAAGCTGAGAAACTCAGCTTCAGCCGACGTCATCCGATTTTTTTCTTTTCTTTGATGAATGTGTAGCAATAGTCGATTATGTCGCTTCTCCTGATGATTCCGATGAAGACGCCTTCGTCATCGACGACCGGTACGAAATTTTGATTCCGTGCAAGACCTATGATGCTGTCGATGTCAGCGTTGATTGTCACAACCTCATGGACCTTTCTTCTTTCGATATCCCTTACAAGTACCTTGTTTGTGTTCCTGAAGGACAGCCCGGGGGTGTTCTTGATCTTCCAGAGAAGGTCCCCTTCAGTCAGTGTCCCGATGTATTTTCCATCCCTGTCAAGTATCGGGATCGCGGTGTAACTGTGATGCTCCATCCTTTCCAGGACCTGCCTCATGGTAGAATCCGTGTTCTCGTAGATGATTTCGGACTTTGGTGTCAGAAAAAACGCTATGTTCATTCCTTGCCTTCTTTCAATTTTATTATGCTTAGGTTCATATATAGTTTACCATACCAGAAGCCTGTATTAGGTAAACGATGTCAAAGTTCAAAGTTTATTCAGATTCTGATTACGTTCGCCTTGTCCTTAAGATAGTCAATCTCACGCTCATGGCATGTAAATATGATATACTGTCTGTTTTTGGTTCTATCTGAAAGATAGTCAAGTGTGTTTTCAAGCCTTTCCCTATGATAATGCACGAAAGGTTCATCCATAATCACAGGAATCACACTGTCCCCGAACATCATGTCGCAAGTCGCAAGCCGAAGCGCAAGGTACAGCTGCTCGTATGCTCCCTTGGAGAGGTATGCGCCTTCCTTCCTGAATCCATCTTCCAGGTATTCCATGGAGAAGAATTCGCTTACACCAATAGTCCTGTCCGTTCCAGTCATCTCACTGAAGATCCGGCTCACCCTCCTGTCTAGCTCAGGGCTGTAGCCCTGCCTGAATTCCCTGTAGCTTTCCTTAATCACCTCAAGTGCCAGCTTCAGGGACTTCTCCCTTTTTTCAATTGTTTCAGCTTCGATCTCAAGTGACAGAAGTTCATCTTCAGCATCTATCTGGTTCAATGCTCCTGCTGTTGCATCAGATAAGCTTCTGGATGCTTCACCAATAGCTTCGGTAAGGATAACTTCCCGTGAAGAATTGTCCCGGAGTCTTCTGTCAAGTTCCTCAGAGGTTATTCCAGGTTCAAGACCCAGCGAATCAATGAGTTCAAGCTCCTTAAGCACCTCAGCTTCATCCTTGTCACCAATGAGGGTTCTTATCGAAAGGTCAAGGGCTTCCTGGCGCATTGCCAGATTCCTCTTCTTTACCGACTGTGACCTGAGATACTCAAGATAAACGCCGGTATCTGCAGGTGAGCCTGAAAAGCCGTATTGGGTCAGGCCATCGATGAGAACCCTGCTGTTCGATTCGAGTGATTCAAGTGCAACTGCCGCTTCCGTCTTCAGAGAATCCCTTCTTGAAGTAATCTCCTTCTCATATGCGGACAGAGTTCTCGCCTGGTCATATCTCCTGAGGAAGTCATCCATATCCCTGCTTTGTGATACGGCAAGTACTGAATCTCTGCGCTCGGCAAAGCTTGACAGCCTTTTCTCGAGTTCACTCGCCTCTTCTTCATCAGGCATCATGTCTATGGCCTTCTTGGCCTTGAGGACCTCCACCGGGTCAAGCCCAAGCTCCTTTGAAAGTGCTATTATCTCATCCTCCAGGATATCGCTCATGGATAGGGCCTTGCGTCTCCTGGAAGCTGAAATTCTTCTGCCTCCTGCGTATGAAAGAATTGCCAGTGCAGCAAATGCAGCGGCAAACGGGAAATTTGACCTGTAAAACATGTATGATGCAGCCAAAAGGAGCACTAAAGGAAGGATGAAGATCCAGCTCCTGGTCCCGGGCTTCAGTATAGTCAGCTCCCTCTCATAGTCCGATAGGAGACGCTTAAGTTCAACCCTCCTGCCTGAGATTGCCTTCATCTCCCTGGACTCAGGAGAAAGGCTCCTTAGTCTTTCTGAAAGCCTTGCGATTTCCCTGTCCAAAGACACCATTTCCCTCAGGGAGTCATCGCTTGAGCTTCTGAACCAGGAGTAGCTATCCATCTCCATGGATAATGCAGTAAGATCCCTTTCAGCCTCGACTGAAGATAAAAGGATTCCTTCATGCTCGTCCCTCAGCCTTGATATTTCAATTTCAGATTCTTCAAGTGCCTTGAGTGATTCATCATCAGGAACAGACCCCAGCTCGAAGCTTGAATCCTTAAGTGAATCTAGCTCAGACTTCATGCTCTTCAGCCTGAAGTATTCTTCCCTGATGCTGCCGAGCCTCTGCCTCTCCTTTACAGCATGAAGCTCGGAGCTCTTTTTCCTGAGCGCTTCCCTCTCATCGATCAGAAGCTTCAGCTTGTCTTCAAGTTCCTGTGCTTCATTTCTTGATCTCTGCGATTCCGATAGCTGTTCTGCCAATCGGGTCCTTTTCTGGTATATTGCATCGAGGCTTCCTGTCCTTCTCTGGTTCCGTATTCCCTTCAGTTCCTCCTCCAGTGCCTCAACAGCCTTGTTGTAGGATACATCTTCGTCGCCGGTATCCAGAAGGTTTGCAAGCCTCTGTACAAGTCCTTCGTCGCGCTCTTCGCTGAAGGAAGCGCCCGACTGTGGAACGAAAAGGGTCTTCAGGAATGTCCCGCCGCCGATTCCCAGAATATCCTTACCCGGCTCCTGGCCCCATGGGAGCTGACCGAAGTCTTCCTTGCTGTACGACCTTGTTGAATCTTCCTTTCTTGTGGTACCAAGCCTCTTTTCGACTACGCAGACCTTTCCGTCATGTTCAACCTCCAGAACACCTGCAGCATGGCCGCCGTCAAATGGCAAAGAACGCTTCCGTATGGTCTCCCTGCCTGACTTCACTGCTGCAAGCGACCCGTAAAGTGCTACAGCCAGAAAATTGATCATGGTACTTTTACCAGCTTCATTCCCGCCGTATATTATGTTTATACCATCTTTCAGTTCAAAATCAGTGTCCCTAAGCTTGCCGAACCTTGTGATTTTAATACGTTTTAATCTCATCAGATATCCCTCTTGCACAGAGCCCTTGTACCAAGCCTCATAGCCTCATTCAAAATCTCTCCGTCTTCATTTCCTTCTGAAATGAGCTTCTTCATTCTTGCTGAAAAGATACCAAGCAGCCCCCTGCCATCTCCGGATTCCAAAATTGGCATTGAACGGTCTATTATCTCACAGTCAAAGAGCTTCCTTACCAAAAAGGACCTTATGATGGCTGTGTCTATTGTAGAATGCCCGGGTACCTCACCCTTCAGTATGAAGCGCACAATGCTGTGGGGGTCAGAAATTCCTTTGCCCGATATGATGTCGCATACCTCCATGCTTGAGGATACACCCGTGATGTCCACCTCTTCCACCAGGTATTTCCTGCCTGGCAATTCCCTGAACTTAAGGTCAACACCAGACCTTGATATAGATCCAGTGATGCAGCCCTTCGGACCGGATTCGTCAAACCCTCTGCCCTCCGGTATTCCGGCATAAGCATAGAAGGTTCTTCCCTCTCTCAGGATGCCTGAAAAATCATGCCTGTGTCCGAGGGCTATATAGTCAAAGCCGGATGAGGCTATTTCACTCTGCCTGATTGGATTGTATGGATTTTCATTTCCCGATGCTTCGCCGTGCATGACGAGTATCCTTAACCCATCGAAAATAGGCGCCCTTATTCCTTCAAGAAGGCTCCTGTTCACCACGGCATTCCGAAAGCCTGCCCCGCAGACTACCGAACCAAGCTCTGGAAGGAATACTTCCTCGTAATCCGAGAATACCTTTACGTTTCCCGGTAATGCAGCCTTGGCATACGGGCTATGGGGTTCGTATGGATCGTGGTTTCCCGGCGATATGAATATGTGGCCTGGAAACCTGGAAAATACACTTGAAAGATAATCAACTGTAGATTTCCTTACCCTCGCTGAATCAAATATATCCCCTGCAAGCAGGAGAAGGTCAGCTTTTTCCCTTACTGCATGCGCTACCAGGCTTCCTACAGACTGAAGAAGCTCTTCTCTCCTCTGGTCTCTGAAATTCCCCTTGTGCGACGATAGCGGGCTGTCCAGATGGAAGTCGCCGGACTGCACGATTTTAACACTTCTCAATATGATCGACCTCCAAAATATAGAACTCCAGTTCTATTCAATTATAGCACAGCTCAGCGTGCATGGTGAAGTACGTCTGTTCCGGGACGAAAAAAAGGTGCAGCCTGTGCACCTTTTTAGTGATAATCGATTTATTCAGTCTTTTCTGGTTTCGTAGGTTGATCCCGGTTCGCCGAAGTGTCCAAATTTGATCCTTATTTTCAGTTCGTCGAGATTATATTTTTCCACCGGTATTTCCAGTGTTATGGTGTCATCTTCCTCGGTTACATGTGAAGAGGGCTTTTCCTTGTAGCCAAGCTCCACCAGTATGTCCTCCTCCCCTGTATCCTCCACATAGCTGAATGAGCTGCTTTTGTCAGTTTCTGCATCAGCATGGTATTCAGGGATGAGATCCACCACATTCTTTCTACTGATGGAATCCAGGTCGATATAGTCCTCTCCTTCTTGTCCCATGTAGCCGTAATCATCGAGGAGGTCTCCTTTTTCAGTCTCTATCAGCTCTAATGTCTCAGGCTCAGTATCAAGCTGTTTCAGTGCATCCTCCAGAACCTCGGTTTCAGGCTTTCCGGAAGATGTTGGAATTGAGTCATCATACGACAGCTTGACACCCTCCATATATGAGAAGTCATCAAGAAGGTTCCCCTTCCTCTCCTCAGGTATGAGGACACTGGTATTTGGATCATGAGGTGAGTCAGACAGTGCTTCTTCCAGAAGCTCCTCATTACTCATAACCGGAGCCGTAGGAATCGGGCTGTATTCTGCCTCCTTTTCCTCATTAGCGTCAGAATCAGGGGCGAGCAGAGCTGAATCTGGCTGAGAAGGCGATATATCAGGCTCGGGACGATTATAGTCATCTCCACCGCTATAGCCGTAAGATTCAAGCAGATTGCCCTTATCTTCAACTGTTTCTGCAACCTCTGCCACAACAACGTCCCCGGCCCTGTTCAAAGCTTCCTCCTCAACAGGATCTGCATCCTTTTCAGTTACTGTCTCCACAGACTCGTCGTAGCCTCCCTCTTCAGCACCCTTATAGTCGAATGCGTCGAGGAGGTCGCCGTTTTCCTCTCTGTCAGGTGAGCTTACCTCCTGTTCATCAGTATCTGCCTCCAGGAGTGCTTCCTCTATGATTTCGGTGTCAGTCCTGGTAACCGATTCGGGAACAGATTCATCATATGTGAGCTGTTCTTCGCCTTTGTACCCGAAGCCATCCAGCAGGTCTCCGCCATCTGTATGGTCTTCAGTCATCTCATCATCATCTCCGGGAATTTCCTTCAATGCTTCTTCCATGAACTCAGCCTCAGTGATTTCAGGAGATACCGGTATAGAGTCCTCATAGGTCATCTCGTCTTCAGCATAGACTGATTCATCATCTGGAGTATGCTCAGTTTCAATGCTTCTGAACCCTCCCTTGGCAGCATATGCAGCAAGCTCCTGAAGCGCGCTTATCAGCTCACCTTTCTTCTCGAACCTGTAGCAGGTGTCCCTATAGACAAAACTGGGCTTCTTCTTACCACCCTTGTAATCCATGGTCTTGATGGTCACATCAGGTACTTCCTTCGCAATCCTTCTGATAAGATTTTCAAAGTCCTTGTATCTTGGAGTAACGTAAATCTTCATTTTGCACCTCCTATGATTCTGATTTGGCAGCCCTTTTCCTGTATTTTTCGAAACGCTTTCTTGTCTTCTCTATGAATTCTTCCTGTGAATTGAAGGTTTCGCTGCCTGTCAATGTCCTGATGTATTTACCGTCTGGCATGAGCTCCTTTGACTTGACGTTGTCCCTCAGATTGAAGTCGATGATGCCTTTTAGCTTTTCTTTGCATTTCTTGTCCTGAACAGGCACCATGAGTTCAATTCGCTTGTTGAGGTTCCTTTCCATCCAGTCCGCTGAGGATATCAGCATGTCCTCATTTCCTCCGTTGAAGAAATAGAAGATCCTGGAGTGCTCAAGGAATCTCCCGACGATTGAAAATACCCTGATGTTTTCACTGATGCCTTCTATTCCGGGTCTTAGGCAGCATATGCCTCTGATGATGAGCTTGATTTCCACTCCGTCCTGTGATGCCAGGTAGAGGTTCCTTATGATATCCCTGTCGACCAGAGAATTCATCTTGGCTACAATGAAGGCCCTCCTGCCCTGTCTGGCATTCCTTCGTTCATTCTCGATTCTAGCGATGATGGAGCTTCGCATGTTATCCGGGGCCAGTGATACAACCTTCATCATATGAGACTGGTATTGTCCTGAAAGCATGTTGAAGAGGTCAGAAATGTCTGTCGCCAGGTCCTCATTTGCACTGAATAATCCTACATCCGAATAAAGCCTTGCCGTAACATCGTTATAGTTTCCTGTGCCCACGTGCACATATCTCTTGATCCTGTTATTTTCCCTTCTTACAACAAGAAGCGCTTTGCAGTGTGTCTTCATCCCGACTATTCCATAAATGACATGGCACCCTGCCTTTTCAAGCCTCCTTGCCCAAACTATGTTGTTCTGCTCATCAAATCTGGCCTTAAGCTCAACCAGTACTGTTACCTGCTTGCCATTCTCTGCAGCTTCGGCCAGAGCCTCAACTATCGGAGACTTTCCGCTTACCCGGTAAAGTGTCTGCTTTATGGCGAGTACATTGGGGTCAGAAGCTGCACTCTTTACAAACCTGATTATCGAATCGAATGAGTCATAGGGATGGTGGAGAAGCACATCCTGCTTTGTAATGCTCTGGAACATGTCGTCGCTGAAGGTCAGTTCAGGCACAGGCAGTGGCTTGGTCTCTTCAAACTTCAGATGCTCAAATCCCTGCATGGACGAAACCTTGAAGAGGTAGGTAAGGTCCAGCGGACCTCTGATGCTGAAAATGCTGTCTAGTCCGAGCTCGAATTCTTCCCTTAAGTATCCGAGGAGATTTTCAGAGACACCTCTTTCAACCTCCATCTTTATTACTCTTCCCCATTTCCTTTGCTTCAGAGTCTCCTTAATGACCTCCAGAAGATCTTCAGCATCCTCTTCGTCATATTCCAGGTCAGCATTCCTCGAAATCCTGTAGCATGAAAAATCCAGGATCTCGTGTGAATTGAAGAGGTCCTTGAGGTTCATCTTTATTATGTCCTCAAGAAGCATGTAGCTCTTCATCCCGGGTTCATCCGATGGGATGTAATGATAACGGTCAAGGACTGATGGTACCTGTATCGTCCCTACGAACTCCCTTGCCTCAGGCTTTTTATCCCTGAGCAGCATTGCGATGTTAAGCGAATTATTCATTATAAGCGGAAATGGCCTTGATGAGTCGATTACCATCGGAGTAAGCACCGGGAATATGCTCTCCCAATAAAGATTGTTTACATACTCTTTCTGCTTTGAAGTAAGCTCGTCCTGTTTGAGGAAGCTGATTTTAAGGACTGAAAGAGCCGGAATCAGGTCCCTTAGGTAGCACTCATACAAGTCATCAATTAGGACTCTCGCCCTGTCATTGATGTCCTTAGCCTGTTCCATGGGAGTCCTTCCGGAAGGATCTGATCTGACCAGCCCCGCATGGATCTGGTCAGATAGTGAGCCATATCGTATCATGTAGAACTCATCGAGGTTCGACACGACAATCGCAGCAAACTTGATCCTTTCGAAAAGCGGATTGTCTTTATTCCGCGCTTCGTCAAGAACCCTCTCGTTGAATTCAAGGAAGCTTATCTCCCGGTTTATGAAATTGCTGCTGGACAATACGACCTCAGACAAAAAAACCACCACCTAAATATCTATATTTTAATTATATAGCATCCAATGCCTATATGTTTCAGAATAATGCAAAATTAACAGACTGGATTCAATATTTAGGGGAATTGCTGCTGACAGCAGGAATATTCGGACACATCATCCGACTATTTTCAGACAGAAAAGGCTGGAATAGCGTATAATTAAGAAGAAATATCTATATGACAGGAAGGTGAACCGATGAGGCTGGGTATTATTGACATAGGCTCCAACTCGATGAGGCTTGTAATATATGAGGTCCAGGAAAAAAGCTACAAGATAATAGGTCAGATAAAGAGGTCGGCAAGGCTTGGCCAGGGAATGGAAGACGGTTACCTCAATAAAGAAAGAATGGATTACGCCATTTCTGCCCTCGAGAGCTTCAAAGGATATCTTGATTCCAGAGAAACCAGGGAGATCATCGCAGTGGCGACTGAGGCTGTCAGGAGATCCAAAAACAAGGAGGAGTTCCTGTCAAAGGCGAAGATAGCACTTGGCCGTGAAATCAAGGTCCTTTCAGGCGAAGAGGAAGCGTTCTATGACTATTATGCTACAGTGAACACCCTTGACCTTCGGGACTGCCTGATGTTTGACATCGGAGGAAGCAGTATGGAGATAGTCCACATCGAAAACCGGATCCTTCAGGATTCAGTCTCGATACCCTTCGGCTCCATCTCGCTTACAGAGAAATATAATCTCAAATCATCCCGGAAGAATGAGGCAAGGCTTGCAAAATTCCTTGAGACCAGCCTGAATGAAGTGCCCTGGCTCAAGAATGCAGCAGGACTGCCGCTCGTCGGAATCGGAGGATCAGTCCGAACACTCGGAAAGATCGACAGATATAGGAAAGATTACGCCATGTTCATCGCTCATAATTATTCCCTGGAAAAGCAGGATGTTGATGAGATATATTCCCTTGTCAGGGACTATATCTGTGACAGCGGCAAAAAGGTCGCAGGTCTTGGCAGGGACAGGGAGGACATATTCATTGGGTCTGTGGCGGCAGTGGGAAAGCTTATGGAAACAACAGGCTCCAGGAAACTTTTCGTTTCCGGTGCCGGAGTTAGGGACGGTCTGCTTTTCGAGTACATCCTGGGTGGTAAAAAAAGAATCAGGAATGTTCTGGATTTTTCACTCGATAACATAATCAACATACACATGTACCATGACTACGAAGGCCGTGAGCTCTTCAGGCATGCATCAGCCATGTATGCTGCGCTTTGCAGGAAGTACCCTTATCTCACAGGCAACGGAAAGGTGCTTAAGACAGCTGCTTACCTTTATGACATTGGCACCAGTCTTAATTATTTCCAGAGAGACAGGAATACATTCTACAGCATATTGAACGCTCCGATTAACGGGATCTCACAGAAGCAGATACTTATGGCTGCGGCATCAGCGACAACAACCAGCAACAATGACATTCTGAGGGACTACTTCAGCAGGAAAATGCTGACTGACAGAGATATTGCCACCATAGAAAAGCTTGGCATGCTGATCAAGACAGCGGAGGCAATCAATCACGGCAGGCTTTCAAGCACAAGGATATTATCATGCACAGTAAGCGATAAGGCTATGGAAATAACAGCCAGTGTCACTGAGGACCCGAGATTCAAGGAAGAGGAGCTTGCATCACTCTCCTATCAGTTCAGAAGAGCTATAGGGCTGGAACTTACTGTCAGGTTCGAGAGGACTAGCAAGGAAAAGCAGCCAAAGATCAAAGCTTTAGAAGGATCGGATTAGAATAGTAACTTTATGATAAATGAAATGAACGGAATGAGCCTCAGGCCCATTCCGTTCATTTTTTCTATTTCCCGCTCTTTTCATAAAGCTTTTTTTCACAGATTTCGACTATGGTCTCAAGAGCTTTTACCCTTGCATACCTCTTGTCGTTGCCGTTTATGACAATCCATGGTGCATTCTTTTTGTCTGTCTTTTCAATCATGTCATTGACTGCTTCAACATAGATATCCCACTTTTCCCTGTTTCTCCAGTCTTCGTCAGTTATCTTCCATACCTTGTTGGGGTCGGACTGCCTGTCCTCAAATCTCGTCAGCTGCTCTTCCTTGGAGATGTACAGGAAGAGTTTTATCACTATAGCACCAAAATTGGTCTGGGACTCCTCAAAATCATTGATCTCCTGGTATGCCCTCGACCATTCCTGATTTGTGGCGAAACCCTCCACCCTTTCAACCATGAGCCTTCCATACCAGGACCTGTCGTATATGGATATGTGACCTGATTTAGGAATTGTGGTCCAGAATCTCCACAGATAATTATGATTCCTTTCGGATTCGTTTGGAGCTGCGGTCGTGTTTACAATGTACATAGTCGGGTCAAGAGGTTCAACCAGCCTCTTGATGTTTCCGCCTTTTCCTCCCGCATCCCAGCCCTCGTAGACCACGAAGAGAGGAACCTTCTTCTGGTACAGAGTATACTGGACCTCCCTCATCCTCTGCTGGAGGTTCTCGAGCTTTTCCCTATATTCCTTCTTTTCTATGGTGATGCACTTGTCAAATCCATCAAGTGCTCCATCCTTGGGTCCTTTGAATTTTCCATCCCGTTCCTTCAACTCGGAGGATTTCCTGTCATGCTCAGCAATCGCCTTCTCAAGAACAGAAGTGACTGTCCTGAGCATTTCGTTTACAGCCCTCTCCCTCACGTCATACTCAATATGATGCCAAGGAGCCTCGCTATGGTTTCCATCCTTAAGCAGCTTCTTCATTTCCTGCTCATATCTCTCGTCGTTTTCAGCGTCATACTCCTGTGCTCTCCACATGGTCCTCGGGTTTTCCCGCATTTTCCTTATGTGCTCCATCTGCTTTTCCTTCGAGATGTTAAGATAGAACTTGATAAGGACAGTGCCGTCATCAATCAGGGTCTTCTCGAAATCCCTGATCTCCTTTACCAGCGATTTTTTGTCTGTATATCTGTTCAGCTCGAACTTCTGATTGATCAGTGCAATATACAGGGAGTACCAGCTTCTGTAGTAGATGTTGATATTGCCGTACGTCGGCGCGTTTACAGAATACTGCCAGAGAAGCGGTCTTCTGAGCTCATCTTCCGTAGGTTTGTGGGTTGCGTAGAAATCAGTATATCTTGCATCCAGTGCGAGCAGCAGCTCATTTGAAAGTCTGCCTTTTCCTGAAGCATGGACACCTTCAAATACGATCATTACAGGGATCTTCTTGGCCATGATAAGCCTCTGCAGATAGCCTGCCCGAACTACCAGTTCATCCTTTTCCTTTTTGAGCTCCTTGAAGTCTATGGTGGAAATTGCTGACATAACATCACCCCTCAAATTAGGTTCCTTACAATAAGTTTAGCACCAAGTGAAAAGGTTTGCCCGACATATATGGATTTTTATCCCCAATATTGCTAATATTAATTAAAATGCCCATGGATGGTGACAGATTTGGCGATGAAGATACTTATTAGGAAGTGGAATGAAATGGACAACGACCTGCTGTACGATGTGATGAGGGTCAGGCAGGAGGTTTTTGTAGTAGAACAGGATTGCGCATTCCTTGACCTTGATGGACTTGACAGGGAATGTATCCATGTCATGGTCCTGGAGGACAGGAAAATAGCGGCATATGCAAGGATACTTCCATATGATACAGACGGATCCAGGTCAATAGGAAGGATACTTACAGCAGGCTCCTTCAGAGGCAAAGGATATGGCAGGATTCTCATGGAGGAAGCGCTAAAGGCAGCCGGGAAAGGCCCAATAAGGATCGGTGCCCAGGTCCAGGCCATGGGGTTCTATTTATCCCTTGGATTCAAAAGGACTGATGATGAAGAATACCTTGAAGATGGAATACCCCACGTTAAGATGATATTGGAGGGAAAAAATGAAGAGCTATGAGATGGTGAAAAGTACAAAGGAGAGAAAACCGAGGCAGTCATGGAATGAATATTTCATGAATCTTGCTAAGCTTGCAGGTGAAAGGTCATCCTGTGACAGGGCAAATGTTGGAGCGGTGATAGTCAACAGGGAGAACAGGATTATAGCAACCGGCTATAACGGCAGCGTAGGGAGAAAGACCCCGCATTGCGATGAGGTTGGCCATACCATGAGAGATGGTCACTGCATAGCCACCCTGCACGCTGAGCTGAACTGCATCTCGTATTGCGCGAAGGAAGGGATTCCCTTGAAGGATTCTGTCCTTTATGTGACGCACTTCCCCTGCCTGAACTGCACAAAGGCACTTATTCAGTCGGGAATAACCAGGGTTTATTACCATGACGACTACAGGGTCGATGATTACGCACTTGAACTGCTTAAATTGAATGAAATAGCAATAGAGAAGCTCTGACGAGCTTCTCTATTTTTTTTAATGCTCTATTTTTTTCTTTCCTTCAGAAGTTTAAGCTGCTTTTCAAGCTCACCCTTCATTAGTTTTGTGAGCTCGCTTTCACCTATTTTATTGCCCTGATATTCACGTTCTGCAACCTTTACCATCACCTCGATGTAGGCATAGCCAAGGGCGGTTGTGATTAGCGCAGCGGTTCCTCCTGATATCAGTCCGCCGACTATTGTGCCGGCTCCCGGAACAAGCTTAAGAAGGTTTGATACGAGGGTCCTTCCGGTTATTATGGCGCCTGAGATGCCTGCGGCTGAGGACACAACAGAGGTTATGACAGCCTTGTCCATGGATATTCCGAATATGCTGGTTATCTTTGCAATCATGGCCACCTGGCTGGATGCCAGGATCGGTGCATCAGCGAAGGGAATAGGCGTGAAGCCCACCATGAAGGTCTCTGCAATGAAGCCCTTCGTCCACTTCTTCGCATACTCGGCCTTTTTACCGATGTCTACCTTCTGGGCGTTGATAAAAGCCTTTTCCGCACTCTCCGGTATGGCTTTAAGTGTCTCTCCGACAAGTCCCTCAAGTCCGAATGCAGGAACCTTGAAATCCCCGAAGTCGTATGGAGCGGCTATAACCCTCTGTACTCCCTCGATTCCGAGCGAAAGCCCTTCGATATACTCCTTGAACATAGCGGAAGCCTTCTTGTCGAAGCTCTGGGTCAGGACTACGATTACCGGAGCCTCGTCAGTCAGCTCCCTGATCCATTCCTCCTCGAACTTCTCGAGCCTGTTTGTGGCTGCATTGATGCAGAACCACACTACATGAATGTCATCCCTTCCACCCTCAGTTGCCTTGAGACGGGCAATTTCCTGATCTATTTCCCGTCTTACCTCCTGCTGAACTTCATTGTCAAGCTCAAGCCCCCTGGTATCGTAGAGGTTTATGGGAACGCCTTCCTTGCTTATTTTCTTCAGGTGCTTCGTTATAGGTCTTCCGACTCCTGTCCTTGCCAGGTTCTCCCTGAATATGTTGTTGATCAGTGTGCTCTTTCCTGTTCCGGTCTTTCCTATAAGCATTATGTTTATCGGATCCATCTTCCGTATCTCTTCTTCAGTGAGGTTCACGACTTCCTTTACTACATTGAGAATGTCCAAAAACTCACCCCCTTGCTTTGATTATAAACCAAATCCTTCAGAATATAAAAGGGACTCCAAATCTCTCTGGAGTCCCGTGATGATTAGTTTCCTATGATCCTTCTTGCGCCCATATAATTGTTGTAGTATCTGAGAGTAGTTATCTCTACAGACTTTCCAGGTCTCGGAGCGTGGATCATCTGGTTGTTTCCTATGTATATTCCTACATGGGTTACCCTGCCGCCTGAACCGAAGTAAAGGAGGTCTCCCGGCTGCCTTTCAGCAACAGATTTGTACGTTCCTACCTGTGCCTGCTCTCTGGATACCCTTGGAAGATTGACTCCGAAGTGCGCATATACGTACTTTGTGAAGCCTGAACAGTCAAATCCTGTGCTCGGGGTGTTTCCGCCCCATACATATCTGATACCAAGGAAGTTGTAGGCGTAGTTGACTATTGCACTGGAGGATGCCGAAACATTTCCCCTTGAAGCAGAGCTGCTTGCTGAAGCCGCTGCCTGTCTGGCTGCTTCCCTTTCCCTGAGTACGCTCTTTGCCTTTTCGATGAGAGCGACTATCTGATCATCTACCTTGTCAGTTATTACCTGGCTTCTTACTGCCCTGAGTGCCGTGATAGCGGCGTTGAGGTCACTGTCTGAGCTGCTGGAGCTGTTTATAACGGATGCATAATCTCCTATGAGACCTGCTTCCTGCTGCTCGAGGCTTCCTCTGAGCTTCTTCTCTTCAGTCTCCATCTCAGCAAGTACCACATTGGTCTCGTCCTGCTTTACCTTTACGGATGCAAGGTCAGCCTCGTTCTGAATGTTGAGGTCGTTAAGTGTGGCTATCTCATCCTGAAGGGCTTCCTTCTGGACTTCAAGGTCAGCCTTGAGTGTGTTTATCTCGTCAAGCATCTGCTTGTCGATCTTTGCAATCTTTATGATCGCATCTGCTCTTGCTATGAGGTCTGCAAGGCTCTCTGAACCGAGGATGGCGTCTATGAGACCGGTGTTGCCCTGCATGTACATGGCTCTGAGCCTGTCTCCGTACTCCTTGGTCTTTATGTCCAGTTCAGCCTGGATTGCAGCTATCTCAGCTTCCTTGGCTGTAACCTTCGCCTGGACTCCTGCGATCTGAGCTTTGGTATCATCTATTTTTACCATTATGTCAGTAATATCATCAAGTATTACATCAAGTTTCTCGTGCAGGTCGTGTATCTTAGCCTCAATGGCTTCATATTCTGCCTGTGTGGTGTCGAGCTGCTGACTCTGTTCTGTGGTCAATGGATCTGCCATTACCGGTACTGAAGTACCGAACAGCAATACACTTGCCAGTATGGCCGCAGTCACTTTAAGTCTGATGTTCTTCATCATTACCCCCTGTAACATGTTCTTAATTGTTACATTTTCATTACAAATGAATTATATAGATGAAATGTGAAGAACTTATAAAGACTTTGATGAAAATTTGAACTCGATTTGTGAAACAGGTAAATTGGAGCTTGAATTCTTCCGTTTTTATGTTGTTTTGGGAATGCGAATCAGATTTCCATGCATTATTCCAGTACCTTTCAAACTTCGCTGGAATCCAGCCAATCAGCTGTTCCTCCGGAAATCCTTCCGCATGATTCTCATGGAATTGAGGATTGCAAGGAATGCCACGCCTACATCAGCAAACACAGCCTGCCACATAGTCGCTTCGCCCAGCGCTCCAAGCAGCATCACAAGAGCCTTGACTCCAAGTGCGAAGGCAATGTTCTGGTAGACTATGGTCCTGGTATAGGCTGCAATATCCATGCTGGTGGCGATCTTCATAGGGTCGTCATCCATAACTACCACATCTGCCGCCTCTATTGCAGCATCCGATCCCATTGCTCCCATTGCAACGCCGATGTCAGCTCTTGCAAGCACCGGAGTGTCGTTTATACCGTCACCGGCAAAGATCAGCTTCCTGCCTGTTCCAAGCTTTTCCTCAAGGATCCTAAGCTTGTCTTCCGGCATAAGCTGGTAGTGAACTTCGTCAATACCCAGGTCCGAAGCTGCAGACATGGCGTTTTCCCTGATGTCTCCGGTAAGCATCACAGTAGCTATGCCCCTCTTCTTCAGGTGCGCTATAGTCTCTTTCGCATTTGCCTTAAGCCTGTCGGACAGTATGATGGTACCAATGTGCCTGCCGTTCTTTGAAACATGAATCCTTGTTCCCTGGTTTGATTCACCTTCGACACTTACAAGCCGGGAATTTCCAGCAAGGTATACATCCCCGTCGGTAGTTGTCAGTGAAACTCCCATACCCGGGATCTCCTTAGCTTCCCTTATCATTGATCTGTCGATCTGCCCGTTGTAGGCATCAACTACAGACTTTGCTATAGGGTGAGGACTGGAAGATTCAGCAAGTGCTGCAAGACCCATGAACTCGTGCCTGTCCATATCGGTCACCACTTCAGTTACCTCGAATACACCCTCTGTCAGTGTTCCTGTCTTATCGAACACTACAGTCCCTACTTCATTGAGGGCTTCAAGGAAATTTCCACCCTTTACAAGTATTCCGTTTCTGGAAGAAGCACCGATTCCACCGAAAAATCCCAAAGGGATTGAAATGACGAGTGCGCACGGGCATGAAATTACCAGGAATATGAGTGCCCTGTACAGCCATACAGAGAACGTATCTCCTGTAACAAGCGGCGGAATAACTGCTAGCGCGGTTGCAAGTCCGACGACAATAGGTGTATATATCCTTGCGAACTTCGTTATGAATTGTTCAGTCTTCGCCTTGTTGAGAGAAGCCTCCTGGACAATCCTCAGTATCTTTGAAACGGAGGATTCACCGAATGTCTTATCAACCCTTGCCTTCACAAGTCCGGAGATGTTTACGAACCCTGAAAGAAGGGCATCTCCGGGATTAAGGTCCCTTGGCATTGATTCTCCGGTCATTACCCTGGTGTCAACAGAGGTAGAACCTTCTATGATGGTGGAGTCAAGAGGAACCTTCTCGCCTGGCCTTATGACTATAATATCTCCAGGTACGCAGGCTTTTGGGTCAACCCTTCTCTCTTCTCCGTCAGAAAAGAGGACAGCATAGTCCGGCCTTATCTTAAGAAGGCTGGTTATACTCCTCCTGGAGCTCATTACTGCAATATCCTGGAAAAGCTCACCTATCTGATAGAATATCATTACAGCAGCACCCTCCGGGTATTCCCCGATAGCGAATGCGCCAACGGTAGCTATGGTCATCAGGAAGTTTTCATCGAAGATATCCCCTCTTGTTATATTCCGGACTGCCCTATAAAGCACCGGATACCCTGAAAGGATGTATGCTGCAAGGAAAAGCGGAAGGCCTGCCGGACTGTTCTCGAAAAGGAAGCCTGCAGCAAAAATCACAAGTGCTCCTCCTAAAGTCAACTTTTCCTTTAGAAGAGGGTCTTTTTCTTCCGGCTTGTTCTGCTTTGATTCTTCCTCATGCACCTTTACATTAGGTTCATGCCTGTTTATTATCTCCCTGGTTGCATCCACTGTCCCCTGGTCGAATCCATCTTCAAGTTCAAGGACCATAGTCCCTTTCATCACATTAAGGCTTGCAGAGCTTACGTTTCCGAGCCTTCTGACTTCATCTTCTATTTTTATGGCACAGTTGGGGCATACTTCACCTTCGAGTATAAGTTCTTTCTTTACCATGATGCTCACTCCTCCATATGCGTGAATCCGAGGTCGAGTATCTTCTCAACATGCTCGTCCGACAGTGAGTAATACATTATTTTCCCATCACGCCTGTTCTTCACCAGTCTTGCAGATTTAAGTCCCCTAAGCTGGTGGCTTACTGCAGATGACGACATTCCAAGAACGTAGGCGAGATCGCATACGCAAAGCTCCCTTCTCCTGAGGGCGGTGAGGATCCTTACTCGTGTCGGATCTCCGAAGACCTTGAAGAAATCGGCCATTCCCAATATGACAGAGTCATCAGGAAGGCTTCCCTGTGCTTCATCTGCAAGCTCCTTGTGTATAAGCGTTATCTCGCATGTTTCCATATGTTCACCTCGATTGAATGATTGCTCAATTGTTCAATTCAATATTACTCCTTCCGTGGCTTGATTTCAACATCACTATGCATTTGCCAACCCTTTGCATATATATGTTCTGGTTGATATAATCTAAGTGAATGAGGTGATGTTTTATGAGCAAGATACTTATTATAGAGGACGAAACTTCGGTGCTCGAAGCGATCGCAGCATACCTGAGGAAGGAAGACTACGAGGTCTTCACTGCCGACCGAGGATATAAGGGACTGGAATACGCAGGAGCCAATGACTTCGACCTTGTGATCCTTGACCTTATGCTGCCTGACATTTCAGGCGAAGAGGTCTGCAGGCGGATCAGGTCCAAATCAAGCGCATACATATTCATGCTTACGGCAAAATCAAGCCTTGAGGACAGGATAAGAGGTCTTGAAATCGGAGCCGACGAATATCTTGTCAAGCCATTCTCCCCCAGGGAGCTTGTTGCAAGGGTCAATGCACTGTTTCGGCGAATAAAGGACGACAGCCAGCCGGTCAACGTATCATCGTATGATGGCGGGGACCTGGTTATTGACAGGGACAGGCGTGAAGTGAAGGTGCGAGGGGAAGTCATACAGCTTACTCCCATTGAGTTCGATATCCTCGAGATACTCTCTTCGAATCCGGGTATAGTGCTTTCCAGGGAGACTCTTATTGAAAAGGTCCTGGGTGCTGACTTCGAAGGTGTTGACAGGACTATCGACGTACACATCAAGAACATAAGGAAGAAGATCGAAGAGGATACCAAGAGCCCGAAATATATCATCACAGTATTCAAGCTTGGATACAAATTTGGCGGTGGGGATAATTGAAGTCTATAAAGTTCAGGCTTACACTGACAATCACCATATGCTCCCTGCTGTCTCTCCTTATAGCATATATAATGATAAACATAACCATAAATTCAAGGTTCAACAGCTACCTTGAGGTCAACCAGAACAAGAGAGATGAGAGGATTGTTCAGGTATTCCGTGAAAATTACACAAGAGACGGGATATGGACCGAGTATTCAGGAAAGGTGCTTGTGAGGGAGGCGGAGATATCCAATTTCACACTCAGCCTTCTTGACTGGGACAGAAACCCCATTTGGACAATGGACCCGCTTAAGATGATTGAAGCCCAGAAGCTTGAGAATCCGACTAATCCATTTACAATTGAACAGTATGTTCCATACGAGATCCCTGTAAAGGTAGAGGACCAGATAGTAGGATATGTTGTGATAGGCCAGTTCTCATCACTCATAATATCGCCGGATGACAGGAATTTCATTAATTCCATATCCTACAGCGTATTCCTGTCGGCTATCATCGCAACCGCTGCGGTGCTATTCATTGCCATGTTCTTTACCAGGCAATTCTCGGAGCCCATAGAGAAGATATCGAACATCGCATACAATCTTTCATCCGGTGAGCTTACTGCAAGGGTGAAGGACAAATCTGACGTCACTGAGATCGAGAAGCTCAGGCAAAGCATAAATACCCTCGGTGAGAAGCTGGACAGGCAGGATACCCTGAGAAGACGACTGGTATCAGATGTTTCACATGAGCTGAGGAACCCACTGAACGTGCTTCAGACTAACCTTGAGGCGATAATAGACGGTATACTGCCTGCTACACCTGAGAGGCTCCAGACGCTCAATTCAGAGGTCATAAGGTTCGGAAAGCTGATAGATAACCTTAACATACTCAAACAATTCGAATCAGAAAGCATGAAGGTAAGGATGCAGGAGCTGGACCTGGAGGAATTACTTCAGGAAGTGCATATCAATTTCCAGGGTGTTGCCAAGGACAAGAACATCAAGCTGAAGTTTGAGCATCCAAGGCGGGGCAGCTTCGCGATCATTGGCGATAAGCATTCACTCAGCCAGGTAATGACAAACATACTTCACAACGCACTCAAGTTCACTCCAAGAAACGGAGAAATATCAATTAAGCTTTACAAGGATGCCAGCGATTGCTATATCAGGATAAAGGACAATGGTATTGGTATTCCGAAGGATGAATTGCCCTACATATTCGAAAGGTTCTACAGGGTGGATAAGTCCAGGGAGGTTACTGAAGGCAGCGGAATCGGCCTGACCATAGTAAATAACATCGTCAAGCTGCATGGCGGAAAGATTACAGTAAACTCCGTGCTTGGAAAAGGAACCGTGTTCACCATCAGGTTCACATCCCTCGAGAGCATGAATACCCTGAAGGAAACAAGGGTTCTGAGCCAGTCAGAAAATGAAGAAGACAAATAAAAAAACAGGCGTAATGCCTGTTTTCATTTGTCCAGAATTCCATTCACTTTAAAACCATACGTTGATGGATTATGGTTTCTTGCTTTCCGTAGCCTTGAGCTTCTCAACCTTCTCTATCTCAGTGAGTATAGTTTTTATCTTGTCCCTCAGGCTTACGATTTCATCAAGCCCAATAGGAAGATTGCAGGCTATGTTGTTTGGTACCGCTTCAGCTTCATCGAGCATCAGCCTTCCCTTCTCCGTCAGGTGGATTATAAGGTTCCGCTCATCCTTCTTGTCTCGTGCCCTCAGTATGTTTCCATCCATCTCAAGCTTCTTTAGAAGAGGCGTAAGTGTGCCTGAGTCAAGATTTAGCTTGCTGCCCAGCTCCTTGAGGGAAATTCCATCCTTCTCCCAGAGTACGATCATGACAAGATACTGGGTGTAAGTAAGTCCCAATGGCTCAAGGTATGGTCTGTATATTTTTGTAATCTCCCTAGAAAAAGCGTAAACCGCAAAGCAAAGCTGATTTTCCAGTTTCAATTCATCTATCATGATAAACCTCGCAAATCTTATTGTATTCAATTAAATTTTATCATGATATATTGTGGACGTCAACGATTATCTGGGGCGCACAGCTCCTTCAGCGAATCATATTCCTTCGAACAGCCTGGCTGCAAGAAACTCGGGCAGGTCAGCCTCACGTATCTTCCTTGCAGTAGCTGACTTGTCATAGTTCCTTGTCCTGAAGAACACCTTTTTAAGCACATCGTCATAAACAGCATAATGAGCCATGGGTATCCTGTTCCTTGCCTGTCCTGCACTGCCAGGATTTATTATTACAGGTCGTTCGTCAAGGAACAGCACACTTTCTCCTGTTTTGAATACTTCTATGCTTCCATCGCCGGACTCCCTGAAAATGCATGGCGTGTGAGTATGACCGGTAAAAAGTGCCCGTATCCCCTTCTTCTTCATTATTGCGAAGGTCTTTTTCAGATGAATAGAATCCTTGTCCTCGGGGAAGACATAGTTGAAATCTGATGGCTCATCGAGCAGAGTGTGGCAGATGGCAATATCTGAAACTTCCAATGATAAAGGCAGTGATTTCATGTGCTGAAGATTTTCCTGCTTCATAGTCTTCAGCGCGTGGAGTATGCCTTTACGGGCATTGCTTGAAAATATGAAGAGGGACTCCTGCCTGATAGCACCGCTCTCGTGGTTACCGAGTACGCCAAGCCCGCCGAGCGCAAGAAACCTGTCATAGCATTTATCTGGTTCAGCTGCATAGCCGATGATGTCGCCAAGAAAAAGCACCTTGTCATATTTCTCGTTGCCGAGTATCTCCTCGAACGCTTCAGTGTTTGAATGTATATCCCCGAGTATAAGGTACCTCATATCAAATACCTCCGTACAATATGTTGTATCTGTCGTAGAAAAGGCTGCCTGCAATGACCATGTCAAGCCTGTCCTTGTCAATGATGTCTACAAGTCTCTTCATAAGCTCGAAATCGATGTGTTTCTCGACCTTGTTTATGAATAGGACCTTTTTCCCGGAAGCACCAAGAAAGAGTCCTTCGGGATTATCCACTATGGATTTCAGGTTCTCGAGTGTTACCATACTGTAGATCCTGCTTCCTGTTACCTCGATGAACCTGTCCAGATGAAATACGTTGTCGCTTTTGACCTCAAGGCCAAGAGCCTCTATATCAAGGACTCCTACAGTCACATCTGTTGATTCCGGAACTCCAGCCTCGCTTAATCTGAATCCCTTGAGTGGCCTTCCCATGGAGTAGTCGCATTCTATAACCGAATTGTCGAAATTAGAAGATAGCCTTGCAACCTCGTCTCTCCCCAGCCCTATGAGAAAGTTGTCGGGAGTCCTGCCGTTGCAAACTATATATATACCATTTCCAGACATTGCATCAAAGCTGTAGTCTTCCTTATACGAATAATCTATGAAGTCATACCTCGATTCGTGAGGCTCCTTGAACATCGTGGTGCTTGATACCAGTATCTTCCTATTAGGCCTTATGTTATCCAACAGGCGGTATATGAGAGTGGTCTTGCCGCCGGCCCCTACCAATGCGATATTCTTGTATTTATCAAGCCTTAGTATATCGGAAAGCACATTCTCCACCTCCTTCGATGTATTAATTATACTACATCCAAACTTTACAGTCATTCGCATGATTAAAAGCAGGAGTAGAAAGACGTTCAGGCAAATGTTTGGGAAAAGCAAAAAAACCGCAGAATTGCGGTTTCTTGTGGCAGGGGTAGCAGGGCTCGAACCCACATTAACGGTTTTGGAGACCGTTGCTCTACCATTGAACTATACCCCTAAATTGTGTCTCAAAAGGACTACGTTGATTAGTATACCATCAGGTGCGGCATCAAGTCAACACCGGAATCTGATTTTCCTCTGATCTGGAATATCCCTGGAATCAGCCCGGGACCTGTATCGAGAAGTCTTGACTCCTTTGGGTAATATTGCTTAAGTTCAGGGAAATGAAGGGAAATGGAGATTTATTGAGGGAAATGGAGGTTTCATCAGGCAAACTTGTTTTACAATTGAAACCGGTTTTGATTTAAATTGCTTTATGGGCTACAATCTCTTAAAACACAACGAGGAGATGATAGCGATGGATGCTTCGGGAATCTCTCTTTGCCGCGAGGTCGGATTTGATGATGCCATGGGTATCGCCGATTGGCTTGAGGACCCCGAGGTGCGGATGCACCTTAACGAATTGCCAGGAATAAGTGAGACCATAAGGGAAAAGGCACTTAACTGCCGGCTCCCCTCATATACTCCCCTCTTTTCATCGAGAGGACGTTTTTTTGTGATCAGACTTAACGGCAAAGCCATTGGATATGCAAACCTGCTGCAGAAAGGACCTGCACATGAGGTGGTTATAGTAATTGGCAGGAAGGACATGTGGGGCAAGGGCTATGGGAAAAATGCCCTTAACAGGCTGCTCTCCCATGCCTTCCTTGAAATTAGGACCGATAAGGTCCTTGCCAAGATAAAGTCCCGGAATTCCAGGTCCCTCAATCTATTCAAGCATATCGGATTCAGTGAGTGCGGACCTGGTGAAGATACAGTATGCCTCTCAATGGACTTTTCCGGATTCATGAAAAAAGCAGCATAAACCATAAAATCACCCATGCCATGGCATTGGGTGATTTTTACGCTTTATGCCTAATTCAGTCATCTGCTGATGGAAGCTGATTATAAAGGGAATTTAGCTCGCTCGCCTTATGCGCCATCAGTTCCCTTAGGTCAGGAGTTATGGCTTCTGCCTTTTTACCGAAGGTAAAGAGCCATGATATGAACGCATCTGAGATCTCTGCCTTGACCCTCGCAACGAACGTATCTTCTTTGACATCCTTGATTGTCAGGTCGACCCCGAATTTGTCGATAACTGCTGTTGTCAGTTCTTTCGAAAACCTGATTTCAACCGATTCTACCTTGCCAGTCATCATGCCGTGAAGGTTTCTGGTGTAGTCAGCAATGTTGAAGCTGTTCTTGTATTCTGACACCTCGCTGAAATCACGCCTCTTCTCATCCAGAATCTCCACTTCGGACATCCTGTCAATATTGTAATGGGTGAGATTGTCGTATTTTGAGTTGTTCGCGACGAGGTAGTATTTGTCACTGGTCCATGTCAGTGCGTAAGGTGAAAGCACGAACCTGTATCCATCGAACCTGAATTTTTTCTTCTTTTCAGTAGTATACTCCAGGTATTTGAATCCAATCTTCCTGTTTGACTTTATTGCCTTTAGGATAAGGTCAATCGAGCTGAAGACCTCATCATTTTCAGCCTTTATCCGCCCGGACAGATAGACTTCGGATTCAATGATCTTCGCATTCTTCTCGCTTAGTTCATCCAGAAGCTTCCTTATGATTTCCTTTGATTTGTCCTTTGATATGAATCGGGCTGACTGGATGGAATCTACAAGTATCTTTATCTCCGGAAGAGAAAACCTTCTTTCCTCCAGGTAGTATCCATATTTTTCGCCCCTGGTCATATGTACATCAAAACCATAGTCTCTGAGCATATTGATGTCGGCGTTTATCGACTTTCGTTCCGCTTGTATGTCAAGGGACTCCAGCCTGCTGATGATGTCGCTCATCGATAGCGTATTGTCCTGGTCAGTGTGTTTCTTCAGCATCTCAAGTATGTACAGAAGTTTTAGCTTGCTTGAACCCATTATCTCTGTTTCCCCCTACTGGAACGCTTCGATTACTTCCTTGAAATCACCCAAGTCAAGTCTTCTGTTGTCAAGGATATTGTAGCGATTGTCCAATGTGATTGCATAGTCCGCATACCTTCTGACATTCTTTTCCCTGGATGGGTCCAGGTTTGAAACGACAACATAATAGAGCCAGCTTGATTTTGCAACCAGTCCCATATCTTCGGTTTTCTTACCAAGGCACTCCTCAAGCACTCTTGTTGCCTCGATGAGCTTTGATGAGTCATTGTCTGTCTTGTAAGACATCCAGAGATCCCTTGCCATTTCATAGCATTCATAATTTTCCAATACCTACACCTCCTGAATTCACATATATTATACCTCTATCTCGCAGATTTTCACGTGATTTGCAATATTTCAAAAAATGGTTCAAAAAGGTCAAAAAAAAGAGCCATCGGCTCTTTTAAATTAATTTGCTACTTTTCTTCAGGAACCTTTTCCATCCTGTACGGGAGTAGGCTTTCAGCGGTGGGGGCATCCTTCTCATATATCGCTGCTATTGCAAGCCTGAACCGCTTAAGGTTTTCCAGGTATATCTCTTTCCTGTCCATGGAGTAATCATTGAGAATCACCTTTAAGGGTAAGGCTTTGGAATTTCCGATTAACTCGGTTGCATTCTCATATTCAGCATCCTTCGTGTAGATGAAGATCACTGCAGCATCAGTTTCATTCAGGAACCCCTTCTTGAAATCCTCAAGAGTGATATGCTTGACATCGAAGCTGTTGAGGAGATACCTGAGCTCGTTTCCGGCAGCGACATATACTATGTCGCTTGATCCAAGGTTCGCTTTTTCTATCCAGTCTTCAATCTCTTCAATCCGCTTCTTCTCATCTGCAAGGTTCTTATTGTACAGGTCGCTTCTGAACGGATCCTTTTCCATCAGCCCGAAAGCTATGTTGGAAATTGCAGTGATGTAGTTTGAGGGACTCGAAAGATAATAAGGATTGACCATATCTATCTGTGACTCCGCTGGCTTATATCCCAGGAGGTGAACTCCTCTTGAAATGTCGATTACAGAAACCTGGTTTTTTCTCATCACTTCAGAAAGCTTGCCTGAGAAAGGCTCATAGCTGGCCCCGAAATGGAAGAATATATCAAGCTTCTCATCTTCGACAACAATATCATTTTCATTGAAATTCTCCAGCACTGATTCATTTTCAACTATGACAGATGAAACATGAAGGTCTCCGGATATGGTTTTTATCATGTCTTGTATCATCTTGTTTGACGCAAGTATGGTAAGTGTCTTGCCTTCCTGAACATCATCCGGTTCTTCGGGCTCTGAACAGCCAGCGAGTACAAGCAGAAACGCGGACAATATTAGAATAATGATTTTTTTCAGCATTTCCACCTCTCCTTCAAAAAGTTCCCTCCTTATTATATAATAATAGATGGACTTCAAGGTTTGAAGATTTTATTAAGGTTAACGGTGACAAGATGCAAATTATAACAAAATCAGTCGAGGAGACCGTAAAAATAGGAAAAATGCTGGGGATGAATGTAACAAAGGGTACGACTGTATGCCTGACTGGTGACCTCGGAACGGGCAAGACCCATTTCTCCAAAGGCTTTGCTGATGGTCTGGGTATAAAAGGTACCATTACGTCCCCGACTTTTACACTCATAAACGAGTATTATGACGGAAGACTGCCGCTATTCCACTTTGATGTGTACAGGGTGCATGATGAGGAATCGGTTCTTGATCTGGGCTTCGAGGAGTATATTTACGGCAACGGAGTGTGCCTTATCGAATGGGCAGACCTGATAGAAGGCATACTTCCGGAGGAGTTCATACACGTGAATATCGAAAAGACTTATAAAGAGGATGAAAGGGTCATTACTATAAAGTCAGTTGGCGGCGAAATAGAATGGCTGAAGGAGATGAGGAATTGAACATACTATGTGCAGATACATCAACCAACAACTGTTCAGTTGCAGTAATAACAGAAAACACCATGCTCGGCGAGATGGACATAAATTTCGACCTTCAGCACTCGGTTTTGCTGATGCCTATGATAGAAGAGCTTATGGCAAGGCTCAAGTTGTCTCCGAAGGATATTGACGCCCTGTGCGTATCTAAGGGACCAGGTTCTTTCACTGGCCTCAGGATAGGCATGGCAGCGCTAAAGGGCATGGCCCTTGCACTGGGAAAGCCCATGTACTCGTCTACCAGCCTTGAAACACTTGCCTTCGGCGCATTTGGAGCAAAAGGCATAGTCTGTCCTATGCTCGATGCCCTTCGCGGCGCATACTATGCCGCTTTCTACAGGTTCGAGGATGGAAGGCTCATAGCCATTATGCAGCCAGAGGTACTGACCCCGGAGGAAATAGCTGAAAGACTAAAGGATTTCAATGAAGAGGTGCTTGTCATGGGGGAACTTAAGGCAAAAGACCTTGAAGTTCTTACCTCAAAAGGGCTGAAGGTAGTCAAGGCTCCGCCGGCAATGGACATACCAAAGGCCTCGAATCTTGGTTACTGCATGCTTGACAGGATAATTAGCGGAGAGTCCGAAAATCCTGATGAGCTCGTACCTCTATATATAAGGAAAAGCCAGGCAGAGCATGAATACGAGAAAAAGAGAGGCAGACTGAATGGATGATGTCGAGATAGCCGTCATGACGCCAACCCACATCGGGGATGTACATGCTATAAGCCTTTCTTCATTTCCTGTATCATGGTCAAGGGAGGATCTTCTGAAGGAAGTTTACAGTGATAATTCTCTAAACCTAGTGGCACTTGAGAACGGAAAGGTTTTAGGATACATCAACATTTGGTATGTGTATGATGAGGCGGATGTCATAAATGTGGCGGTAAGGGAAGAATCAAGAAAGAGAGGAATAGGCAGGAAACTCATGCTGGAGGCAATAGTAAGGCTGAAGGACAAGGGGATCACTGACTTATACCTGGAGGTCAGGGTGTCAAACCTTCCTGCCCAGAGACTGTATGCATCACTTGGATTCTCAACCATTGGAATTAGAAGGAAATACTACTCAAATGGAGAGGATGCATACAACATGCATCTTGAGATATCTGGAAAATAAAACACAGAAGCCCCGGTAACCGGGGCTTCTGCACGTAAAACAAATATCGGAGTCTTATGTTAAATGCTGTGGAGTCCTTTTCTGTTGAATCCTGATTCCTTCTTTATGAGGAATGAGACCTTGCTGAACAGTAGTATGCTTACCAGAGATACTGCAGCTCCCTTAATCAGGTTGAATAACGGAAGTCCGAAGGTCACATAGCTTTTGAAGAAAGATGCTTCCATACCATCCTTGAAGAACAGAGGGATGAGTATGTATATGTTGGCAGCGATCGCTACAGCTGTAAGGACAAGCGAAGCTACTGCAGTTCCGATTATTGCAGATTTGAGGTTCTTTCCCTTGAGGTATATGAGGCTTGCTGTCAGTACGTATGAGCCTACTATAAGGAAGTTTGCTATCTCACCTACTCCGCCTGTTGAAGACTTGAATATGAAGGCAAACAGCTCCTTGAAGCCTACTGCGAGTACTCCTACCATTGGTCCGAACGCGAATCCTGATATAAGGAGCGGAACTGCACCAAGGTCAAGCTTCAGCCACGGGAATGCAGGGAGTATTGGGAATTCGAAATAGCTCAGAACGAAAGCAAGTGATACCAGTAGTGCGGTCTTGACGATGACGTTGGTCTTTTTTGAGATGTTCATTATGATTCCTCCTAAAGATTGCTGTCCTCAGAAGATCGATTCAGTAAAAAAGCCCTGATTCCATAAGAAATCAGGGCGACGCAACCAAATGCAATCTATCTTCTTTCATCCAGACTATACTGTCGGCTTCGGAATTCAACCGAATCAGCCTTACGGCTCGCGGGCTATACCGCCGGTGGGGAATCACACCCCGCCCTGAAGACGCTATTATTTTTACAAATTAATAATAGCATACCGTTATATTATTGTCAATTCGAAAATGTAATATTTACATGGTCGTTTACCGAACAGATTTGCTTCTTGAAAACCTATTTATTGAAAGAAATGTCAAATGACATTATAATAATTGAAAAGGAGTGAATTGCTAATGACAATGGTATCCCTTTACACGGAAATGATTGAAGAAGGCTACAAGCTTCTCGATACATTCACCATCCAATATCCCTACGGACTGTATAAGGACAGCTTCTATAGCAACACATACGATGGTCTCACAAAGTTTGTAAACAAGCTTCTCATTCTGGTTTCCGACATGGAGCCAATGAAGAAGGAAGATCCGCTTTACGTACTTGTCAGGTCGTACCGTGGCAAGATAGGAAACCTTGACCTAGTGGAATTCAAGAAGCTGTTATCACTTCTTGAGGAAAGAGCCCTGGATAAAGCGAAGAGTTAATAGAGGGAGTAGCATGTGGCAGTAAACTTAATATCTTCGAATTCAAATGGCGCACCATATGGTGCGCCATTTGAATTTACTTCCTTTTACCCAGTCCCTTCATTGAAAGGCTTATCCTCTTCCTTCGTATGTCGACCTCGAGAACCCTTACTTCCACGACATCGCCGGTTTTTACGAAGTCGAGGGGATTCTTGACGAATACGTCAGCAAGCTGACTGATATGGACAAGTCCGTCCTGGTGGACGCCAATATCGACGAACGCTCCAAAATCTGATACGTTCCTTACAGTACCTGTCAGTATCATCCCTTCCTGAAGGTCCTTAAGATCCATGACACCCTGCTTGAAGAGAGGCTTTGGAAGCTCATCTCTCGGGTCTCTTCCGGGCTTTGTCAGCTCCTTCAGGATATCCCTTATCGTATACTCTCCAAGAGAGGTTAGCTCCATTAGCTTTGCAAGGCCGAATTCCTGAGCAGCCTTTTCAATTCCGCTGAGGCTACCCGTCTCGACATCCTTCTTGTTGAAGCCAAGCTCCTTAAGTATCGTCCTGGTTGCAGCGTAGGCTTCCGGATGGACTGATGTCCTGTCAAGCGGCTCCTTGCCTCCGGTAATCCTCAGAAAGCCTGCACACTGTTCGAATGCCTTGTCTCCAAGTCTCTTTACCTTCTTAAGTTCGCTTCTCGAGGCGAATCTACCTGTCTCGTCCCTGTAATCAACTATGTTTTTCGCCAGGGTCTTGTTGATCCCTGAAACGTAGGACAGCAGAGACGGAGTCGCAAGGTTAAGGTCAACTCCCACCTTGTTGACGCAGTCCTCCACTACTCCGGTGAGGGACTCATCGAGCTTCTTTTTAGTTATGTCGTGCTGGTATTGGCCGACGCCTATTGATTTCGGGTCAATCTTTACAAGCTCCGCCATCGGGTCCTGGAGCCTCCTCGCGATCGATATCGCTCCCCTGACTGTTACATCAAGGTCCGGATACTCCTTTGTCGCAAGCTCAGATGCGCTGTATACGGAGGCGCCTGCCTCATTTGTGATGACGTAAGAAAGGTTTGTGCCTTCCTTCTTGAGCTGGTCAATAAGCTCCACCAGGACCTCTTCGGATTCTCTCGATGCAGTGCCATTACCTAATGAGACCACCGAAACAGAGTGCTTCTTTACAAGCGTCTTAAGCTTCCTTATAGACCCGTCTACGTCCCTTTGCGGTACCGTAGGGTAAATTGTCGTATTCTCCAGGAATTTACCTGTATCATCAAGAACGGCTATCTTGCAGCCTGTCCTGAAGCCCGGATCATAGCCCATGACAGCCATACCCTTGACAGGAGGCTGCATCAGCACGGATTTAAGGTTCTCCTTGAATACGATGATTGCTCCGTCTTCGGCCTTTTCTGTCAGCGCGTTCCTGAGCTCCCTTTCAAGAGCAGGGAAAATAAGCCTCTTATAGGAGTCCTTCAGGGCTTCAAGGATTATGGAGTCATTCTCTTCCCTTCCTGAAAGGAACTTTGACTTTAAGTCCCTTATTGCTCCTTCAGTGTCGGATTCGATGGAGACCTTAAGGATCTCTTCCTTTTCTCCCCTGTTTATTGCCAGGATCCTGTGGCCAGGCATTTTTCTTGCCTCTTCCCTGTAGTCGTAGTACGTCTCGTATGGAGTATTCTCCTTGCTTCCGGTTGTTATTATGACTGCAGTTCTGGCGAGGAGAGCTCTAAGTGAACCCCTTGTGGCCGGATCCTCCGACACAGATTCAGCAATGATGTCCATTGCACCTGCTATGGCCTCTTCAGCAGTCGCTACAGCTTCTGAAATGTATTTTTGCGCTTCTTTCCTTACATCAGCCATGCCCTTCATGATATGTACGGAAAGAGGTTCAAGACCCTTCTCCCTGGCTATTGTAGCCCTTGTCCTCTTTTTTGGCCTGAAGGGCAGGTATATGTCCTCAAGCCTTGTCTGAGTCTCTGCTTTTTGCACATCCGCCCTGAGCTCGTCAGTAAGCACACCCTGCTCCTCAAGGGATTTGAGTATGCCTTCCTTCCTTTCCTCGAGGGCGCGGAGATACACAAGCCTTTCAGCGAGCTTTCTCAGCGCTTCATCATCAAGTGATCCTGTGGCTTCCTTTCTGTATCTTGCTATGAAGGGTACAGTGGAACCCTCATCAAGGAGCTTCACTGCACCTTCAACCTGTGAAAGCGCGACTCCCAATTCTTTTGCTATCTTTTGAAGTATATCCATAATGCTCCTATTTCTGAATTTCTATTGTTCCGTTGTTCGACTGCTTTAGATATTCCGAGATGAACATGTCGAGGTCGCCGTTCATGACTTCAGTCACATTACCGTTTTCGGCAAGTGTCCTGTGGTCTTTTACCAGATTATAAGGATTGAATACGTAGCTCCTTATCTGGCTTCCCCAGCTCATATCCTTGAGCACTCCGGCAAGGTCTTCGATCTTTTCCTTGTGTGCCCGCTCCTTGAGCTCAATCAGCTTGGATTTCAGCATCTTCATTGCTGTATCCCTGTTGGAATACTGGCTCCTCTCATTCTGGCAAGCGGCTATTAATCCTGTCGGCAGATGAGTCAGCCTTACTGCACTGTCTGTAGTGTTGACATGCTGGCCACCCGCTCCGCCTGACCTGAAGGTATCCATCTTGATGTCCTCGTCCCTGATTTCAATGTCCTGTTCCTGTGTAAGGACAGGCATGACTTCCACGGAAGCAAAGGATGTCTGCCTCTTGCCGCTTGCGTTGAATGGAGAAATCCTGACAAGCCTGTGTATGCCCTTTTCTGCCTTAAGGTAGCCGTAAGCATGAGGTCCTGTGATCCTTAATGATGCATCCCTTATACCGGCTTCATCGCCGTCTATGATATCAAGTACTTCTACCTTATACCCCTTCTTGTCAGCCCACCTTGTGTACATACGAAGAAGCATCTGGGTCCAGTCCTGGGCATCAGTACCGCCAACGCCTACATGCAGGGATAATATGGCGTCATTTTCATCATATTCTCCAGAGAGGAGGATTTCTATCTTCCTTTCTTCAAGGGCTTCCTTCAGTGATCCGATTTCCGACAGTACTTCCTGAGCCATATCGTCATCATCCTCAGACAACTCTGCAAGTGTCTCTATCTCGTCGATCCTGTTCTTCAATGACTTGTAACCGTTGATCCGGTCTTCGGTCATCTTCTGTTCCCGGGATACTTCCCTGGCCTTTTCGGAATCATTCCAGAAGTCCGGTTCGGACATCTTGTGTATCAGTTCTTCCTTTTTCTTCTCAAGTGCCTCGACGTCAAAGTGACACCCGGATTTCTTCCAAACTATCCTTCATACCTTTGACATCGTTCAGCGCTTCTGCAAGTTTAAGCAGCATATGACCAACTCCCTCATCATTTTGTAAACATAGAGGAAAGGACCCTGACGGGTCCTCCCTATTTATTTTGCATCTTTTCCATGGCAGTTCTTGAATTTCTTTCCGCTTCCGCATGGACACGGATCGTTTCTTCCTACCTTTGAGCCTTTCTTAACGGGTTCCTTGGCGAGTGAGTCGTCATAGTTGGTCTTTGTTTCCACAGCGACCTGCTCCCTTTCGATCTCCTCTTCCTTCCTTACCCTTACATGCATAAGATACTTTATTGTATCATTGTTGATTGACTGAACCATCTGGTCGAACATCTCAGAGCCTTCGAACTGGTATGCCTGTACAGGGTCCTGCTGCTTGTACGCACGAAGCCCCATTCCCTTCTTAAGGTGATCCATATCGTCGATATGGTCCATCCACTTGGTGTCGACAACCCTCAGGAGGATGACTCTCTCGATCTCCCTCATCTGCTCGCCGATTTCCGCTTCCTTCTCCTGGTAGATCTTCTCAGCCTCATCGTAGAGCTTTTCCTCTATCTGCTCATTTGAAAGTTCAATCAGGGAATCAGAGTCCACCCTTCCCTCGAATGGTATGATATCGCCAAGGAAATCCTTCAGCTTCTTCATCTCATCGGCTCGGTTCGCGCTTCCTGTCAGATGCACGCCAACAGCATAGTCTATTACGTTCCTCATCATGGACCTGACGTTATCCTTGAGGTCCATGCCGTTAAGGACCTGTCTCCTCTGTCCGTAGATGACCTCTCTCTGCTTGTTCATGACATCGTCATATCCGAGGAGCGTCTTTCTTACGTCAAAGTTGTTTCCTTCAACCTTCTTCTGGGCATTCTCGATTGCCTTGGAAACCATCTTGGACTCAATTGCATCATCCTCAAGGCCCATGCTGTCTATCATCCCATACAGCCTTTCAGATCCGAATATCCTCATCAGGTCGTCCTCAAGTGACAGATAGAACCTGGATTCTCCCGGATCTCCCTGCCTTCCTGAACGTCCTCTCAGCTGATTGTCTATACGCCTGGATTCATGTCTCTCTGTACCAAGTATCTTAAGACCGCCGTTGCCTACGACACCTTCTCCAAGCTTTATGTCAGTACCTCTTCCGGCCATGTTTGTAGCGATGGTGACCATTCCCGGTTCGCCAGCGTGTGACACGATCTCAGCTTCCTTCTCATGGTACTTTGCGTTCAGCACCTGGTGAGGTATTCCGACTCTCTTAAGGAGTGACGAGACAACCTCGGACCTTTCAATTGAAATGGTACCAACAAGCACCGGCTGACCCTTCTCATGGGATTCCTTTATCTCATTGACAAGAGCCTTGTATTTTGCTTCCACATTCCTGTATATTGCATCAGGATGGTCTCCCCTCGTTATTGGAAGGTTAGTTGGAATTGCGATGACATCAAGACCATAGGTATGTCTGAATTCATTCTCTTCAGTCAGGGCGGTACCTGTCATACCTGAAAGCTTTGTGTACATCCTGAAGTAGTTCTGGAAGGTTATCGTCGCAAGAGTCTTGGACTCCCTTTCGACCTTGACTCCTTCCTTGGCCTCGATGGCCTGATGAAGTCCTTCTGAATATCTTCTTCCTTCCATGAGTCTTCCAGTGAACTCATCTACGATGATGACTTCGCCGTCCTTGACCATGTAGTCCTTGTCTGCTTTGAACAGGTAATTCGCCTTGAGGGCCTGTGATACATGGTGCTGAAGCTCCATGTTCTTCGGGTCTGCATAGTTGTCCACTCCGAAGGTCTTTTCAGCCTTCGAGACTCCTTCTTCTGAAAGAAGGACGGTTCTTGCCTTCTCGTCCACTGTGTAGTCTGTCTCCTGCTGGAGCCTCTTCACGAAGAAATCTGCTACCCTGTAGAACTCTGTTGATTTCTCACCCTGCCCTGAAATTATGAGAGGCGTCCTTGCCTCGTCAATCAGTATGGAGTCAACCTCATCCACTATCGCGAAGTTTAAGTCTCTCTGTACCATTTCTGTAGCGTAGACTACCATGTTGTCCCTCAGGTAATCGAAGCCAAGCTCATTGTTTGTTCCATAGGTTATATCGCAGCTGTAAGCATATCGCCTCTCTGCGTTTGTGAGGTTGTGCAGTATTACACCGCATGTAAGCCCCAGGAATTCATAAATCTGGCCCATCCAGTCCCGGTCACGCTTTGCAAGGTAGTCATTGACAGTTACTACATGTACTCCCTTTCCCGCGAGTGCGTTGAGGTAACATGGAAGGGTTGCCACAAGGGTCTTACCTTCACCGGTCTTCATCTCGGCTATTCTGCCCTGATGAAGTACGATTCCTCCTATAAGCTGCACTCTGAAGTGCTTCATTCCAAGAACTCTCCATGAAGCCTCACGAACTGTGGCAAACGCTTCAGGAAGTATGTCTTCCAGAGTCTCTCCATTAGCAAGCCTTTCCTTGAACCAGGCTGTCTTAGCCTTCAGCTCGTCATCTGTGAGCTTCTGGTATTCGGCATCCAGAGCCTCGATCTTGTCCGCCAATGGCAGCAGTCTCTTGACTTCTCTTTCGCTGTAGGTGCCTAAAATCTTGTCGAATAATCCCATCTTTTCAACCCCATCCAAATTATTGCAGGGGATTTCCCTGCACTTACGAAAAATGTGCATATCGGCACAAATAACATTATACCATCTATTCTCGGCCCATATCAACCTGAGTGACAACTGGACCCCCAAGTGATATGATGCCAAAAATTAATTAAAATTTCCTTTAAATCGAAAAGGGAGCCATAAGGCTCCCTGTATTTTCATTCATTTTGACTTCAGGACTCAAGTTCCTTCTCGATCAGGCCGTAGTTTCCGTCCTTTCTCTTGTATACTACTCCCATGTCTCCGTTCTCATCCTCGAAAACGTAGAAGTCATGTCCGAGAAGCTCCATCTGAAGTACTGCCTCCTCCTTGTCCATAGGCTTTATGGAAATCTTCTTTGTCTTTACAATCCTTGGCTCCTTCAGTTCATCTTCATACCTTGCGTTGAAGGCAGCCTCATTGAATCTTACAGATTCTCCGCTTTGTCTCCTTTCTATTCTTGTCTTGTACCTTCTTATCTGCCTCTCGAGGATATCCTGTGCCATATCGATTGACTTGTACATGTCATCAGTGGATTCCTCTGCTCTTAAGAGTACGTGCCCAAAGGGGATCGTCACCTCAAAGGTATGATTCAGTTTTATTACGCTAAGCGATGCCCTTGCCTCAACCGGCTGGTTGAAGTATTTGTCCAGCTTTCCAAGCTTGGACTCTACAGCCTCCTTCAGACCCTGAGTTAGTTCGATGTTCTTAGCATAAATAGATACTTTCATGTTATAGCCCCCTTGCAGTGTAAGTAGTTATGTTAATTATATTTTAACCCAAGAGCCAACCTTTTTAAAGGTTAACGGCTGGTGAATTAACAAAATTTTCAATCAATTTATGAGAAAAATTTCATCATCCTATATTGACAGCATCTATATTACCTATAAACCTTGAGTATTCATTGTTTTTTTCAAGGATACCCAGTATATATTCACTCTCCTTGCTGGTGAGATGCCTTTTCCTTGTAAGCACGTCTATGGATTCCTGGGATCCGAGGGTCCTCTCAAACCAAATGACAAGTATTCCGTCCTCATTCATCAGTACCCTGGATTTCCCTCTGAAAAGCTTGTTTCCGACTCCGATTCCTCTCCACTGGAATGTCCTGCCATCATCACCTGGTATATCTATTCCGGATTTCATCCTCATCCTTCCGTTTTTCCTGTATTCCACCACATCCTTCAGCACCAGCTCCTCGCCCCTGTGCTCCAGAGTATAATTGAAGGAGATCGTGTCTATGTTCCCGGCCTTCCACATAGGGCAGCCTGAGTACTGTAGAAACCATCTCCCTTCCATTTCCTTCATTATCTTGTCGGTCATATGAATCACTCCCGCCGCTTCGCCTAATCTTGCTGTCCTTGTTACTTCTATTATAATCCACATTTGCGCCAATCACATTGCATAAAATGAATGTTCAAGCAATGTTCAAAACTATGTTAAAAATGTGAAGAGGCTCCGGTGTTCCCGAAGCCCCTGACTAAGCTGTCATTTGGTTCTAATATCACGTTACGTGTTGTTATTTTACGAAAAACTGTGGAAGGTGGTCCTTGTGAGCCTCAAGCATCTCATCAAGAAGAACCTTGGCATCAACATCCTCCTGTACCAGAGGATTCATTGTCATTGCGGCAAGAGCAAGGTTGTAGTCACCGGTCATTGCCGCATCTGCTGCTGTCTGCTCAAAAGCCTTGATCTGCTGTACGAGTCCCCTTACCGCGGTCGGAAGGTGTCCCATTGAAAGTGGCACAGGACCGTTCTTTGTGATTATGCAGCTTACTTCAACTGCTGAGTCGTAGGCGATATCGGCAAGTGCTCCCCTGTTCATGGTGTTTACAGGCTGGATGTCCATCGTGTCGTTGTATATTGAGTTTATGAGCCTGCATGCTGCATCGCTGTAGTATGCGCCTCCTCTTTCCTGGAGCTGCGGCGGCTTTATGTCAAGAGTCTCATCCTTGTAGAGCTCGAACAGCTCCTCTTCAAGCTTCTTTACTGTCTCTGCCCTTGTTCCGTTCTCGGCATATGCCTTGAGTTCAGATTCAAGCATCTCCCTCTTCTTGAAGTAGTATCTGTGGTAAGGACATGGTATGACTCCGATTCCTCTTATGAAATCTGGCTCCCACTTGAAGTCCTTGATGTTCTTCATGGTCGTAACAACATTGGCGTCAGTGTACTTCTCGATGAATTCCTTCATGAAAGGCTTTCCGTCAACATATATCTCCTTGCCGAAGACCATATGGTTGAGTCCGGCAAAATCCATCCTTATCCTTGACGGGTCCATTTCAAGTATTTCAGCTGCCATTCTCTCCATGCCTATAGGTACGTTGCAGAGGCCGATGACCTTTTTTGTATATCCATATTTCAGAAGCGCTTCAGTAACCATACCTGCAGGATTTGTGAAGTTGATGAGCCATGCATCCGGACAAAGCTCCGCCATGTCCTTGGTTATTCCGACGACTATGGGGATAGTCCTCAGGCCCTTGAAAAGTCCGCCTGCTCCGTTTGTCTCCTGTCCCATGTAGCCGTGCTTAAGCGGAATCCTCTCATCCTTTATCCTTGCATCAAGAAGTCCTACTCTGAACTGGGTTGTTACGAAGTCTGCATCCTTTAGTGCTTCCCTTCTGTCAAGGGTAAGATGGATCTCAATATCAAGACCGGCCTTCTTCACCATTCTCTTTGCAAGGTTGCCTACGATTTCGAGCTTTTCTCTGCCATCCTCGATGTCAACCAGCCAGAGTTCTGATACCGGAAGCTCTGAATGTCTCTTTATGAAGCCTTCCACGAGCTCCGGTGTGTAGCTGGATCCTCCACCGATTGTTACAATCTTCAAACCTTTTTTCATAATTACCTCCATGCGCTTTTAGTTACAAGATGATGATACCGCAGAAGATGGCTGAGTGCCTTTCAAAAGTTGCCAAAGGTTTTCAGAACTTGGAAAAACCTTCCTTCATGCAGAACCGCCACGGTACCGCTGCCCATTCTTCAGCATAATCTACACCGATGCGTGGAGATGAATAATACTCCGGAGATGATCCAATATCATAGAGCGAAATTGACCTATGCCCGTAAATCCCGTTTACCTGCCTTCCATAATCCTCCATATTTATCCCGAGTGCCTTCGTAAGGTTGCCGGGACCCCTGGCAAGAGACGCCATCTCCCTGCCTGTGAGCTGGTCAGGTCTTTTACCGAACCTTCTTTCTGACATGAGAAAAGTACCGCTCCTTGGTAATGCAGACCGGATAAGTACAGCCGCAGGAAACCCCTGGTTTCCTGTCACTATGTTCAGAAGCACGTGCATTCCATAAACCAGATAAACATATATTACCCCCGGCTCTCCATACATTACCCTGTTCCTCTCAGTGATTCTACCGCCGAATGCGTGGGAGGCCTTGTCCTCGAAGCCGGAATAGCTTTCAGTCTCACTAATCACAGCGCTACAAAAGCTTGTGCCATCCCTCACCTCGATTACCTTCCCGAGAAGCTCCCCTGCAACGATATGGGCATCCCTTTCGAAAAAATCCTTACTGAGCTGATAATCTGCCATATTAGCACCACCTGTCTTGGATTTGTAATTAAGTGAAGGGCTTCTGATGATATAATCTTAAGTACAACGAAGGACTGCATAAAGAGTCCGAAAGGAGCATAGCATGGATTCAAGCACAATCAGGCTGATTCTGATAGTAGGTGCATTCTTCCTGGCAGGCGGCATCTACAGCATAGTAGTCAGTCTGTTTACAAGAAACGTGTACATCAGGCACATACCTTCATTCCTTGGGGCTGCAGTCATAATCTATTACGTATACCAGCTTATGACGACAACTCCGGAAGGTTTCAGGGACATCGCATACATACTTTCTGTAATAATGATAGGATTCGTGATATTTGGAAATGTAATCACGAATGTAATAGTCAACATGAGGCGGAGAAATTAATTCTCCGCCTCTTCCATGCTGTCAGATATATTGATTTAGGGTAAAGATAATACTTAGCTATACGTTCTTCCAGGAAAGGGTAATGATCTGATTCTTTAGAGATCCTTCCTTATGCTCCACCTGGTAGCCGTACTCTTTCATTTTTGATAGAAGCTTTCTTCTCCTGTCATCCGGCAGCTCGTCCGGAGTAAAGAAGAAGACCTCACTTTCCTTTCCGAGATAGGCTACGCGCTTAGCCCTCTTCTGCATCTTTATAGCCATTTCTGCAACTTCCTTGTCGTCGTCCTCGTACTCCCTTATGAATATTTCGAGAACCTTTCCCTTGAGCTCGTCAGGAATGTCAATTACTTTCCCGAGAAGTTCGGAGTCTATAATGTCTCTGTGCATCCAAATACCTCATTTCCATGGAATGTGCTAATTAAGCTTACTTCAATAGTCAGTATCAGATGCGCCATGGGTGACTATTGCAACTGATCCTGATGTCCCGAGTCTGGTCGCTCCGGCTTCTATCATGGCTATGGCATCGTCGTAGGTCCTGACTCCACCGGAAGCCTTAACTCCCATTTCCTTGCCTACCGTCATCCTCATCAGAGCTATGTCGGCTTTGGTAGCCCCGCCTGTCGAGAATCCGGTTGAGGTCTTGACGAAGGTTGCACCTGCAGCTTTCGCTATCTCACATGCAGTTACCTTCTCGTCGTCAGTCAGAAGGCAGGTCTCTATTATGACCTTCGTAAGCTTGTCTCCTGCCGCAAGTACTACAGCTTCGATGTCCTCCTTGACATAATCGTAGTCCTTGTCCTTGAGCCTGCCTACATTGATTACCATGTCTATCTCATCGGCACCTCTGAAAACCGCTTCCTTGGTCTCGAAGGACTTTGCCTCAGTTGTCATCTGGCCAAGTGGGAATCCGACAACAGTACAGACCTTGACATCAGTTCCCTCAAGCATCGCCTTAGCCTTCTCGATGTTGCAGGGATTGATGCAGACGCTCCAGAATGAATATTTTGCAGCCTCCTCGCAAAGCTTTCTAAGCTGGGCATCAGTCGCATCCGGCTTTAGAAGAGTATGGTCTATCATACCAGCTATCATCTTATTATCCATTTTTCATCCTCCCGGTTTCTTTATTCATTCCCATTTTAACATAACAAGCTTCACTTGGACCCGATGCTTCAGGATATCGTAGTATTTTTTGTACTTTTTTCTTGGAGGTTATGCTATAATTATCATCAGCAATCATACAATCAAAGGAGTTTTATAATGGGGTTCAAAGACAAACTGCAGAAATACTATGCAGACAGCTACTTGAAGAAATACGGTGACAGGATGGCGCAGGCTTACGGTACCGTATTGTCAATTAAGGTCGAGGAGAAGAAGATACTCTTCGGGCTTATCAACAAGCTGGTTGCAACTGTAATAATCAAGCCTGAAGGCCAGAAAAACGTGCTCAGGGCAGTGTACAAGGCGTCAAAATGGTTCAAGAAGCCAGAATTCATGACTATCGGCCAGGGAAACATAGTGCTTCTCCAGGGTCTGAAGGGTGAAAAAGGCAAGACAGGCTCTGATATGTTCGATATCAAGAACATCAGAAACATCACCACAAAGAAGGATCTCTTCAAGACGGATACACCTCTTCCAAAGAGGCAAATCCAGATGAAGAGGAAATAACGTCAAAAAAAGCCTGTGATTGTATTGCAGGCTTATTTTTTACAGTATCTGATATTTTATTTGTTATAAAAGGAGGTCAATGAATTGAAGGACACTGTTTTTGTGACAGGTCACAAAAATCCCGATTCCGACTCCATATGTGCAGCACTGGCCTATGCTGAATTCAAAAACAAAACGGGAACTGTAGATGCTATTCCTGTAAGGCTTGGCGAGATCAACAGGGAGACGAGCTTCATACTTAGCCATTTTGAGGTCGAGCCTCCAATGCTGATTGAGACGGTAAAGCTCCAGGTGAAGGACATGGATATTGACAAGATAACACCTGTCAGCCCTGACATCACATTGAAGATGGCATGGAACCTGATGCGCAAGCAGAATGTGAAGAGCCTTCCTGTCATAGATGACAACGAGCTTCTCATGGGAGTGGTCTCAGTTACGAATGTAACCGAAAGCTACATGGATGTCTGGGACAACACCATACTTGGCAAAGCCAACGTGACGCTCGAAAATATTATAGATACTCTTACTGCAAAGCCAGTAAGCATTGAGAAGTCGAGAAAGACATTTTCAGGCAAGATACTTGTCTTATCCGGCTCCAATGATACCGCTTCAAAGATGCTGGAGGAGGGAGACATTGCAATTTGCGGAGACAGGGTTGATTCTCAGGAGCTCTGCATCGACAAGAAGGTTGCCCTCATCATTGTGACGACAAGCAACACCATGAGTCCTGAACTTCTGGAGAAGGCCAGGGAAAACAAAGTGACCATACTCAGCACTCCGTATGATACCTTTACAACTGCAAGGCTTATAACGCAGGCAGTCCCGGTAAGGCATGTCATGGGAAGCGACAAGCTCATATACTTCTCCTCGGAGGATTACATTGAAGACATAAGAGGCGTGATGGCAGAGACAAGGTACAGGAGCTACCCAGTTGTCAGTGTAGAGGGCAAGGTTGCAGGAACAGTATCCAGGTATCACCTCATCTCTGCAAAGAAGAAAAAGGTCATCCTTGTCGACCATAATGAGCGCGGACAGTCCGTCGATGGGCTTGAGGATGCTGAAATCCTTGAGATCATTGACCACCACAGGGTAGCGGATGTAGCAACAGGGACTCCCATATATTTCAGGAATGAGCCTGTAGGAAGCACATCAACAATAGTAGCGAATATTTTCTTTGAGAACGGCATACGGCCGTCTAAAAAGATAGCAGGAATACTCTGTGCAGCCATAATATCCGATACTCTCCTATTCAGGTCCCCCACTGCCACCAACGTGGACAGGATGACACTGGAAAGGCTTGCGATGCTGGCAGACATCGATGTCAACAGCTTTGCTCTTGAAATGTTCAAGTACGGTACATCCCTCGCCGGGAGAAGCCCGGACGAGATTCTGAACCAGGACTTCAAGGTCTTCTCCTATGATGACGAGAAGGTCGGAGTGGCTCAGGTATACTCGATGGATGCAGACTCCATAATGGACCTGAAGGAGCCACTCATTGAAGCAATGGACCTTAAGGCAAGGACCGGAGACTTCACTATGGTTGCCCTGATACTTACAGACATATACAAGGAAGGCTCTGAGATAATAGCAGTCGGAAAGCACAAGGAGCTTATTAACAAGGCCTTCAACGTTGAGCTGGTCAATAACTCAGTGTATATCCCTGGCATACTGTCCAGGAAGAAGCAGGTAATACCTCCTCTTACAGCAGCTATAAACAGATAGACTTCAGGGAAGGTCAGATCTTTTGACCTTCCCTTCTAAATTTCTCATCTGCTTCCTGGAATTTGCTGCTGCAGTTTCATTTTCAAATTAGCCCCCATGTTGAAAATGGGTTAATTGAAAAAGCAACTTCCACTTTGCCAAATAGAATTCCACTAATTTAGGAATCTGGGATTTCTTTGATGTACATGGTTTTTTAGACAGTT
>NZ_JAGGKC010000015.1 GCF_017873395.1 Youngiibacter multivorans | reverse complement strand
CCACCGCTTCCATTGTTTTCCTTGACCTTTTTCCAGGCTTCTGTAAGCATCCTGTCTCTGAGCATCTGCCCATACAATGAATGCCACTTGAGTTTTAACGGTTCATTTTTCATGAATTTCTCACCTCGTTTTCGCACTTCTGGTTCGTTTATGCCTCAGCATCGTTGCCTTTGCCATTACGATAAATCTGGCTTGAGCTACAAAAGGCAGATTCCCTTCGCATTCTCCATGAGTTTGGTCATCATGGTTACTTCGCTACTACGGAATCGTCTGACTACTCTGTACGCACCTACCACTTCGAATTACTCTTATAGGTATGTGCCCGTTTCCGGCTTGTACAGAGTTCTCGCGGGGTCATTGCTACGTCCTTCCTGACATGCCAACCACCTTCACACTACTGGTCCCGGATGTACAGTCAGCTCTTTATACATCCGATGTAGATTTCCCTGTTTTTCGCACGGTTATCAACCAGCCTTGCCGCAACATGTGGTTTACTTTTCGTTTCGGCCTGCCAGACCGCCTGTGGGCCTCTCGGCTTTCCACATCTCCTTCAGACCCAACCTCACGGTTACGCCATAGATTAGACTTCCTAATTTGCACTGACGCTCATAGGGGGAGACTTTCACTCCCGAGACCTCTCCGATTTCAGCATTCGTTCCATTCCGTTTATACCCTGTATCGTAAACATCATGCTTAATTCTGGAGATATAGTGAGACCCTGTAGTCTCATTATGTAGCAACTGCCCGTCGCGCAAAAAGCACCATGCAACGCATGATGCTCCGGTTAGTCGGTAACTGCCATGATCTTCTTCAGTGAAGGGATTTTTCTTAAATGAGCCATAATGAAATTTGCCGTGATACCTACGAATATGCCCGTACCGATACCAATGAACGTCAATACAGGCAGATAAAGCATAACTGTAATATTCTGCACTATATAGGACGCTACAAGAAGCTGTCCAATGTTGTGGCTTATAGCTCCAGCACCGGATACTCCGATTATGGAGACCTTGTCTTTCAGCAGGTTCTTGACTGCTGCCATTACAATAAGACTCAGCAGACCACCGCTTAAGCTGTACATCATCGACGACAGGTTGCCTCCGAAGAAGGTTGCCAGGAATACCCTTAGCAGGACCACCACCAGCGATGACTTGAATCCCAGGGTATATAGGGAAATTATTGTGAAAATATTTGCAAGTCCAAGCCTTGCACCCGGAACTCCTATGGGAAGGGGTATCATCCCTTCGACCACGTGAAGAACCAGAGCCTGCGCGACTATAAGCGCTATGAAAACCATCCTTGTTGTCTTGTTCATGCTACCCACCTCAATTCGTGGTAATATCGGTCTGGTCTTCATCCGGAACCGTACCCTTGATTTCAACCACTACCTTGTGAGGCAGGCATACTATCGTGTCACCAGGCTTGCTGGCAGCACCCTGGTATACACACACCTGGTCAGGACAGTCAGCTTCGAACATCATTACCTTCCCGTCAACTATCTGAAGAAGATTCATCCCAAGGTCCGTCTTAACAAGGATGTCCTCATTTCCGGTATGCCCTGTGAGCTTTATCGTCTTATATTCCTCACCCTGTACTGTCACTACAGCATATACTCCGTCAGCCTCTTCGTTTCCAGCCACTGTCATGGCGAAAATGCCTACCGGCACGAAGGATAGCAGCACGAAAAGTGCAATTATTATAATGTCCCATTTCTTAACTTTCATAATCATTCCCAATTTCGCCTTTAAGGCATATATTACTTTTCAACCCGTAAATTATAGCAGATTTAACAGGTCAATGGTACAGTATGCGATATAAAAATTGCTTAAAAATTCACAATCAGTGAAGATGAATTTGAAGTATTTCATTTTTTCTGGCTGAAACCCTCAAATGCTGCAAGGTAGCTTCCAATCATCATCAGCGCAAGGGCTGCCAGGAAGGTCGGAGACAATGGGTCTCGGAATACCGTATACGAGATAGCTGCTCCTATGAACGGCGCAACCGCGTAATAAGAGCTTGTCCTTGCTGCACCGAGGCCTCTCTGGGCATACACGTAAAGCCATATACTCATCCCGTAGGAGAAGAATCCAAGTACCATGGCATAGAAGACATAAACAAGCTCAGGAAATGAGTCCCCAATCAAAAACGCTACGATGAAAGAACCGACTCCTGATCCAAGACCTTTAAGCACAACCACCTGAAGCGGATCCTTGAGTGAAAGCATCCTGGTGCAGTTGTTCTCAAAGCCCCAGGCAGTGGCTGCCATAAGGACAAAGACAGAGCCGAGTGAGAAGCTCAAGCTGCCTTTTTCTCCCAATGAGAGCAGCATGCTCGCTGCAGTTATGACTGCTATCCCCTTCCAGAGCCTCTTCGAGACTGGTTCCCCGAACATGATGAAGGCTATGATTGCAGTGGCTGCAATCTCGAAATTGTTAAGCAGCGAAGCATTTGAAGCTGTGGTCATCCCAAGGCCAACCATTAGGAGTATAGGAGCTATGATGTCCAGAACTATCATGAGAGCCACATAGGTAAAATCACCTTTGTCCAGCTTCGTTTCCTTATGCCCGTTTTTAAAGTTTTTACGCAGCAGACCAACGAAGGACATGCCTATTCCAGCTCCCAGGTAAAGGAATGAAGCCATGAATACAGGCGTAGCCTCTGCAAGCAGAAGCTTCGATGCCGGAGCGCTTGCTGCATATAGAGCTGCAGCGGCAAAAGCCATCGCTGCATAGGGCGCCTTCACTCTCTCCATGGTTCCTCCATAATCCTACGGATTTACAGTTGTTTCATCCTCTATTGGATTTCCGTCATAATCACCTGTTACCGCTTCATAAGGGTCATCTATCTCATAATTGTATTTTCTTGCATATCCGGGATATTCAGCCTCAAGGATGTCCTTGAAATACTCCTCATACATCGCAAGCGCTACCGGAGCGACATATGATCCTCTTGTGCTGTCGTATATGACCACAGCAATAGCGATCTCAGGGTCATCAGCGGGTGCGTATGTTACATACACTCCGTAAGCGGACCTTCCGATGAAGGCCGAATCATTGCTTCGTACGCTGGCGGTTCCGGTCTTGCCTGCAGTAGCTATGGGGAAGTTCCTGAAGGTTGAATATGCAGTACCGCCAGGCTCATTAACTGCCCTCATGCTGTTTCTGACAGCTTCAAGGGTGCTTACGCTTATTCCTGTCTCTTCCAGGATTTCAGGCTGGTTTTCAAGAATAATGTTGCCTTCTTCGTCCAGCACCCTGTCAACCAGGGATGTCCTGTATCTTGTGCCGCCATTGGCTATGGTAGCGATGGAATTCGCCATCTGAAGCAGGCTTATCTGTGTATCACCCTGTCCCAGTGATGCTGAGATAACATTGACCGGGCTCCACATCTCATTGACCTTGTCGTATACGATATATTCAGCGATCTGATTAGCGTAGTAGCTTGCCTTTTCAACATCAGACCCTGCAGGCAGAGTGTCTATGAAGTCTTGGAAAAGCGGTGTCAGTACCTTGGAGAAGTCCTCTAGCTTTGGTCCCTTCCTTATGTTGGCATCATCAAGGCTGATATCAAGGGCATTCTTCACGGCATCCTTGATTGCCTGCTTTGCCTGGGCCATGGAATCCACGTCTGCATTGTCCACTCCGATGCTAATCGGTTTGAAAGCTGATCCGTTCCTTGCCTTTCCAGTATTCAGGAACTCGACCACTCCAAAGTTTATGAGTCTCTGGGTTATCAGCCTTTTGCCCTCATGATTGTATACATTGCTTTGGATGTTCTCGCTTATCTCGATTCCTGTCGTGCTGTGGGCAGGCTCTTCGGGATTGTGTCCGAGACCCAGCTTCCATGCCCATTCGGATATGGAGTTCAAGCCTCCATTCTGATATAGCCTGTAGCCAAGGTCTGCAAAGAACACATTGGATGACTTGGCCATGGCCTTGTTCAGCGTCAGCGAACCATAGGCCGAGCCTCCGTCGTTCCTTACCCTGTAGCCTCTTAGTGATGAACTTGTAAACGCGCCGCCGTCGAAAATTACTGTCGAAGGTGTTATGGCCCCTTCTTCAAGGGCTGCCACTGCCGTTATTGGTTTGAATGTCGATCCAGGAGGCGTTATGCCCTGGGTTGCGTAATTGAAGAACGGCCTTGCATAAAGGTCGTAAGGGTCCCTTCTCGTGCCGTCGGAATTGAACGGGAAAAGGTAGTCAACGCTTATTGTTTTTCCTTCCTTATCCTTAAGGTTAAGCCTCTTTATGAGGTCTGTCCCGAAAGCTTCATAGTCAGGGTTGAAATACTTCCTGTAGAGTTCAGGAGTCAGCCTTCCAGGTACTGCGAATATGTTGGGGTCGTAGCTCGGGAAGCTTGCTAAAGTCAGCACTCTCCCTGTCTTTACCTCAATTGCTACGACAGCACCTCTTGTTGCATTTGAGGAATCCGAAATATATCCGCCTGTCGTATGTATCCTGTTGGTTGTGGTAAGCTGCCCGGAAATCTCACTCAGGCCTTTTTCCGCTATGTTCTGAAGCTCCATGTCGATTGAAAGCTGCACAGTGTTGCCTGGATTGACATCCAGCCTGAAGAGCTCCTTGACGGTCCTTCCGTTCTTATCGACCTCAACCGTGCTTCCGCCCTTGCTTCCCTTCAGCCTGTCCTCATATGCAGCCTCAATACCGGATGCGCCGATATAGTCTACTGAGACATCGTAGCCCCGTTCCTCATACCTGTCCTTCTGGGCACTGTTTATCGGAGAGAGATATCCCAATACATGAGCCGCCATCTCACCGTATGGATAAAGCCTTATGGGCTCCGTGTCCACCTGTATCCCAGGAAGGTCAGACAGCTGCTGCATGAAGGTGAACGCGCTGTCCTCCTTCATGTTGTTTACGATCGTAACAGCCCTTGAGCCCTGGTAGCTCTCCATGGTTATGCTGTCCTTGATTTCTATGTAATCCCTGATTGCAGAATCGGAAAGCCTCGTGCTCATCAAAGCATAAAGCTCTTTTCCGCTCATCTTCGCATACTCCTTGTTCTTTTCGGAGCCATCCTCAAGGGCCTCGTATATCTTGTACTTCTTTATCAGATAATGGAAGGTGTCCTCTGCGCCGTAAGCGATCACCATGTCATCAAGCTGGTCTGTCTCCGCTTCATTGAGTTCGGATATCTTTTCCTTTCCGGTAGCAGCCATCAGTGTCTCATTGAATATCAGGGAATCTATTCCTCTGTCCTTTTTCCATCTTAGCTCAAGACGCCTCAGCCCTTCTGGAGTTTCAGATGAAAACTCAAACCTGAAAGGATCAAGCTTCAATTCGAACGAATCAGAAGCAGCCTCACCTGCCTTTTCAAGCAGTGAGTTTACCTTGTCTATGGTATTGTATATCTCTTTCCTCGCCTCGGCAGTATCCACATATACCAGATTATAGCTCTGTACAGATGTGGCAAGGATATTCCCCTCACTGTCGATGATATTCCCCCTCGGGGCTTTCTCGCTCAGGTTCTTTATGAACTCGTCATTGGCCCGTTCAGCATACTCTTCGCCCATTATCACCTGAAGAGTGGTAAGCCTTGCGATGATTACACTGAATACAGCGAGCATGACTATGAGCAGCGCGTTGTACCTGTCAAATTTCTTCTTTTTTCTATTCTTAAAATCCATATCGATCCTCTTGCTTAAATTTATACACATATCATACTACAGAAGCATTCTTGCTTAAACCTTAAGAAAAGATGAACTTTCCCTTTGGTGCCAGATTGAAAATGGCTTATGTCCTCCAATATTGTATAATCATCTTATAAGAATGCGATTTCAGACCTGATTAAGCCAGGCAGACAAGAAAATTAAGAAATATGTCATATACTGGCATCAATATATATCGGAGGTTCAAAATGGACAAACAGACAATACTGATCGTCGACGATGAAAAGGAAATAAGAGAGCTCATCGAAATCTATCTCGCAAACGAAGGCTACAATACACTCAAAGCCACAAATGGAGAAGAAGCGCTGGAGATGATCGCTAGTCACCATGTAGACCTGATTATCCTGGATATAATGATGCCCAAGAAGGATGGCATCCAGGCTACAATGGAGCTCAGGAAGACAAAGAACATGCCAATCATAATGCTTTCAGCGAAGACACAGGACATGGACAAGATCCATGGCCTCACTTCCGGAGCAGACGATTATCTGACCAAGCCCTTCAATCCCCTTGAGCTGATTGCCAGAGTCAAGAGCCAGCTAAGGAGATACTATGTCCTTAACAGTGAAAAACCAAGGAACGAGAATGTCCTGACCCTTGACGACATTACAATCAACATAGGAACCAGGGAGGTCAAGAAGGGCGAAAAGGACATCAAGCTTACAAAGACCGAATTCGACATGCTTGAGTACATGACAAGAAACGTTGGAATCGTGCTTTCAGTCGAGAAAATTTATGAGAACGTCTGGAAAGAGGAATTCCTTGAGTCCGAAAACACCGTAATGGTACACATCAGGAAGCTCAGGGAAAAAATTGAGGACGACCCAAGGAATCCAAGGTACATCAAGACAGTCTGGGGAGTAGGATATAAGGTTGAGAAATAAGCAGAACAAGGCTCCTGCAAATAAAAAGGCATCGAGGTCCGACAGGTTCTTCAGCCTTATAGACGGTATCATCCGGGACAGGATTTCAAGCAACATCCAGCTTGAGCTTATTTTCGCTGTAGCGATCTGCCTCGTGTCAGCTTTCATCGGCTATAACGTCACCTATAAGATGACAGAAAGAACCGTTGAAACCTCCCATATCTCCTACGACAGTGGTATCGAGAGCATCAGGGACTCCGCCTATGATATAGCAGAAAGGATGATAAACGACTTAAGGTACAAGGATGAGTCAGAAATAACTGACGAAATGAGGAGTAATGTCAGGTATCCGTCTGAGAACAACCCGCTGGCCAAGCAATTCGACCTGGATCAGGCGATGAAGAACCTGATTGAAGATTTTTCAAGGGTCGAAAATTTGAAGGTGATGGTTACCGACCTCAATGGTAAAATCCAGTTCAAGACCGAAGGTGTATCAGAAGTCAGTCTGGATATCTTCGATGTGCTCAAGAACAGCTTTGATGTTTCGTATTCCGGATCCACCACCGTCTACCATAACCCCGGAACCCCTCAGAATCCCGCACAGGAAATGACTTTGGTCTATCCAATGAATTTCCTGAATGAGGACAGGTATCTAATTGTAAAGGCGGCTCCTGCTGCTGTGGTAGATACCACTTTAAGCTATGTATACAATACGTCAATCGCCCTGTTCGCTGCGCTTGTATTGTTTGTTGTCATGTTCCTTATAATAACCAGGAGGAAAATGGATTACATCCAGCAGCTTTCTGATACGGTAAAAGTCATTTCAACCGGAAACTTCAAATACAAGGCTCCGGTCAAGGGCAACGATGAGCTTACAAACCTGGCTAAAAGCATAAATTCAATGGCAACGGACATAGATGTAAGAATCGAGGAAGAGCGCAAGCTCGAGCAAATGAAGAACGACCTGATCACGAACGTGTCACATGACCTGAGGACTCCTCTTACTTCCATAATCGGGTACATCGAGCTCGCAAAGTCTGATTCCATATTACCTGAGAAGCGGAAGGAATACATCGAGATCGCGAGTTCCAAGTCGCTGAGGCTTAAGGAGCTCATTGAGTCCCTTTTTGAATACTCGAAGCTCGAGAGTCCTGAACACAAGCTCAACATCATGAATGTAAGCCTCAGGGAGCTCATAGAGCAGCTTGTGGAGGAGATGATACCTCTTGCAGAGGAATTCGGGCATACTCTGGAGAAGTTAATGCCTAAGGCGGATGTCATAATTGAAGCTGATGTGCAGCAGATAGTCAGACTTTTTGAAAACCTCATAACCAATGCAATCAAGTACTCGACAGAAAAGTTACCGATCAAGGTCTCGCTATCCCTTGAAGAAGGTGCTTCCTTAGCAAGGGTTTCCGTTGAGAATTCTGTCGGAGACATAGAGGAATCAGAGATACCCAAGATGTTCGAGAGATTCTACCGCCTGGACAAGTCAAGGTTTTCCGGGAATGGCGGCAGCGGTCTCGGTCTTGCAATATCAGAAAACATAGTCAAGATGCACTCCGGCAGGATAAGCGCACGAAAGACAGACCATAACACTCTTGTAATAACCGTGGATCTTCCGGTCAGATTCTACCCAGGCCCGGTCACAGCATTCTAGTGAAAGCACTGTGACTTTGAATTTTACGAGTTTTGCATTATAATGTAATAGATTACAATATCAGAGCAATGATAAGGGGGAAAGAAATGAAGATAAACAAAGTGCTTAACATGAAATACATCTTCATATACCTGTTCCTCATCCTGATCGCAGTATTCACTAAAGAGTATTACAAGAGCGGCAAGAAGCCGGAGCTTGGCTACTCCATAGTATTTCTTCTCATGGGGCTTTCCATAGCGGCATTCTACATTGTGAAGGACATGATATACAACCCGTCAAGGATGAACTACAGGAACATAATCATGGAAAAGGCTCTGTTCAACCACAGAGGCAATATACTTAAGGAAGTTGACTCGGTGCCCCTGCATAAGGACTTCATTGCACTATATCTCGGAAGGAACAGTGAAGACCCTTATGGAGCCACAGTTTCAAGTCTTCAGGCAGTAAGGTACAAGGGCACAAGGATGGTTGACTCCCTCTTCGTCCCGATAGAGTCCAGGGACCCTCTTTATGAGAAATACAGCCTGTCTATCGGAGAAGCATTCGCTAAGTTCATAAAATTTGCTGATACGATGCCTGTTGTCACATACAACCAGCCATTCATGCATACGTACATCAACATCAAGCTGGACAAGGACATCCAGCTTACCTACCTTGATGCGATGAAGATGAGCAAGGATATCTATAACATGTACAACGAACCAATAAAGAAGCTGACAAAGCATCTCAGGCTGATCAACCTTGAAAAAGACAGGCTTGCCGGAGCAAAGACAGTCGGTGCCATATACCTGGACTACATGTATACCCTTACTGTGTTCAAGGCAAAGGAAAAGAAACGCCTCCAGAAGCTCATGAAGGAAAAGTCCGGAGGTGGCGTAAAGCTATTCCAGATCCCGGCAAAATCCAAGAAAAGCATTCAGGAAAGCAAGGAGCAAATCGCAGAAACTGAACATGTATCAGGAAACTGACCAAGGATGTGATTGATATGAAGAGACTCTTCATCATATACCAGGGAAGGGTCCAGGGGGTTGGCTTCAGATATTTCGTCTACAGGGCCGCTTACCTCATGAAGCTGACAGGTCATGTCAGGAACATGGACAATGGAAATGTGGAGGTGGAAGTCCAGGGTCCTGATGACCATATCTCAGTCTTTCTCGACACAGTCAAGGGCGGGAACGGTTATTCCAGGATCGAGAATTATTCGATGAAGGAGATACCCCTGAAGCCCAATGAAAAATCCTTCGATATAACCTATTGAGCATTAAGGCCTCCTGAATAAGGAGGCCTTCCGTTTTATTTTTCACAAAGTTTTTTCCCCATGCGCCCCAACCGAATACATCTATTTTGAGGCAATGCACTATCACTGGAAGTTGCGCTAAATTAAGAATGACTATATAATGATTGGAGCAAGGTTTGGATATCAATTTGAAATTCCAGATGGAATAGCGCCAGAACCGGCTAACTTAAGCCGGTTGACGAGGATGGAGTAATCGAAAGTTCGGCGGATGCTCCACGGTATGCACTACCGCAAAGCTCCCTCAAATACCGGAGGCGACTTCGGGGACAAAGGGGATCAGGTGCCCAGACCTTTCTTAATAAAATTAAGGAAGGATGTATTGTCATGTGTGGAATTGTCGGTTATTTAGGAGGCAAGGATGCTACGGATGTCCTTGTACACGGTCTCTCCAAGCTCGAATACAGGGGCTATGACTCGGCGGGCATCGCTGTGCCGGAGGACGGAAAGATCACTATCGTAAAGACTAAGGGAAGGCTTAAGAATCTTGCTGAAAAGCTGGAGACGGAGCCTGCCCACGGACATCTCGGGATAGGCCACACCAGGTGGGCTACCCACGGTGAGCCTTCGGATGTTAACTCACACCCCCACTGCAGCAACAACGACAGGATTTCGGTCGTTCACAACGGTATAATCGAAAATTACATGGAAATTAAAAGCTGGCTGGCTGATAAGGGGTATACGTTCCTATCGGAGACAGATACTGAGGTCATACCTAATCTTGTCGACCACTACTTCGACGGATGCCTGCTTGAAGCAGTCATCAATGCGACACAGAGACTAAAGGGAAGCTATGCACTCGGAGTCATATCCCTTGACGACCCGGACAAGATTATAGCGGTCAGGAAAGACAGTCCTCTCATAATCGGACTTGGAGAGAACGAGAGCTTCATCGCCTCGGACGTTCCTGCCATACTCAATTACACAAGGGAAGTAGTATATCTTGATGACATGGAATTCGCAGAAATTACCGGTTCAGGCATCAAATACTACAACGCCAACCTTGAGCCTGTTGAAAAGTCAGCTACTACAATCACCTGGAATGCGGACTCTGCAGAAAAAGGCGGATTTGACCACTTCACGATAAAGGAGATCCATGAGCAGCCCAAGGCTCTCAGGGATACCATGACATCGAGGATAGTCGCTGGCCAGAAGGTCAAGCTTGACGACATCACAATTACAAAGGAAATGCTTGAAAGCTACTCAAGGATCTACATAGTAGCCTGCGGTACGGCATACAATGCCGGAGTTGTCGGCAAGACAGCCATCGAATCACTGGCAAAGATCCCTGTAGAGGTTGATGTAGCATCCGAATTCAGATACAGAGACCCGATAATAGACTCAAGGACACTCCTCATAGTCATAAGCCAGTCCGGAGAGACTGCAGATACTTTGGCGGTCCTTCGCGACTCAAAGAAAAAAGGCGCAAGGGTCATCGCCATTACGAATGTGGTCGGAAGCTCGGTTGCAAGGGAAGCTACAGATGTGTTCTACACCTGGGCAGGACCTGAAATAGGCGTAGCCTCGACAAAGGCATACCTCACCATGCTGATCGCTGTGTATACCATAGCCCTGCATTTTGCAGAGCTTCTTGGAACCATGACCGATGAGGAGACTGATGTGATAAAGAAGGAGATGCTTCTTCTTCCGGACAAGGTTTCAAAGGTCATAGAGCAGAAGGAAAACATACAGAAGTTCGCACTTAAGATCCATGGCGAGAAGGATGTGTTCTTCATAGGAAGGGGCCTTGACTATGCTGTTGCCATTGAGGCTGCCCTCAAGCTCAAAGAGCTCACATACATCCATGCGGATGCTTATCCTGGTGGAGAGCTTAAGCACGGTCCAATAGCCCTTATCGAGAAGAACACCTCTGTGCTTGCATCACTTACACAGAGAAGCCTTATGGATAAGATGCATTCCAACCTCAAGGAGGTAACCTCCAGAGGCGCAAAGGTCATGGTAGTTACATACGAGAGCAACAAGACTGTAGACAGTTTCGTTGATACGGCGGTGCACATACCGGAAACAATTGACCTGCTTGCACCAGTACTTGCAGTCGTGCCAATGCAGCTCCTCTCCTACTACGTCTGCTCCTTCAAGGGCCTGGATGTTGACAAGCCGAGGAACCTCGCAAAATCAGTTACAGTAGAATAGTAAACAGCACCCCGGAAAAATTCTGATATGCTCCCTTTATGAGAGACAGTGAAAAAGAAAAACACTGTTAATCATGAAGGGAGCTTTTATTATGTCTCACAGGACAAAGGGATCTCCAGAAGAGAAGGTAGCTATCATACAGAGATACCTGAGTGGAGAAATATCTGCAGCAATGGCTTCCGAGGTGGCAGGAGTAAATCGGAAGTCGTTTAGAGAATGGGTCCGTCTATACAAACAAGAAGGACCTACTGGATTGCTCAACACAGGGAAGAACCGTGAATATAGTCCAGAACTGAAAAGAGATGCTGTGGAAGCTTACCTTTCAGGGGAAGGCAGCTATTACTCAATCTGCTTAAAATTCAAAATTCGCTCAAGTTGCCAACTACGTAATTGGATAAAGTTGTATAATAGCGGCAAGAAACTCAGAAGAGAGAGTGGAGGAAGCCGCATGAAGAGTTCACGGAAAACTACCCTGGAAGAGCGTGTTCAGATTGTCAAGGATTGTATTGAATCCGGATACGACTATGGATCAATTGCAAAGAAGTACAACGTCGGATATCAGCAGGTCTATACTTGGGTTAAGAAATATGCCGAGAAGGGCGATTCCGGCCTTCAGGACCTGAGAGGACGCCGTAAAAAGGACCAGGAGGCTCGAACTCCTGAAGAAGAAGCTAAGATAACAATAGCAAAGCTGGAGCATGAGAACTATATGTTGAGGATGGAACGAGACCTGTTAAAAAAATTGGAGGAATTGGAGAGGGGGGATGCCTTTCGCAAATAAGGCAGTGGAAACTATATACGACCATACAGGAGTGTAATAAAGAATCCAAATATCCCATAGATAGCTCGTGTGAACTACTTGATGTATCCAGATCTGCCTACTATAAATGGGCTAGTCACAAGATCTGCTCACGAGAATTGGAAAATGAGCGTATCGCTGAGCTTGCCGAAAAAATCCACAGAGAAAGTCCAGACAAGGGTTATCGCAGAATTCGAGATGACCTGAGCCACTATCATGGTATCGAGATATCCGACAAGAAAGCACTTCGTATTTGCAGGGGCAAAGACATTAAATCCACCATCAAGTACAACAGTCATGGCTGCACTCGAAATGCAGCAAATCCACAGCATATTGCAGAGAATATCCTGAATCGAGAATTCCATGCGGATAAGCCCAATGAGAAATGGCTGACGGATGTCACTGAATTCAAGTACTATGTTGGCATTGTAGTGCACAAAATTTACCTAAGTGCTATTTTGGACCTGTATGACAGAAGAATTGTCGCCTATAGAATCTCTGATCGTAATGATAACACGCTGGTGTTTGAAACGTTTGATAGAGCGGTAAGGGCTAATCCTGATGCAAATCCCCTATTTCATAGCGATAGAGGGTTTCAGTATACAAACCGAGTATTCTACCATAAGCTTATGGAGGCTGGTATGACACAGAGCATGTCTCGCGTAGGCCGTTGCATCGACAATGGTCCTATGGAGGGATTCTGGGGTATCTTGAAGCGCGAAAGATACTATGGCAAAAGGTTCACCGCTCGTGAAACGCTTGTACAGATGATCGAAGACTACATTGTATACTATAACACGAAGCGCTTGCAGCGGAATCTAGGAGTCATGACACCATTAATGAAGAACGAACTGTATTTTGCTACCTAAGAAAACCGCAAATCTCGGAAGCTAAAGCACCCTTGATTTGCGGGTAATCCAGTGCGTAGGCACTGTCAAATCTCTTGTTTTATTTCATTGTCTTCTTGACGGATAGCAGATCATTTCCGGGGTGCTTTCGTTTGCCATGCATTTTGATCTATTTGTCTTTTGATTCCATTTCCCTTGACTTGAGGCCTGCAGCCAATGCACCTTCAATTACAGCTGACCTGAAGCCATTCTCTTCAAGTACCCTGACAGCTTCTATGGTCGTTCCTTTTGGAGATGTAACCATGTCCTTGAGTGCTCCCGGATGCTCCTTGGTCTTCTTGTACAGCATTGCTGATCCGATGAGGGTGTCTGCCACGATCTCGTATGCATCCGCTCTCTTTATTCCCATCCTCACTCCAGCATCTGCAAGAGCCTCCATGAACATGAAGATATAGGCTGGTGATGATCCGGCTATCGATATGAATCCATGTATGTCATCTTCAGTGATGAGGTAAGCCTCTCCTATTGATGCAAATAGCTTCATTATTGATTCCCTTACTTCAGGCTCCAGTCCGTCAGATACTACACCATAAACGCCTTTTGAAATAAGGGCTGGCGTATTGGGCATTACCCTGGACATTGTAGCCTTGCTTTCAGCTGCGACGCGAAGACTCTGTAGAGAAACACCTGCAGCAATTGACACTACTGTCTTTCCTGCCAGATAGTCGCAATTTTCCCTGATTACGCCGAGGATGTCCTTAGGCTTGACAGCTACGATGACTATGTCGCTTTCCCTGGCGAGTTCGCGGACATTTAAAGCGACATGGGCACCTCCGGATTTCAGTTCAGATATGTTCCTGTCACTCCTGTTGTATACTGTAATTCCATAGCCTGCTTCCTGCAGCCCCTTTCCTATGGCATATCCCATGTTTCCTGTTCCGATTAAGCCTATCCTCATCTGGTCCACCATCCTCTCAATATTCATACTCTATAACATTTTCGCTGATCTTTACCGTCAGCTTCTCATCCTTTGAGAGCTTCTTGTATGACACCAGGAACTCATTGAGTTCATTGTCATTTAAGTCAACCTTCTTCTTTGATGAAATCAGCACTATATTGTCATTTAAAAAAATTGTCAGGTCATTCCTGTCGTTTTTGATCTCATAGTTGAAGCCTGAATAGTTTTTTATCCTGTCCTTGTATTTTTCGGTAAATCCAAGGGATTTCCTGTACCTTTCATAGTTTCCGCCAGGTATGTTGTACTGCTTCTCAACGTCTTCGGGCGTTACCCCGTATCTTTCCATAAGCTTCATCTGAAGGTCCATAAATTTCTCCTGAGAAATCCCATGCTCCTTCATATATTCCTGTATGGCCTTGTTGATCTGGGCGAAGTTCATGCTCCCTGTGCCCATCTGACCATAAAGGGACATTATGTAGTTCTCAAAATCATCAATATCCTTTTCCCTAACCTTGTTCTTAAGCTCGTTGAAATCAATTATGTCGCTCATTTATTCCTCCTTGCGCGCTTTCAGGAAATCAAGGAAGTCATGCTTCCCGACCCTCGACACCCCGCTGCGCTCGATGTCGTAGCTCCCGTCCGGCAACTCACCTGTCAGTCTTTCCATTGTCTCTGCTATTCTTGCCCTGCAGAACGCACCCTGGCACCAGCCCATTGCAGCCCTGGTCCTTCTCTTTATACCGTCAACGGTAGTCACTGCAATTCCTCTTTCCATTGAATCAGCTATTTCGCCTTCAGTAACCTGTTCGCATCTGCATACTATCCTCTCCCTGCTTCCGGCGGGAAGCTTTGAAAGTCTGTCGACCTCCCTGTAGGGCAGGTCCTTTGGTGAGTATTCCACAACCTTCCTGAAAGGATTGAACGAATTCTCCGGTTCAAGCTTCAATCCTTCCTTCTCAAGTATACCTACAAGCATCCTTGCAATGGCAGGTGATGCTGTAAGACCGGGTGACTGTATTCCGGCGGCATTGATGAAACCTTTGATATTTGACGGTCCGATAAGAAAATCGCCAGTCGAACTTCTTGCCCTGATACCTGTGAAGCTTCTTAAGAATGTTTCCCCATCAATATCAGGATACAGCTTCTTTGCCTGGTTGTACACATTCTCAAGCCTTTCAGCATGGGTGGAGGTATCTTCCCTGTCGTCAATTTCGGAAGCATCTGGACCGATAAGGAGATTCCCATGGATTGTCGGAGTTACAAGCACTCCCTTACCCATTGCAGTCGGAAGCTGGAACACGACATGATCAAGCAGCTTTCCGGTACCTTTTGCAAACAGCAGGTACTCTCCACTCCTCGGAAGAATTTCGAACCCATCCGCACCTGCCATCCTTGCAACCTTGTCGGAATTGACACCAGCGCAGTTGATGACAAACGAGGCTTGAAAATCCCCCTTATCAGTCACAAGATTTAATATCTCATTCTCACTTTCAATTCCAGTCACTTCTGCAGAAAGCACAATTTCAGCTCCGTTTTCAACAGCATTCTCTGCCATCGCTATCGCCATTCCATAGGGTGAGCAGATTCCTGCACCCTTGCAGAGCAGAGCGTTCTTCACTTCTTGCGTAATATTGGGTTCAAGTTTCCTTATCTCTTCACTGCCAATTATGGAAAGGTCGTCAAGACCATTTCTTATTCCGCTTTCAAGGAGCCTTTCCAGAGGCTCCAGATCATCATCCAGGGACACCAGAAGTGACCCTGTTTCAGAAAATCCGAATTTAAGCTCGTCTTCAAGCTCCCGGAATCTCCTCCGGCCCTCGAAGCAAAGCCTGCCCTTAAGAGTCTCATGTCCTTCTGCATAGCCTCCGTGGACAATGGCGCTGTTGGCCTTTGTCGCACCCATGGCAACATCAGGAAGCTTCTCAAGGATGACAACCTTAAGCTTGTATCGTGTGAGCTCCCTTGCCAGGCTTGTACCGATGATCCCGGCACCTATTATTGCCACATCATGCACCATTTCCTGCCCCACCTCTTATGGTCACCTCGCCAGAACTGATTACAGAGGTCCCCTCAGCATCCAGGTACCTTACTATAAGACCGCCCTTCCTGTCTACACCAACAAGTCGCGCAGGTCTGACATTTCCACCTGAATGTACTGCGATTTCATGGCCGATATACATGAGGGACCCTTTATAGTCTTCAACTAACCCTTCAGGATCCTCAATTGTTTTCCTGAGCATCTTTTCAAGATTGTCTGCGATCCTTGCACATAGGAGGCTTCTGCTGATTTTGATTCCGGCCTCATTGACAATAGAAGAGGCAATGTCCTTCAGTTCTTCAGGAAATCCTTCAGTTGTCACGTTTATGCCTATCCCTATAACAAGATGGTCCATAGATTTCCCTACCGGGTCAAATTTACCTTCTACAAGTATCCCTCCAACCTTCCTGTCACCCATGTATACATCATTCACCCATTTGAGCCTGGGTCTTATGCCACAAAGCTCATGTATCGCATCTCTTGCTGAGACAGCTGCTGCTATGGTAGCAAGGGAGGTGTCCATCTTTGTGTCAGGCTTCCTGATGAAAAATGACATGTAAAGGCCTCCTTCAGGTGAATGGAAGCTTCTTCCAAGCCTTCCCCTTCCACCAGTCTGAACCTTTGCGATGACAAGAGTGCCATCCTTTGCCATTCCTTCCTCCGCACGCTCCTTGAGCCAGCTGTTGGTGGAGTCAACGGATTCCACCATAACTGCAGTCCTTCCCAGCCATGATGTGTTGATATTTCCTGATATCAGCCCAAGGTCCAGGTCATCCATGTCAAAACCTCCAGTTTCTTACTTATGATACAATTCTACAGCACGCCAAAGGACTATGGAACTCTTTCCATTGTCCTTGCAGCAATAACGTCCGCACCCGTGCCAAGAACATTCCCGATGATCACATCACCGCAGGCTACCGGAGCAATAACCACCAGTCTCCCGATTTCAGCACAGACTTTTGTTACAAGTCCTTTTGGAATATCACCGCTTGTCTTCACAGGCAGCCTCCTGTGTATAGCACCCTCAATCCTTGCAGTCGAAGAAACCATTCGACGTGGGTCAGTCATTTCCCTGACAGCATATGGAACTCCACGGGGACACGCGTTGCCCGTAACCGAATATCCCTCATGATTTTCAATGACCTTAAGAAGGCAGCCTCTAGGACATACTATGCATGTAAGCTCTGCCAATACTCACACCTCCTCAATTGAAATGGTTATATCCACAGCATTATCGATAATATCGTTTCTGACCGAGATCCTCTCCATTTCTCCCGGTGTAATCCTCGGTCTCCTGACTTTCTTTAGCACAGCTCCCGATTCACTCCTAACGATAAGGTATGCATTCTTGAACACCCTGTCAGCCCTGAAGGATAGTTCATTGGACCCTGAAACGACTCCTGCAGATAAATACTGGGGTACTATGTATGATACTCCTGTTCCTGCAAAGACTCCTATCTGCCTTCTGTTTGCCTCCGCTCCTGCCCTTACATATTCCGCTGCGCTTCTGCCGGCCCTCTCACCTTCTAGGCTGACATGGTCTGCAAGGTCGTTGACATGCACCACATTTCCGCATGCGAAAATGCCTTCTATTGAGGTTTCCATGGAGCCATCCACGTATGGTCCCCTGGTCCTTGGATCAAGTTCAATTCCTGCTCCGGCTGTTATTTCATTCTCAGGTATCAGACCTACGGAAAGAAGCAGCGTATCGCATTCAACAAACCTTTCCGTACCAGCTACAGGCTTCCTTTCCGAGTCCACTTCAGCGATGACAACACCCTCGAGTCTTCTTCGTCCCACTATCCTCGTTACTGTATGTGACAAAAGCAGAGGTATGCTGAAGTCATCAAGGCACTGGACTATATTTCTGTTCAGTCCGCTGGAATATGGCATGATCTCGACGCATGCAAGAACCTTAGCTCCTTCCAGTGTCAGGCGCCTTGCCATGATAAGTCCGATGTCGCCCGAACCCAGCACCACCGCTTTTTTACCTATCCTATATCCCTCGATGTTAACATATCTTTGTGCTGTTCCTGCTGTCAGAACCCCTGACGGCCTGTCCCCAGGTATCTGTATGGCTCCCCGTGTCCTTTCGCGGCAGCCCATGGCGAGAATAACTGCCTTGGCATGTATTTCCATGATGCCAGAAACAGGATTAATGGCACGAACAAGCTTTTCCCTTCCTTTGCACTCAAGGCTCATGACCATAGTATCCAGCATCACCTGAGCACCGGATTCCCTGAGAGCTTTAGAATACCTCTCGGCATATTCCGGTCCTGTCAGCTCCTCACTGAATCTGTGCAGCCCGAATCCTGAGTGTATGCACTGGTTAAGTATCCCGCCAGTTTCAATGTCCCTGTCAATGACAAGTACCGATCCGGCTCCGCTTATCTTCGCTTCTATTGCTGCCGCCATGCCGGCCGGTCCTGCTCCAATGATCACAATGTCATAATCCATCATCTTGCTCTCCCTCCAGGCAATAGGAGCCTTCAAGGTCCAGCGGCACCTCCCAGGGCTTTATCCCAAGTTCCCTGGATATTATTTCAATTACCTTTGGTCCGCAAAAGCCGCCCTGGCATCTGCCCGAACCCGGCCTTACCCTGCGCTTCACACCATCAAGCGATACTGCACCCAGAGGTCCTTTAAGTGACTCTATTATCTCACCTTCGGTTATCCCCTCGCATCTACAGATTACCCTGCCGTACGCAGGATCATTACTTATGATTACCTGCTTTTCCTCGTCGCTCATTTCATTGAACGCAGTCCTGACATCAGGATCCATGGTTGAAGCCTTAAGCACCACAGTTATTCCGGATGCTTCAAGAAGCCTCACAGCCTCCAGTGCTATCGCAGGAGCTGCCGTAAGTCCCGGAGACTTTATTCCTGCCAGATTTATCAGTCCCTTAACGGACCTTGATTCCTCTATTATGAAATCCTTCCTGTCAGAATACGCCCTGAGTCCTGCATAATTCCTTATGCTGTCCCTGAAGTCGATCGATTCCACGGTCCTTAAAGCACTGGCTCTTACAAGCTCAAGGCCTTCCCTTGACGTGGCTTTATCCTCCTTGTCATTAGCTTGCCCTGAATCAGGACCCACAAGCAGGTTCCCATGAACGGTAGGAGTCACCATTATTCCCTTACCCTTTTCAGACGGGCACTGGAACAGGGTATGCGTAACTAGCTTTCCCTGGCTCTTGTTAAGAACATAATACTGACCCTTGCGTGGTGTTATTGAAAACTCCTTTTCCCCAACCATCTCCATTATCTCGTCTGCATGGATTCCCGCAGCGTTAATGATCCGCTTCGCCTGTATCCTGGATTCACCTTTATTAATCTCGATCTCGAAAAAATCATCAGTTTTTGAGATCCTGGTGACAGCGCTCCTGAAACGAAGGGTTATCCCCCTATTAGCAGCCTTCTCTATCAGTGCCAGGCACATTTCCCATGGTCCAACTATGCCTGCAGTAGGAGCATGAAGCGCACCAATTGCAGAAGCTCCAGCGTTTGGTTCAAGCCTCAGGAGTTCATCCCTGTCAATCATCCTCAGGCCACTGACCCCATTCGCAATGCCTCTTATATACAGCCTTTCGACGGTTTGAAGGTCGTCAGCTGAAAAAGCAAGGACAAGGGCGCCGTTCATCTTGTAAGGGAAGCCTGCTTCTTTCGAGAGTTCCCCGAACAATCTGCAGCCTTCGACATTCAGCCTCGCCATGATAGTTCCCTCTTCAGGATCAAAGCCTGCATGGACAAGTGCAGAATTTGCTTTTGTAGCTCCTGATGCCGCATCATTTTCCCTTTCAATAAGGCATACCGATAAGTCAAGCTTTGAAAGTTCATAGACTGTACAGGCGCCAACTATACCTGCTCCTATCACAGCAACGTCATACAATGGAATCCCTCCTTATGGAAAAGCCGTGCAGTCAGATTGAGTTGCAATCCGGCAAGGCACGACCTATGGTTAATCCTTATCTATCTTATGGGAAATGTCTTTTGCAGCGGAGCGGTCTCCTCTGTATCCTTAACGACACGTATGCTTCTTGTAGGATAAGGTATGGAGATTCCATTCCTGTCAAAGGATGCTTTGACCTGTTCATGCATGTCGTAATGAAGATTCCAGTAGTCTTCCCTGAGGCACCACACCTTGACAGTTATCTCAACTGCACTTTCTCTATGGGCCTGCATCCTGACAATAGGTTCAGGATCCATTATAACCATTGGATTCGAGGCGATCACTTCATTTATGGCTGACTTCACCTTTTCAATATCAGAGCCGTATGCCACTCCGAATATCAGTTCAAGCCTTCTCCTGTCTTCAGTCGAGTAGTTGGTTATCTTTGCATTGGCAAGGATTCCATTTGGAATCATTACCCTCCTGTTGTCAGGAGTATTGAGGTGGGTATAGAGTATGTGGATATCCTTTACCGTACCTCCGACTCCATCAGACTCAATGTAGTCACCGACCCTGAATGGCCTGAATGAAAGGAGCAGGATTCCACCTGCAAAATTACCCAGGCTGTCCTTGAGTGCAAGACCTATTGCCAGGCCTGCAGATCCCAGGATCGTGATGAATGTGGTGCTTGGTATATCAAGAACCCCCGCAGCAGTCAGCAGCACAATTATCTGCATGAAGAGCCTTGCCACCGTCTTTATGAAGGTGTGGAGAGATATGTCGATCGTGCTCTTTGAAAGAGCCTTTTCAACCATCCTCATCACGAGCCTTACAATGTAGGATCCGATGATTAGCACAAGCGCCGCGGCAAATATCTTCATTCCATAATCAAAAACGAATTCGTTAAGCTTTTCCATATTTCCTCCGTCAGTTCAAATTATCAGTTTCTATCTCTTCAGTCAGTCTTTCTATCTCACCAATAAGGAAGCCTATCCTGTCTATGGTGTTCAGAAGCGGAGTGTCCGATGTAATGTCTACTCCTGCAAGCTTTGCAAGTTCAATCGGATCAAGTGTTCCTCCTGCTTCAAGTGTCCTTTTCCAATCCTCTATGGCAGAGCTGTCTCCGCCATCGACACGCTTTGCCACTTCGGTGGCAATTGTCAGGCCGGCGCTGTATGTGTACGGATAGAGGCCCATGAAATAATGGGGCTGCCTCATCCAGGTCAGCTCAGACCCGGCCGTTAGCTCAACAGAATCACCCCAGAAGCCCTGCAGGACCTCTTTGAATATGCTGTTTAGCTTTGAGGCTGTTACGCTTCCGCCATTCTCGACGATCCTGTAGACTTCCCTCTGGTACCTTGCCTCAAGTAGATGGGTCACGAAATTATGATAATAAGTTCGTGATATCATTGTTGAGTATACCCACCTTCTGAACCTTGCATCGGTGCTTGACTTTACAAGATGGTTCGCCATAAGCATCTCATTCATGGTTGAAGGAGCCTCTATGAAATATAGCGAAGGCCTGGAGTCGAACACATTCTGCATGCTGTGGCTAAGCTGGAAGTGGCCTGCGTGTCCGAGCTCATGGGCGAGAACAAACACTTCCCTCATCCTCTCGGTCCAGGATATGAGTATGTACGGGTGAGCTCCATATGGGCTTGAGCAGAAGGCACCAGTTGACTTTCCCCTGTTCTGGACAAAGTCTATCCACCTCTCATCAAAAGCCCTTACGATCATCCCTGCATACTCGCTGCCCAATACAGACAGACCTTGAAGGAGATGGCCTTTGGCTTCAGCAGTTGAGATGCCTGGTTCGAATTCCGGGTCCACTGCAAGCTTAAGGTCCTCATATCTCATTTCATCAAGCTTATGGATCTTCTTGAGGAGTCTAGCGAACCTTCTCATATGGGGTGCCAGTTTCTCATATATCAGGTCAATCTGCCTGTCATACATCTCCCTTGGTACCTTCTGACTGAACAGAAGACTCTCAGTCACCGAACTGAATCCCCTTATTTCAGAAAGAGCTTTTTCTGTTGATAGCTTAGTCTGGTAGACCGAAGCGACAGTGTTCTGGTATTCGGATAGCTTGTCCGAAAACGTCCTGAAGGCAGCCCTTCTTGTTTCGGTATCGGTATCGAACTCATATCCGTTCTCAAAGAGGACGAACCCAAGAGGATGCTCTTTACCACCTGCAGTGAAGGTACCGAAGTCCATATCCGCAAGCTTGGCTCTGTTGTATATGTTGTATGGCGCTTCAAGGACTGTCCCAAGGGAAGAAATAACCTTCTCGGCTTCCTTTCCAAGTATGTGGGGCTTGTACCTCAGAAGCTCAGTGAGATAATGCCTGTTCTCAGGAGAATCATTGATTGCCTTTTTTATAGTTTCCTCATCAGCTTCCAATATTTCCGTATCTATGAAACTAAGCATGCTCCGTGCTTTTGAGAGAGCATCGGAAACCATGGACTTGAGCTCAAGACTGGAATTGTCGGTAGTGTCAGCCATAAGCTTCAGATGCGAGTAAGCTCCTGTCCTGTTCATGACCGGAAGTATCTCCCTCAGTCCATCGAGGCAGAGATTGATGGTATAGCTGTCCTCAAGCTTTCCCTGGAAGTCAGCCTCAAGCTTTCGGGAAAAACTTAGAATTCTGTCCCCATCACTTTTCATGCTTTCCACAGAATCATACAGTGATGACAGGTCCCACGTCAGTGCAATTTCAGCGTCCTTTCTGTCAATAAGTTTTCTTTCCATATACTTGTCCTAAACGTCCATCCTGTAGAGCCTGTATGTCTTGTAAGGCTCCCCGATAAACTCCTTTATATCAGTTATCATTGGCTTGTTGTATTCCCAGATGGTAGAGGCTTCACCCCTCTTGTAGCCCTTCTCTATTCCCTTTCTCCACATGTTGAGGTAGATTGCACCTGACACTCCCCTCTTCCTGTATTCGGGCACGACAAAGAGGACGAAAATCCTCAGCCTGTCTATCTTCTTCCTGTATTTGATGTACTTCAGCATGCCGAAAGGAAACAATCTGCCGTTCATCCTCTTCAGCACCATGTTGTAGTCTGGAAGAGCTATATCGAAGCCAATAGGCTCGCCTTCAAGCGTCCTTGCAATATATATGAAGTCAGGGTCGGCATATGGCAGGAGCTGCTTCGCAACCAGCGCAATCTCTTCGTCACTTGGAGGAATGAAGTCATCCCAGTCATCCGGCATGGACATCTCAATTATCTTCTTTACATCCTTCATTTCCCTGTCTATGTTAGTCAGGTCTATTCTGTCTACGGTATAGCCATATCGCTTCATGGCAAGAGGTACAAGTCTTTCAAACTTCTTTATATCCTCCTGGTCATCCTTTAGGTCATAGCCATAGCAGTCAAGGTACTTTTCGAATCCGTATGCCATTACGAGATCATTGTAGTACTTGTGGTTATAGGTCTGCATAACATATGTGGGAGAATCGAAATTATCGATGAGAAAGCCCCTGTAGTCGTCTCCGCCCGGCAGTGAAAGAGGTCCCTTCATATACTCGATGCCTTTCTCCCGAAACCATGACCTTGCATAATCAAGCATGGCGTTTGCTACAGTCTGGTTGTCAGTGCATTCGAACAGCGAAAGGTATCCTTCCCTGAACCCCTTCGCATGGTTAAGGTGTTCATTGATCCCAAAGAGAAGCCGTCCTGCCGGAACTCCGTCAAGATAAGCTACTATCCTTGAATTTGGTCCCGCCTGGTTCATATAATTATTTTTACCGGTGACATACTTCCTGTTGTCAGAAATTATCGGCGGTACCCATGATTCAATACCCTCATATAGACTGAATGGAAGTTTAACAAAATCGTCCAGTACTTTTCCCGCTGCTGCTTCCCTTAATGTGATTCCCATAGCCGCACTCCCCTCTTTAACACCTTTCCATATTAGTTTACCACCATTTCAGAATCCATTCATTACCTTCGCACTATATTCTAGTCTGGCCTAAGACGATGAAAAACCGAACGGGCCTTTCGGCCCGTCCTAAATCACCTTATTTATCTACGATCTTCCCGACTGCCGGCACCCCTGAAAGCTTTGATACTCCATGCGGAGACAGTGTCTTTATTTCAGTTGTCAGGTCCAACCCTGCGGTAAACTTACCCCAATGTGAACCACCAGCCCATTCCCTTACATCTGTCACATCATATACAACCCCGTCAACCGCTATGTATGCCCTGGCTCCATCCTTGCCATCGAATTCCGCAAGCTCCTCAATCGTAAGTTCAAGCCCTGTGACTGTAGGAGTCTCGGGAGTCTTCGAGGAACAAGCTGCGAGTATCAGAAAGCCTGCTGCAATGGTTATTGCCGTCTTCGTAATCCTCCTGATGTCCATGGTTTCAACTCCTCGTATAAAATTATATCTTGTACAATATTATACAATAAAGTAACCAGTAATCATCGAATATGAACGCGAATTAACTGAAGGTTAAAACCATGTCACAAATCCTGCCATATGTCTCTGCGGACATCTTCCAAAGCCTTAGCTGACATGCATGTCATCCTTTCGGTCATTACCGGACTTTCAGGCAATCCATCGATTATGCATCGGTTGATATGATCCACTTCATAGGTCATCTCATGCTCGCAGGGATAGCCAATGTCAATTGTCCTTCCATCATTGAAGAATACTTTTGCATTTCTTGCCTTCCAGAAATCCGATATCTCCACATGACCCTTTTCACACCAGACCACTGCCATGCCATTTGTTTCAACAAGAGTTGTGATCCTTGATGTGAGCAGTGTTCCATCCACAAGGCTCACAGATACTGCGCATTGAAGGTCGACACCGGTTTCTCCCAAAGCAGCAGTTCCGGTTGCCTTTTCAATCTCCGAACCTGTCAGAAACATCGCATGCTCCAGAGGATAGCTAAGGCTGCCGTTCAGTGCACCTCCACCTGACTCCCGCCTATAGAACCATTCCTGGATGAATCCAGTAGCTGACTGGCAATAGTCGATAAGATGAATCCTTCCAAGCTCTCCGGAATCTACCATCTTCTTGATTTTAATAGTTACAGGAAGGAATACTGACTTCTGTGCCTCCATGACAAAGAGTCCCTTTTCCCTTGCCAGACTGAATACCTCATGAGCATCTGATTCATATAGTGCAAATGGCTTTTCACAGACAACATGCTTGCCATGCTGAAGAGCTGAAAGCATATGTTCCTTGTGCAGGCTGTTCGGTGTAGCTATGTACACAGCATCTATATCAGGATCCTCAAGCAGTTCCATGTAGCTGCCGTAGAACTTCCTTACTCCCAGATTCTCTGCCATCCTCTGTGCTTTGAGGCTGTCTCTTGATGCAATCGCTGCAACTATCCCTTCTTTACTGTTCTGGACAGCCCTTATGAATCTTGGAGCCACGTTCGCTGCCCCAAGTATTCCGTACCTCAATTTTCCCATGGCTTCTCCCTCCAAATGTCAAAAAAAAGAAAATGCTGCCAGCATTATACCGGCAGCTGAAATTTCTAGAGAAGTACAAGCGAAAGCAGGAATATGAACGCCATGCTCACAAGTCCCATAACTAGAGTTACCATAGTCTGGGTCTTGTAGCCATCCTCTGGTGTCATTTCTCCGAAATTCGTAACAACCCAGAAGTAGCTGTCATTTGCATGCGATACTGTCATTGCTCCTGCGGCTATAGCCATTACAGCCAAAGCAGCAGCCATAGGTGATGTAAGTCCAAGGACCTCCATCATCGTACCCGAAGCATTGTAGGCACCCATGATTCCGGCAGTTGTTGTCAGAGCCACTGTCGATGAACCCTGAGCTGTCTTCAGAATCGCTGAGATAATGAATGGGAAGAATATACCTACGCTTGATATGAATGTGGCGTTTGCCTTTATATAGTCTACAAAGCCTGCTGTTACTATTACTCTTCCAAGCACTCCACCTGCTGCAGTAACGAATAGTATCGGTCCGACTGTCTTAAGAGTGTCATTGGTCATGCTGTTGAAGAGATGCATCTTCTTGGTTGAGACAAGCAGAGCTATTCCGAACAGAAGTCCAACTGTAAGCGCTATAAGAGGATTACCGAGGAAAGCAAATATTGTAAGAGCTGCACCCTGCCACTTAAGCACGTTTGCTATTGATCCCATTGCCATGAGCAAGATAGGCGCAATTATCGGAGCAGTGGCCATAAATGCGCTTGGAAGTTCTCCAAAGCTCTCCATTATGTGGTCATAGTCTTCAGCAGTAACTTTCTCTTCCTTCTCACTGATGGACTTGACTTTCTTTCCTATGAATAGGGCGAAGAAATAAGCAGCGATCAGTGTTGGAATTGAAACCAGAGCACCCATTCCGATTACGAGAAGCAGGTTATCAGCCAGACCCAGAGTTCCTGCAGCTGCTATAGGACCGGGAGTAGGAGGTATGAACACGTGAGATGTGTAGAGTCCTGCAGAAAGTGCGACTGCAGTAGCTACTGCTGATGTTTTGGTCTTCTTGACCATCGCTTTTCTTATAGGATCTAGTATTACGAAGCCGGAGTCGCAGAATACAGGTATTGAAACTACCCAGCCCATTATAAGCATAGCGAGCTCAGGTCTTTTCTTTCCGACTATTCCTACGACTATTTCAGCCAGCTTTACAGCTGCACCTGTCTTTTCAAGTATGATTCCGATTAGAGCACCTAGTATAATTACAAGTCCGATTGATGTGAATATTCCCGAGAAGCCTGCACCGAGCACTCCCGGCAGGTCCTTCAGCGGTATTCCTACAATCATACCCAGAACAAGAGATGTTCCCATGATTGCGAGGAAAGGATGAAGCTTGAACTTTGAGATAGCGAGGATCATTACAACGATGGAAATTGCAAAGGTGATGATTAGTGTGATTCCAGACATAATATCCCTCCGTCTAAATAATATTTGGAAAGAACATTCAACTAATATGTGATATAAGGATATAAATAATATTCCTTCCTATTTCATATTATCATCTGAAGAATGCCATGTAAACATTTACTCAAACTTTGGTATGACCATTTTATCGCAATAATAATCCGGCCTAATGACGCTGAAAAGCGCACTAGGCCGGACCTCTATTGGAATATGTCCTTTATTCTCTTGCTTGTTCTCTTGTAGGTATCCTGAGCCGTAAGCTTGCCCTTCATGTAGCCCTTCCTGAGTCTCACGATCCTTTTCATGACCATCGAATCTTCAACTTCAGCTCTGGTTCTTTCCTTGAAGTCCTCAACAACTGTCCTGTACCTGGAATATGCCTTTTCTATTGCATCCTCCCAGGAAATGTATACCTTCGTCGCTGCTCCCGTTCCAAGCTCAGCAATCCATGCCCGGTCATTGCAAGCCCTAATTATCTCCCGTGCAATACTTTCTGCATTTTCATCAGCGATGAGTCCTGAAATATCATGCTCGACTCCTTCGGATGCACAGCTGTCCCGAATTAGAAGACTCGGGCAGTAAGCTGAGGCTGCCTCCCTTACAACAAGTCCGTTAGTGTCATAGGTGGATGTGAATATGAATAGGTCAGCTATGCTGTAATATATCTTAAGCTCGTCTCTGTCGTATATTGCTCCGGTGAAGATGCAGCAGTCCATAAGACCGCACTCCTTCGCATATTCCATTATTTCAGGACGGTCAACACCTTCTCCTACGAAGATCATCCTGAAGCTCTTGCCCATTTCCTTTGCTATCTTCAGTGAATCAAGTGTAAGCCTGATTCCCTTGTACCACATCATTCTGCCTACGTAGAGGAAGGTTGGGGTTTGAAGGTCCAGCCCATGCTTTTCCCTTACCCTCTCCATATTCTCCGGAGTAGACCTGCCCACCTTATAGTCAGCTCCATTCTCCATTACCAGGTAGCTTCCCTCATAGCCCATGGACCTCAGGTTTTCACCTGCTCCTTCAGATACGACCCAGACTTCATCACAGGCATTAATGTTAGCCATCATGAATCTTGCAGTTGCCTTCCGCAGAGCAGTGGAATCTGTTCTCTTCTCTATATCGTAATCGAACTTAGTATGATATGTCAGTATGACCGGAGCTCCTGTAAAGCTCCTGAGTGCTCTTGCGAGCATTGTTGAAGCAAACGGGCAATGGCTGTGTATGACATCAATCTTCAATTCCCTAAGCCTTGAGATCACCGCTGCACTAAACGGATACCCCATCCTGTAGCCTAGCTTTTTGCTTACGTTTGCGCTGGGGTACCTTATTACCTCAAATGGATAATCGTCCTCAACATCAGGATAATATGGCGTCGCAACCACTACATTTCCATGCTTTTCATTTATGACCCTCGCATAGTTATAGGTCGCATTTGCCACACCATCAATGGTAGGCGGGAAAGAATCATTGAATAGTCCTACTGTCAACTTGTCCATGGCTCCTCCAAAACTGCTGAATCACATAGCCTGGCACTCTATTTTGCACCACAACAACTATATTATAGCTTATGAAGTGTTAAAAATGAATTAAGATATGGTTACATAGTCCACATTCGACAGATTTGTATGCAGAGAATACTACATACAAAGGTTAAGGCGGAAGTTTTCACATCCGCCTGCAGACTGTATTAGATTTCCATTTCAAGTATGTATGAACTGAGGCTCTTTCCATGCTTGTCCAGGGACAGTGACCTTGTGACGCCACCACCAAGTGCATCGTACATGACGAAATTGAGTGCGCCTACATTTGGCAGCTCATACCTTACAACTTCGCTCTTTACGATATCCTTGAAAAAGTCCTTTACCTTTTCAGGTGTAACCTTTTCTTTGATAAGTTCAAAATCCTTCATGTCATATGCTATCAGGGAAATGTTTGATATGTTTCCCTTGTCTCCGGTCCTTGAGTGTGCGATCTCCCAAAGTTTCATCATTTCACCTCCTGATACTTAACGCATACGTCCACATCATTTCTGGAGATGAGGATTGAAGCTACGGAAACTATTTCCGCTGATGACTTTGTCGCTCCGCCGCCTCCGGCAGGACCGTTGGTATAAAGTGTCTCAACTTCCTCGCCGATTTTCTTAGCGTCAGCCAAAGTCTTTGTCCTTGCTGCAACCCTAAGCCTTACTTCATCAGGAGACTGTCCGAGAACCCTGTCCTGATTCCTGTAAAGTGAGTTAACTCCTATTATCTCTATCCTGAGTTCATCTACCGGTATCTGCCTGAGCTTCAGTCTTTCCTCGACTATCTGCCCTGCAAGGACTGCTCTGTTATAGCAGCCAGGTCCGCCGTAGCTGATTTCGCCCTCTCCAGTGAAGCAATCCCTGTATCCGATGCTTACCTTGAGTGTCTCAGTTTTCTTGCTTCCTGAAGCTCCAGTCGCCCTCACCACATCCTTGGCTGTGTTCTCAAAGGATACCTTTGAGAAATCCGCAACCACATCTGGAGTGAGGTACTTCTCAGGGTCATGAATCTCATAAATCATCTGTTCAGCGCAGGTGTCCTTTGTTACAAGGCCACCTGTTCCTTCAACCTTGGTCACTATGAATTCTCCAGCCTCATCGACCTCGATGATCGGAAATCCAAGCTCTGAAAGGTTTGGCACATCCTTCCTGCCGGGATCAGCATAGTATCCGCCAGTTACCTGGCCACCACACTCAAGCAGGTGACCGATGAGGGTTCCCTTGCCAAGAAGGTCCCATGAGTCTGTCTTCCATCCGAATTCATGCACAAGTGGTGCAAGGAACAGGGCAGGGTCAGCAACCCTTCCTGTTATTATAATATCTGCTCCGTTTGCCAGAGCCTCAACGATCCCTTCGATACCAAGATATGCATTGGCTGAGACTACTTCGCCATCGAGAGCCTTGAGTGCCTCTCCTGTTTCCCAGACTGTTGTGTCCTGGTACTTGTCCAACATTCCAAGGACATCATCTCCGCTTACGCTGGCAATCTTCATGCCTTTAAGTCCCATATCCTCAGCCATCTTTGCGACGACTCTGGCTGCTCCGTCCGGATTTGCAGCGCCCATGTTGGTGATTACCTTGACCTTGTTCTTGTAGGCAAGCGGTAGCACCTTCTCCATCCTCATCTCAAGAAGAGCATTATAGCCCTTATCCGGATTCTTCAGCTTCTCCTGCTGAGCTATGGCTATTGTCCTCTCAGCCAGGCACTCGAATCCTATATAGTCTATTTCACCCTTTTCCATGAGCACCAGGGCAGGCTCAAGCCTGTCCCCTGCATATCCTGCTCCACTTCCTATCCTTAACTTCTTCATTTCTTCCTCCGTTCGCCTATATGGCTACTACACCCATGACAACTGCTACAACAAGCATTATTATCGTAGCTGCGAATGCCCATGGTATTGTATTCTTCTGATGCTCTCCAAGGTCCACTCCTGTAAGTCCTGTCAAAAGGAATGTGGCTGCAGTGAGCGGACTTACCGGGAATCCTGTTGTCATCTGTCCAAGTATGGAAGCTCTTCCAACCATAACAGGATCTACTCCAAACTGGGATGCAGCGTTAGCGATAACCGGCATTACACCGAAGTAGTATGAATCAGGGTCAAATATGAGGCTTAGCGGCATAGCAACGATACCTGTTACAAGAGGTATGAGCTTGCCAAGTGACTGCGGTATCATGGCAACCATGAACTCTGACATTGCGGTTATCATTCCTGAATCCTTCATGATTCCTGTGAATGCACCTGCAGCGAACAGGACACTCGCCATCATCAGGGCTTCCTTCGCATGAGCATCGACCCTCGCCCTCTGGTCTGAAACCTTAGGATAGTTGACAATGAGCGCTATGCAGAATGCGAACATGAATACTACCTGAGGAGGCAGTTTTGCTGATATCATGACTGCTATTGCCGCAATGATAAGCAGTATGTTGAATATGAAAAGGTTTGGTCTAAGCATCTTTTCCTTTTCTGCATCAACTGTAACCTCATGAACTGATGCATCATCTGTCTCGAGGTTTCCAAGTCTCTTCTTCTCCTTGTTTCCAAGATAGTATGCAACGAAGAGAACGAATGCAATACCTGAGAGCATAGGTACAAGAACCGGATTGAAAAGCTTTGTTATCTCTATGTTAAGTGCTGTTGCAGCCCTTAGCGTAGGTCCGCCCCATGGAACGATGTTCATGGTTCCTGCTGCAAGTGCTGTGACTGTAGCCAGCACCGACCTCTTCATGCCAAGTGCATCGTAAAGCGGAAGCATCGCTGGAATTGTAACAAGGAAAGTTACAGCTCCTGAACCGTCTAGATGAACGATCATTGCAAGTATTGCGGTTCCGACTGTTATCTTTGCCGGATTCTTGCCTACAACCTTGAGTATCTTGTTTATGATCGGATTGAATGTTCCGGCGTCACTGAGGATACCGAAAAAGAGTATTGCGAAGATGAACATGACTCCAGTAGGAGCAATGGTCTTGATACCATTGGTGATGAACGTTCCGACCTTAAGGCCTGACCCTGCGATGAGTGCAGTAAGTGTAGGCACCGCTATGAGCGCTACAACCGGGGTTGCCTTTTTCGTCATTACCAGAACAAGAAGCAGCAGTACTGTTGCCAAACCAAGAAATGCTAACATAAGATTCCTCCTGAATAATTATTTCACTTTATGTTAAGCAATTGTCATGCCAAGTCTGTCTAAACTTTAAATCCATTGTAAATCAGGCATTCTCCATTAATTTTACAGACTGACATTTCCAGTATTTTGGAATATTTCCCTTACTTTCTCAAAAAGCATCTCCATGAAATCGTTATTTTCCAGCATATTCCAGTTTTTTGGAATAAATTCACGAAATTCCAGAAAACTGGAAACCCGGATATCCCTGAGGATGATCCGGGTACTCTACTTTATCTTGCTGTATAGGCTTGCAAGGGATATTCCAAGAATTTCAGCCACCTTTTTCTTGCCCTCCAGCGTATGTCCATGGAGGTTCAGAAGCTTCACTATCTCTTCCCTCTCGAATTTCCTCACCATTTCTGACAGGCTTTCAGCCTTGAACTTGTCTTCCATTGATGCCTGAATTCTTGCGGGGAGATTTCGTCCTGTAATTACTTCATTCTCCATCATGTTGACTGCAAATTCCATGGAATTTTTAAGCTCCCTAATGTTTCCCGGCCATCTGTATGAAGTCAGCATCTTCCTGGCATCATCGCCGAGGCTTATGTCACTCTTGAGGTCATTCTTGTGCTGAAGGAGGAACCCTTCAGCGAGCGGGATGATGTCCTCCCTCCGCTCTCTGAGCGGGGGCAGCGTCACTGGAAAGACAGACAGCCTGTAAAAGAGGTCCTCCCTGAAGGTCCCGGATGAAACCATGGATTCCAGGTCCCTGTTTGTTGCGGCTAGTACCCTCACATCGACTGAGATTTCCCTGATTCCGCCGATCCTCCTGACAGTCTTTTCCTGAAGGGTCCTTAATAGCTTCGCCTGAACCTCCGCACCTATTTCAGCGATCTCATCAAGGAATATGGTCCCGCCGTCTGCAGCCTCGAAAAGTCCCAGCTTTCCATCCTTCCTTGCTCCCGTGAATGAGCCCTCCTCATAGCCGAACAGCTCACTCTCAAGCAGGTTGCCACCGAATGATGCGCAATTCACTGCGATGAATGGGCCGCCCGCCCTGTCAGATGCGTTATGGATCGCCTGAGCTGCCATTTCCTTTCCTGTTCCGCTTTCACCAGTCAGAAGGATCGTGGTATCCTTCTTCGAAATTCTCAAAAGCAGCTTCTTTAGCTCCCTGGATTTGGGATCTGTCGCCACCATGTCATCCATGGTGTATCTTGCCCGCTGTATAGCCTTCATCCTTCCTTCAAGCTTCGCGATCTTCGACTGATACCTGTTCAGAGTTTGTGACAGGTCCAGTGCATCATCAATGGTGCTTACGATTGAAATCGCACCGACCACTTCTCCCTTTGAAAGTATCGGGGACATGTTCACAACGTAATCAATGCCATTTTCCTCACGAAGCGCTCCAACTATGGGCTTTCTGGTCTGAAGCACGTTAGGAAGCCTGGCGCCGTGCCTTACTTCCCTGAGCTTTTTTCCCACGATATCTTCTTCTTTTACGCCGGTTATCCTCGTATAGGATGCATTGACATACTTGACGTTTTCATCCTTCCCGATTATCAGTATTCCATCATATAGTGAATCGAAGACTGACCTGATCCAGGTATCAATAACCACTGATGAACCTCCCGTGCCCTATGGCTTATGCCTTAGAGCCTCTTACCTTTTCCCGAACTTCTGTTTCTCGATTTCTGTAAGTGATGCTATGAAGCTCCTTTTCACGTTAATGAAATTTTCCAGGTCGTTCACGTACTCATAGAGAGACGCCCTGTTCTCGAACTCCTCCCTTGTCTTCGGAAGCTCCATGGTTCTGAATATTTCCCTGTATTCCTCAAGCCCTGTGAAGGCAGCATCCTTGGTATTTGGCTCGCTTACCTGAGCGGCCACATAATCCGTAAGCTTTGCCGCCATTTCAGACTGTTCGTTTATGAATTTCACTCGCTGTACATACTTACCCATGTGCTTCAGCAGCTCATACTGGCTGTTTCGCATGTCCATGTATCTCATAAAATATGTTACTTCCCCGCCAGGATGGTTTGACGCCTCTATAACCGCCCTTTCCCTTCCTTCTCCAAGGGCTGCTCCAAGATTTATCAGATAGCTTTCCTCTAGTTTCATCTCAAGTGGCTTTCTCAGACAGGCTGCCATATCCTTAAGCACATTCTTAATGCCCTCTTCGATAATCGCTATGTCTTCACACAGCTTGCCTTCAACGCTTGGTATGTGCATGTTCATAATTAGCCCTACTCCGGCACCTATGACCATCTGCATGAACTCATTCAGAAGCCAGTTCGGTGCAACAGACTTTACTGAAAGTATATGTGATACAAGGACTGAGCACGGAACAATTGCGTCATGGAATTTAAATTTCACTGCTAATGGTATGAAAATCAGGAGATAAACTCCGAACGACAGAGCAGTAAAGCCCATAATCGAGAATACTACCGTCCCCGTCGCGAGTGCGAGAATCGTTGCAAGAAGCCTCTGAAGGGCAAGGTCCCTCGATTTCTTCTTCGTGCTCTGCACACTAAGTATGACAATTATTCCTGAATTTGCAGCATAGCTCAGCCCTATCAGCTGTGATATGAATACAGCTATCGCTGCACCAACTGCAGTCTTCAGGGTCCTGTAACCTATTACCTTCCTTATCTTATCCATCAGCAACACTCCAATCTTTGTAGAACCGTCTGTTATTAATATACATCGTAACAAATACCATTTCAAAGTTTTTTGAACAGTTTGATGGTTCCTTTCTCAGCTGGTGTTCATCGTTATTTCAAAGTTCTGTACTATAATTCAGTTAGGGAAATAATCCCGCTTAAAATTGGGGGGGTGTTATGATGTCTGAAATTAATTTAAGGGAAATTGAAGAGTTTCCAGTGCTTATGATAAGAAGACGTACAAGCCTTGAAGGACTGAAGGACGCAATTGGCGACGGATTCATGAAGATTGCGACATATCTCGAATATCTCGGCGAATCTCCTGGAGGCCCTCCTTATGTTGCCTACTACAACAATGAAATGGATGACCTGGACATAGAGATCGGATTCCCGGTAGTTTCTCCTCTGCCAGGGCAAGGAGCCATACATGCTTCCTTCATAAGAGCACACACTGCTGTGGAGTGCCTTCACAAAGGCCCGTATTCCAAGTTTCCCGAGGTCTATGGCGAAATGATGAGGTGGATGGAAATCCATGACCTGTCTCCTGTCGGCGCGTACTATGAGACCTACCTTAACAGTCCCGGCGATGCACCTGAGGCTGAGCTTCTTACAATGATCAGAATAGCAGTAAAGTGATCCAAAGCCGCATAGCGTGATATGATGAAAATCAGCACACTATGAGGCTTCTTTTTTTCTATTTTCATTTCTGACTTTACGGATTATTAACAATTTTGTCACATATGCTTGTTATGGTGTCAAAAGTTTGATAAAGTTAAATTTAAACATATTGTCATACGAAATATGCATATTATGGAATTTTGATAATTCCAGCCAGACTTCTGATGACAATATGACAATTGAATAAAGACCTGCAGAAATCGAATAGGAGGATACGTAGTGGATAGGATAGTAGTTCTGATCAAGCAGGTTCCCGATATGGAAGAGGTCAAGTTCGATAGAGAACGAGGAGTAATTGACAGGAATTCAGCCGGGACTGAAATTAACCCATTTGACCTGAATGCATTGGAGGCTGCAGTGCAGATCTCAGAGAAGACTGGTGCTGAAGTATTCGTCATCAGCATGGGACCGCCAAGCGCAAAGGAAGCCATAAGGGAGGCCATAGCAAGAGGCGCCTCAAACGGAGTGCTGCTAAGTGACAGGAAATTCGGTGGTGCTGATGTCAAGGCCACGGCAATGACTCTCGCCGCAGGTATCAGGAGCACCGGACCCTACAGCCTCGTACTGGCTGGAATGCAGACTGTAGACGGCGATACAGGCCAGGTAGGACCTGAGATAGCTGAGCTGCTTGGAATCCCGCATGCAGGCTATGCGGAAAGCATCGATGATGTCGATGAGTCTTCTGTTACTGTCACAACCAGGATATGGGACGGAAGATACCAGAAGAAGCTAAAGTTCCCAGTACTCGTTACAGTCACAAAGGATATCTCTTCACCAAGGCTTCCATCGCTGAAGAGCAAGATGAAGGCCAGGAAGGCAGAAATACCGGTACTTGGACTGGATGGCCTTGAAGGTTACCTGAAAGAAGAGGAAACCGGACTTAAAGGTTCTGCTACAAGGGTAAGGAAGATTGTGATTCCTGAATCTGCAGAGAGAGCAGGCTCAGTCTACAGGGAAGACATACCAATGGCAATAGATACCCTGATCGAAGTTTTGAAGGATACGAAGGTTTTGGAGGTTATGCAGGGTGATGGAATCTAAGGGAGTGCTCGTTTTTGCGGAGCAAAAAAATGGAAAGCTGCACAAGGTAAGCTTCGAGTTGCTTGGTGTAGGAAGAAAAATAGCAGAAAAATTAGGCTCAGAACTGTATGCTGCAGTGCTGGGTCCTTTTGGCATGTCATGTGCCGAACTGATTGAAAGAGGTGCGGACAAGGTTTTTGTAGTTGAGGATGAGTCTGCCTTTTCTCTTCCAGATGAATATGTGTTTGCTGAGAATCTGATAAGGCTTACCGAGGAGATAAGACCTGAGGTATTCCTTATAGGAGCCACATCCCTCGGAAGGTCAGTGGCCCCTAGGGTCGCAGCAGGCTTAAGGACAGGCCTTACAGCAGACTGCACAGACCTTGATGTAGATGAGGACGGACACCTGGTACAGATACGTCCTGCCTTCTCAGAGAACATTTTGGCTCAGATTCTTTCTGATTCAATGCCTCAGATGGCTACGGTCAGGTACAAGGAGTTCGATGAGGCTGAAAGGGTACCTGGAAGAACAGGAGAGATAATTCGACTTAAGGAGTGCGGTTCAAAGAATCCTTCTCTGGAGTTCATAAAAGAGCTTGAATCAAGCGGGTTTGACATCTCAAGTGCTGAAGTGGTTGTATCAGGCGGTTCAGGATTAAGGAGCCCCGAGGACTTTAGGATGCTTGAGGAGCTGGCTGTCCTTTTAGGTGGCTCTGTGGGATCCTCAAGGCCTATGGTGGAGGCAGGCTTTATACCAAGGGAGCATCAGGTGGGATATAGCGGCAACAGGGTCAAACCCAAGGTCTATATCGCCTGCGGAATATCAGGAGCGCCCCAGCATCTCGCCGGCATGATGGATTCTGAGGTAATAATAGCAATAAATTCAGATCCGTCAGCCCCGATATTCAATGTGGCTGACTACGGGATAGTCGGGGATATATATGAGATCATACCTCAGCTAATCGAGAGGATAAAAAAAGAAAAAGCTGCTTCCTCATCTTCAGACGCTGTTGCTTCAATATTATCCAACGGGGGGAATAACAAATGAAGAAATCAACTGAAAAGATCTACCTTTCACTGGCATTCCTATGGTTCACCACACACTTCGGAGGCGGCTTCGCTTCCGGAAGACAGGTTGTCGAGTATTTCGTAAGATATGGAAAATACGCAATAATAATGCCCGTTATTTCTCAGGCAGTAATAGCAATTGTACTCTACGCGGCCTGGATGTATGCATTCGAAAACAAAGCCTTCTATTACAGGGTCTGGACCGACAAGTTCTATAAGCCAGTCGAAAAGGTAATGTCGAATGTCTATGAGCTTCTCTATAACCTGACACTCATAACGGCAACTGCAGTTGCTTTCGCAACAGGTGGCGCTACAATGAAGTCGGTATTCGGAACAAGCTACCTGTTCAACACAGCGCTTATCGCAGCTGCTCTCCTGCTTTTGACAGTCTTCGGGGCGAAGTTCGTAAGAAGAGCTGCAAGTGTAATAGCAATTGCAATAATAGCCGGCATGTTCATAATATACATACCGAACATCATTGCAGGCTTCCCGAAAATCTCGGAGAACCTGTCAGCTCTGTCAGCTGCTCCTCAGGCTTCCGGTCTCGGACTGTTTGATGCCCTTTGGACAACCCTGAAGTATGCTGGCTTCCAGTCGGTGGTTATCGGAGCGTATATCGCACATTCAAGCGCACTTGAGGACAAGAAGGACATACTGAAAGCCTCAGTACTCGGCTTCGTGCTCAATGCTTCCATGCTCTTAATGACAGTCCTCGGACTTCTTATTTTCTTGAACGACGGAATACTCACCGAATCAGTACCTGCACTTACAGTTATCAGAAACGGTGTCGGAGCAGGATGGATGGTTCCTCTCGTTTCAGTTCTCATACTTCTTGGAGCAGTATCAACCGGCGTCAACCTCATATATGGAATTACCCAGAGGGTTGTCATACTGATGGGCAAAAATGACAACGAAGCTGCCTTCAAGGCAAAGGAAAGAAACAGGAGCATCATAGTTTCTGCAGTATATGTCATGATAACCTGGTCCATCGCGCAGTTCGGTCTGATACCGCTTATCGCCAAGGGATACGGTACCCTTGGATATATCTCGGTATTCGTCATAATCCTGCCGATCGTACTCAAGTTTTACCTTGGACGACTCTTCACCAAATCTCAGAACACAACTGAGAACGCTTAGTAGACTCATAGTCAGGAGGAACAAATGGATATTGAAATAATTGGAAGACTTAAGGAAATATGCGGTGATGACTATGTTGTCAGCGACCTCTCAAAAATCGGGAACTACCTTTATGACGAGACTGAGGAATATCTCAAGCCTGAGGCATGCACAGATGTTGTTGTAGCCAAGCCAAAGGATACGAAGGAAATCTCTGAAATCGTGAAATATGCCAACAAGGCGCTTATTCCTATAATACCAAGAGGCGGCGGCACGGGACTCAACGGCGCTGTCATCCCTGACAGACCTGGCATTATACTCTCCATGGAAAGACTCTCAAAGAACATAGAGGTAGATGACAAGAACCTCATGGTCATTGCTGACAGCGGAGTAACTCTGGCACAGCTGAACGAAGAACTCAAAAAAACCAAGGGCTTGTTCTTCCCTATCCATCCAGGAGATGAGGGAGCTCAGCTTGGCGGAATGGTTGCGGAAAACGCCGGCGGGGTCAGTGCTGTAAAGCATGGGATCATGAGAAACCATGTCAAGGGACTTGAAGTTGTCCTGCCTACAGGCGAGATAGTCACCTTAGGCGGAAAGCTCATCAAGAACAATACAGGCTACGATCTCCTCCACATGATGGTGGGAAGCGAAGGTACCCTTGGTATAATAACCAAGGTAATCCTGAAGCTGTATGCAAAGCAGAACCACACCGGGACCCTCCTTGTATCCTTTGACAGCAGGCAGGATGCCTCAGATACGGTTCCGGCAATCCTCCAGTCAGGAATAACTCCACTTGCCATAGAATATGTGGAGAAGAATGTGATTGAAGAGGCAGCAAGGCATATGGGACTCGTATGGCCAGCTAAGGAAGGAATCGTGGACCTCATGATAATCCTTGAGGAAGGCACCGAGGATGACCTGTTTGCAAAGAGTGAGGCCATCGTTGAGATAGCTGAGAAATTCAATGCAGTAGACAGCATCATTGCTGAGACCGCAAAGGACCAGAGAAACATACTCCAGATAAGGAGCAATGTATATACTGCATTCATCGAGCATGCGATAGACGGAATGGACATATCTGTTCCTCCTGCATCGGTACCTTATTTTGTCAGGGACCTTGATGAGATCGCAGCAAAATACAACACTACTCTTCCATGCGTTGGGCATATCGGAGACGGCAATATACACAACTTTGTCATGAAGGAAAACGGTGAAAAGCCATCCTGGTTCGAGGATATAAGGCTCGATATCTACAAAGCTGCCATGAAGTACGGCGGAGCAATAACAGCCGAGCACGGCACAGGCAAAACCCGTAAATCCTATATGCCACTTCAGTATACTGACAGGGAAATCGAAATAATGAAGGGTGTAAAAAGAGCATTCGATCCAAATGGAATACTCAATCCGGGAACAATAGTAGATTTATAACAACCAAAAAACGAGATGCACGTCATTAGACATGTATCTCGTTTTTCAATTAATTCAAATTTCTAATCAGGAAGCTGCCCTGTCAGGAATGCCCTGACCTTCCCTGCAGCATATCCAGGACCTCTGTCCCCCAGTCCTTCAACCATTACTGTCGTAATATATGGACTCCCTTCGTCAAGCTCAATGGCAGTAAACCAACCGTACCTTGTCCTGGCGGTTCCGGATCCTACCTCTGAAATACCTGTCTTTCCTGCTATGGCACGCCCTTCTATGAATGCGGCATTGCCTGTGCCAGTGGGATCATCAACACTCTTTCTCATAAGTTCCAGAACCCGGTTTGCAGTCTCAGCAGAAAGCACATTCCTAGTCTCCGCCTGGGGTGCATCCTTTACCAGCTTAATGCCCTTCAGATTCCCGCTGTCAGCTATGGCTGTCAACGCTCTTGGGAGCGTGAGACTATTGAAAAGAACCTGTCCCTGTCCATAACCGCTGTCTGCAAGAAGGATCTCACTGTTCATGGCTCCTAAATTTGCTGCCTGAGACTTCTGGAAATCGAAGGTGGCATCATGGTCTTCGCTTATTCCAAACCTTTGCAGGGCTTCTATGAATTCCTTCTCTCCGAGCTTAAGAGCCATCTGGGCGAAGAATATATTGTCGGAATTTATGAACGCCTTTTCCAGGTCTACTGGTGTACCCGGGTCAGTGGCTCTTTTTATAAAGTAGCTTCCCCACGAGGGTTCCTTCTGCCAGGATGTACCCTGCACCTCAGAAATAAGGCTTACAGCCTGACTTCCTGTCTCTATGGCTGAAGCTGATACAAGTGGTACAAGCGTCGCGCCTGGAGGGTATAGCTTGGTGAACCGGTTAAGGAGTGGTTTCCCTGCATCCTTCAACAGGCTGTCATAGTAAGCCTCGGTATGCCCCAGAATCATCCTGTTCGGGTCATAGGATGGAAGGCTTACGAGAGCAAGGATCTCTCCATCCTTATAATTAACGAGAGAGGCTGTGCCTTTATCTCCTGACATGGCACCATACAGCTTAAGCTGCTGGTCGATGTCAATTGTAAGCACAATGTCCTTGCCTCTGTTATTGTGGTCGTTTGAAAGGACCTCCTTGAGATTGCCATCCTTGTCCACCAGAACCTTCTGTGTCCCGGTCCTTCCTCTGAGCTCTTCCTCATAGATGATCTCCAGGCCTGACCTTCCGGCTTTCGCGGTTATTGAGTATCCAAGTGTCTTGAGAACTGCATATTCTTCACGGGTTGCAAGTCCTACAAATCCTGTCAGATGTGCTGCAGCCTCACCATATGGATATATCCTGTCCCTGGTTATCCTGTAGGTTATTCCTGAATTCGAGACAATGAGAGCCTCTACGGCTGCCTTGTCATCCATTGAAACCTTGATCATATCGACAAAAGTCTCTGGCTTGACCCAAGAGAGCCCCAGCCTGCCGGTTATGTAGCCCCTTGATACTCCGAAGGCTGAAGCCAATGCATCTATGGACTTCTCTCTGACGTTGCCAAACTGCCCAGGCACCATTCCAATCCAGATGACCTCTCTATCCTCTGCCAGCACCTTCATGTTCCTGTCAAGTATCCGTCCCCTCTCAGGTCCTACCTCCTGCTCCACGATTTTATCCGTACTCTTGAAACCCTCATACACCAGGTCCAATGAGAAGCTGACCATGAAGTTCTGATTCTCATCCTGGTCGGACTCCCTGACCAGCTTGATGTCTGTGCTGAATTTTTTTGCGCCGATTCCTGTAACGAGGTTGATATCAACAGGAACCCTAATTGTTTCTTCACCTTCAGCTTTCCTCTGCAGGTCAATGTCCTCCATCCTGTCAGTAACAGAAGCCTCCGTAACTGAAATCGCACCATAGAAGTCTTTATAAAGCTCTACATATGCTTCCTTTGTCATCTTCGATTTGCTCGATGAGTCAAGATTGTCATACATGGCACTATAATCCATTGCAGCAAAAGCTGCCTTGTATGAGTTATAGGTTCCGAGAGGATCATGCTTTTCTTCGTCGCATGAAGTAGCTGCGATCAAAAATAATATGATGAATAAAAAGAATAATAGCTTCTTCATTGGTTTTCACTTCCTTTCAAGAACGGACAATGACCAAAAAAGATGAAGCACTTCAATTGAAATGTACTTTGGCTGCTCTTTTCAATTCTGGCCTTCTTGTCATATCTTAAGAAGAGGTATAAGCCATATTTCATTGGCTTTACCTAAAACAGCGGATTTTCTCACTCCCTTGGCCATGCATAGGCCATTGAAAATAATACTGATATTGCGATTGCGAAGTAATAAATCCATGGCTTCCTCGACCTTCGCATAAGGAAGATGAATATGCCAACTATTGCACTGGCAGCAAGTATGGACAGAAGCGGCTTCAGATAAAGACCAAGTATAGCTGCAACCATCAGCATGGTTAAAGGAGCTACAATAAGTATTGCCTTAAGAAGCTGCGGAGCATCAGTCCGAAGTAGAGCAAAGTACATAAAAAGAAGAAATAAGGAATATGAGATACGAATGGCTTCAGCAGGCGTGTTCCCAATGTTATCAGAAAAAAATACCGTTTCAACGAACATGTAGATTGCAAAATACCCCATATAGGTTGCTGCAAGCACAAATATCCCGCCAGCTCCTATTGCTGCCATCTTGAGCAAGATTGAAAGGACATTCTCCTTCTTCATTTCTCCAATCCTCCATGCATCATAGTCTGTTAAGCAGCTGCACTGCCAGCTGCCAATCTGCGACTCTTCACTTATTAACTAAAGTATATCATATAGTAATCCATTAGATGACCCATATCCAATATTTTGTCGCAATAATCTGATAATTTCATAGGTGTTAGTGTCTGGATTCTACTGAAATCTAACTGATGTATGAATTTACTTTATTGGTTACGCACATTCCGTGACGCGAAGCTTACCCCTATGATTATTCCCGCAATTGCGCCCATTGGGCCGCCGACCATTGCACCAATGATACCAGTAGCCTCATAGCCTCTGTTTCCTGCGAACTCAAAGTCCATCATGAAGTTTCCTCCAATGAACGATCCTACTATAAGCCCAACGATAAGTCCGACTATAAGAAAAAAGACACTCCCGACTATGCCATAAAGTATTTTCCTAATCACAAAATCAGCTCCTCATATTATGAATTTGTGCTGCAAAGCTGTCCTAGCAGTTTGCAGCATTCAGTTGCCAGTTTCTTATTTCTTCAGGTCCGGAAAGTAACTATGAAAATCCATTTTCAGGTAACCAGCCAAATCCTTCATTTCCACGATTGTCCTCTCATTTACAGGGATACCATCTGCTAAGCGTCTCGTGTAGGCTTCAGCTTCCTTCTCACCATGGGTATAAATCCTGTTTTTGCCATCAGCTTTCGGTGAATGCCTTAATTCATCCAGGAAGGTCTCAAGATTCTTCTGTATTGCTGAAGGGTCTCCAAAAATCTTAGGATCTATAGCTGCGAAAAAGTGGCATACTCCTGATTTGCCTTCCTCAGATTCCACATGGTTTGATGTGTTGCCTCCTGACATTATGGAACATAGTATCTCTACAACCATGGAGAAGCCATACCCCTTGTGCCCTCCATGTTCCTCGGTACCTCCGCCCAATGGATGCAGTCCCGCCACTCCAGCGTAGATCCCTTTAAGAAGCTCTGCCGGGTTTAGCTCATCATGACCCTCAGAATTTATTCCCCAGCCCACAGGAAGTGCTTTCCCGAGCTTGCTGGCTACCTCAGCCTTTCCTACCGTGACTACTGAAGTTGATGCATCAAAATGGAATGGCTGTGGAGCAGCCGGGAAGCTGAATGCGAATGGATTTGTCCCGAGCATGGGAGCCCTGCCAAAGGTCGGTACGACAGCAGCCAATGAATTCGTCATTGATATCCCCAAAAACCCTTCATTGCATGCCATAAGCGAGTAGTATCCGGCAATGCCGTAATGATTGGAATTCCGTACCGTTACAAGTCCGATACCTGATGATTTTGCCAGAGAAATTGCCTTCTTCATGGCAAATTCCGAAACCAGCTGGCCCATGCCGCTCATCCCGTCTACGACTGCTGATACCGGTGTTTCAGACACTATCCGCGGCTTCGCATTAATATCGATATATCCCGCCCTAATCTGATCATGATACATGACAATCCTGTTTGTACCGTGGGAATCAATTCCATACAAATCAGCAAGCAGCAGTACATCAGTGATTACCGCACTGTCCTGTTCTGAAAATCCGAACCTGTGAAATGCAGCTTCGCAAAATACCTTAAGTTCATCATAAGTAAAAAAGTGAGTGCTCATATAGTTCTCCATTCTCGTTTCTTAATAATCCATATTCTTATTCTATCAGCTTTGACCGTTGATTGTAGCTGATTTCTAATTTCGAAGTGTTTTTGGATGATTGGAATTCAGTCGCACTCAGTTGTTAGAATCAGTCCGAAATTGTATTTATAGCCTTGATTCCGGCATAGAGATGTTCCTCAGAGGCAACCAACATGAGTAGTGTCCATGCTGGAACGTATGTGGCTACAACCACGATTTCCCTCCATAGCAGAAACACCTTGAAGTCTGGGTGGTAAAGCGCAAGAGCTACAAACAGGTCGCTGAAGAACATCATGCACCCAGCAATTGCGAGCAGCCATGCCACACGTTTTGAGAAATAGCCTCTGAACAATGTGGATACCATTGTCATGCCGAAGATGCAGAGTATTATCCCCAATACAATACCTGCGGGATACATGACACCTTCTGCATACTGCTGAAGTGACAAGAACAAGACTGTGAATATTACTGCAAAGGGTGCTATGGTTATCAGTTCAGCTTTACCGATTTTGAAGTTCTTTCTGAAAGTTATAATCAGACACAGGTATGCTCCAATGAATCCAATCATTCCAAATAATTGGCTATTAGAAACTGCCTTATCAAAAGTATACACAAAGACGAAAAAGTAGTCAGAAATTACAGTGAATGCAAAAGCCAGTGCAATAAGCTTCTGTTCCATGTATCTCTTCTTTATGGCAACTACAGTAATGAACATACTGACTCTGACAGCAAATGTGACATATAATGCGGGATTATCATCCCGATAAATGGTATCCATGAAAATTATGACGAGTGTCAGAAATAGATAGACAGCAAGAATAATTCTTTGGGTATTTCTCATTACAGACATCCCCTTTAATATATATTGAATGACTAGAAAAAACAGATATAGGAATGTAACATCATGAGTTCAGAATTGAACATATTCTTCAATATTACTTATATTATACTACGCTTACACACCATCTTTACCAATTGTATCAATTTTCTGTTTATTGTTACTTCCGGTATAGCGAGTCCTCCTAGTCAGGTGCTTTCAGAAATTCAAACATGCATCACTTTGAAATTTCACAGAATCACATTGCTATATTAGCAGATAATGCATCTTTTCTCACAACATTCCCTACTATTATCCAATTCTCCTGGTTTATTTTTCGACACGTCATTTCGATACGTATAAACAATTAATTTGAATTTACAGATAGTTGACAGTTAGTTTATGGAAGCGCAACATTATTGGCACCATTTTTCAATAACGGTGTGTTCTAATATACTCAGATAGTAGCTTTAAGCTACTATCTGATGCTCCAATGATTCATATTGAATTATTTTTCTATCAGGAAACTCTATCTTCCTGAAGTTCCTCAATTGTTGCTTAATGTAGTTTCGTTATAGAAGCGTCTGATCTATCCGAAACTTTATATTAAGCCCCTTTGGTCGCTTCAGTCTGTAGTTAATTCGAAAAAGCACTTTCTAAGGAGATGATCCAGTATGAAATGTCTGATCATTTACTACTCCCTTACGAATTCAACATCTCAAGTTGCAAAAAGCATTTCAATAGGATTGAACCAGGCTGGTGTCGAAACCACCCTGTGTAATATCAAGGATGATTCTCCTCCGAATTTGGATAGTTATGACCTGTTAGGTATCGGCACTCCTGTTTATGTATACCAAATACCAATCAATGTACTGGAATGCATTGAAAGTCTATCCAAAGTAAAAAAGATCAGGTCGTTTGCATTTCTAACATATGGTACATATGCCTGGAACGCAGGCGAATTCCTGAAAAATACAATGCTGAAGAGTGGCTTTGACATTCAGGGCTGGTTTTACTGCCATGGTGCAGATTATTTTCTAGGCTATATCAGTCGAGGATGTTTTGCATCACCTGGCCATCCGAATGCTGATGACCTGGCAAAGGCTCAGAAATTCGGATACGATATGGGTTCTGGGAATGCTGACAGACTTTGGCCGGAGTCACATATTTCTCCCCCATTGATTTATCGGTTTGAGCAAATGATGCTAAGTCGAAGCCTTGTCCAAAGATATCATCAAAAGCAATTCAAGCTCGACAAGGAGAAATGCATAAGGTGTGATATCTGCGTCAAGGGTTGCCCTGTACATAACCTAAATCATGATAATGAAGGCTATCCCAGCTGGGATAGTAAATGCATAATGTGTCTCTCTTGTGAAATGCATTGTCCTAGGGAGGCAATTAAATCTCCAATGAGTACCGCAATGATGAATCCTATCATGAATTATAACGTAAAGAAAATCATGAGAGACCCTAAAATTGAGAAATCTAAGGTAAGGCTCCATAATGGGAAAATTGAAATCTATTGACTTGGTAATTTCCCTTCTGCCCCAATCTCACATGCACATTCAGATATAACTAATATAGTGTTCAAATTAACATTAGATTAATAACAAGACTATTTAAAATGCACACTGCCCCTTGTAGAATTTTACATGAGGGAGTGTGCATTTTGAAATATTAAACTTCGGAACTGCACTTTTCGGAATAATCCTTGACTAGCTTTTAATTTGTGTAGAACGACCTCATTGATATGTGCGAATACAACCCTTATTTAGATACATTAATTCAATTCATTACTCTGTTCCAAATGGGTATGAGAAGGATTTAGTTTCCTTGCTTAGCCTTGAGGCCAGATAGTCATTCAGGTAGCTGTCACGACAATATACATAGCAGCCTTTCATTCCACGTGACAGTAAGACTCGATATATGTTCTTGATCAGTCTTGTCAGTTCAGCAGGATTTTCTTTCAACCCCTTCTTTCCAGTGGAATCCTTATAGTCGTTGTAGCTTCCATAAATCTCATTTGTCATCGGATTGAATCTCAAGTCATTTCCGATAATTATTCCAACGTAATCGAACTCTAGTCCCTGGGATGTGTGGATGCATCCTATCTGGTCCTGCTTATCGTCATCAGATGCCCATGTATACTGACTGCTCCTGCTATTCCATGGCATTCTGAATCCGTGTTCCTCGATGGTTACATCTTCAATCTCTGAGTTTGGATTGCCATCCTTTGCACTTGTCCATTCCCATGCATACCCTGCCAGGATTCTCGATTTGAATCCTAAAGAGTTCTTTTGCTTGATTTTACTCACGAGGTCATGTGGATTGTCTACAAGCTCAAATTCAAATGTACCTTCGTCCCAACCATCAAAATTACCTGTTTCTCTGATTCCAAGTGTGTGATCAATCCAGTTCATGAAGCCATCCGCACCTGCACATCTGAATTGAGCTTCAAGCTCAACATATACAACTTCAGAATCCCTAGCCAGCGCAACCTCTCGTATCCTTTCAACTGTACCTTCGTCATCTGGGCGTATCCTCTGATGATCGTCAATGAAGAATACATTTACCCTTGAAGCTTTGATAACATCATCAACCTGGCTAATGCCTTTATACATGTAAGTTCCTTTTTTCTTTAACCTGTGAGCCTCATCGACAATCATCGCATCGAATTCGTCATCAAGTGCATTCCAAAAGGAGCCAGAACCTGAGAACAATGCTGCAATCCTCTTCTTGGAGTATTTTCTGCTTCCTGAAAGCATGCTGATTATAGTCTCCTTGAAAGATGCGTTCGGTGCTATGAATTTAGGATTCAATCCATGTTTCAGAAGTTCAACCAATGCATTCATTGCAACCACAGATTTCCCTGTACCAGGTCCACCATTGACGATTATGGTTGTTTTACACTGTGAGTCCAGAGCATATTCCATAATATTTGAGAAAGCTACCTTTTGTTCATCAAGCAGAGTATAGACTTCATTTCCATCAAACATTTCTGCAATGTATTCAACAAATTTTCTGGATGGCCTGATCTTGCCATTTTCAATCTGATAAAGTATGTGCTTTCCATTCCCCATCCCCACGTATTTCTTAATAAAGGCTTCAAGCCTATTGATATCCTGTGAGAAGAATACTGGAGAATCCATAATGATTTCAGAATACTGTGGAAGTGTCAGTGGTTCGGGATGATTTGAGATATAGTTATGCAGATACGCGCAAGAGTAAGGTTGAATATTCTTCGTGTATACCGCTTCATTCATGTCTGTCAGGAATTTTTTATATGAATAAGCCTGGTATGACGGATGTGAAACCTCACGAACACCTCCACCGACATATGCTGAGACCAGGTCTTCCTTCTTAGTAGCTGCAGCCTTTTCCCATTGTTTAAGCTCGACAATTACAAAATTTGCATTCCCCTCTCCATCATGTCCAGAAACAATGAAATCTATCCTTTTACTGGTTGAGGGTATGTTATATTCAATCAGAACACCGCAGTCTCCGGGAACATTTGATTTCCTTAGTGCTGTCTCCATGAATTTAAGAGAGTTGTTCCACGATTTCCTCTCGTTGTCATTTACCTTTCGGCCATACTTCTCAGTGTATTCCTTCACTATGTCAGGAACTATCCGATTGTTGTCAACAGCATTCCTGAATCCCTCAACATCGTTCTTGTATATTATCATCAGATCACCTTAACTCCGTGTATTTTTTACTATTGCCGTAAGCCTTTTCCACTTCGTACTTTTCCGAATTCTTTCTTAGCTTATCCATGACAATCTTATCAATATCAAGACCCAGTCTATCGGACATTAGTATGCTGTATATTATGACATCCGCAAGCTCTTCCTTCACTTTGTCCAGTTTGTCCTCTACGTCAGTATCCTGTCCTGACCATTGGAATACTTCCAGGAGCTCAGCAGCTTCTATTGAGATTGAAATTGCAAGATCCTTCGGATTATGGAATTGTCTCCAGTTCCTTTCATCACGGAATTTAACAACGGCTTTCAAAGTTTCGCTATCCATCATAACCCCCATGCCTAAATGCAATTTTATATTAGAATATCTATTTATCATCCAATTTAGTTACCTTAATTATATCACACTGGCCATTTATATAATCAATTCTAGAATTCCGCTGTTAATCGCTTGCATTGTGCGTACTCCAGGATAATTCGGATCGATACGTTCCTTGGGTTTTCATTTCCCAAATTATTGAAATCATGCCGAAAAATTAATGCCAGGTAATCAAATTGATTTTAAGTCACTTCAAGAGGTCTCAACCACTTACACTATTATGGATAAATAAACATTTCTGCCTGTGTAAATTAAAATATATATTCTTATCTATCACTCCATCTACAAACCATCCTTTGAATGAAAATCTAATTCTATGAGACAAGTTTATAATCTGCCTGCACGAAATTTGTGATGAACCCAGAAAGATAATGCATATTTATAAAAAATATTTACATGAATCCGCTTTCTAGTCTACAATGTTTTTAAGTGTATACTGCACTTATTCTAATCATGATTATCTTATCACATTAACGAACTTAGGATAATTATGCAAAGCGAGGAGTTATTATGCCAAAGAGAACTGACATCAACAAGATTCTGATCATTGGGTCCGGACCTATCGTCATAGGTCAGGGCTGTGAGTTTGACTATTCAGGCACCCAGGCCTGTAAAGCACTGCGTAGATTAGGTTACAAGATAGTATTGGTAAATTCAAATCCTGCTACCATAATGACCGATCCCGGCATCGCTGACTCTACTTATATTGAGCCGCTGAATGTCAAAAGTCTTAAAAAAATCATTGCAAAAGAAATGCCTGATGCTGTTCTTCCAAATCTCGGAGGCCAGATGGCCCTTAATCTTTGTTCTGAGCTTTCAAAGCTCGGGGTACTGGAGAAATACGGTGTCAAGGTGATTGGAGTTCAGATCGATGCCATCGAAAGAGGCGAAGATCGCATCGAATTCAAAAATACCATGGCAAAGCTGGGTATAGACATGCCAAGAAGCATGGCTTCCTACAGTGTGGAGGAGGCAGAAAGGATCGCTGATGAACTTGGATATCCTGTAGTGATCCGTCCGGCTTACACCATGGGTGGTACAGGCGGCGGTCTTGTGTATAACATCGACGAACTGAGGGTAATAGCGGCACGTGGCATAGCTGCCAGCATGGTGGGTCAGATTCTGGTAGAAGAATCAGTTCTCGGCTGGGAAGAACTTGAGCTGGAGGTCGTAAGGGACAGCAAGAATCAGATGATTACTGTATGTTTCATCGAAAATATCGATGCAGTCGGCGTACACACAGGAGATTCCATATGCTCTGCCCCGATGCTTACAATAAGCGATGAGCTTCAGAAGCGTCTTCAGAAATATTCCTACGATGTGGTTGAAGCTATTGATGTCATAGGCGGAACCAATGTCCAGTTTGCACATGACCCTAAAACCGGACGGGTAGTAATCATTGAAATCAATCCCCGTACCTCACGCTCCTCAGCTCTGGCATCCAAGGCGACTGGATTTCCAATAGCCTATGTATCCTGTTTGCTCGCAGCCGGACTCACCCTTGATGAAATACCCTACTGGCGGGACGGGACTCTTGAAAAATACACCCCTTCAGGCGACTATGTGGTAATCAAGTTCCCCAGATGGGCTTTTGAGAAGTTCCCTGGTTCCATTGACAAGCTCGGAACCCAGATGCGTGCTGTCGGTGAAGTCATGAGTATCGGTAAAAACTATAAGGAAGCGATGCAAAAAGCTATCAGGTCTCTTGAGATTGGTAGATATGGGCTTGGCTTTGCAAAGGACTTTAACGAGAAAACACTTGATGAGCTGCTCGTTTTGCTGGCAGAACCTAGCAGCGAACGCCAATTTATCCTATATGAGGCGCTTAGGAAAGGTGCGGACGTAGACAGTCTTTATTCCCTGACCTATATTAAGCCATATTTCCTTGAGCAGATGAAAGAGCTTGTTCAGTTTGAAGAAGAGCTGCTCAAGCACCGTGGAGCGGACCTTCCTGATGAGCTGCTTATCAAAGCCAAGAAGGACGGCTTTGCAGACCGATATCTTTCAAAGCTTCTGGGAATAAGTGAATACGAAATCCGTGAAAAGAGGACAAAGATTGGTGCTGTTGAAGGATGGGAAGCGGTTCCTGTAAGCGGTGTTGAAAACGCGTCATACTACTTCTCTACCTATAACGCTCCTGACACCACTCCTGTAAGCACCCAGAAGAAGGTCATGATACTTGGAGGAGGCCCTAACAGGATAGGACAGGGCATAGAATTTGACTATTGCTGTGTTCATGCTGCCTATACCCTGAAGGACTTGGGTTACGAAACAGTCATGGTCAACTGTAACCCGGAAACAGTCTCAACAGACTATGATACCTCTGACAAGCTGTACTTCGAACCACTTACGGTCGAGGATGTCCTTAGCATATATGAAAAGGAAAAACCTGAAGGGATAATTGTTTCCTTCGGTGGTCAGACTCCTCTCAATATAGCAGGTGAACTGGAGAAGGCTGGGGTTAAAATCCTCGGTACCTCCCAAGAGACCATAGACCTTGCGGAAGACAGGGACCTGTTCAGGAACATCATGGAAAAGCTGGATATACCGATGCCTGAATCAGGTATGGCAGTAAATGTGGAGGAAGCAATCGAAATCGCACATCGTATTGGTTATCCATTGATGGTCAGACCGTCCTATGTTCTTGGAGGCCGCGGAATGAAGGTTGTCCATGACGATGAGATGCTCAGACAATACATGGTGTCTGCAGTTGGTGTCACGAAGGATCGTCCGATTCTGGTTGACCGTTTCCTTAAGGATGCTACAGAAGCTGAAGCTGATGCAATCGCAGATGGTAAGGACGCATTCGTACCGACAGTCATGGAACACATAGAATATGCAGGGATACATTCCGGCGACTCAGCTTGTGTCATCCCGCCCATAAGCATTCGGGAAGAGCACTTGAAGACAATCGTTGAATATACCAAGAAGATTGCGAAGGAGATGAAGGTCGTAGGTCTGATGAACATGCAGTATGCCATCGAAGGCGACACGGTTTACGTTCTGGAAGCAAACCCAAGAGGCTCAAGGACCGTGCCATTGGTTTCTAAGGTCTGCAACATCCCCATGGCCAGCATTGCCACGGAGATCATCATGGCTGTATATTCCGGTGAAAATTGTGACATGAGCCTATTGGTAAACAAGAATATCCCTCATTATGGTGTGAAGGAAGCTGTATTGCCCTTTAACATGTTCCCGGAGGTACATCCGGTTCTGGGGCCAGAAATGCGGTCTACAGGAGAAGTGCTGGGTATGGCAGATTCTTTTGAACTTGCCTATGTCAAGGCACAGGAATCAACTTCCTTTCCGCTTCCAACATCTGGAACTGTTCTGATCAGTGTAAATGACAACGATAAGCAGGAAGTCTTGAAGGCTGCCAAGGTGTTCATGGAAATCGGCTTCAAGATCAGAGCTACAAAAGGCACCTGCGCTTTCCTGCAGAATAACGGGGTGAACTGCGAAGAAATCAAAAAATTGCATGAGGGTCGTCCTAATATTTCTGATAGCATCTACAACAATGAAATCAAGCTGATAATAAACACTCCAAGCTCCAGAATTAGTGAATTCGACGACATTTCCATCTGCATGCTGGCCGTCAGACACAAGGTCCCCTATATTACAACTATGACAGCTGCTTTTGCCAGCGCTAAAGGAATAAAGGCATACATTGAGAACAATATGCCATTGTCGATGATACGGTCCCTGCAGGAATACCACGCGAACATAAAATAGCTCAATAGTGTTTCTACTAAAATGCTCCCCATATGGTACACAGTAAAAAACTGTTTATCATATGGGGAGCATTATTCATGGGAAAATAAACTATAGAATAACCGGAAATTGCACATCCACACTTTTATCACATTGAAATTCAGTGACGTGAATACGAAAGACCAATACGGCTGCTATTAATAATCCGTGATGGATCCCCTGTCATTAATCTACTGTTGTTTGATATGGAATAGTTTGACTTCATTTTCTAACTCAAGACTGATGCAGCTAGCTTTTTATGCTTCTTGCGGGAAATTGATTCTCATCATTTCATGGCTCCTATGTGCTCTCTCTTTCAACTAAGGATGCATTGAAGGTCAGATGCTGCGCACTTGGTTTCTTGTCTGATGGAGCCTCTATGTCCTCAATAATCATCTTGGCAACCTTCTCCCCCATTTCATGTGCAGGTATTTCCAGTGCCGTCATGGTGGTTTCCAGCATACTTCCAACTGTATGCCCGGTAAGGCTCATGAGACGTATGTCATCAGGAACTCTCAGCTTCTTTTCCTTTATTGCTCTCATTGCTCCAATTCCCTGGATATCAACTGAAACCATGATTGCATCAAGCTTCTCATTGTTCTCCAGCAGCTTCTTGGCACAATTATAACCATATTCGAATGTATTGGATGGCTCCAATGAAGTATTGTAATTCTCTTTCAGGTTCAGTTCCTTGAGTGCTGCCTTGTAACCCTTATACCTGTCTCTGTAGGGAGCCAGGTGTGTATTCCCGTTTATCAGCCCGATTTCTTTGCATCCTTTGCGTGCCAAAAACTTGGTGCCCTCATATCCGCAAGCCTCATAGTTTGCAATTACGCTGCTGACTGAAGTGTCCTGGTCTCTGACGATTTGTGCTACTGATATACCGCTCGCTTTAATATCATGAAGCAATCTTATGTTTCGTCCAGTACCTGCAATTATTATCCCATCTACAAAACCGTTCCTTAGTCTGCTCAGACTTTCCTTTTCAATCTCAGGATCATCCTCTGTGTTGCAGATCAATGTAGCGTAATTGTACTTCCTGGCTTCCTTTTCAATTCCCTGCATGATTTCCGAGAAAATCGCCATGTGCAGCCTTGGAAGCACAACACCTATAGTATGTCTTTTACCTTTCTTAAGCCCCTGAGCAAGGACATTAGGCTGATAACTGAGCTCTTTCACTGCAGCAAAGATTCGCTCTCTTGTTTCAGGATGAACATATGCAGTATCGTTAAGTGCCCTGGAAACAGTGCTGATGTCTACACAGGCCAGTTTTGCCACATCTTTCATTGTAGCCACAATATCATCTCCTTTATGACAGCATTATACAATCGATTGCTTATAATTGACAGATACATGTTTATATTGACCAATAAACTGATTGATATTTTGCATGTTCAGTCTGATTTCGAGTACGTGCATGGAACCAAAATATCTCTGAATAAATGCATAAAACAGGTGATTTCACCTCAAAACACGGTTTCACATCGATTTCACAGGCAATAATATGCAAAAAATTGTAGGTTGCGCATAATCCATTGACGACTGATTCATGCTGTGATTAAATTGTATCACAACATACAATCGTTTGCAGATAAAAATTATCTAGCGCGCAAGTTAATTGCTTATCTGCAGCTTATCAGAGAACAACGCTACCAAAAAAAAAGGAGATTATAAAATGACAAAGACTAAGAATTTCAAGACCATATTCCCTGCAGTATCGGTTCCACTCAATGATGACTATTCAATCAATGAGGAAGAGTTCAGGAAATATCTCAGATGGCTCAAGAGCTTCTATGACAAGGGAATCCAGGGGCTGGTCTGCAACGGACATACTGGCGAAATTACAGGACTTTCAAGAAGTGAGCGTAATAGGGTAATCGAAATATGTGCAGAAGAATGTGGAGATATAATGACCATAATCTCCGGAATCAACTGTGAAAATACGATCGAATCAATTGAAATGGCCAAGGAAGCAAAGGCAGCAGGTGCTGACGGCATACTCCTTATGCCTCCACACATGTGGTTAAGATTCGGAATGCACCATGATGCACCTTTCCATTATGTTAAGGATGTTGCAGAAGGCGCTGACATTGATATCATAATCCATCTGTATCCGGCTACATCAAAGGCGAACTACCCTGTTGAGACCCTTATAAAGATGTGCAAGGAAATAGACCATGTGAAGTCCATAAAGATGGGAACAAGAGTAACATCTATATACGAACATGATGTAAGATTGTTAAGGAAAGAGTGTCCTGATGTTTCCCTGATCACTTGCCATGATGAGACTTTATGTGTAAGCTGGTTCCCAGGAATGGACGGAGCTTTGATAGGATTCGCAGGTTGTGTTCCTGAACTGATCTGCCCTGCATGGGAAGTCTTCTCGAATCCGGACAAGCACACTCTCAAAGAAGCTCAGAACTGGTCAGATAGAATATTCCACATCTCACAGGCAATATACGGTGGTGGACAGCCATCAGGTGAGGCTCATGCAAAGCTTAAGGAAGCGCTTGTACAGAGAGGAATATTCTCCAACGGAATTATGAGAAAGCCAGTTCTTCCACTCAATCAGGAAGAAAAGGACTGGGTAGCACTTGGACTTAAGAATAGTGAACTTCCTGCCGTAGACATGAATCAGTTTTAGCAGCTGCTGAAAATCTGGTCAAATAAACAGGATAAAATCAGAAGATCCCCTGTTTATTTGACCAAGATTACACTTCAATTAATAGAGTCTGGGGGGATTTCTGTGAGTGTAAATGAAATTACCAATAACAACACCAATACCAACTTCGGAACCGATGTTAAGGTACTTCCAGTAAAAGAACTGCTAAAGCGTATAGGACCAGGACTAATAGCAACCGGCATTGTAATAGGACCGGGAGCAATAACTACAGCTTCAATGATTGGCGCTAACTATGGATATGCACTTATTTGGCTTCTCATACCGATTGTACTTATGGGCATAACATTCATGATGGTAACAAACAGACTGGCCATATTGACCGGACTTCCTACCATCCATTCAATCAGAAAGTATTACGGTCCGGTTGCTGCAAATGTGGTGGGAATTGCAACGTTCTTAGCCTGCCTGTTCTTCACTATCGGCAACGTAACTGGCACAGGTGCAGGTGTCACCCTGATTTCAGGAATCAACTGGAAAATCGGATCGGCATTGATGGTGGCTGTTGTAGTATACTGTTATTTCGGCAAAAACGTCTACTCAAAGGTTGAAAAGATTATCACCCTATGTATATTGGCTATGATTGTATCTTTCTATGCAACCATTATTGGAGTCGGAGGCCCTAACTGGGGTGAAATGGCCGGTGGATTCACAGGTTTTGCCGTTCCTGCAGGCAGTCTTGCCACAGCACTTGCTTTCATATCCACAAATGCCGCAGTAACAACGGGTGTTTACAACACATACCTCGGCAAGGAGAAGAAGTGGAAGAAAGAAGACCTGTTCAACGGTGTCATGCTGACTGATGCTGCAATACATATATTAAGTGTCGTAATGATCTCAGGTGCAATAATACTTGTAGGTGCAATAGTACTGCATCCAACAGGATCAACCATAAAGGCTCCTGCACAGTTAGCTGAGATGCTGTTCCCAATCATGGGTAATGCAGCAAAATACGTTATGGGTATCGCACTTCTTGGTGCTGGATTCTCATCACTTCTTGGCAATACACAAAGAGGAATGGTGCTTCTTGGAGCTGGTTTTGAAAAGGAAGTTGCTCTTGAGTCAAAATGGGTCAAATACGGCAGCTTGGCTTCACTGATTTTCGGTATGGCAGTCGCTTACAGTTTTGGAGGTTCTCCAACACAACTGATACTTTTCGCGAATGTGGCTACTTCAATCTCAACACCGGTCGCAGGGCTGTTCATCGTATTATTGATATGGAGAAGCGACATAAATGCAGGTTTCAAAAAGCCTACACTCTTGAGAATAAGCATGACTGTCAGTTATATCTTTGTTCTCTTCATGACATTCTCAGCACTCAGCAGCCAAATCCCAAAGCTTTTGACAGCATTAGGATTATAAATCCAAATATACTTCATCAAAAAAGGATGTAATCTAAATTTACATCCTTTTTTGTCCCCTGAATAAAGCTGACTTAAGGCAAACCTCAAAGGCTTTGCTGAATCCTAAATGATTACGAGGTACGCTCCATTCGCTCCAATTTTACTGTTACCTGGTTGTCCATGTCAGGGCATTGTACAGTTATTGTATCACCTTCCCACCATGGTAATTTCCCTCCAAACTGAAAGGTCAGCAAATTCGGAAACATATCATGATAGAAAAATCCGCACAATCCACCGCAATCATAGCAACTGATATTGAACCTGTCCCCTACCTTATGGCCTGCACTACATTCACCTTTTACGTCTGTCACAACACCTTGGATTTTGAATCCTATTCCTGGATCTTCTGCCATTGATGAAATACCCCCTAATAATTATTGATGAAATAACAGTAATGCTATCAAATATTATAGTCACAAAAACAATTCTCCATTTTTCCTGACTAAAATATCTTGGATATTATTAAAGGCTACACGCTATAGAATCTTCGAGTAATACTCCTAGACATATCTGCCCTGACAGTCATTAAGCGCGGCAATTCAGCTCAAATAAACTGTTGATATTTGATATCAATACAAATCAAAAATCCATTCTTCCTGTTCCGTCTGTCCTCACCATTGTCAGCTTCTCCCAAGGCCCTGTCATAATGGTTTTATCCTCCCATTGGTATAGGAGCCAGTCTCCATGTACATTGATCCAGCTAGCCGTATCTTCGTTTATTTTAGTCTCCTGAGTTCCATCAGTTCTTATTTTCTTAATCCCTCCTTCCTGTCCTTCACTGTAGTATATCCAGTCTCCGCTTACGTTAAATGATGCAACGTAGTTTTTAGTAAGTCTTACTGCTTTAGTACCATCAAGCTTCATTTTCCATATTCCCGCACGTACATCTGATTCTGCATTTTCAGTATAATAAATGTAGTCTCCTAGAATTTTAAACTTGACTACCACAGCATTACTGACTTTCGCATTGCCGGAACCATCTGTCTTAACCTTGTAAAGTCTGTATTCAGGATACTTTAGGTAGTATATCCAGTCACCCGAAAGGTTGAAATAGTTTGGAGTATTATCAATTATCTTCTGTCTTCCTGTCCCGTCTTTCTTAATCCTTGATATCTGAGGAGATTTTGCCGCTTTATTAACTACTTCAGAAATATCGATAAAGTAAATCCATTCATCTGTTACTACCAGACTGCCCGCATTATTTTCAATTACCAGTGACAGTTCAGTTCCATCTGGCTTTATTTTGTATATTCCGCTGTTTTGGCCGACATAGTATATCCACTCACCATAAGTATAGAGATGCATTGCAAAATCATCGCTTATCTTGAACTTACCAGTTCCATCAGTTCTTATCTTATAGAGACCATTGTCGCTGTAGTATATTGAGTTGCCTCTCATCACAGAAAGTCCTAAGCCTGAAACATTGGGATTCACATCTGGATCTATGAAATTTAAGACCTCATCATCAACAGTATTAACATCGTCCTCTGTATCATTGTCTTCATCACTCGCTATTCCAGTATCGCTATCTGCATCAACATCTTTGTCACTTGGTATTACATCAGTATCTTTAGTAGTTTCGATAGTTGTACTAGTAGTTTCTGTCCTCGGCTCATTTCCGACGGAAGAACTGCAACCTGAAAAAATGAAGATTGTAAGGATAAATGAAACCAGAACATATCCCATTGATCTTCTGACCATGCTAATCCCTCTTCTCATTTTATTATGGAATGTATCCTGTTTTGTGATATTTATGACAGCCTTTTGTCCTTAACAAAATCATATCATCATTAATCTAACTAAATATATCTGTACTTTAAACAAATTAATAATGTTCTCTCATGAGAATTGATTCTACTTGAACCCAGCTCGGACACTCAAACAAAACATCAGTAACAACATTGCATAACTGATGTTTTGTTGTTGGAGTCGTTGCGTTTGGTGTGGAAGACGTTGGAATGCAGCAGTTGGGGTGGTTGAGTTGGAGCATTGGGGCTGGAAGTGCTGCAACCTGAAATGATATATGAAATCAGAATAGCTGAAATAAGTAGATATCTCATTTTTGATTTTCTCAAAATTACACCTCCATAATTATCAGGTTTCGATATTCTGTAAATGTCTATGAGTCTCGGTATTTACTTAAGAGAAATTAACCGGATTGTTCATAAGAGGCTATTGTCATCAAGTTCCCTTGTGCATTTTAAGTGAAATGGATTGACTATGCCCAATTCATAACCACGGATCTTAAGAAAATCTCCGAGTGCAAACCAGTAGTGCCCTTTGGGCTCAAGCCTACTATGGTATCGGTATTTCCCTTAAGTACCATCAAGGACTTCATCCAACTGTCAAAGATTTCAAATTCCTTTCGGTTATTGCTGAACTTGATCAGCTTTGCAAGTTCGATTCCCCTATAATCAAAGGCTCTGGCGTAATGTACATTTTTCCCTACATCAACTCCAACCACCAACGTATCAGGTTTGATTTGCATTAGCTTACCAAGCTTTTCTGCAAATGAGTTTCTTCATCCTTTTCAAGCTAAGCCACTTCCCACAGATTACTTCAATAATTCCAGATGGCTGTCTTGCGCTGCAAAAGTCCTACATACATACAACAAAAGTCCCTGATAAGCTGATTTTTGCGGACGCTTATTAAAATTCAGAAAATAAATATTTGAGGGGAAAGGATGCGAAATGGCCGAACTTTCGTAGGGCATGGAAATCCTTGAGGAGGACAGACTTGCAGGAGGAAGCCCTGAGTTCGATCCGAGCATGAAGGAAAACTCGTTGAACGATAAGGAGTTTGATAGACAGTAAGACTGGCTTTTTTTCTGGAGGAAAGAAATCTTGTCGAAAAGCTGACAACGATTCCCTGGGGAAAGCGTGCTCATTTTGTAGCTCGTCATAGACCTCGAACACAAATGTAAATAAATCTTTACATTAATGCGTCTGATTTATGTTATAATCATGTAAAGGTTTATTTACATTTTGACAGGAGGTTAAGACATGGGAGTGGAAAACAGAGTAAGGGAAATCCGCAAAAATGCGGGAATCACGCAGAAGAAGATGGCTGAAGACCTTAAAATAACCAGACAGACCATCACAGCCATCGAACACAACAAGTATAACCCTAGTCTTGAACTCGCGTTGAAAATCACGAGCTACTTCGGCCTTCCGATTGAAGAGTTATTCATTCTCAAAGAAGAGCTCTTAGGGAAGCCGAGTGGTGGACAAATAGATAATTCAAAAACCTTGGACAGCCATACTTAGGATATCAGAATAGGACATGAAGATAGATTGATAGACTTTTAGAGGTTGAAACGTGTTCTAGTTGCCAATCCGTTGTCGTCGAATCGGGTTAAGATTGTCACTGCGGGTTTTATGGCTGAAAGAAGGACAGGAGCATTTCGTTTGAGCAGGTAAGAATAGAAATTCACGATCCCGTAAGGAAAAGGAATCGTATACCCATTCTACCCGGAACGAAACTGAACCAGAACTTTTGTCGGAACAGCCATGATGAAGATGCATATATTCTAAGGAGGACATGAGACATGAACAAGATTGAAACCATCAAAGCGACAAAAAGAGAGGGTGCAGCCACTGCAGCCAATAAGAGACTAAGAAAAGAAGGCTACCTTCCTGCTACAGTTTATGGAAAAGGAATGGAGACGCTGTCCATAGTAATCAAACAGGAAGAACTGAGAAAGACACTCAAGGTAGCGGGAAAAAACGCAGTTTACAAACTTAACGTGGAAGGTTCAGGAAATTACGATGTCATCGTCAAGGAATTGAAGAAGAATGCCCTTGGTGACGCCTATATCAACATCGACTTCATGAAGATCTCCCTAACAGATGAGATCAAGCAGGAAGTCACCTTGAGGATCCTGGGCAAGGAGCAGATCGAGGCCAAGAGATACCTGCTCGTACAGAACCTGCCATCCATCCTCATCAAGGCACTGCCACAGGATATCCCTGATCATATCGAGATCGATGCTTCAGAGCTCGAGCCCGGAGAACATATCTTGCTTGCTGATGTGAAGCTACCAGAAGGCGTCAAACTCGAGACAGACCCGGAAACCATGGTTGTAAGCGTACATGAGCAGAGAGTGGGTGAACCAGAAACCACAGAAGAAGTGGCTGAGGAAGCTGCAGAGTCTGTTCCTGAAAATGGTAAGGAAGAAGAAAAATCAAAATAACCATGACGCAGAGGATTCCGGTCAGGAATCGAATCTTACTTGTAAGCAAATGTAGAATAATCCCCTTTCCGAGAAATCGGAGAGGGGATTTTAATTTGGATTAGGGACGTCCCTTGGTTATCCGCACGTGGTCAGAATCTTATCAGATAAGTTGAACAAACTGTAAAAAATCTATGAGATACAGTTTCAGAAGCTGGAAGCGATATCGAACCAGACGAACGTTTAACAGTAGTCTTTATTTTCGGCATGCGTTTCATCTTTCAAGAAGGTTTACGGACTAATCACAGATAAGGAAAGCTTCCAGGCCCCTACGTTATGGCTGGTAGTTTTCCTGCATCTCTTTCTAGTGTTTATTTCGCCAATTATTAGAATGAAAGTTCAAAACTCTATTTATCCGCACCACCACCCTATCGACTGCTTCTAGAAAGAGCGGTTCATCAAAATCATCAAGTGGGCATGACTTTATTTTTTTGATCAATTTCTATCTGTTCGATAATTCAAAATGCAAGCGCTCAAGGCTTTACTTCTCTATCAAGACGACTGTCTCAACATGTGTTTAGGCAACAAGAAGATACTAATACGCATAATTGACTTTCGCGTAAAAGTATCCCCCTTGCATAAAACAACTCGAACTGACTAATTTATAAGTTTTTTAGATTTTAAGCTTATCAAACTCAACTAAATGATAGTATTAAATTATATAAACTCATCAAAGATATTAATAGGTCCATAGATTGAATATACTGTCATTCTTAACCAGTAGATTGAGTCATTCTTTATATCAAGTGATTAAATAATTACCGGCACTTAGGTTCAAATTCCTTAATAATCTCATAACCACGAAGTCCTTCAAGAGTACCTCTAGCAAGAGATTCCATTTCATTTTCACCAGGGTAAACTACAATAGGAGCAATAAATCCACATCTGTCTTCTATTTTTCCTACTATTGATTGAGAATATGCTATGCCGCCTGTTAGCAAAATTGCATCAACTTTTCCCGAAAGGACTGTAGCCATAGCTCCAATTTGTTTGCACACTTGATATATCATTGCATCAAGGTATAGAGCCGACTTTTCATCTGATTTAGCATTTTCTTCTACGGTCTTTACATCTGAAGTTCCAAGGTAAGCTACTAATCCACCTTCGCCATTAAGCATCTTATGTACATCATTATAAGTATATTTACCTGAAAAGCACAATCTAATCAAATCACCTACAGGCAATGCTCCTGTTCGGTTTGTTGAAAAAGATCCATCCCCTTCTAAAGCATTTTCTCCATCTATCATCCGTCCATTTTTATGTGGAGAGACTGATATTCCCCCTCCCAAATGAACAACAACTAAACTTAATTCGTCATATTTCAGCCCGTTTTCTCTTGCGTATCTTTTCGCCGTAGCCTTATGACTTAAAGCATGAAAACTGCTTCTTCGTTCTATGAGAGGATGGCCTGATATTCTCGCAACTAAATCAAATTCATCTGTAATAGGTGGGTCTACTATTAGTGGAATTGCTTTAGTGGTTTTACACATTTCAAATGCAATTTTACTCCCAAGATCACATGGATGTTGACCATACATTCCGCTGGCCTGTTGCTTAAGCATTTCCTCATTTACTCTGTAGACTCCACCTTCTAATGATTCTGTATGACCGCCTCTGCTTACAATAGCAGATAGTGAAGTTTTATCAATTCTGTTTTCTTCCATAAATTTCGCGATTATTTTTTCTCTATATTCATTTTGTTCCATGAAATGTGAAAACTTCGAAGTTTCTTCAACAGGATGTTCAACATTTGTGCGAACTTTGCAATCATCATCTTCGTAATATGCTATTTTCGTGGATGTTGATCCTAGATTAATTGCTAATATTTTGTACAATTTATCACCTCGCTTATTATTAGTTTTACGATACATAAGAGGCTAATGCAATTGAAAGAAGTTTACCTTCAATGGATTCAGTTCTTGATGTAAAAACTATTGGTACAGATGCTCCTACTGTTGCTGCAACAACAGTTTTCTTTGCAATATAAGTTATGGATTTGGTTAATGTGTTGCCTACAGTAAGATTTGGAACTACAATGATGTCTGCATTGCCAGCAACTTGACCGGATATTCCTTTTGCTTTTGCAGCTTCAAAAGATACTGCATTATCAAAAGCAAATGGTCCGTCAACTATACAACCTTGAATTTGTCCTCTTTCAGACATTTTGCTCAATACTGCTGCATCAATCGTGTCCTGCATTGTAGGATTTATAACCTCAAGTGAAGCGAGTACTGCAACCTTTGGTATTTTGATTCCTAACTTATGTGCTAAACCCACTGCATTTTCCAACACTTCTTTTTTCCCTAACAAATCAGGATTTACTGTAATTGCACAATCAGTAATAAATCTGAGACCCTCTCCATTGTCTTTTTCTAGAACTGAGATCTGTGTTATATGCTTTCCTATATTAAGTCCCTTATCTTTATTTAATATTGCTTTCAAAAATACTGATGAATGCAACATTCCCTTCATTAGTGTCCCGGCCTTTCCTTGCACAACCAAGTCAACTGCTAAATCAGCAGCTTTTTTATGGTCTTTTTCATCAATCAACTCAGCCCTTATGTTCCAATTATGTTCTGAAATGATTGTTCTCATCTTATCTATGTCACCAAGTAAAATAAATTCGGCAAGATTTATACTCTCAGCTTGATATATTACCTCTATGATTTCTGCATCATCAGCAGCTGCTACTGCAATTTTATTTGCTTTCTTTTCCTTAGTAAGTTCTATTAAATGACTAAAACTTTTTACAAACATAAATTTCTCCTTATCTCTATTATTTTCCTTAACTAAACAACAGACACAAAGGAGTTTATTTTGTGCCAGCCATTATTACTTCACAACAACCTTGTAAGAAACCTAAATTGCTAATCCGTATCTAATTAATACCACATATTTATTGATTAATTCATCTACACGTTATTACATTCCGTATGTTGGGAATAAGATATGTGAATACAATAGAGAAAGACCACCATACATAAGTGCGAGAATAAACCATGGTTTTAGTACTTTCTTAATTATTTCTCCTTCAGATCCAAGTAAATTAACTGTCGTTGCTACCGCTATAACATTATTTGGACAGATTATGTTACCCAATGCGCCACCTGCACTTGATGAACCAACCAGAATACTTGGATTCAGATTCAATAAAGAGGCTGCTTGTACATGAAGAGGAGCAAACATTATATTAGAACCTAATGTTGAACCTGTCATGAATGCTCCTAATGAGCCGATAAAAACTGACAGAGCTGGGTAAAATCCTCCTGCAGCTGATAATGTTTTTGCGATCAATGCCATCATACCTGTTTTATTCATAATATTCGCTAGAACTAGTAGTGAACCCATTGCAATAAATGCTGGTATTATTGACTTAAATGCAATTTTGATCGATTCTGGAATCAATTTTGCTGATTTTAGTATTATAGCTCCAATTAAAGCAACAATAAATATTACTAATCCTACCCATGTTGGATATCCATACACTGTTAATATTTTTAGTGGAACATTGAATCTGATTACCGGAAGGGCAATTAGCAGTATCAAGTAAGGACTCAGTGCCTGCAATGCAGAAAATTTATCTTCTTTTATGGTAACAGAGGTTTGATCAGAAGCAGCCTTTTTCTCTTTAGTTACATAGAAATCAATTGGTGTTTCTATCTTGACTAACCTCACATAGATTATTACTGCAATAATTGTTACAACTCCTGTTGTCATGGATACCAATTCTGGTCCAACAAAATTCGAAATCACGAATAATGTTGCTCCGTATGTAGCACCTATAGATAATAAGAATCCTTTAATTCCCTTTCCCTGTAGACCTTTCTTACCATAAAGCAATAATATTATCATTGTAGGCACTATTAATGCTCCAAACAAATGTAGCCAACCAGCTGTAGAAGAAGCATTCATTGTTGGTACAACATCAACAACCCCTCCAGTACCAACTATTGTTGATAATCCAGCTCCACCATATGACGAAGGAAGTCCATTTGAAATAAGCGAAGCCATTACTGCTGACATTGGATGAAATCCTAAACCTACAAGGAAAGGTGCTGCTATAGCTGCAGGAGTTCCTGCTCCAGCTGCTCCTTCAATAAAAGCTCCAAATGCAAAGGCTATTAGAATAAGCAGAACTCGTTTATCATTCGATACATGAGAGAGGGTAACATTAATTTTATCCATTGCTCCAGATAAGCGCATTACACTTAGCATTGTAAATGCTCCGAAAATAACACACATTGTTTGTGCTGCAGAATATACTCCATTAAATCCTTGTGTCTTAATAAGATCTGCTGTACCATTAAACGCTATATATGATATTATTATTGTATATAACATAGCAGCTAGCGATACCTTAGTTGCTTTTATTTTGAGTCCAACGATACCTACCATAACAAAAACAATTGGTGAAATTGCTAATAATACACTCAACTTACTCTCTCCTTATATTTTATTGAATTACTGAATTAATTAAACCTTTGATCTTTTCAGCAGTATTATTTAGTTGTTCTTTTTGTGTTGTAGTCAATTCTGGTAACGCAATTTCTTTAACTCCATCTTTTCCTAATGAAACAGGCATTCCCATGGATACGCCTTCATAGCCATTCTCACCAGTTAAAATTATAGAACATGGAATAACTTTACCAGAATCTGTAGCAATTGCTTCAATTATTTCCGCCAAATTTACAGCTGACGTCCAGCCAGTTGTACGTTTACTTTCTAGTTCTTGGTAAGTTCTAAACCAATCTGCGGTTAGCTTTGTTGAGCTAATTGCTTGTTCATCAGTCAAATTTATAGGTCTACCTTCATAAGTCATTTGGTCAAATAGACGAACTTGACCATCACCGTGTTCTCCGATGCAATAACCATTTAGTTTCCCATACTCCAATCCAGTTACACTAGCTACAGACCACTTAAGTCTTAAAGTATCGTTTAAATCAAAACCTAAAATTTTATTTTTATTCCACCCTAGCAATTTCCAAGTAACATAATTGAAAACATCAATAGGATTAGTACATGTCAGTACTATAGCTTCTTTGGTGAATTCCCTTAGGCTTTCACAAATAGGTTTCATAATACCTAAATTACCTTGTAAATACTCATTCCTATTGTCAACTTTTCTTTCTGGAAGACTGGCTGTAATTACAATAATGTCACAATCACTCAGATCCGAATAATCTGCCATGGTAATCTTTGTCTTAGAAATTGGCAATAACGCCTGCCCCATATCCATTACATGACTCCCTAAGACACTTTTGTTCAGATCAACTAATTTTATTTCATCTAAAATATCCTTCATCCCCACAACAAATGCTGTAGTTGAACCTAATAAGCCCGCGCCACCAATAATTCCAAGTTTCATAGATCTACCTCCGTTATAATTATATTACTATATTATATCTTCTGAATTATTACTATCATTACTTATATCTATACAATTTTATTTTTATATATAACTATATTTTCAATTAGCTTCGATAGATTTAATATTTGAATCAATACACAATATGGTCATCTCTACAATATCTGTAAGTTTGTGCAATATTCAATATCTATGACTATCAGTTTATAAAAATTAATACATTCTTTTTTGCTACATTTATCGTGCTAACCATGCATAAATTCAAGCAGTTTAATATATTTTTCATAGCTTTGAATAGTAGTCTTCTGCATCTCATCACGATCTTCCTTAGACATATGTTTAAATCTTCCCTGAAGATTAATATAATCTTCGATTGGTTTTAATTCCTTAAGTTTGCTATTTATTGTTACCTTTCCGCCTTCATATTCATATAGTAGCCAGCTTCCTGTCTGTACAGCTGCTCTTGCTACCTCTATTGTTTTAGCAGGCGAATATTTCCATCCCGACGGACATGGTGATTGAATATGAAGAACTGCAGGGCCATCCGTATTCTTTGCCTTTTGGATCTTTTTCCTAAGGTCATTTAAGTTATGAATCGAAGCTGTAGCAGCATAAGGTACATCATGAGCTATTGCGATTTGAATTAAGTTTTTCTTTGATGTAAGTTTGCCGGTAGGAGTTGTGGTGGTGCTTGCATATACAGGAGTTGCACTGCTGCCCTGAGTACCTGTATTCATATAGGCTTCATTATCATAACAAATGTATAAAATTCTATCTCTTCTTTCCAATACTCCTGACAATGCCTGAAGCCCTATATCAAGAGTACCTCCATCTCCAGCAAAGGCCAAAACAGTTGTATGTGTATTACCTTGAGCTGTTAGTGCTGCTCTTACACCAGCTGCACATGCTGCAGTATTTTCGAGATTTCCTTGGAAACCTGCGATTTTTAATCCCGTTACATCACCAAATCCAGAGAATAGTGCTGCACATCCCGGTGGAATTAGTACTATTGTATCTTCTCCAAGTACATCTAATACATTCCTCATAACAAGCTCCATGCCACACCCTGCGCAAGCACTTATGCCATGCGCTACTAAACCTTTTGAGTTATGCTGCAAATCATACATTCTTCATCACCTGCCTAATCTCCATTGAATTCTCCTTTAGGTCTATCCATTCTGTTTGCTCAAGTCTGATACCATCTTTAATTTCCAACAATTCATTGTATATTTTCTCAATATTGTCAATTGTAACGTCTCTTCCCCCAAGTCCTCCTATAAAATGTCTGATATCACACATTTCATCCTTTAAAGCAGCGCATACCTCATTCCAAACAGGACCGCCCTGACTCCCTAATCCTGCACTTCTGTCAAATACTCCAATTACCTTTTTACCTGATAAGGCTTTCTTAATCTGTATAATTGGGAAGGGTCTAAATACTGTAACCATAGCAAGACCTACTTTTTTACTTTCTTCTCTCATTTTGTCAACAACATATTTTGCTGTACCACACATTGAACCAAGAGCTACCAAAACAACATCTGCATCTTCAGTTTTATACTGTTCAACTATTTCAATCTTTCTTCCAAATTTTCCCGCAAATTCATCAGCAATTTCCTCAAATACTTCTATTGCATGATCCATAGCATACTTTTGTTGATATCTCATTTCTGTATACTCACCGCTGCCTGTAAGATCACAACAAAACATTGGATCAGTTGGATCCAAATACGTATTTTTTCTTGTATACGGTCCAATGAATTCATCAACCATTTCCTGTGCGGGTACATCTAACTTCTGCATGGAATGAGATAAGAAGAAACCATCTAGACAAACCATTGCAGGCATTTGTACCCTTACATCTTCTGCAACTCTGTATGATATAAGCGTAATATCAAGAACTTCCTGTACATTTTGGCAAAAAAACTGCATCCAACCCAAATCTCTTGCTGCCATTGTATCACCGTGTTCGCACCATAGAGTCCATGGTGCAGCAACTCCTCTATTTACAACTGGCATTACAATAGGAATTCTGTTACCTGATGTCATGCTCAATATCTCATGCATTAGAGCTAGCCCGTTTGAAGCAGTTGCTGTAGCTGATCTTGCTCCTGTCAGTGCAGCTGTAGTTGCAATTGATAAAGCACTGTGCTCTGATTCAACGCGAACATATTGGGCTTGAAGCGCTCCTGAGTCAACTAGCTCGGAAAGCTTCTCTGATATAGAACTTTGTGGAGTTATAGGATATGCAGAAATTACCTGTACTTTGGCTAATTTCATAGCCTCTACCGCTGCACCGTTGCCATCTAGCATTTTAAATGCCATTATATTTCACCTCTTTCCGGAATCAGCGTCATACATTTTGTAGGACACTCGTTAACACAAATACCGCATCCCTTACAATAATTGAAGTCAATTACAATACATTCCATCTGATCATTTTTGACTTCAATAACATTAGTAGGACAAAACCTTTCACATGTTCCGCATTTGATGCATTTTTCATAATCAACAGAAGGTCTTTCAAGTCTCCAACTTCCCGTATTGTCAGCTCCAAACTTTGTGGCACAAGGTCCAACAACTCTATACTTTTTGGATTCTGATAAATGCAACTCTTGCTGCTTCTGCATTCTTAACACCTGCCTTTTCACCAAATGAATTAATTATTGCTTTTTCAATGGACTCGATTTTTACAACGCCTGTTGCAGCTAAAGCGCCAAGCATAGATCCGTTTGGTATACCAACTCCAATTTTTTCAATGGCAATTTTAGTTCCATCTACATAGTAAATTTCTTTGAAATTGTATTTCTTATAATCTTTTAATACATTCTCATCATCAGTATTCAGTACAAGAATACTATCTTTACTAATACCTTCGGCAATATTTATTCCTTTATCGGATACAGTATGGTCCATTACTAAAACTATGTCTGGATTATAAACAAATGAGTTTATAAGAACGGGTTTATCATCTGTAATTATACTTGTATTTACGGGAGCTCCTCTTCTTTCATGACCATAAGCAGGAACTGTTATTGCATATTTGTTTTCCAGCAACGCTGTAGCTTCCGAAAATACCTTTCCGGCTGTTACAATCCCCTGGCCTCCTAAGCCATAGAATTTGAATTTTAACATTTTGATTCCACCTTTCATACAACATTAGAAATACAGCTTAGTTGTTCCTCTATACGAAATATCGTTTACACCTCGTATACATTATAGTAAATAACAGACTATTTGTCTACATAAAAATTCGCTATGTTAAACATTGTTTAACATAGCGAAACATTTTCTTTTTTATTATTTTTTCTTATTTGTGCTGGCTAATTTTAAATCCCAAGGCTTTTGAGATACTTTCGGTGGTTCCCTTAAGAGCTTTTAGCAAGCTTTCCTTATTCCTCTCCATCCTTAGTGTAGGCCCTGAAATGCTTATACCTGCAATTACCTTACCACTTATATCCCTTACAGGAGCTGCATAGCATGTTAGTCCATCTTCGCTCTCTTCTAAATCCTGTGCATACCCTAATTCCTTGATTATCTTCAAAGTTTTAAAAAATTCATCGTGAGTAGTTATAGTATTATTGGTCAATTTTACTAGGGTATATGATCGAATCTTTTTTTCCATTTCATCATCAAGGCTAAATGCGGACAATAATTTTCCGGTGGCAGTTGCATAAAAGGGCATTCTGCTTCCAACTCTTGACGTCATTTGTATTGTAGAGGTACTGGATTCTTTTGCAATAAATATTACATTCAGATCTTCATCAAGAATTCCCAGATGTACAGTTTCATTATTGTTATCCCTCAAAGCCTCAAGATATGGTTTCAATAAGGATATTAGATTTATATTATCAAGTACTATTGATCCATAATGAGCAAATTTGATTCCTAATCTATATTTAGCTCCGGTAGTTTTAAAAACAAAATCTTTTTTTTCAAGGGTATAGAGCATTCTAAATACACTCGCTTTGCCTAGACCTGTAATTTTACTTATATCTGCAACGCCAAGCTCCTGATGTTCACTAAGCAAGTCAATTATTTCTAACGTATTGAAAACCGAGCTCATCAAGTATTTATCCTTAAGTTCATCTACTGACATAAATTCCTCCAATTCATTCAAATCTTTAAGGGAAATAATAATAATTTTATACCTATTCAACTTTCTCAAACCAATTCATTAAGAGAAGTATACTAATAATATCATTTGATTATAGTATCTCATAAAATTATAACCCGCGCAAGTTTTGGTTCCGTAAAAACAATGATAGCCCTTGAAATTCAAGGACTATGCATTGTATCAATATTTGAGTACTAATATGGCCCGAGTTGCCATTATTGATGTCTGCGTTCTTGGAAACATATCAACCGTTTTTCAGCGTTTTCGAGGTTTGTGGAAACATATCAACTGGCTTTGAATATTTATGTAAGCTTTTCGATAAATAAATCACCAGTACCTGCGTTGCTTTTCGTCAACCCCATAAATGGCTGCTGCGCATCTGCACGCTTATAGATTACTTTTGCAGCTGTATGACCATGGACAGTCCTTCAGAATACTTGTTGCCCTAATCCTGAACTGAACGCCTCTTTGAGATTTCACACGATAACCGACGGATATAAGTCATTTACGTTATTATATATTTTACACAAATTTTTTATTAAAATAATTTATAGAAAATGGCTTCCCATGACCAGGGTAAAGGATATTAATATCCAACTTTTTCAGTTTATTTATGCTTTCGTTAAAGTCTTCAAGATTATCAATATAACTGAAACCTGCGAAATTGTAAATTAAGTCACCGCAAAATAAATCACCTTCGCTTGTCAGTACACCAATAGATCCTTTTGAGTGCCCCGGAAGATGAATTACCTTTGCAGATAAACCAAACTCAGCGAGATTTTGTCCGTCCTGTATGTAAATGTCAGGCTTAAAGGTGTCAAAAATACTATTCTTACCGAAAGCAAGAGTGACTAATCTGAAAGTAAAAGCGATTTTATCAGGTTTTAACTTCCGATTCCACGACATATCCCCATTTTCAACCATCTTAGAATCCTCAAAGTGCATTGCGATTTTCACATCGTAATTTTCTCTAAGGAACTTACAATTTCCAGCATGATCTGAATCGCCATGAGTTAAAATAACAAGTTTTAGCTTTTTAGGTACTTCTCCGGGCTTATTGAGTGCTTTTTTCAACACTTCATCAAGAAACATACGTTTTGCAGAAAATCCGGTATCTATAAGCACAAAACCATCATCTGCTTCGAGCAAATAACAGTTCACCCCACCTACATCGATTATTTCTATACCTTTTGACATGGATTTTTCTCCTTCTACTTACAGTAAATCCTTCTAGTTCAATATATCACGAATTACCACAAAATATTATAGAACCCAAAACAAACATTTGGTGTTAACTTCGACCGTAGCACAACCAACGATCAACTTATATGAACTATCACCCCCTAGCGCATCCCCTGATCAAGGATAATTCCAGACCTTAATTTATTTACAACAGTTCTCTAGTCTCAACCTATCCAAAAAACAGTAGTTCCTCTGTCTCGTAGGATAAAAAGCAGTTTTCTAGCCCCAACCTAACGATTCTGTTAGGGCCTACACTATTTATGAAAGACAAAATGAAAGGTTTCCAGCTATCGGATATTATTACCGAAAGTCTGGAAACCTCTGATTTCAGGCATTTTGGAGCCTCTTATTTATCTTTGCGTGACATCAAGACAACCATCTCAACATGTGTTGAATTTGGAAGAACTACCCCATCGCAACAAATACTGACAACACTATTTCTTACAGAATGAAATACCTGAAAATCAGGATTTTTCATTGTATCTATATTTGAGTACTGAAAGTCTAATATCATAGATTCCAATAAAATATTCTACAAATAAATATTTTTATTGCAAGGAAATTCTTTATATTATTATGATACAAGTATCGCATTACATCGTATTTAGTACTAAAACTTTCCCATTATTAACTGAGTAAATCTCGTTATAATGCAAAAGGTCTTTCTTGTCTGTTAAGTTAATATACCTTTTTAGATCAGTATGCGAATAATGAGGTATTATTGTCCCATTGAATAGACATAGTGCTCCTAAATCAGTACTGTTATTGTGGTTTTTATCGAAATCAGATGCCAGTTTTATGTCTGTACCTGCAATCATTGCACCTGCACTCGAACCAATATATACGCAATTCCCAGACTTAAAACATTTTGTGATAAGCTCAACTATTCCGTTACGTTTCATATAATCAAGAATTTCAAACGCATTACCTTCTGTCACATAAATATAATCATAATGTTCTTCGAAATTAAGTTTTTCTGAGAAGAAAATAATATTCTCCTTCACAAAGCCTAATAATTCACACGAAATATAAAGTGCTTCTTCAAGATAATATTCAGGAGGGACAACAATAAGGATTCTTTTCCTACTCAGATTATAATCAGACAATGAATCTTTGAGCAATTTAAAACCAATCTTAGACGTCAAACCGTCAGACAGAAAAATCAATTTTCCCATTAAACCCTCCATATCAATATTACGACTATTTGAAGGATGCTCGATTAAAAATATACCAATCATATCACTCAATCATTATATTCTCAGTAAATTCCTAATTGTACATTTCTAGGGCACTCAATGATGCACAAAAATATACAATTCTACTTTCGCAAATTATTATCAGTTGAGATTTCTACTACGGCTACATCTACAATAATTACTCATTAACTTGACTATTCATTGCTCAAATTATGGACTAACCGGAATTTCTATCATATCATATTCACGAATAGCAGTTTGAATTGGATTGTAATTTTGTGCGCAACTATATATATTTTTATTCATGGTTGTTAGTAAACTTGATTTTAGTCTTTTAGGAAAAGTCCTTGGAAATTGGCAGGCATATCTTCATGATTATGCAGTATTAACGAAGAAACCGGGTACATTCTATGACAATAGAATGTACCCCCTCTGTAGAATCATGTACTTGTTTTATGGTACCCGATTCCTGAGATATGTCCATCTGTATTGTAATGATAATCAATCTGATTGTGACCCTTCTCATTATCTTCTAGTATTCCAATTAAAAAGTGCATGCTTTCCGTTGAAGCAGAGCATCCATTCCGATAATTGGGAGCAGGTATATCCGATACATAGAGCACCTCCCAATAATCATGGTGAATTATCGAGAAATCATATGGTTGAAAAGCTTGGAGTACAGCAATGCACGTGTTGCGAGCAGCTGTGGGAGCTCAAAGAATACAGTTGACAGTCTAATTTGAATTAGCGTACTTATGGCAGTGACTATATTTTCGAGTGATTGTCTGAACTTACCTTTACCGTCATAACACTTTCTGTCAGGTACTATAGTAAATAACGAGGTCATAAGCGGTTTATCAGACAAATCAAATTTCATGCTATCCCCAATTGCTATCAGTCTAAACAGGTTGTCTAACTAATATTTTCATCTTTTCAAGTTCAAGAATTGCATTATAAAGGTATTCGCTCTCTTCGCAAAATTCCAGAAATTCATTTAAGCTGATTTGAGTTCTATTTTTAATTTTCTCATATAGCACTATTATATTTTCTTTAACATAGCACTCATTTTCTTTGCAACGTAGAATTCCTCCAAATGGCTCGCGACGATAACGAACATTTTTAGCAATTAAAAAGACAGTGTCCTTTGTAATCTGGGGGATTGACATATATGGCTGATAATTTATTTCTACTGACTTATTTAAATTATATTTAACATTCACTTCTGTTCCAGCTATCATACGGCATTCTCCGCCGCAATATGCAACCTTATCACAATTCCGACACTCTTCATTGATCAATAGACCATTTCGCCACTCATACATGTTGCTCCATGCTGACTGTAACCCATCCGAATAAATGTTACCATAACTTTTTTCTTCATGAGTACAAGCTGAAATATCTCCTGTAATTGCATCAATAGAACACCTGCTTATTCCTGCGGCACATGATGCCGATAAGATATTCTTGTATTTACTGATATCCTTTAATATACACAATGGAAATGGCGTTATCGATCCAACACTTATACCAAATTGAGCGTTTAAGTGTTCTAGAACATCAGCAATATAAATTATTTCATCTTCAGAAAGAAAGAAATCGGGGTTGTCCCTGTCATACAATGGAGCAATCGCCCTGGTGATTGAAACAAAATCTACTTTATGTTGGGTTATGAAATCAAATATCAGTTCTAAATCCTTTATGTTCTTTTTTGAGATAACAACATTAATTCCTACTGGAATCCCGTGCTTTTGACAAATGTCAATTCCGCGAATAATATTCTTGTAACTTCCTCGTATTTGGGTGATATCATCACATGTTTCTGGAACTAAACCAGGGAGAGATGTCAATACAATATTTGTCCACTTAAGTTCATGGACTAATTTAGAAGCAATTGTATCTGTCATCAGGCTAAGATTTGTATTCATGCTTAAAGCAATACCGCTTTCGTTCAAAACTCTAATCAATTTGTAGAGAATATCAATTTCTGCTAAAGGCTCCCCACCTGTTAATGTAGCTCTCCAAATATTGTTAAGAATTAGCTCATTCTTAAGTTTCTCTATTTGCTCATCACTAAGTCTTTTGATTATCTCAGAGTTCTCATTATCATTACGCCAGACATTATAGCAATGAATACATCTATGATTACATTTTTTCGTGATAGTAATATCGACAGATGTGGGGGCCGTAAGTTCAATTGCAAAGTTATTCATAATCAGTTCCTCCCAATTAACATCTACCGCAAGGCTCAGACCAATGACACATACCACCGCAATACTTTAAATCTTGGCAATCTCTACATACATTTGCTAGAAATAAACCGTCACGCCATTCCTGCATTCTACTATAGCAGGTTTCTAGCTCATCATCATAAATATTACCATATGTAATCTTCTGTTGTGAACAAGCTTCAATCTTTCCTGTAACCATGTCAATTGAAAATCGATTCTGACCTGTAGTACATCTGCTCCCTCGGATTACATCATACTTTTTACTATCTCCGATAATGCATCGTGGTAATGGCCGTATTGATCCTACCGTTATTTCGAACCGATCGTGTATTCTTACAAGTGTGTCCGCTACCTTTATTAAGCTCAAATTATCTGTTTTATGTATCAAATTAGTGCGATCATATACAGGCGGAATAACAGGAAATAAGGTAAAACTGCTAACCGGATTGTTTTCCAAAAAGGATTCTACATAGTCTAAATCGTTAATATTAATGTGTGACACCGACATATTAAGGCCAATCATAATATTATGGTCTCGACACAATTTTAAACCTTCGACAATTCGTTGAAAACTACCATTGCTTTGTGTAATATAATCACATTTATTCGGAGAAACTGACGGAATAGAAGAGTAAACTATGTTGTTATGTCCTATTGTATTTTCTAAAAAAACGACTGACTTTTCATCTAACAAAGTCAAGTTTGAATTGACACATACATCAATATTTCGATCAAGTAACTCCTTGATCAAGTATTCTGTTTGATTTCGAACCAAGTATGGCTCGCCACCAGTAACCGTAACTCTCTCAATTCCATATTTAACCAATTTGTTTACAATAAAATTAATTTGTTCAAATGATACATTCTCTGTATTTGGAGACGAAATATTATAGCAGAACAAGCAATTATGATTGCATTTTTTTGTTATCTCTAGAGTTACAGCATTAAACTTACTCATAACAATCCCTCCAAAGCAAAAAAGGGGTACTTCTAAAGAAGCATCCCTTTTGGAAAATACGGTCTAATTTTCCTTACAAGTCTGGCAACAATTGCACTCCTGCACAGCAAATGCCTTTTCATTCTTTTCGTCAATGTACATTCCGGAAAAATCTTTGGCAGTAAAAACTATCTTTTCCTCTTTCATACAGGCACCTCCAGAATTAGTGTATATATTTATATTACAATTTTCTACTTTCAATGTCAAATTGAATCGAATATATATAATGAACCAATAATTCTGTTTAATGAAATTTTTGTTGCTGAAATACAGATAGAGACTGATGAGCATCCGATGAGAAAATTTAATAGACCGTCGGACCTGCCATTCTCATGTTAAGGAAGAATGATAGGTTATTTCGGATTGACAATGGCAACAATACTTAAGGTATGCATAGGATGAGATTCTACAGAATTCTCCCACCCTTCAACCCTATTCCTAGTAAGTTATTTGGAATAGTGCGGTAGCGAAATGTATTATGTCCACAAAACACAAGAACTAAAAGTGAAGTCCTGAGTCAGAAATTTTTTTACATAGAGTGCATTGTGAGAAAGCTCTAGATAGAAAACTTGATTTCTTGATTAGTTATGATGTAACTATTTTGTATAATATATCTGTAATATTACTTTTCGGTACTCCCTTTTAAGTCTAACGGTAGTTGATGAACTGATCTGTCAGCTTAATATTGATGCTGTCTACTTCTCTTTTCTCATTGACCGTGATCTCCGAGATGATCATATGCAACATTTTTTTGTTTGCTCTTCTTTACTTTCAAAAAATTGCAGGTATTACAGTTACTCTAGACTGATTCATATCGACCACCCCCCATTACGTTATTCCGGTATGGTCATATTCGCTCTATCAGCTGTTAATCGCAAGCACTTATATATCACCACTGATATTATTCAGTTTTTCAAAGCACAATAAATCGCCTTATTAATTTAGCCTAACCATCTATATTTTAAAATAAACGTGCATATTCTTAGTTATTATACAAATTACTTGCATATTTATTAATAATTGGAAATAAAAGAGCACCTGCTCAGGTGCAGATGAATTAGAGAATAAGTGAGGAATATCAACGCATTTATGGTTTTACCCGTAAAAACAATGATAGCCCTTGAAATTCAAGGACTATGCATTGTATCAATATTTGAGTACTAATATGAGATGGTTAGGCTAAAATCTTGGTGCTAATGTATAAACTATACAGATGTGATTTTACTCGATTACTAAAGAGTATCTATATGAGACTTTAAGAGCTTTTGCTGTATCAATATTGATATTATGGCTAAAGTATAATAAATTGACACAATGCTTTGTTCATTGGAGGTATACTTACTGGCATCATTTACTCGAACAGTATTGGTAGAATTCTTCCAAGTGATTATCGTGGAAGATGCTTCATTACTCCATCTTCCATCAACTTATGCATTAGTCTAAAAAGCTCATCTCGAGAAGGAGCATCTTCCTGCCCAAACCAATAACTCATAACACCAACCATGGCAGATAGTATATATTCCAAAATAAAATCCAATTCTCTCTTGTCAATGTTAGGCTTGTCCTCAAAGGTTTTCATAACTGCCGGTTTTATCGAATCCTTTAACTTGCTCGCAAAAGCCGGATCACCGTTATCTCCGAGCAAGACTGAATAGTATTTTGCATTTTGTTCCCAGATGTTAAGAAAGACATCTAACGGCATCCCTATTGTTTCTGTTGGTGTGGAAATAGGAGGCAACTCATGAAGAGATGGGATCAGAGAGTTTTCAATTACATCCAGTACATCATAGACATCGGTAAAATACTCATAGAAAGTTCCCCGATTATATCCCGCTTTACTTGTGATTTCTTTTACTGTGAACTTCTCAATTCTTTTTTCACAATATAGTTCCCAAAATGCATCAATAATATTCTGTTTTGTTTGCGTCGTAATTTCAGTCCTTTTATTCATGAGCAAGTCACCTCTTTGCTAAATCCAACACAAGCCACAATATTGTTGGTTGATGATTATCAGCTGTAACTTTACAATTAAATCATACAACATGATGTTGGATTATTCCAGGAGGCAAATTCATGATTACTATTCTTTGCTCAGGTTCAAGAGGTGACTTTCAACCCTATATTGCGCTGGCACAAGAACTGCAAAAACTCGGAAAATCGGTGCGAATAGCCGGTGGTAAAAGTTTTGAAAACTTTATCCAAAATTATGGTATTGATTTTTACTCACTATCAGCTGATTATCAATCCATCGACATTGACCCTAAATTACTACAGGATGCACAATCGTCTGACAATCCTATTAAAATGCTCTTGACCTTCAACAAAATGAAAAAATACGTGTTTGGATTAACTGCTGAAATGTTCAGCGCATGTCAAGGGAGTGAACTGATTATTTACCATCCTGGCTGCACAATTGGTTATTTTGCAGGAGAAAAGCTCGGGATTCCGTCAATATTAGCCGCGCCATTTCCTATGCATAAGACGAAAGAAATTGCTTCACTGATAGCTTATGGTAAAACAAAAATGCCTAAATCATTAAGCTATATACTTTTACAAGGCATGCTATGGATGGCTGGGAAGACTGGGATTATAGCATTTTTCAAAGAGAACCACGGCAAACTTCCGGAAAATTTTGGCAATCCATTTGAAAGAGTAGACAAAAATCACCCTGCCATTATCTCTTGTAGTAACTTTGTATTTCCAAGGCCTAAAGATTGGAACGCAGGCATCCATCAAAATGGCTATTGGTTTGTGGAAGAAAACAATGCCTATAGACCCTCCGAAGAGCTTTTTGATTTTTTGAAGAATGGTGAAAAGCCTGTTTATATTGGATTCGGGAGTGTTTTTGATAGCAAACATAAGGACGAAACCGTCAAGATCATAATAGATGCACTTAATATGGTTGGCAAGAGAGGGATCATATGTGGAATGGGCGATGTACAGAACCTTCCTATCAATCTTCTGGCGATTAACAGCATTCCCCATAGTTGGCTTTTTCCGCGTGTTTCACTCGTTTGTCATCATGGTGGTGCTGGTACAACCGCAGCTGGATTTAAGGCAGGTGTTCCGAGTATTATTATTCCATTTTCCAATGACCAATTTGCATGGGCGCACAGGGCATATGACTTAGGCGTTGGCTCAAAGCCAATTTACAGAAAAAAACTAACCTCTGACATACTAGCTTCTGCAATTCAATTTGCCTTGAAAGATGATGTAATCAAAAATGCAAAAACTCTTGGCATAAATATTGCGACAGAAAATGGTGCAAAGGATTGCGCTAAGATCATCATTGAAAGTCTTAAGGGGAAATGATATGAATCAATTAGCAAACTGGAGGAAGTCATTCTTTGCAATATATTGGGGCCAATCATGTTCACTCTTAGACTCTAATGCTGTTCAGTTCTCAATTATTTGGTGGATTACGGTTGAAATAGGGTCTGCACTTGCTCTATCAATTGCCAGTGTTGTTGGGCTTTTACCTCAAGCCATAATCGGTCTATTCGCTGGAGTTTGGATTGATAGATTTAACCGCAAAAAAATTATAATCCTTGCTGACGGTAAAATCTTGATACTAACCTGCTAAAATCATTGTGCTGATCATAGCCATATTGTACGATTGAGGCATATACAATCTGAGAAATTTATTGGGGATGATGCTGCATGTGTCCTGAAAGAAAAGTAATAAAGATTAATCAGCATATCGCAAAATTTAAATTTAATGTCGCGATTTATTCCAGAGTAAGTACTGCACATGAGAGTCAATTGGAAAGTCTTAAGAATCAGATAGAATATTTTAAAGCTATGGTAGATAGACGTTTGGACTGGGATCTTGTAGGTATCTACACCGATATCAAGTCAGGAAATAGCACCACCGGGCGAGCAGGGTTTCGCAAAATGCTGGACGATTGCAGAAACCATAAAATTGATATCATCCTTACAAAGTCAGTTAGTCGTTTTGGCCGCCAGACAGAAAAGGTAATGGACGTTATAACTGAGCTTCGTTCTCTTGGAGTTGATGTGTTATTTGATGTTGAAAATATCTGGATATCCGAATCAAATAAGATGTTCTTACTTACTATCATTGAAGCCATCGCAGAATAAGAAAGCAAAGCTAGAAGTGAAAATATTACTTGGGGTATAAAACGAGGCTTTGAAGATGGATCCTCAAAGCTTTATTTGCGCAGATGCTTTGGTTATTCGATTTGCCCAGATGGATCAATTGCGATTAATGATGAAGAAGCTGATGTCGTCAGGCACATATTTGATTTGTATTTGAAGGGTAATAGTATTTTAGCAATAACCAGAGAACTTAAATTACAAGGAATAAAATCCCCTACTGGTAAAGAGACATGGCCAAAAAGGTCAATTGAAACGATCCTTACGAATGAGAAGTATATTGGAAACTCATTGGTCGGGAAAACATATACTCATGACTATAAAGAAAAAATACGTTATGTCAACAATGGCAAGCACCCGAGATTTCAGCTTGCTAATACACATCCCCAAATTATTTCCAATGATCTATTCGAAAAAGCTCAACAAGAGAAAGAGCATCGAAGCAACATCCATCGAATAGATGTTGATAAAACTACCCGCAAGTCAACTCATTACAGCATGATGCTCTCAGGAAACACCAGGTCATCTTCTGATAGCAGCAATCCATTATGAGCAACATAAAGCTGGACTGAATAAAATTCACAATAGACGAGTAAACAATAAGTGATAAGAAGAACCGAGTCCAAATTCCCTCCAGAATGCACTATCAGAATATCTAATTCTCTATTTTTAATTCTTCTTGATAATGCTGGAAAGACATGGTAAGTTCCCTCTTTATCTTCAGTCTCACGATAATCAATTGCTATTCCTGTTATCTCCCAATTTGTGTGAGCTGCAGCAAACCCTCTAAGATCTTTCCGCACCATGGCCCATGGACGTGTTCCCCTATTCGCGAGCATATAACCCTCCACATGGATCTTTCCTGGAGTTCCCCTAGTCTGCTCCCCTTTACTTTCAAAAATTGCAGGTATTACAGTTACTCTAGACTGATTCATATCGACCACTCCTCCATTACGTTATTCCGGTATGGTCATATTCGCTCTATCAATTGCTAATAGCAAGCATAATATATATCACCACTGATATTATTCAGTTTTTCAAAACAATAATAAATAGCCATATGAATTTAGCCTAACCATCTATATTTTGAAGTAAGGATGAATAATTCTAGCTATTATTCAAAATATTTGTATATTTATTAATAATTGGAAATAAAAAAGCACCTGCTCAGGTGCAGATGAATTAGAGAATAAGTGAGTAATATCAACGCATTTATGGTTTTACCCGTAAAAACAATGATAGCCCTTGAAATTCAAGGACTATGCATTGTATCAATATTTGGGTACTAATATGTCTAATCACGCAGATTTTAATACAAGCCTAATTGCTTAGGCCTCATCACCTTTCAAAAGACAGAAGCACTTGTTTGAGTACTTGACTTTCCTATCAGAAATGAAAAAAGCTTCTCCACTGTTTTTAACAGTTGAGAGGCTTATGCTTACCGCGCAGGTGATTTATTCAGTCTAAGTGTAACAACGTAGACTTTAATTTAACATTAATACCAAGATCACATATCCATAATGTTCATTAGGTACTTACATTTCATTATGTTCATTTATCTTCCTGTACAAAACGGATCTATATACTCCAAGACTTTCAGCCGCTTCTCTCACACTACCGTTAAACTTTTTAATTGTGTATTCTATGTAATCTTTCTCTACTTTCTTTACTAAATCTTTTAACGACAGCCCTTGTTCAAATAACTTATCCAATTTGATATCACAGTTAACTTTTTCAGAACTTATAATGCTTGCATAAGTATTTGATGTGAAGTCATTTAAACTACTAATTACCCTTCTTTCTATAAAGTTACGCAGTTCTCTAACATTCCCAGACCATCTTCGTTTCTTTAATGCCTCAAGTTCATCATCAGCCAACTGAATTTCTTTCTCATACTTGTTATTAAAAATTTCAAGAAATTTTGATGCAAGTGCAAGTATATCTTCAGGTCTCTCCCTTAATGGTGGTATAACTAATGGATAAACGTTAAGTCTATAAAATAGGTCTTCACGAAATTCCCCCAAATCTACCAAATGTTCTAAATTTTTATGGCTAGCAGCAATTAATCGAAAATTGATCTTTTTACTAATATTACTCCCAATTCGCCTTACTTCATTTGTTTCTAAAACCCTTAACAATTTAGCCTGTAAAGTAAGTGGCAGTTCAGCTATTTCATCTAAGAATAATGTGCCATTTTCTGCTGCTTCAAATAAACCCATTTTACCGCTCGTAACAGCGCCTGTAAAGGAACCCTTCTCATAACCAAACAATTCAGCCTCAACCAAATTTTCTGGAAAAGCCGCGCAATTTACTGCAATAAATGCCTCTTTCGCTCTCTTACTCTTCAAGTGAATATAATTCGCTAATACTTCTTTTCCTGTGCCAGATTCTCCTTGTAGAATTACCGTGCTATCTGTTGGTGCTACATTATGTGCATTGAATAGAACTAATTTCATTTGCTTACTTTCAGCAATGATTTCAGTCGATCCAAAAACTCGATTACGTAAATATTCTACTTCTCTTTTATTGGTGTTAATAAAACCCTCGATTAGATCTTTAGGTCTTGCACTTGTTATTACTAACTGAACCGCTCCAGAATCATCAAATACTGGTGTACTCGTAGAAATATAGACAATACCATTTTTCAGTTCGACTAATCCAGTCACCGTTTTTTTTTCTTCTACAGCCTTTATTGCATAAGATATATTATAGTGCCCTTTTTTGACAAGTTCTATAACATTTTGATTCAACAATTGGTCTAGAGTTAAATCAAGCACCATTGCTGTTGTACTATTTGATAATAATATATTTCCTTTGGTGTCTGTAACAAATATTGGATCAGGCAAGTTGTTGAATACCTTCAAATATTCTTCGCTCAAAAACTTATCAAATTTCATTTTGCTAACCATTTCGCATCCCCCAGTATTAAAAATGTCCTACTTGTTTGCATTATTAAATAAGTTGACCATCAAGAATACTTTTTCCAAATTAATCAATATTTATATAAATTTATATAAAACACAAAATAATAACCATGATTTAATACAAAGTAAATCACAAAATGTCTTTCAGAGCAATATTGTACCACAAAAAAATTTTTTATGCATACTAAATAATCGTTAGTTATAATTTGTAATTTGGTTTCTGTTTTAACACTCTTAGGGTGCAGACTTCATATACATCATAATAATTAGCTAATTTAGGTATAAATTCTATAATTCTAATTTCATTGTAAATCTAATAATTTATTTATTAGATTTACATAGTATATTTTATCATTTCACTATTTAATTATTCATATTAATTGTTTAAATTATCAACCTAACTTCATTGTTTGTATTTTAATCATATTTATATGTTACCATTATAACATACTACTATATTGTATTGAAATTATATAATACTATAAGGGAGACCAGCATCCACTCTGGCAATATCTGTGCAACTTACTTAATTAGTAAAAACTTAGAAGTAACCATTGCTATTTAAAATATTATATTTGCATACGATTCCTCTTTGTATTTGGATGCATATCTCCCAAATTTCACTTATTTATAGTATCACTAAGCTACATTTTTCAGACTTTACCTTTCCACTGATAAGGTTTTTGTCACATAGCACAGCGCCATCTATACATATATAATCTATTATTTATTAGTAAACTTTACTCTAATTCTAACCTAAACTACAATGATAATTTAATCTGTAAATGATAAAAACTATAGTTTAATATATATTAAGAGATATTATTAATTCTTTTCTCCAAGCATTTCCACAAGCGCAGGTACAATTTCCTTGTAGTCACCTACGATTGAGTAGTTTGCTATCTTGAATATTGGTGCCTCAGGATCCTTGTTGATTGCTATGATTACATCTGAATCCTTCATACCGGCAAGGTGCTGGATTGCGCCTGATATTCCGCAGGCTATGTATATGACCGGCTTTACAGTCTTACCTGTCTGTCCTACCTGGTGGCTCTTCTCGATCCATCCGCTGTCAACAGCAGCCCTTGATGCACCGATCTCTCCTCCGAGTCTCTCTGCAAGAGGCTTGAGTATCTCAAAGCCCTCAGGACCGCCCATGGCACGTCCGCCTGATACTATCACGTGAGCCTCTTCAATGAGGACACCCTTCTTCTTTGCCTTGACAATTTCCCTTACCTTTACCCTGACATCCTCTGCTGAAATCTTAGGTGTTATCCTTACGACTTCCCCTGTCCTTCCTTCAACCGGGTCAAGAGGATCCATTACTCCTGGCCTTACTGTAGACATCTGAGGCCTGAACTCGGTATTGATGATCGTAGCCATCAGGTTGCCTCCGAAAGCAGGTCTCGTCTGAAGCAGCGTCCTTGTTTCAGCCTCTATGTCTAGCTGGGTGCAGTCTGCTGTTAGTCCTGTGGACACCCTGGAAGCTATCCTTGGTGCAAGGTCTCTTCCTATGTTTGTCGCTCCTACAAGCATTATCTCAGGCTTCAGCTCATCGATCATTTCACTGATGACCTTTGTATGTCCGTCTGTGGTATAGTGCTCAAGGAGATCGTCCTCCACAAGGTAAACCTTGTCCGCTCCGTACTCGAATAGTTTGCCTGTTAGTCCTGATACGTTCTTTCCTACAAGGACAGCGCATACCTCCACTCCAAGCTTCTCAGCAAGTCTCTTTCCTTCTCCAATAAGTTCAAGGGCTATCTTCTGCAGCTCGCCTTCCCTTTGCTCTGCATATACCCAAACATTCTTGAATTCATCTTTATTTCCGATAAGTTTCATATGTTTCTCCTTTCGCGAAGACTAAATTATATGGTTCAGCTTAAGCTGCCTGACCAGTTCTTTTGCAGCGTCCTTGGGATTGCCCTCTATCCTTGTTCCCTTGACGATAAGTTCAGGAGTGAAGGTTTTCTTGACATTGGTCGGTGATGCCTTAAGTCCTGCCATATCAGGTTCAATCTTAAGTTCGGCATTTGTGATCTGCTTGATTCCAGCTTCATGGAAGCCCTTGTGGATTGCCCTCATGTTCATGAGCCTTGGCTCGTTGAGTTCCTTTATGGCAGTAAGCATTATCGGGGTGGTAGCCTCAAGGACTTCATAGCCGTTCTCAAGGTTTCTCTCAACAACAAGCTTGTCACCTTCGATTTCAACCTTCTGAACGTATGTGATCTGAGGTATTCCAAGCTTCTCTGCTATCTGTGGTCCAACCTGTGCGGTATCTCCATCGATGGCCTGTCTTCCTGCGAATATTATGTCGAAAGTCCCAAGGTACTTTATTGCCTCAGCGATGACATTCGATGTAGCCCAGGTGTCTGATCCTCCGAACGCCCTGTCGGTTATAAGGTATGCATCATCAGCACCCATCCCCATGCACTCATAGAGTACAAGCTCTGCAGCCGGGGGGCCCATTGATACTACTGTTATCTTCGTGTCTGGATATTTGTCCTTTATCCTTAGCGCCTCTTCGATTGCATTGGCATCATCAGGATTCATTATGCTGGGAACTCCCTCTCTGATAAGTGTTCCCTTTACTGGATCTATCTTAACTTCTGTTGTATCTGGTACCTGCTTTACGCAGACGAGTATCTTCATTGTGTTCCCTCCTACTTTCTCTTAAGGACGTGTCCTGCGATTACTATCTTCTGGATTTCTGTGGTTCCTTCATAGATTTCCAGGATCTTCGCATCCCTGTACAGCCTTTCAACAACATAATCCTTCGTGTATCCGTAACCGCCATGTATCTGGACAGCCTTGTCAGCTACAAAGTTAGCGACTTCTGATGCAAAATACTTAGCCATTGCAGCTTCGTGTGAATGTGGCTCTCCTGCTGCTTTCTTTGCAGCTGCATCATATGTCATAAGCCTTGCTGCAGCAAGCTTGGTTTCCATTTCTGCAAGCATGAAGGAAATACCCTGGTTCTTTGATATCGGCTTTCCGAACTGTGCCCTGTCCTTGGAATACTTGACCGCTTCATCAAGCGCTCTCTGAGCAAGTCCTACTGAGCTTGCAGCGACAGTTATCCTTCCTCCATCCAATGCCTGCATTGAAATCTGGAAGCCCTGTCCAAGCTTTCCAAGAAGGTTGTCCTTAGGAATCCTTACATCCTGGAAGACAAGCTCTCCTGTGTGCGATCCCCTTATACCCATCTTGTTTTCAAAGTTTGGTATTGTGAAGCCAGGCAATGGATATTCAACAAGGAACGCAGATATTCCATGTGTTCCCTTGGACTTGTCAGTTGACGCCATTACTATGTAGAGGTCAGCTATCCCTGCGCTTGAGATGAATATCTTGTTCCCGTTGATTACCCACTCATCGCCTTCAAGCACTGCCGTAGTCTGTACCCCGGCTGCGTCAGAGCCTGCTCCGGGCTCAGTCAGGGCGAAGCCCATTACCATGCCCTCATTGCAGACCTTTGTCAGATACTTCTCCTTCTGCTGTTCGCTTCCGAACTTCGCCAGAGGTCCTGCTGAAAGTGAGCAGTTACCGCTGATTATCATCGATGTTGCCACGTCGTACTTGGATACTTCCTCAACTATCATTGCGTATGTCAGGTAGTCAGTATCGAATCCGCCGTACTTCTTTGGGAATATGCATCCAAGGAAGCCAGTGTCCTTGAGCTTCTGTACAAGTTCATCAGGATATTCACCTGTCTCATCAATCTCTGCAGCAAGCGGTTCTACCTCTCGCAAGCTAAAATCCTTGGCAAGCTTCACTATTATCTCTTGCTCTTTAGTCAATTTCATACCTATTTCTCCTTATCTTCTATAATTTGGTATTCTTTTCTCATAAAACGCCTGTATACCTTCGAGCTGGTCCCTGTGTTCGAAATTAGGCGCTGAATAGTCGCTTTCCAGGGTTATTGCAGCTACAATATCCATATCTGCACCCGTTTCAACAAGCATCTTGATTTTTGCTATGGCATTAGGTGAATTCCTTGTCATAGCCTCAGCGAGTTCCATGGCCTTACCCATCAACTCATCCAGAGGATATACATGATTCACCAGTCCCATTTCCAGTGCTTCCTGAGCCTTCACCCTTTTTCCGTGAAGAACATCTCCTTGGCCTTTGACTTGCCTATTACCCTTGGGAATCTTTGTGTCCCTGAAAATCCAGGTATTATTCCTAGTGAAGCTTCCGGGAAGGCAAGTGAGGCTTTGTCGCTTGCGAGCCTGATGTCAGCACATAGTGCAAATTCCAGTCCACTGAAGCAAAGCCCGTTTGTTGCTGTTATTTATAGCTGCAAAATCAGCTCTATTCTTCTAAAAAGTTTTATTGTGTTAGTATTATATCAACTTAATTTCGTATGAATATTGAAATCAACTTGTTTTTATTAGATATACAATGCAGTAATCATACCTTAATAATTTTTAGATATTACTCCTATAAATCGTCCTGTAGAAAGTGCTAATATTAAGGTACCTTCTCGAAATCCTCGTATATTTCCAAGAAAAACCAGCGATAGAATAGCCGAAATTGAAACACAGATAATATCAAAGGTTGATTTAACACGTGAGAATTCCAAACTCCAATAGTCGGCAATAGTCTTTACAAGACCATCAGGAGTGATCATTACTATATCCGTAAGCACAACAGTATATACTCCCAAGGCTATAATAACTAAGCTTGCAAAAAGCATGAGAAGCCTAACTATAAACTTCTGTCATCAAAGCACTTGTGATTTAGAGACTCAAATTAGTAAATTTCCTAATTGCGAATTAGAATACAACTTGAAGTAAATGTTCGAGCTTAAAATCCTTCTTAAGTATAACAAGCTGAAGTAACACAGAATGAGTAGAAGGCATTTGTCGTGTTACCTGCAGAAATGCCAATTATCTGACTCAGCACTAATGAAACCGAGCTAACAGGTGATACTACCAATCCTGACCTGATTGATAATGTGAGCCCGAAAAATAGTAATCCTTTATCTTGAAAATTCGAAACTTAGCTATCAAATCGTTTCGGTATCCTCTCCGTGTATTTATAAACATATGAAAACTACACGAGAGTAATTACATTATATTCAACTCTTTTGTTATTGAATTATGAAAAACACAGCAGTGCTGCTTTGGGAGCTCTATCAAGGGTCTATTCTATGACATAGATTTCAGATGATATGATTTAAATGTTATTTGGTTACTAAAACATTGACTTAGAACCACCTCAAATAGAAATCTCCCTAGGCTTCACTTACAATGGAATTCTTTAAAAATAATAGACAATACTTTTCAGCTACATTCTAATGACTTATTTAGTTAACGTATGCTCCGCCATTGATGTTGAGTGTGACTCCGTTTACGAATCCTGCCTCTTCTGTAGCAAGATATACTACAGCTGCAGCTATCTCCTCAGGCTCTCCCATTCTTCCGACCGGAATAGCTGCAAGAAGGGTCTTCTTGATGTCCTCTGGTATGGTCTTTGTCATTTCAGTGTTCATGAATCCAGGTGCTATTGCATTGGCAGTTACATTCTTTTTGCCAAGCTCTATCGCCCAGGTCCTAGTCAATCCGATTATTCCTGCCTTTGATGCAGAATAGTTGGTCTGTCCGAAGTTACCAGCAACTCCCGCAAGTGAACTCAGGCTGATGATCCTTCCCCACTTCTGCTCTACCATGTAGCTGCTCATGATCTGTGTGCAAAGGAAAACAGATTTGAGGTTTACGTTGATTACTGCATCCCATGCTGCGTCAGTGAGCTTCTTAAGTGATGAGTCCTTTGTGATTCCTGCGTTGTTGACAAGTATGTCGATCTTCCCGTACTTGGCAATTATTGTCGCTGCAAGTGCCTCAACCGATTCCCTGCTTGTCACATCGCATTTTACCGCCAGTGCATCTCCTCCGTTTGCTATTATTTCGTTTGCTGTACTGATGCATCCCTCCTCATTTACGTCTGTTACTACAACCTTGGCTCCTTCTTTGGCAAGCCTCTCGACTATCGCTTTTCCTAATCCTCTTGCTGAACCAGTGACTACTGCTACTTTTCCTTCTAATCTCATTTCATTTCCTCCTCTTATTTGCTTTCTATTATTTTTTATTGCTTGCTTTTATGCCTTTGGGTTCTTCAAAAGTACTGCTATGCCCATTCCGCCACCTATGCAGGCGCTGGTTATCGCATACTTCTTGTTCTTCTCGATGAGCTCGTACATTGCTGTGATTACAAGCCTTGTGCCTGTAGCTCCAAGGGGATGTCCGAGTGCGATCGCTCCGCCGTTGGGGTTTATCCTCTCGTAAAGAGGGCTGTCGAGGTACATGTCGAGCTCCTTCATGCAACCGAGCATCTGTCCTGCAAACGCCTCGTTGATCTCATATACATCGATGTCTTCCTTGGCTAGTCCTGTCTTGTCGAGGAGCTTCCTGATTGCATAGACAGGTCCAAGTCCCATGACGTTCGGATCAAGTGCTACTACAGCGAAGTCCACGACCTCTGCCATCGCCTCAAGTCCCAGTTCATCAGCTTTCTCCTGGCTCATCATCACTACCGCAGCTCCTGCATCATTGAGTCCTGATGCATTTCCGGCTGTCACTGTCCCTTCCTTCTCAAATGCTGGTTTGAGCTTTGCGAGACCTTCCATGTTTGTGGCTGGCTTTGGATGCTCGTCCTTGCTTACGAATGTCGAGTCACCCTTTCTGCCCTTAATCTCTACAGGTACTATCTCCCTATCGAATCTGCCTGCTTCCATGGCCGCTTTTGCCTTCATCTGGCTGTCGAATGCAAACTTGTCCGCATCCTCCCTTGGGATGGAGTAGCGCCTCACTACATTCTCAGCGGTGTTTCCCATGTGCATCTTTGGATACTGTGGTGAAGGCTGTGCATTGTAGTGGTACGTGCTGTTAGCGTCATTTAGAACAGAGTTTCCCATCTTAAGGCCATCGTATCTTGCCTCAAGCGGAAGATAGAATGGAGCCCTTGAAAGGCTTTCTGCACCACCTGCAACAACTACGTCAGCATTGCCCGTCTGAATAAGCATCAGACCATTGGCTACCGACTGCATGCCTGATCCGCAAATCCTGTTTACTGAGCTTCCTGGCGCTGAAATCAGCCCTGCCAAAATCGCTGCATCTCTTCCTATGTTTGGTGATTCACCTGATGACTCGACATGACCTATTACAACTTCATCCACCAGTTCGGGATTGAGGTCATTCGATCTCTTGAGAGCCTCCGTTATAGCCTTGGCCGCCAGCTGCTGCACAGGAACCGTCTTGAGTCCTCCCATGAATGCGCCTACCGCAGTTCTTGCTCCACTTGTAATTACTACTTTTTTCTCCATTTCTACCTCCATAAATCAAATCATTATTTTATATAGATAAAGGTAGCATTATAATATATTGCCCCTTTATCTATAGTTTAAGATTTAAAAAAAATATTAATATATATTGTCTATCCAAACACCAGAAAATTAGTTTGTCATTTGTAATTCAAACAATCAAGACCACCCAAACATAATAGCTTGCTAATTATTGATGATATTGAGTTGAGTAAATGACTAAGTAATTTCGAGATATTAGAGTAGATTTTCCATCTTTGCTCATAGTGGATACCTATGCAATGGTTCAATGAACCGATATGGATTTGAAGGGTCCCATTGGTAGTCCATGGTTGTCGAGTACTGGATCATAATGCATAATTCTTATCTCTTTCTATTTACTTAATTTTATACATTTCTATTAGGCTACCTTATTGTTCTTACTATTTTCATTCTTTTTTACTACACTTTGGGCATATCGAGTTAAAATAATGCCTAGTATACTAAGACCGCCAGCAATAATGAATGCCCAACTATAATCACCATAGTTAACACGAACTTGTGCTGCTAACAATGGACCAAATATTGCTGCAGGAGCAAATGCAGTAAACATTACACCCCAATTCATACCCATGTTTTTCAAACCAAACATCTCTCCGGTGATAGCAGGATATATGCCAAAAAAACCTCCATAACAAGAGCCGATTCCAACAATCGAAATTACAAATACTAAAAATGTACTTGCCATATAACTTAATAAAAACATTGATAATGCTGAAACTAGGAATATTAAGCTTACAGTTGGGAATCGACCAAGTTTATCAGATACTATACCCCATACTGCCCTTCCTGACGCATTAGCAATCCCAAGGATACTTACACCTATTGCTGCTACAGCGGGACTGAGTCCGACAACTTCCTGTCCAATAGTCGCAGCATGTCCAATTATCATTAAACCTGAAACACATGCTAAAACTAGTGCAACCCATGCGATATAGAATAGGGGATCTTTTAACATATCCTTCCAAGATTTGTCTATGCTAGAGGCGCTGTTGATACTAGCTAAGTTAGATATTGGAGGAGTCCAACCTTCAGGTTTATACCCAGCTGGGGGAGATACTGCAAATATTGATGCAAATGAGATTACAATTAGGAAAATCACTCCAAAAATTTGGAATGTGATTAGCGGACTATATATCTTCATTAACGACACACCTAATGGGGCGAAAATTATTGAACCAGCACCCAAACCTGCTGCAATAAGCCCACCAGCTAGACCTCGTTTATCGGGAAACCACTTAACTGTATTTACCACTGTACATGAATATACAGCACCCAATGATGCTCCTCCAAGAATGCCATACGTTATGTATAGGAATTGAATGTTCGTTGCATACCCAGAAAGAAAATAGCTAGCAGAAAGTATAAGTCCACCAATAAACATCGCTAATTTTGGTCCTCTTTTATCCTGAATTCTACCAGCGATTATCATCGATATCGGCATTAGTGCTAAAGAAAGTGTGTATGGTATAGTAACCTGACTTACTGAAGCTCCGAACAATACCATAAGTGGTTTTCTAAAAACACTCCAGGCTAAAGCAGCTCCTACACATAAATTTGCAAATATCCCAGTAAAAAGAATAAGCCAACGATTAGTTTTATTATTACTCATTTTATGTTGCTCCTTTTTTATTTGGGGAAATTATTGACTGTCTGGTTTGTGCTGCGGTGTCAATTTATGACGCCGCAGTGCCCCAGTATACTATCTACTTTTGTTTTGCTCCCTGCAAACCAACTAGCAAATCTTTGCTTGCATTTGGAATTACCATC
>NZ_JAGGKC010000014.1 GCF_017873395.1 Youngiibacter multivorans | reverse complement strand
GGATCCCTTTTAATTTTTGCCATGTTTAAAACCTCCGATTTAAGATTATTATAATCTTAAGCCAGAGGTCCAAACACAAAATTTTCTACACTCTCTGATGATATATTGGGAGTTTACTTGTTGACTACGTTGATCGGACTTCCTGCTACAAACTTCTCCAGGTTGTCCACCGCTATGTCCATGAGCCTTTTTCTGCTTTCCTTTGGTGCCCATGCTATGTGCGGGGTGATTATCATGTTCTTCGCCTTAAGGAGCGGGTTGTCGTTCTTTATAGGCTCCGTCGCTACTACGTCGGATCCTGCTGCGAACACCTTGCCGCTTTCAAGCGCTTCCCTCAGGTCTTCCTCAACTATAAGCGGTCCTCTGGATGTGTTGATTATTATCACTCCATCCTTCATCTTCGCTATGTTGGCCTTGTTGATTATACCTTCGGTCTCCTTGAACAGAGGCACATGCAGGCTTATTACGTCCGACTCACCAAACAGTGTGTCAAGGTCAGCATATCTGCAGGTATCACTCTCAAGCTCAGGTATCTTGTAGCTGTCATATGCTATTACCTTCATTCCGAATGCCTGGGCTATCCTTGCGGTCGCCTGGCCTATCCTTCCGAAGCCCATTATGCCCATGGTCTTTCCTGCAAGCTCCATCAGTGGATACTTCCAGTAGGTCCAGTCCTGGTTGCTTGCCCATTCTCCCGCAAATACGGAGTCAGAGTGCGCTCCCACATGGTGGCATATCTCGAGCAGCAGTGCGAACACATACTGTGAGACTGCTGAGGTTCCATAGGTAGGTATGTTTGTTACAGCTATTCCGGCTTCCTTCGCTGCAGCCACATCAACCACATTGTAGCCTGTTGCCAGGACTCCAACGTACTTCATGTTCTTGCATGCAGCTATGGTCTCTTTTGTTATCGGAGTCTTGTTGACTATGACAGCATCGGCATCGCCGATCCTCTCAACAATCTTCTCAACTGGTGTCCTGTCATATACAGTCACCTCTCCAAGGTTCTCGAAACCTTCCCAGGAAAGGTCTCCCGGGTTTTCGGTGTATCCGTCAAGTATCACTATCTTCATATTCTTATACCTCACTCTTTAAAAAATATCCCTACAGCTATTATATCCTATTCCTTATCATGTAACAAAACAGGTCCAAGCTTCCGTGAATATCCTTAAAGTCATCGCTTTTAGTACTTCGCGTAATCCTTGTCGTTCTCGAGCTGCCTAAGAAGTTCCTTGGCATCCTTTACGCTGTAGTTCTCATGGATGATCTTCCTGAGTACTACTACAAGTGCAGTTATATCATCATATTCCCATACGAATCTGCCCATTGTTACTCCGCCAACTCCGCAGTCAAGCGCATCTCTTGTCATCTGAAGATAATCGTCAAGTGTTTTGCAGCTATCTCCGCCCTGGATTACTACTCTTGCAGGACATGACTCAATTACCTTGTGCATGCTTTCCATGTCACCGGTATAGGTCGTCTTGATTATATCTACACCAAGCTCAGCGCCTGCTCTTACGCAGTATGCTATGTTTTCCCACTTTGTCCTGTCTGCCGGTGCAACTGATTCTCCCTTTGGATAGATGTGGCCGATAAGTGGCATTCCAAGGCTCATACACTGCTTTGACATCATTCCGATGTCATGGATCTGCTGTGCCTGGAAGTCGCCTAACATCATGGCTCCAACTGATACTGCGTCAGCACCCATCCTGACTCCCTCTTCAGCATCACCAAATAATACATCCGATGTAGGATTAACTGGTGAGTAGCTGGAGCTCTTGAGAAGAAGTGATGCCTTTCCAGCATGCTTAGGCCAGCAAAGCTCTGCTATTCCCTTTGTCATTGTTATTGCATCGGGTCTTCCTGCCACTACCTTGTCTATTGTCGCCTGTATCGGAATAAGACCTGTCATGATTCCTCTCGAAATCGAGTGGTCCACTGTGATCGCCATCATCTTGTCGCTCTTAGGATTTACCAGTCTGCTCATTCTTACCGCTTTTCCAAGCATTGCCATTATATTTCCCTCCAAAACTTTTGTAGTTTGTTATTTTTCTTCTGCTTACGCTTCTATCATTATCTTCAAGCCTGAGCCATCAAGGAACTTCTCATAAGCCGCCTTGAAATCATCCAGCTTGTATACATGAGTCGCTATTTCGTCCAGGTCTATCTTCCCCGTCTTGACCATCTCTGCTGCTGCAAGGTAGTCGCTTCTCTTGTATGCGGTTGATCCGCATATGTTGAGCTCGTTGTAGTGTATGGTGTTTGCACTCATCTGGCTCATTCCGTCTCCTGCAAATCCGGCAAACAGACATACTGTTCCGCCCTTCTTAGCAAGGTTTATGGTTGAGTTCAGTATAGAAGGCACGCCTATTGCTACGATGATGACATCCACTCCAAGACCGTCAGTCTCTCTCATAACTATCTCGTTAAGGTTCTCGGATGTAGGATCTACGATTACGTCTGCACCCAGCGTCTTCGCCTTGTCCCTTCTCATCTGGTTTGGTTCGCTTATGATTACTTTGCTTGCCCCTGCAATCTTAGAGAGCTGGAGGTGCATGAGTCCGATTGGACCTGCTCCAACTACAAGCACAGTGTCATTGAATCCTGTTCCTGCATTTACCATGCCTCTGATACAGCATGCCAGAGGTTCAATTAGAGCTCCTGCAGTGCTCGAAACATGGTCAGGCATCTTTACAACATTACCTGCCTGGATAGCAATTCCCGGGATAGCCAGATATTCCTCGAAACCACCGTCGAACTGGTATCCTATGGCCTGTCTGTTGAGGCATGCATTTTCACGTCCGTTAAGACAGCTTGAGCAGGAACCGCATGGAATTACGTTTGCTATAGCTACTCTTTCACCAACTGCAAATCCCTTAACCTCAGAGCCAACCTCTGAAATCACTCCGCAAATCTCATGTCCTATGACTGAAGGATATCTTACATCCTTGGTCTTCTTGCCTTCAAGTATCCTTATGTCAGTTCCACAGATAGCCGCTTTCTCCATCTTTACCAGAAGTTCATCCGCCTTGATTACAGGCATCGGGATTTCCTTTGTAGTAAACATGTTTGGTCCTTCCAAAATTACTGCTTTCATTAATTTACCTCCATAGACAGTTCATACATAACAGCTCAATTTTTCGTATCGCTCGACTTGATTCAATTATACATCATGTTACAGATTTTACAATCGTTTTTGACTAAATAAATTCAGATTCATTCAATATAGTTCAGATTTTAAGTCATTTTTTGCCTGAAGCATTGAATTTTGGCAAATAAAATTGAGCTAATCAGCGCTCAAGCATAATCCCTCAAGAATTTGAACATTTTATTTCATGAATAATCCTTATTGCACAGCCATCTTCATGCAGAGCCGGTCCTTGTGCATCAGCTTATCAAGAGCAGGATAGAGCTCCCTGTATATTTCGTAGTTGCAGCGGTATTGGCTTTCATTGATCTCAACAGGAACTACCTCATGCATTAGGTTGCTGCAGGTAGGTACCGATTCAAGGGTATGATGTCCTGAAGCAATCGCTCCAAGCATTGCAGCCCCGAATGCGGATGAATTGGGTGCTTCGACTGTATTGAACGGTATCCCGAAAAGATCTGCCCTTATGCTCAGCGCAAGCTCGCTGCTTGACGCACCGCCCACGCACTTTACGCTTTCAGGGTCGATGTTCCATCTTTCCTTTGCTATGTTATACAGCTGATACATTCCATAGGCTGAGCTCTCATAAACGGCACGTACAAGGTCCGCCTTCCTCGTCTTGAGGCCAAGTCCAAAGAACACCCCGCAGGTATTCGAGTCGAATACCGGACTTCTTTCTCCTGAAAGGTAGGGCAGAAATACTACGCCGTTGGCCCCAGGTATGGATGTCCATCCGGCCTGTTCGATCTCCTCCACGCAGGTAAGTTCGGTAAACACATCGTTGATCAGCCAGTTTATCGCTGCACCAGTGGTAGACATCGCTCCATGGGCAAGCCATAATCCAGGTATGACATGGCTCCTGTTCATGAACGCCTTGTCAAAGACCGGTTCATCAAGGCATATGGTGAAAACTCCCGACGTACCAAGGCTTTCAAAAACATCACCCTGCTTCGTTATCCCAAGACCGAAGCTTGAAGCAGCAGTGTCAGCACTTCCGACTGCCACAGCTACATTGCTGTTAAGTCCGGTGATAAGGGCCATTTCAGGTGTCAGGGTTCCGACGCTCTCATAGGGAGTTATTATCGGAGGAAGCAGGTCTCTGTCGATTCCAAAGGCTTCGAGTAGCGAATCATCCCAATCCTTCGGCTTTCTTATATCAACCATGCCGGAGTAGGATGCTACGGTCGGGTCAGCAAAAAGGTTGCCAGTGAACTTTGCCGCAAGGTATGAATTTAGGTAAGCAAATTTGTGCACTTTCTCCCATACCTTTGGTTCATTTTCCCTTACCCACTCTATAAGAGCAGCTGAGCATGTGGATGAGCTTGGATTGTTACCCGTTCTCCTGAAGTACTCATCTTTCCCGCCGATTTTTTCGACATATCGTGAGACGATCTCAGTGCTGCGGTTATCAAGATAAAGTATTGCCGGCAGAAGCGGTGTCAACTCATCATCCAGAAACATTACGGTTGGTGATGTCACGCTGAAGCTGATAGAAGCTATATCTGATTCGTAGCCTCTCGATGCTATTCTCACCAGGGCGATCAAAGTATCAAAAAGGTTCATGGCATCAAGCTCCAGATGACCGTCATCGGATTTCATTATCACTGAATCCTCGATGACCTGTTTCACGAGCCTGCCTTCATGGTCGAAGAGGCAGGCTTTGATCTTGCTTGTTCCGATGTCAATGCCCATGTATACGGGTGTTTGCATTACGCACCTCCAAGTGTAGAAATCGGTACCGGTGCTGTAAGAGCTTAAACTGTCACTACCTCTACACCGGCTTCTATGAATTTTTTTCTGCTGCCATCGCTTATCCCGGTATCGGTAACAAGGATGTCAATCATGTCAGCGCTTGCAACCGAGACCATTCCAGTGAGTCCCACCTTACTGCTGTCAGTTACGCATATCAGCTGATGGCTGATCTCGATCATCTTCTTTGTTGCCGGGATAGCATCGTAGTCGTGCTTCGTTATTCCTTCCTTGTAGGTAAGGCCGCTGGCGCCGACCACACAGGCTTCCGCGTGAAGTCCTTCAAGTGACTTAAGTGCAAGCTCCCCATAAAAGTTACCTGCATCAGTCTTGAGCACCCCACCAACGAGGATCACATCTATGTTCTCTCTTCCCCTAAGCACGTTTGCAATATCCAGACTGTCAGTTATGACCCTTAAGAGCCTTGATGGCCTCAGGTTCCTTGCAACAGCAAGTGTAGTAGTTCCAGTATCAATGACAATGCATGCAGCATCCTGAACGAGACCGGCCACATATTGACCAATCCGTTCCTTTTCCTCAACGTATCGTTCAGATCGCGAGGTATAAGTCATTTCCTCATTCCTGAACTGGCTTCCGAGCACTACGGCCCCGCCATGGGTCCTCTGTATCTTACCTTCCGTCTCGAGCTCTATGAGATCTCTGCGCACCGTAGAAATCGATGAATTCAATATCCTTACCAATTCACCTATTGATATGTATTTGTTCTTTTCCATTTCCCTGATTATGATTTCGTGGCGTTCCGCAGCGATCATCTTTTTTTGCTCCTCCCAAATTTCCAATTAATTCCCTATCTAAAATATATGCCTTATCTTCCAACTATCCAAGTCCTGAACGGAAAAATCCAGGAATATTCTTTTAGATTGGGAACAGGAAGTTCAGCGGCCCCATGATGATTCCAGGGAATACTGCAAGTATTGCAAGTGACATAATCAGAATGATTATCCATGGCATTAGCTTTGGAACAATCTGTTCAAGCCTGAGACCAGTAACACTGGTAGCAGCATACAGACACACTCCGACGGGTGGTGTTATGAGTCCAAGAGCCAATGATAGCACAAGGAATACAACGAAGAACAGAGGATCCACTCCTACTGAAGTAACAGCTGGAAGAAGTATTGGCACCACTATGTAAATTGCAGCGGTAGCATCCATTATCATTCCAACAACAACCAGGAAAACAAGCACAACAAGCATTATGAGGACTGGGTTCGAAGTTAGGCTTGTTATTGAGGTCGCAATCTTTGCCGGCAATCCGTCAAACTCAAATATCCAGTTTGCAGACTTTGCAGTGACTGCTATGAAAAGTATTGTTCCAGTTGTCTTGGTGGTATTGATCAGAAGCCTCGGTATGTTCTTAAGCGTGAAGCCTTTGTATATGGTCAGCGATATTATAGTTGAGTATACAACAGCTATCGCCGCAGCCTCTGTTGGTGTAACAATTCCTGTGAACATTCCGATGAGGATTATTACTGGAACAAGCATAGCCGGGATTGAGATCAAAAGACTCTTGAAGAAAATTTCCAGGCTGAATTTCGACCTGTCTCCAATCTTATGCTTCTTGCAGTATAGGTGGTTATAAACCATGAAAACCACAGCAATCAGGATTCCTGGTATGACACCGCCCACAAGCGCCTTGCCCACCGATACGTTCGCAACAGAAGCTGCAACTATCATCAGTATGCTTGGAGGAATCATTGTGGCAAGTGTAGAAGTAGCTACTGTGATGGCAGCGGAGTATTCCTTGTCGTAGCCATGTTTTTCCATGGCACTCATTTCAAGGACACCAAGGCCCGCAACGTCAGCAACTGAAGATCCTGACATGCCTGCAAATATGAGGCTGGTAACGATATTGACATGACCGAGTCCGCCAGGCATCCAACCGACCATCGAATTAGCAAAGTTGAATATCTTGTCTCCAACTCCACCCTTGTCCATTATGTTTCCTGCAAGTATGAACAGCGGAACCGCAACCATTATGAAGCTGTTCATGGAGCTGAACATGGACTGGGAGATAAGAGTCAGGGGTATATCCGAGAACAGAGCCAGAGTCAGAACGCTTGAGAATCCAAGCGATACAGCAACCGGTATGCCAAGGAACATGAGTATAAAGAACAACGATATAAGGAATATGCTCATTGGGTTACCTCCGCTTTTGGTTTTACAAGACTTTCAATGTCTACAGTATGTGGGTGCAGTATCAGGGACTCAAGTAATCCGATTACGCACAGTATCCCAGAGACCGGAACGCTCGCTCCTATTATCCACATTGGAATCATAAGTGCCGAACCCATCTCGTTCATGTTGACCTGCTGCATCATCAGCTGAAATCCATATACAATCATGAATCCGAAAAATACCAGAGAAAAGAAAGTATACGTCCATTTGCTAAGCTTCTTTATGATTGGGGGTGCGTATCCAACCATTATCGTAACTCTGGCTGATTCGGAATTTCTGAAGCCCATCCCAATGCCAAGGAATATGATCCATATGAATATGAACCTTGTGCCCTCTTCGGTCCATGGAGCAGGATTTCCGAGCACTCTTCCGAGTATCTGGATAATTACTGTAACTACAATGGCACCTGCTGCGATTCCTGCAAGAGCATCGACTACCTTGTTCAATACGCCGACAAATTTGCTGAATCCTGCCTTCCAGGAGCCTTGATTGCTTTTTTCTTTCATGTCGTTCATCACATTCTCCTTAAATAAAGAGCAAGCCATAAGATATTCATTTATCATACGGCTTGCATCAAAGTACCTATTGCTTATTTCTTGCCTACAAACTCAAGTGTCTTGTTGAAGAATGCCTCATCGCCTACCAGTTCCTTGAACGTCGGGTAAAGCTTCTTTGATACATCAACGAACTGCTGCTGCTGTTCAGCTGTGATCTTGTTAAGTGTCATTCCCTTTGAAACAAGAGTGTCTATAGCTGTCTGATCCTGCTTGCTGTCGTAGTCAACCTTCCAGCCCTGCATTTCCATGGTCACTTCTTCAAGAACCTTCTTCTGTGCATCTGAAAGCTCGCCATATTTCTTAGTGTTGATTCCAACTATCCAGCCGTCAGCCATGTGGTTGGTGACTGATATGTACTTCTGAACTTCATAGAACTTAGCTGATACCGGAACATCCACAGGATTTTCCTGACCGTCTATGGTCTTCAGCTGAAGCGCGTTGTATACTTCTCCGAATGCCATTGGAGTTGGTATTGCTCCGGCTTCCTTGAAGAAATTAACCCAAAGCGGATTGTTAGGTACTCTCAGCTTAACGCCTGCAAGGTCTGCAGGTACTGTTATCGGCCTTACTGCATTTGTTATCTGTCTGAAGCTTCTGGTCCAGTAGCCAAGTCCTGTAATGCCCATTGTGCTGATGCTTCCAAGAAGCTCCTTGCCTGTTGCGCTGTTAAGGTAGCTTGTGAACTGCTTTGTGTCATCAAACAGGTAAGGTATGCTTATTGCATTGAACTTCTTCTCAAAGTTCGCATACAGAGAGGTTGAAAGAACAAGCATGTCCAGTGCTCCCGATCCAAGCTGCTTTACAGCTGCGCTTGGGTCTGCGCCATACAGCGAACCATTTGGATATACCTTTATCTTTATGGATCCGTTGCTCTTCTCAAGAACCTTCTTCGCAAATTCATTTGCAGCTACTGTTACAGATGAAGTATCAGGGTCAGGAGTCGACAGTGTGAATTCTATTGTCTTTTCAGTTGGTGCTGCCGAAGGACCTGTTGTACCTGTTGTTGTAGGTGTGGTAGGTGTCTTCGAGCCACATGCAGCGAGTGATACGGTGAGCATAGCCGCCAGAACAGCACTTAAAATTTTCTTCAATTTTGTTTCCCCCTTGAATTTTGATTGATAAACGAAAGATACAGCGAATTTTACCCTTTTTTGAACACATCCTTTTCAAAAGTATGTTGCCGTGAGTTTGATGTCATTTAGTGAATACATTCGAGCGACATCACTTAATAACTTGCTGTGTTTTGAACGATTACCTCTACTACTTGCTATTATACACAAATAAATAACGTTTTCAAGCACTATTTCATTTAAAATTGTTCAATTTCGTTTATTTTTATTTATTTGAAACCGATTATCAGCCAAAACCCATGTTTCCCATAGATTAGACCCAGCACAAGTCAATAATTCCCTATGATCCGGGTAAAGCAGCAGCAAGCTATACCATCTTAGCTAAATATGAAAAAAAGAAGCATGCCAGGTAATAGGCGATGCTTCTCAAAAAGGGTTTTTCACAGAGGTAAAACTGTGATGATATATTGGGAGTTTACTTGTTGACTACGTTGATAGGACTTCCTGCTACAAACTTCTCCAGGTTGTCCACCGCTATGTCCATGAGCCTCTTTCTGCTTTCCTTTGGTGCCCATGCTATGTGCGGGGTGATTATCATGTTCTTCGCCTTAAGGAGCGGGTTGTCGTTCTTTATAGGCTCCGTCGCTACCACGTCGGATCCTGCTGCGAACACCTTGCTGCTTTCAAGCGCTTCCCTCAGGTCTTCCTCAACTATAAGCGGTCCTCTGGATGTGTTGATTATTATCACTCCATCCTTCATCTTCGCTATATTGGCCTTGTTGATTATGCCTTCGGTCTCCTTGAACAGAGGCACATGCAGGCTTATGACGTCTGACTCACCAAACAGTGTGTCAAGGTCAGCATATCTGCAGGTATCACTCTCAAGCTCAGGTATCTTGTAGCTGTCATATGCTATTACCTTCATTCCGAATGCCTGGGCTATCCTTGCGGTCGCCTGGCCTATCCTTCCGAAGCCCATTATTCCCATGGTCTTTCCTGCAAGCTCCATTAGAGGATACTTCCAGTAGGTCCAGTCCTGGTTGCTTGCCCATTCTCCCGCAAATACGGAGTCAGAGTGCGCTCCCACGTGGTGGCATATCTCGAGCAGCAGTGCGAACACATACTGTGAGACTGCTGAGGTTCCATAGGTAGGTATGTTTGTTACAGCTATTCCGGCTTCCTTCGCTGCAGCCACATCAACCACGTTGTAGCCTGTTGCCAGGACTCCAACGTACTTCATGTTCTTGCATGCAGCTATGGTCTCTTTTGTTATCGGAGTCTTGTTGACTATGACAGCATCGGCATCGCCGATCCTCTCAACAATCTTCTCAACTGGTGTCCTGTCATATACAGTCACCTCTCCAAGGTTCTCGAAACCTTCCCAGGAAAGGTCTCCCGGGTTTTCGGTGTATCCGTCAAGTATCACTATCTTCATATTCTTATACCTCGATTCACGTCTTCAGTTTCCGTCAGACTGATTTTGCTTTAGTACTATATCTGAGGATTTTCAGGATGAAGCATCGTAGCTATTACTTTATCAAGCACGTCTTCTTCCCATATCTGTCTCCAGTCATCCCTGAGAACAAGCTTGTTTCCAAGTCCGATCGCTACCTTGCAGGCATCGGATACAGGTGTGTTTCCAAGGAATCCAAGGAAGTTTGCTGACAGATTGTATATGTGTCCTGAAAGGAATGATACTGCAGCTTCCTTCTGGATGCCCTTCTCAACTGCCTTGTTTACAGTCTCGGCCATTGCATAGAGAGCTGTTGCTCCAAGTATCTCAACAAGGGTAGGCTCAAGGAATGCTATATCCCTTATTCCCATTACAAAGCTATGCTCAACTGGTGCGAACATGAGCTCGCTCACGGTCCTGCACTGCTCAAACTTTGCATCATCCCCCTGGATCTTAGCCATTACTATGTCCTGCTTGCCGCCAAGTCCGCCGAAGTAGTCATGCCTTGCTTCGAATGAATCCTGGTCAAGGAAATATGAAGGGTGGCATGGATGTGTTACTGCAAATGTACAGTCGTCCCTGAGGGCAACTTCCCTCGCTACTGCCGCTGCGGGGTCAAGTATTACAAGTCCGCTTCCTGGTGTCATAAGGTCAACTACACCCTTGGATATAACATGGATAAGCGAGTCTGGAACAGCAAGGATCACTACATCTGATTTAGGTATGGCGACTTCCATAGGTGTAACCTCGAAGCCTCTTTCCTTTATGCTTTCAATTCCCCTTGCTCCGTTCTCAACGAAGTAAAGCTCTACCTTATCAAGTGCCTTTGCCAGGTTATTGCTTGTCCTGGTACCCATTTTCCCGCCTGCACCAACGACACTAACTACTATCTTGCTCATTTTCTTCCTCCTAATATGTTTTTTATCCTACAGGTTCTCTTGTACTGTCTTTGCTATGTTCTCTCCGCTGAAGCCATAATGATCGAGGACTTCATCAGCTGGACCTGATTCACCGAATGTCTCAAGAGCCATTCTCTTTACGAAGACCGGCTTGTTCTCGCAGGCAAGCCTGCTTATGTAGCTTCCGAGTCCTCCGTTGATATTGTGGTCTTCAACTGTCACTATCTTCTCGAACTTTGACATCAGGTCAATAAGCTTATCATTGTCCTTCTTGTAAAGTATGTTGACATCTGCAACAGTGACATTAACACCCTGCTCCTTCAGTATTTCAGCTGCCTTGAGGGCTCTGCTGAGTACGAATCCGCTTGAGAGAACCAGAGTATCTGTTCCATAGTCCTTAAGGACTGTGAAGCCTTCAGGATTGAATGGAGTCTCTACGTCATATACATCCACTTCTCTGCCGCTTCCGGCCCTGACATATACAGGTCCGTCTGTTGCTGCTGCAGCCTTGACTGCATGGTAGGTCTGGTTTCCGTCTGCCGGTGTGAATATGGTAAAGTTCGGAATGCTTGCAAGGATTGCAACATCCTCATAGAACTGATGTGTAACACCTTCACGCTCTCCACCATAAAGTCCTGCGTTGATTCCCACAAACTTTACATTAAGGTTCGGGTATGCAACGAAGGTCCTCATCTGCTCGCATGCTCTCATTGTCAGGAATCCTGCGTAGGTTCCAACGAATGGAATCTGTCCGCAGCTTGCAAGACCTGAAGCAACAGCAACTGAATTCTGCTCTGCTATGCCGACTTCAACATACGCATCCGGAAATTCATCTGCAAATCCTGTCGCTCTCATTGCCTTAAGAGAGTCAGGAGAAACGAACATAATCCTGTTATCGGTCCTTGCCATGTCAATCATGGCAGCCGCAAATGCTTCTCTTGTTCCTTTATATCCCATTATCTTGCACCTCCCAGAGTCTTTACCGCGATCGCATACTGTTCGTCGGTTGGAACTCCCTTATGCCAAGCGTTGTTGTCTTCCATATAATCAAGTCCCTTGCCCTTGATGTCATTGCATACTATGACTGAAGGCTGTCCCTTGACGCTCTTCGCAACCGCAATCGCATTCTTTATAGCATCAATGTCATGACCGTCAATAACCTGCACATGCCACTTGAATGAAGCGAACTTCTCTTCAGGATTGTTGCAGCCGATGGTCTTGTCAACACAGTCTCCGCTCTGCCAGTTGTTCTTGTCTACAAAAGCTATGAGATTGTCCAGCTTCTTGGCAGCTGCTGTGTTCGCACCTTCCCAGACTATGCCTTCCTGAAGCTCGCCATCTCCGAGGATAACAAACACGTTGTAGTCCTTCTTCGAATACTTTCCAGCTATGGCCATACCGACACCTATTGAAAGTCCGTTGCCAAGTGATCCGGAGGTCATGTCCACACCGGCTGCCTTACCCATTACAGGGTGTCCCTGGAATCTGCTTCCAAGAGCCCTGAGCTTGAAGTCGCCAACCGGCTCTCCATAATAGCCCTTCTCCGACAATGCCGCATAGTATATGGGGCATGAATGTCCCTTTGAAAGTATGAACCTGTCCCTGTCTTCCCAGTTCGGACTCTTAGGGTCGAGTCTCATCTCGTCAAAATAGAGTGTAGCTACTATGTCTGCTATCGAAAGTGCTGGACCAGGATGTCCATCCTTGCCTTCATAGACCATCCTTACAGCCTCAAGCCTAAGGTGATCCGCCACTTTTTTAAGTTCTTCTGTGGTCATATTATTCCCTCCTCGAAATATTGTTCATTTGATTGAAAGAATCATAAAGATTCTAGACTGCAAAACCAAGTACTGACGGCAGCCAGGTTATGATAACCGGGAAGAATGTCATCAGTATGAGTGCAATTGTTTCCGCTATCAGGAATGGCATTATCTTCGTACTAATCTGCTCGATCGTTGACCCCGATATTCCAGTAGCAACAAACAGGTTGACTGCCATAGGCGGTGTGATCATTCCTATTGAAGTGTTTATTATGATAATTATTCCCAGCGCTATCGGGGACATTCCCAGTGATACAGCTATAGGAAGAAGAATCGGAGTTACCAGAAGAATTATCGCCTGTGTCTCAAGGAACATTCCCAGGAACAGGAGTATTGCGTTAATCATAAGTAACAGAATGTACTTGTTGCTGAACAATCCTAATACCGATGATGCTATCATGGTAGGGATGTTCTGGTTTGTCATGAACCATCCGAACGGAGCCGAAAGGCTTACAACAAAGAGTACGATCGCTGAGCTTACTGCTGATTTGTAGAAAATTCCATACAGGTCCTTTACCTTAAGCTCCTTGTACACGAACACGCTTATGATCAGAGCGTATACGCAGGATACAGCAGCTGATTCAGTTGGCGTGAAAAGCCCTCCGTATATTCCACCGAGAATTATCACAGGCATGATCAGTGCCGCAAGAGCTTCCCAGAAGGATAGGACAATGTGCTTTACCGTGACCTTCGTATTATCTGGTTCATCATACTTTCTGTTCAGCTGAAGATTTACAAGGATAAGCACTCCAGCAAGTACAAGTCCTGGCACAACTCCTGCTATGAACATGGTTCCAACAGACACTGATGCAGTTACCGCATATGTTACCATCGGTATGCTTGGAGGAATTACGACTCCGAGCGTTCCAGCAGATGCAGCTACCGCAGCCGCCTGCTCCTTCGGATATCCCTTTTCCTTCATTCTGGGAATTGTAAGACCTCCGATAGCAGCGACAGTTGCAGGATTTGATCCTGATATTGCACCAAAGAAGGCTGATGCAACTACAGTGATTACAGATAGCCTTGCAGGAACCCTCCTAAGCAGGATTTCGAAGAAGCCTATGAGCCTCTTGGATATTCCGCCCTTCTCCATCAGATTTCCAGCAAGAATAAAGAAAGGAACTGCCATAAGTGTGAAGTTGTCCGCCTGCGTGAACATCCTCTGAGGAACAACCGGAAACAGGTTCAGGTTGCCGGTTGAAAATATACCTGCCACTACTGCGACTCCCAGGCTAAGTGCTATGGGAACTCCCAGTATGAGCATTATAACCAATACCCCGAAGAGCAATCCTACCATGCTATCCATCCTCCCTGTCTATTTCTTTACCAGTAATATCCTTGTAGGTCCTTATCGTATACCTTATAGCCATCATGGCCAATCCGAACGGAATTATCGAATACACTATCCACATCGGTATCTGGAGACTCGGTGTAACCTGGCCTCCCTTTATCTGGCTGCTTAGTATCTTGACTCCATAGTATGCTGCAAAAAAGCAGAACCCATCTACAAATAAAGTCGCTATTATCTTTATGACATTCATTGCCTTCTTAGGCAGGAACATATCGAGGGCTGTGACAGCGAAATGCTCGCCTTTTCTTGCACCGATGATTATTCCAATAAAGACGATCCATATCATGCAGTATCTTGCAAGCTCTTCAGCCCACTTGATTGTTATGATTTTAGTGAATCTGCCTACAGTTGCCGTAAATATTACTCCCAGCATTACAACAAGCAGTATTACCAGAATGCTCTCTTCCAGTCTGTTTAGAATTTGGCCCAGTTTTTTCACCGCCAGCCCTCCTGTTTACTCATTTCTATAATCGGGACATATGGCTGTTGCCATATGTCCCGCATGATGTCTTATTTAAGTGAATCCTGAATCTGCTTTACAAGCGCAGCATCAATTCCGAATGAATCAAGGTTGTTATAAACACCTGATACCGCTTCTGCCCATACCGCTGTGTCAACTTCAGTGATTGTTATTCCAAGAGACTTCAGTGATTCTACAGCTTTCTTGTCATATTCCTGGCTGTAGTTTCTCTGCCAGACTTTAGCTTCATCTGCAGCTTCAGTAAATGCCTTCTGCTGATCAGCTGTAAGTCCTTTGAATCTTGCTTCATTTATCATAAGTACGCATGGCGAGTAGAATGCTCCTGTAAGTGAAATGTACTTCTGAACTTCATAAACCTTTGCGCTTTCGATTATCGCAAGAGGATTTTCCTGTCCGTCAACAGTTCCCTGCTGAAGGGCTGTGAATATTTCTCCCCAGGCCATTGGTGTAGGTATCGAACCAAGTGCTTCGTAACCAGCCATATGAACCTTGTTCTCCATGGTCCTGAGCTGCATTCCCTTAAGATCTGCAGGAACCTTGATTTCCTTGGTGTTGTTTGTTATGTGCCTGAAGCCATTTTCCCAGAATCCAAAGCCTTTGATTCCCTGTGTGTCCAGCTTTGCAAGCAGAGCTTCTCCAACTTCACCGTCAAGTACCTTGTATGCATCCTCTGCTGTTTCAAACAGGTAAGGAAGATCAAGCACTGCGAATTCCTTTACAAAGTTCGGTATAGGACCAGTCGATGAAAGTACCATGTCCTGTACTCCCATGCCCACGTTCTCCATCATGTCTCTTTCGTTTCCAAGCTGAGAATTCGGATAAATGTCCAAAGTCATTGTTCCGCCGCTCTTCGATTCAAGCAGTCTCTGCATTTCCTGAAGACCCTTGACATAGTGGCCTGTAGGTGCCGTTGTTGTACCAACCTTGAACCTTACAGTTGCTGTAGTTGCACCGAGCAGACCTTCTTTGTTTTCAACAGGTGCTGCTGGCGTTGTCGGGGTGGCAGGTGTCTCGCTCTTTGCACCGCAAGCGCTTATCGATAGTACCATTGTTGCAGCGATGATCATTGACAATACTTTTTTCATAACTAACCTCCGTTTTCTTTTTCTCCCATTGTCTAACGTTAAACATCAGACGTTTCATGTTTATATTAAAACATTTACAGGAATCGTTGTCAACAATTCCCCCACTAATTATTTTTTTAACTATAGATACAAACTTAGTAGCCTTTACTGCATATTAATGCACTTGGAATCCTAATTTAACCTGCATCTTAGGATATGTGACTTCCTCAGATAAATTCCGCCGGCAACCAGAATCACACAAAAAAATACTTCAAAATTTACAGAAAATGACCGGATATATGCCAAAATACATCGTTTTCATTCATTTTATGACTTTTATTTAACAATCATCGGAAATTCCTCCACCTCTTTCCATCTTTTCTAAACACTCTCAATTATGACCAGCAATGATTTGAGACGCTAAACCAGCAATGAGTATCAACAAAATATGCACTCTTCTTTTTAATAAATCAGCAAATCCAAATTGTATAAAAAACAAAGCATAATGAATATTCATCAAACATCCTACATTTGTTTATTGAAGTTTTATGTTTTCCATGATATATTAAAAACAGAATATTGGTTAAAAACTCATTTATGTAACAATGAGTATGAAGTGCAGCTTTAGCATATAGCTGCATATTGTCGGAGGATGAAGTAAAGTGAACAATCTGTTCGTCGGTAAAGCAAAGGAATCAGCTGTTGATGTGGTTATCAACAGCATAAAGCAACTAATAGCAGAGGATAAGCTTAAGCTTGGAGACAAACTGCCAAGTGAGCTGGAGATTTCAGAGGGACTTGGAATCAGCAGAGGATCTGTCCGTGAAGCAATGAAGGTTCTTGAAGCACTTGGAGTGGTAGACATAAAGGTTGGAAACGGAACCTACATAGTTGACAAGCCAAGAGAGAACCTCATTGACCCTCTCATGTTCAAGTTCCTTCTAATTAAGCCTGAGCTGTCAGAGCTCAAGGAATTCAGACGGCTTTTCGAAACTGACGTAGTGACTCTGGCAATAATGAACTACAACAAGAATGAAAAGGAAAGAAATCTGCTTGTACATAACGTTGAACGTCTGAAAGGGCTTCGGGACAGCAAAGCCTCACCACGCGAATTGGCTGACAACGACCTTGAGTTCCACAAGCTCCTAGGGGAAGCCTGCAAGAACAGCTTCGCAGAAAGGATCTATTCCTTTGTCATTTCATTCTTCGAAAGCTCGATCTACAACTCCCACACGAACCAAAACTATGGAACAAATGCACTTGAGACTCATAGCGCAATTCTTTCCGCAATTGAGGACAGGAACATAGACAAGGTGAAGGATGCAGTGGTACTTGCTGTTGACAATTGGGAAGGACTTCAAAAGAGAAGATAGCATTCTGTAGGCCGCATCACCAGATGCGGCTTACGTCATTTTATTGAATAACATTTTGTTAGCAACTATTCGTTATGAAAACATCTGAAAATTTACACAACATTTACATGAAAACACCCATATCTTTACATGGATGCATTATACTGGTATAAACAACTGAAAGGAGGTGAACCATATTGAAGAACCTAAACATATGCATAGACATCGATGGAACAGTAACAGAGCCATTCTACTGGCTGGATAAGGCTAATTCCTATTTTGGAAAGAACCTGAAGCCAAGAGAAATCAGGGTTTACGACGTCGAGAAGGCCATGGGACTTCTTCCTGGAGACTATGACCGATTTTACGATGAGTTCGGTGAAGAGCTTCATAGAGGAGCAAGAATGAGGACAGGAGTTGCAGAAGTAATAAGAAGGCATCATCTTACTCACTACATCCATTTCGTCACTGCAAGAGACAGGAGAATGAAGGATGTCAGCATCGAATGGCTGAAGAGCCACAACATTGCCCTAGATTCCATCTCTCTGCTTGGCAGCCACGATAAGGCAGGCAAGGCAGCGGAATTGATGTGCGACATATTTATCGAAGACAGATACGAGAACGCACTTCAGCTCGCTGATTCGGGATACGACGTCATTCTGATCGACTGCACCTACAACAAGGGACCACTGCCGCCAAACGTGACAAGACTTAAGCACTGGCAACAGGTAGACCGATTCATCGTAGAATACTCCGTCATGTGTGACTCACTTGAGCTTGTGCTTTGACATATCTCAACAATTGAATAGCTAACAGCATTGACAGCCGATTCCGCCTAAATAAGTACCTTTGGCGGAAACATGGGCGTCAATTTTCATTTCCGGACAAAATATATTCTTACCCCCCTCATATTCATCTAGTCACCCTTTACTGATACATATTTATCTGCTGTTTTTGATAGTTTGTCATAACTCAATTTCATTTTGATTCCAAAACCATATTCTTCCATTCCTTTACAATCACTTGGATATCCATTCTTATTCAACGTTTTTCATTGATTTTCAAGTGTTCGATTATCTACAACTATAGTGCCCAAAATCTCACTAAGTGCAAATTGAATATGATTTTATTTTATTATTCGCAATTATCTGTTAATTATTTGACAACGTTTTCTGTAAATGTTAAAACAAAGATAAGGGTAAAATCTACGATGAGAGGGCGAGTGTATGGAAATTATCAAGGAAAATCCGGTTCATAAGCTGCTGACTGACGACAAACTTGCTGAACTTGACGCCTACATCGAAAGCCTTGATGACAAGGAAGGCATGCTGATCCACATCCTTCATAAGGGACAGAGCATATTCGGTTATCTGCCGAGAGAGCTGCAGCTCCACATAGCAAGGAAGATCCGTGTCCCCGCCTCAAAGGTATTCGGTGTCGTAAGCTTCTATCACTATTTCACTGAGACAAGACGTGGCGAGCACACAATCAGCGTATGCATGGGTACCGCCTGCTTCGTAAAGGGTGCTGAAACAGTCAGAGAAACCCTCAAGAGAGAACTGAAGATAGGTTTCGAAGAGACTACCGAGGACAACAAGTTCACCCTTAAGGAAGTCAGGTGCATAGGTGCCTGCGGTCTGGCGCCTGCCATCATGGTTGATGATAAGGTATTCGGACATATGACGGAGGAAACCGTCAAGACTGTCATCAACACCTACAGGGGAGAGTGATCCATATGATCAATAGCATCGATGAACTCAGAGAAATTAAAAAATCACAGACAGATGTTCGCTCGCTCCGCGAGACAGGTGGAGGAAAAAGCAAAGTAACTGAGGTTCTGGTAGGTCTTGCCACCTGCGGTATAGCGGCAGGCGGAAAAGAAACCTATGCTGCAATAGAAGAGAAGATTGCCGAGCTTGGACTTGATAATATCAGGATGGTCAAGGTCGGCTGCATCGGCTCGTGCTACTGCGAGCCTACAGTACAGATAAACGCGCCGGGGAAGGCTCCTGTTTATTATGGATATGTAGATGAGGAAGCAGGCCGTGAAATCGTAGAGAAGCACCTGGCCAAGGGTGAAGTTGTTGAAGAAAAGATAGTCAGCATGAGCTTCAACAGGACTGATCCAGTCAAGGCGAAGAAGCGCCAGCTGAGAATTGCCTTGAAGAACTGTGGAAGTATTGATCCGGAGATGATAAGTGAATACATCGCATTTGACGGCTATGAAGCTCTCGCTAAGGTACTTCGCGACTACAAGCCTCAGGGAGTTATAGACATCCTTAAGGAAAGCGGTCTTAGAGGAAGAGGCGGCGGCGGGTTCCCCACAGGACTTAAATGGCAGGCAACCTTCGATCAGCCTGGCAATGAGAAATATATGATCTGCAATGCAGATGAAGGAGACCCAGGCGCGTACATGGACAGGTCCGTTCTGGAAGGCGACCCCCACTGCGTTCTTGAGGGGCTTACCATCGGCGGATATGCTACTGGAGCACACCACGGGATCATATACATAAGGGCGGAGTATCCTCTTGCAATCGAAAGACTTAATATTGCTATGGAGCAATCCAGGGAAATGGGATTCCTTGGCAAGAACATACTTGGAAGCGGATTTGACTTTGACATCGAGGTTAGGCTTGGGGCCGGAGCATTCGTATGCGGTGAGGAAACCGCACTTATTCATTCAGTAGAAGGAAAGCGTGGAGAACCAACAAAGAAACCTCCATATCCTTCAGTCCAGGGCTACAAGATGAAACCTACAACAGTAAACAATGTTGAGACTCTTGCCAATGTTCCCCAGATAATCCTGAATGGTTCACGCTGGTTCTCAAGCATAGGAACCGAGAAATCCAAGGGGACTAAGGTATTTGCGCTGGTTGGAAAGATAAAGAATGTCGGTCTTGTTGAGGTTCCGATGGGTACCACTCTTCGCGAGATAATATACGATATCGGCGGAGGTATGGCAAACGGAAAGGAGTTCAAGGCAGTCCAGACAGGAGGACCTTCAGGTGGAGTCATCTCCACAGAGAATCTCGACACGCCTATAGAATACGAAACACTGAGAGCTATAGGCACAATGATGGGATCAGGCGGAATGATCGTAATGGACGAAGACAACTGTATGGTGGATATCGCCAAATTCTATCTTCAGTTCACGATGGACGAGTCCTGTGGAAAGTGCACCCCATGCAGAATAGGAACAAAGAGGATGTATGAGATCCTTGACAGGATAACCAAGGGCAAGGCTGAACCGGATGTCCTTCATAAGCTGGACAGGCTTGCGAACAACATCAAGATATCTGCACTTTGCGGTCTTGGACAGACTGCACCTAATCCGGTGCTCAGCACGATGAAGTACTTTGAAGAGGAATACCGTGCTCATGTTGAAGACAAGAAATGCCCGACTGGCTCATGCAAAGGTCTGTTCAAGTACTGGATACTCCCAGACAAGTGCGTAGGCTGTACAGCCTGCAGAAGAGTCTGCCCGGTTGGTGCTATAACAGGACACCCGAAACAGATACACATCATCGACATGAACCTGTGCATCTCCTGCGGATTATGCTTCGATACCTGCAAGTTCAATGCGATCAACAGAGGGTAGGTGAAAAACGATGAGTGACAAAGTTAATATCAAGATAAACGGCGTTGACCTTGCAGTCGACAAGGGGATTACCATACTGGAAGCGTCAAAGCTCGTCAATGCTGACATACCAACCCTTTGCCATCTGAACCTGGAGGGCTTCGGAATTGTCAACAAGACAGCCTCCTGCAGAGTATGCGTTGTGGAGATTGCCGGGAGGGCGCCCCTTGCGCCTGCATGCTCTGAGGTCGTTTCAGAAGGGATGGATATAAGGACTGATTCCCTGAAGGCAGTTGCAGCCAGAAGACTCAACCTTGAGCTCCTTCTGTCGAACCACCCGTTCGAATGCCTGACCTGCAGGAAGAACCTTGAATGTGAGCTTCAGGCTCTTGCCCAGAAGCTTGCCATACATGAGATAACATATACCGGTGAAAAGAAGGACAGGCCAATAGATAAATCTTCGTTTGCACTGGTAAAGGATCCGGACAAGTGCGTAATGTGCAGAAGATGCGAGACCATGTGCAACGAGGTCCAGACCTGCGGAATACTTTCTGCAGTATCAAGAGGATTCGATTCCTTTGTCGGCCCGGCATTCAACCTTGATATGGTGGACACATCCTGTACATTCTGCGGACAGTGCGTTGCTGTATGCCCCACAGGAGCACTTTCAGCAGTCAATACGACCCACAAGGTCTGGACTGACCTGCAGAACCCCAAAAAGCATGTGGTTGTTCAGGTCGCTCCTGCAGTACGAGTCGCAATAGGTGAAATGTTCGGAATGGAGCCAGGAACAATCTCCACAGGACAACTTGCAACAGCCTTCAGGAGAATGGGCTTCGATGGAGTGTTCGACACAGATTGGGCTGCTGACCTTACTATAATCGAAGAGGCTTCCGAGCTTGTCCACAGGATTGAGCACGGAGGAAAGCTTCCAATACTGACAAGCTGCTGCCCTGCGTGGGTCAGGTTCTTCGAGTATCAGTTCCCTGATATGCTCGACATACCTTCCACCTGCAAGTCGCCGCAAATGATGATGGGTTCTGTAATCAAATCCTACTACGCCGAGAAGATGGGCATTGACCCCAAGGACATAGTAGTAGTTTCAGTAATGCCATGCATAGCCAAGAAGGCTGAGATACAAAGGGAAGAGCTGTTCATGGACGGGCTGCACGAGGTAGACTGGGTAGTCACCACAAGGGAGCTTGGATACATGCTGAGAGAAGCCGGCATTGATTTTTCAACACTTCCGGATGGAGAATTCGATAATCTCCTGGGCGAAAGCACAGGTGCATCAGTAATATTCGGAGCTACTGGCGGTGTCATTGAGGCCGCAGTAAGAACAGCATATGACTGGCTAACCGGAGAAGACCTTCAGGATGTTGACTTCAAGCAGCTAAGAGGGCTTGAAGGAGTGAGATCAGCCAAGGTTAAGATAAAGGACATTGAGCTCAACATAGGCATAGCTCACGGACTTGGAAATGCCAGAAAGCTTCTTGAAAGCATAAGACGCGGAGAATGCGAGTTCCAGGCGATTGAGATAATGGCATGCCCGGGAGGCTGCATAGGCGGTGGCGGACAGCCATTCCACCATGGTGACATGGAAATCATAAGAAAGAGGCAGGAAGCAATCTACAGGGAGGATGCCGGCAAGACAAAGAGAAAATCCCATGAGAACGAGATGGTAATGAAGCTTTACAGGGAATACATGGGAGAACCCTATGGCGAGAAGGCTCACGAGCTTCTCCACACCCACTATATACCAAGAGAGATGATCTGAAGCGATGTAGATGCCTGAAAAAGGCAGATACTGAAGCTTATACTGACAATCTAGTCCATTAACTATTGAAGGGACCGCTCGGCGGTCCCTTCCTTGTTGATATTCACATGGTTTTACACTATATTCATTCAATCTTATTTTATGTGTTAATCAGGCCAGTTTCTCGCTATCGTCCTTAAGTATGAAGAATAGCGCTATTGCTGATATGACCGCCAGGGATCCTCCAAAAAAGAATGGAGCCCTTGGCCCAATGCTGTCCCAAAGAAGTCCTGCAAACACAGAAGCTGGCAAAAGCCCTATTCCCACAAGTGTATAATGCAGTCCAAGTGTCGTGCCTTTGAGATCTGGTGGTGCAAGCTCTGATACCAGAGCCCTTTCCACACCTGCAGTCATAGCGGTATATACCCCATAGAGGGCAAACAGGAATGCCACCAGGTATTTGGAGGTTGCGACCGCAAATCCTGTGTAGACCGCTCCGAATACAAGATATCCAACAACGAGGAGTTTTCTTCTGCCTACCTTGTCTGAAAGCTTTCCAAGCGGCAGTGCCAGCAATGATGATACAACATTGTAGACGAAATAAAGGAGTACGACTGTTGCAGAGTCATAGCCTGCATCTCTTGCCCTCAGCAGCAGGAAGGCATTGGATGAATTCCCAAGCGTAAAGACAAAGGCAGTGACAAGAAATAGCTTCAGTCTTGAGTCAAGGTTCCTGAAGCCTTCTATCAGGTTGCCCATGTCCTTTTTCTTAGCAGCTGTACCTTTTTCCTTTACCTTAAGGAGAATAGCAAGCCCTATGAACGACGGAATCATCGATACCATGAAAAGCGTCTTGTACTGTCCCGTCCCGGTTGTTGTCTTAAGGAACACGTATGCAAGGAGTATTCCTATGGCGGATCCCGCCATATCCAGAGTCTTATGAAGGCCGAAGGAGGATCCAAGCTTGTTCTTGTCAGAACTCTCGGCTACAAGCAGGTCCCTCGGGCTTGTCCTTATGCCTTTGCCTAGCCTGTCGATTACCCTCGCTGCAAGAATGCCCCACCACGATGCAGAAAATACCAGTGCTATCTTGTAAAGGAGGGAAGTGGAGTAGCCAATGAATGCTATCCTTTTCTTCTTTTTGTACCTGTCTGAAAGGTAGCCTCCGAGAACCTTCAACAGACTTGCAAGGCTTTCGGCTATACCTTCAACTAATCCGACTATCGCAGGTGTAGCTCCAAAGGTACCGGTAAGGTATAAAGGGATTATCGGATAGACCATTTCTGTACTTATGTCCACGAAGAAACTGACAAGTCCTATGAGCACTATGTTGGACATTCAATCATCCCCTACTCTATCCCAAACTGCTGTGAAGTACATCCTGTACAGTGGCAAGGCTTTCTATTCCGATCTGTCCGGGAGCTGAGCCTTCACCGATTGCCGCAAATGTCACTGCAGATCCGAAGAATTCTCCAGTCAGCCTCGACAAAGCTCCAATACCTGACATGGATATGCATATAAGTGTAATCTCCGGATTTTTTTCATTTAGGGTTAAAGCAGCATCAAGCAAATCAAGGACATCCCTTTTGGATTTTGGCATGACTGCAATCTTTGAGATGTCAGCTCCTGATTCATGGATTTCAGCCAATCGGTCCATTATTTCAGCCTTGTCAGGCGTCTTATGAAAATCGTGATAGGATCCCACTACACTGACGCTACATCCTTTTGCTGGATCAACAGCTGACCGGAGGAAACCGCCGTACGAGAACATCTCAATGTCGAGAAGGTCTGTATTTCCGGAAGCTGCAGCGTTCACAAGAAGCCTTGCAGCCTGCTCACCGCTTAAGCTGCTGCCTCCGCCCTCCTGGGCAGACCTCAGCGTGAACATCAGCGGCTTGTCACCAATGGCCTTTCTTAAGCTCTTCAGAACCTCGATGACCTTATCCGTATCTTCATGACCTTCATAAAGGTCAGCTCTCCATTCTGCGAGGTCAGCCTGAGACTTAGCGATAAGCCTGGCAGATTCAATTATGCCTTCAGCATCCCTTGAGACTATAGGGACGCAGATCTTTGGTTTACCAGTTCCGATTTCTATTCCTTTAACTTCAACCATTTCGTCACATCCCCCAATTTACTTACGCCTTCTCCATTGCCCGCCTTACCATATCATCCTTGTCCTCCTGCGGAAGCAGCTTCTCCATGAGCAGTGCGATTGTTATTATTCCGATTATGCTCATTCCAAGCCTTATGGCTGTAAACTTAAGCCCCATTGATGATGCTTCGAAAAGAAGAAGAGGTATCTTTGTAGTCGACCATGCTCCAAGCATGATATACACATTGGTTACGCTGCTGCCCTTTCTGAGCAGTACTCCTGCAACCGGGAAGGCTGCATACAACGGTCCTGCTGCAGCAGAACCGATAAAGAAAGCAATGAACGAACCCACTATTCCTGAACCCTTACCCATATACTTTACCATTGTCTCTCTCTTGACCCATACATCAAGCAGACCAAGGAGCACGAATATCGGTGGAAGTATCGAGAGCATCTCAAGCACATTGCTTTTAGTAAGCCTTAGGGATTCCTTTCCAATTTCAGGGCTTACAAGACCGATGACGAGATTCAGTGCTGCAAGTATCAGGAATATCTTGTATCTCTTAAGAAACTTTTTCGCCTTTTCCATTACATCAATCCTCCTACTACCATAGCCACAATGAATGAATATATGAATGCGAGGGAATTCCTGAGGATAGCAGCCTTCTTTCCGAAGAATCCTGTCTCAACAGGAAGAGTTATGACTCCCACCATCATGAGGGTGGATATGAATGCGGCTATCTGCATATAGCCGGCTCCGCTTTTAAGAAGCGCAGCGGCAAGCGGGAAAGCTATGAATCCAGGAATCAGAGTTATCGCTCCGATAACTGCTGCAAGCACCACTCCGTACCATCCCGAACCTGATCCCATGATCCTTGAAATCTGCTCCGGAGTAAGAATTGAGAGGGTTATCCCGATAATGATGAGTACCGAAAGGAACTGCGGCAGTATGTTCTCGAAGGATTTCCAGGCCTTCATCAGTGACATCCTGGTCTTCTCCCTGCTCTTTACGAATGATACGGCAAGTGCAGCACCTGCCACCAGATATAGTGCTATGTTCATTTTATCTACCCCTTTATTGTTTTATCTTTTGAATAATATCCATTCTACAACCATTCTCATTTTTTTGTCTAATTTATTAAGGTGTGCACACATACCATGCTGACCTTTTTCCAGCGTCAAGAATCCTGACCGAGTTGAAGACCTCCCTCATTTCATCATCAGGTTGCTTTATGAATTCGAAATAGTCTCCTCCCTCGAGCTTCTCGACTATACTTGTCATTACCGACCTTACCTTGTTGTAGTCATGGATGACAACGATCCCTTCAGTCACTCGCTTCATTTCTCTGTACATGGAAATCCTGTCATCTTTGACCATGCCATGTGCCACATATGATGCAATTGACATGTCAAAGGACTTGTCCCTGAAGGGCAGCTCCCTGGCAGCATTTCCCTTGAAAAGTTCAACATCCTTTCCTGTCAGCATCTTTTTCGCGACCTGAAGCATCTTTTCTGAGTCGTCTATGCCCCATACGGTCCTTTTCCCTTCTGAAAGCACTGAGATCAGTGCTCCGGTACCGCAGCCAACATCCAGTATCCTTTTCCTGCTGCTGTAGCCAACCTCATCTCCAAGCCTTTCAAGTACATCCTTGAATGATTTCCTCTGCATATTGAAAAAAAGTCCATATGCTGGTGCTATACGATCAAATACTCCCATTAAATCCTCCATTTAGCTTAAGAAAAGCTACTCATCCCCATAATATCCCGGGGAATGCCAGGGCAAGAAATACGGCCAAAAAGAACAGTATTCCGAGAGCTTCAGATACGAGGACCGATTTGCTCCTGTCCTTCTGAAGCAAGGCTATTGCACCACAAAAAGTACCTATGCCTGCAAATAGCGCAGCTGCAAGAGCTGCCAGTAGAGCCCCCATCCTCGGTGCTGGAAACGAGAGGTTATAAGGCATGTTCATGGCTATTGCCACACCAATAAGCAGCAAGGCCGCAATAAGCATAGTAATTACTGACCACCATCCGGCACGCGTATAAGGTTTCATATGTTGTCGCCTCTCTTCAGATTTCTTCCAAAGTCACAACCCTTACACTGATATTAACAATCATTGGCCTAACTAACAATAGACAAGGGAAAAGGAGCGATTCAGTTTTATTTGAAATCGCTCCTTTGAATAAATTTTCCTGATTTATTCTCTTACCTTGTGTATTGCCTGACCCAGTACATCCATCGCAGCTTCCCTCACGGCCTCTGCCAAGGTGGGATGTGCATGTATGGTGGTTATGAGCTCATCAACTGTAGCTTCCAGCCTTATTGCCAAGGCAGCCTCAGCTATAAGGTCTGTTGCCCTTGGTCCGAGTATATGGACTCCCAATATCTCCTTGTATTTGGGGTCTGCAATTATCTTGACCAGACCTTCTCCTCCGTTCATGATCATTGCCTTGCCGTTTCCGCTCATTGGGAATGTCCCTTTGATGTATGCTATCCCCTTTTCCTTTGCCTTTTCTTCGGTAAGGCCAACTGAAGCGAATTCAGGTTCCGTATAGACACATGACGGATTGGTCTTTTCATCATAGCTGCTGTTATGACCCATTGCATTTTCAGCCGCACATTCACCCATAACTGATGCAGTGTGCGCCAGCATTGTCTTTCCAATGCAATCCCCAACTGCATATATGTCAGGATTTGAGGTGCACATTTTCTGGTCTACAGTGATCCTTCCCCTGTCATGGATGACTCCTGCTCTTTCCAGGCCAAGTCCTTCAGTATTTGTTCTCCTTCCCACTGCTACAAGGACCTTGTCGCAGACGAAGGCTTTCATTACTCCATCCATTTCCACATTTACTTTGGACTTGTCCCCATCCTCTTCAACAGAGACAACCTTTGCCGATGTATGTATCCCTATGCCCTTCTTTATAAACTTTTTCCTGATTTCTCCTGTAAGCTCTCCATCCATCATGGGAAGTATCACCGGCATCATCTCTATGATATCAACCTTAGTGCCGAAGGAGCTGAATATGCTTCCTATCTCCACCCCGATTACTCCACCGCCGATGATTGCCATTGTTTCCGGAACATCTGTAAGATCCAGTGCTCCTGTGCTAGTTATGCAGTTCTTTCCGTCAAGCCCGGGAATCGGAGGCATCGCCGGTACAGAGCCCGATGCAATTATTACCTTGTCAGGCAAAAGCTCCAGAGTTCCATCTGCTGTGACGATGCTGATAGTCTTTCCATCCTTGAAGCTTGCCGTACCGTTTATTATCTCTATCCCATTGGACTTAAGCGTTGCAGTGACTCCATTTACCAGCCTTCTTACATTAGTTGCCTTGCTCTTCTGAACTGCTGTGAAATCCAGCTTCGGTTCTGCAATTACTCCTCGTTTCTTTCCTTCCCTGACCATGTCATAGAGGTGCGCGCTTTCGAGCATTGCCTTAGTCGGTATGCATCCGACATTAAGGCAGGTTCCACCAATCTTTTCCTTCTCAATAAGTGTGACCGAAGCTCCGAGCTGCGCCGCCCGAATTGCAGCTACATATCCTCCAGGTCCTCCTCCAATTACAGCGATGCTTGTCATTCAAGCACCCCCTAAATGAACAGGAGTGCCGGATTTTCCAGCTTCTTCCTGAGCCTTGCCAGGAACTGCGCAGCAACGGATCCGTCCACAACCCTGTGGTCTGCCGTCAGCGAAAGTCCCATGAACTTTTTGGTAGTAAATCCGCAGCAGTCCGGTACCACAACTTCTCTGATGGCGTTGACTCCAAGGATCGCAACCTCAGGAAGGTTTATTATCGGAGAGAAGCTTTCGATACCAAACATTCCGAGATTGGTTATGGTGAAGGTGCCTCCAGTCAAGCTGTCAGGTCCGAGCCTTCCTGCCCTTGCATCTGTCGCAAGCAGTCTAAGCTCATTGGAGAGCTCCTTAAGCCCTTTTTTATCTGCATCTTTGATTACAGGAACCAGCAGGCCGTCATCAAGTGCTACTGCTATTCCAAGGTTGACATACTTCTTCATTATGATGTCTGTGCCGTCAATAGATGAGTTGACCAGCGGGAACTCAAGCAGAGTCCTTGAAGCCATGAATGCGATGATATCAGTATAGGATACTGGAACCTCTTCCTTCTTCAACAGCTCCCTCAGATGATCCATGTTGGTTATGTCGACACTGATATCGAAGGTAACTGTCGGGCATGTATTCCAGCTCTCCGACATCCTCTTTGCGATTACCTTCCTCATGCCGGTCATCTTGACCCTTTCTTCTGCGACAGCTTCGGACTTCGGAATTAGCTTCTCTACATCAGCCTTCATTATCCTGCCTTCAGCAGGTACGTCCTTAAGGTCGATTCCTTTATCAGCTGCCAGCTTTTCAGCAACAGGGGATGCTTTCAGAGGGGGTGCTTCCTGTACAGGCGTATACTTCTCAACATCTTCGATGGTGATCCTTCCGCCTGGTCCTGTTCCAGTCACGAGGGCTATGTCAATTCCCTTTTCCTTTGCAAGCTTCTTCGCAGCAGGTGATGCCGGGGCATTTGCTTTTGGCGCTTCAGGAGCCGGTGTTTCAGCTGCCTTCACTTCCTCTGCCTTGGCTTCCTCCTTCTTAGGGGGTTCTGTCCCTCCCGGCATTAGGTCAGATATGTCCTCGTCGGCAGCGGCTATTATTGCCACCGGTGCGAGGCATGGTGCCTTTTCTCCCTCCTGTATGAATATCTTCCTGAGTATACCGTCATTTCTTGCTTCTATCTCATTGGTGAGCTTGTCTGTCTCAAGGTCATAGAGTATATCTCCGACCTTTACTTCATCACCCTCCTGCTTGTACCATCTGGCTATCGTACCTTCTGTCATCGTAAGTCCAAGCTTTGGAAGCACTATCAGCTTTGCCATTTTCATTCCCCCTTTTTCAAGTTTTAGGTTCCTCTGGAAAACACACCGTTATTCAGGGCCTTCTCCAGCGTGGACCGCACATCCACCCTTAGAGGTCCGTTTCTCGCGATCCTGAATACCACGGTTTCGCCTTCCCTAAGCACTATCTCTCTCTCACCGTCAAGGGCTATTACACACCTTCCTGAAGCGGTGAAGCTATGTTCCTCGTCAAGTTCCATCCTGCCCGCATGAGATACGCAGACCTCCTTGAGGACGCCTGCCGCTATCGGTGCAACCACATGCATTCCACTATCTCCAAGTACCACTGAATAGCCGAAGTCATCCCATGGCCTCACTATTCCGAGTACCCCTGCAACAGATGAAAAACCGATGCTTGCCGGGTGACACCTGGTGACCATTACCCTCATTATATTGTCAAGGTTCCATATAGCCCTGGCACCCACGAAAACCTCCGCTGATACCACTGCATCTATAAGAGCTATGTCCACAACCTGGCCATTCCTCATGACCTCTATCCTTTTGTCCCTGACACAGGTCCTTCCTTCATCGCCAGCCATTGCTGCAGCTGCAGCTGCCATACCCGCAACAGTACCTTCAATAAGCAAAGGATAAACGTTGTTCGTTCCAGTGGATACTGGCAATATAGGAATGTTCTTCACGCTCTTTGCGACTGCACGGCTGGTGCCGTCCCCTCCAAGTACGACTATACATCCTAATCCCATGGATTCCATCATTGCCGCAGCATCCGTCGAATCCTGGGCAGATGCACTTATATTCATTTCAAGCACCCTGCATCTGGCAGTCAGGACCATTTCGCAGGACAGCTCGTCAATGACCTTATAACCGGTCTGGAAGGAGTCCGGCATGAACCATATGTCCTCAACCCCCATTCCCTGGGCTGCCAGGACTATCCTTTTCACTATATTCACTTTCTCATTGTTATCGAACACAGTGGCATAAGATACCAGTCTTCTGATGTCTTTTCCTGAAGCCGGATTTGCTATGATGCCTATGGACGCCATTTAAATCATCCTTTCCGGAACAGGGAAGGCCATAGCCTTCCCTGCAATCCCTATCTAAAACATTTTCCTTGCTGCTGCAACTATGTCCTTGGAATTTGGCAGAACATACTGCTCTAAAGGAGGTGAGAAAGGAATAGGTGCGTTAAGCGCTCCTACTCTTACTACAGGAGCATCCAGTGAGTCAAAGAACTCTTCAGAGATTATCGCTGAGATCTCTCCGCCGTACCCGCCTCGCTTTGCTTCCTCAGTCACAACAAGTGCCTTATGCGTCCTTCCTACTGACTCTCCAATGAGCGCCTTGTCGAGAGGATACAGAGACCTCGGGTCGACAACCTCACATTCGATGCCTTCCTTTGCAAGTACTTCAGCAGCTGCCAGCGCCTCAGTGACCATTCTTCCGTATGCGACTATCGTCATGTCCTTTCCAGCTCTCTTTATGTCGCCTTTTCCCAGAGGGATTGGCTCAAAGCTTGAGACCTCACCGGAAGATCCATATAGCACCTTGTTCTCGATCATGACCACAGGATCATTATCATCTATAGCAGCAAGCATAAGCCCAAGCGCATCCTGTGGAGTTGAAGGATAGACCACCTTAAGGCCTGGAATATGGGTGACCCAGGCTTCAAGGGACTGTGAATGCTGTGCAGCAGCGGATATCCCTCCGCCTGCCGGAACCCTCAGCACCATCGGAATATTGATCTTACCACCAAACATGTATCTCATCTTGGCAGCCTGGTTGACAAGCTGATCCATACCTACTGTAAGAAAGTCAATAAACATAAGCTCAGCTATAGGTCTCATTCCCGTAGCAGCTGCACCTACTGCGCATCCGACAATAACACCCTCTGATATAGGTGTGTCTCTTACACGGTCAGCTCCGAATTCATTCAGCATCCCCCCGGAAACTCCGAAGCAGCCTCCAAAGGCTCCGACATCTTCTCCAAAGAGTATGACATTCTTGTTTTCTCTCATTCGTATGTTCATGCCCTCGCGGAGAGCTTCCATATATGTCATTTTACTCATCTTGAACGCACCTCCTCGATGATATCAGAATAGATGTCCTCGACTGAACTCTCCAAGGTCGGGAAAGGACTATCTTCAGCGAACTTGATTGCATCGGTAAGCTCAGCAGCAATATCTGCATCAAGCTTTGCTATCTCCTCGTCAGTGAACACCTCATTTTCCTTCATGAAAGCAATGATTCTAGGAAGCGGATCCTTCTTGAGCCATTCTCTCTGCTCTTCCTCAGGCTTGTAGTTGGCTGCATCTCCCTCGAAATGTCCCCTCTGCCTGTAAGTCTTGCACTCTATAAGAGTAGGACCCATTCCGCTCCTTGCCCTCTTTACTGCTTCGCCTACTGCCTCGTATACTGCAAATACGTCGTTTCCGTCGATTGCTATCCCGGGTATTCCGTAAGCAACTGCTCTGTCTGCAACATCCTTTATAGCCTGATGCCTTGCCTGGCTCATTGATATTCCATAGTAGTTGTTCTCGCATACGAAAACTACAGGAAGCTTCCAGATCGAAGCAAGGTTGAGTGATTCATGGAACGTTCCCTGATTGGTTGAAGCGTCTCCGAAGAAGCATACTACGACCTTGTCAGTTCCCTGGTACTTTGCTGAAAGTCCGGCACCGACTGCAATATTGTGACCAGCTCCGACTATGCCGTTTGCTCCAAGTATTCCCTTTGTAGCATCAGCAATGTGCATCGAGCCGCCCTTGCCCTTGCAGTATCCGGTGGCTTTTCCATAGAGCTCAGCCATCATGTACTTAAGCTCGCCGCCCTTTGCCACTATATGGCCGTGGCCTCTGTGGGTGGATGTGATGTAGTCATCAGTCCTCAGCTGCTGGCATGTGCCGGCCGCTACTGCCTCTTCCCCGATGTACAGGTGGACGAATCCCGGAATCTTGCCCTCTGCGAAGAGATCCATAGCCTTGGTCTCAAACTCTCGGATCTTCTTCATTGTGACGTACATGTCACGGATGGTTTCCTTGTTTACCATTGAATGTTCCTCCTTTTATTGTTTGATTGAACTCAAGTGATACCTACTTCCACACACGCTATCGCAGCTTCTATGCTGTCATCTTTGTCCCCGAACCTCGGGAGGTATATCCCAGGGACGTTCAGACCGCCATGGACCGCCTTGACGATTACCTCTCCTACCGGCAGGCAATTCTTTATGCCCTCCACATCTATAAGCTCCGGCTTCGTCACGGCTACTGTCACCTTTACCCGGACTCCCTTGTCAAGGTCGTCGATATGCAGCACTTCCTGCAAGCCGCTAAGGCAACTTTTTGATATTGCATCCTTAACAGCCTTTCGCGCTGCATTATTGACGTCTTGTCCATGAAAGTCCATTCCTATTCCGAATTCGATTATATATCTCTCCAATAAAACCTCCTCCCTTCCTTTTCTCGAAATGCACACCCTCTATATAGCATCTTCCATGCCAATCATAAGTTATCCGAATCATTTGACAATTAGTCATCAGATTGCCCTGAATTTGACCAATAATTAATTATTGACTGCTTAAAAAAACAATCCGGAAAATCTGATAAAAATTCAGATTTTCCGGATTCTCACTTTTGAGATTAACAGTCTCAATTTCAAAATAATCTCACATATGAGATTAAGACAACCGTCCTGATGCCGCCTTAGGACTGATCCCGTATTTTTTAAGTCTCCTGTACATGGATGCCCTGCTTATACCAAGCTTTTCTGCTGCCAGGCATACATCGCCCCCGCAGTCTTTCAGTACTGTCTCGACATTCTTGCCTTCAAGCTCCTCTAGAGTACCGTTGAATATCCTGGTCTGCTGAGGAGTACTCTTCGGGACATCGATAGCGTCGAAATACGAGGATGCATCGGTAAGGACATTACCAGCTCCTGTATAGAAGGCCCTTTCAATGCAGTTCTGGAGCTCCCTCACGTTCCCCGGCCAGTAATGGCCTTCGAGCTCCCTTAAGAACCGCCCGTCCATTGCCTTGCTTATTTCAGGATACCGCTGATTGAAGTGCTCAAGGAATTTCTCTGCACAATAGGCAATGTCCTTTTTCCTTTCACGAAGCGGCGGAATGGTCAGCTTAAGAACATTGAACCTGAAGTACAGGTCCTCCCTGAAGTTCCTTGCAGCCACTTCGTCTTTCAGGTTACGATTCGTAGCTACGATTATCCTTATATCCAGCTTCTTCTCGTACTTTCCCCCAAGGCGCTGCACACACCTTGACTGGACTATCCTTAGAAGCTTTGGCTGGAACTCGAGAGGCATCTCCCCAATCTCGTCAAGGAATATTGTCCCGCCATCAGCAAGCTCGAATTTACCCGGCTTGCCTTCCTTCAATGCACCAGTGAAGGCACCCTTTTCATAGCCGAATAGTTCACTTTCAACAAGGTCCCTGGGTATGGATGCACAGTTTATGGTTATGAACGGAGCGTCAGCTCTTGCGCTGGCATTATGTATCGCCTGTGCGAAAAGCTCCTTTCCGGTGCCACTTTCACCCTCGATCAAAATATTACCATCATACTTCGAGTATTTCTGTGCCATCTGGATTACCCTCTTCATAACCGGATCCGTGGCGTAAATGTCATCAAAGGTATAGGATGCGTGGTTTCCTGTTACCTTATTTACTGTCTTCAGGAGCTGCTCCTGCCTCATCATGGATACCGAGTACCCGATGGTGCTCCTCTCGAAGATAATGGGAGAAATGCTGGCGCTCATCTGATATACAATGCTTCCTAGTATAAGCTTGCAGTCGTTCCTCACATGCCTCTTCCCTGTTGAGTTCTTATCAGCTACTCCCCATGGCATGTCTGGCATTAGACTTCTGAAGTCCATGCCTGATAGTTCAGACAGTCCCATGAAAAGTATGTTCTCTGCTGCCTTATTCATCCATACGCTGCGGTATGCCTCGTCCAGGATCACTATCCCATCCGAAGAGCTGTCAAGAGCCGTCCTCATAAGCCCGGTCGTATGCCTTTGAAGAATCTGGTTCTCGATTCCAAATGCCGCGGCAGCAACTATTCCGAGTGAATGAGAGTTTGCCATGGATGCGTCACCAGAAATGTTAAGACACCCAACTACCTCGCCATTCAGTCCATGTATTGGTGACGCAGAGCAGGTCCATTTGTGGTGGGTGATGCAGTAATGCTCAGCTCCCGCCATCTGAATCTGCACATCCTGGTCCAATGCTACACCAATGGCATTTGTGCCAACAGCATCATCGTTCCAAAGCATTCCTACCTCGAAATGCATCTCATGTGCCATCCTGTTGACAGCTTCATCTCCGATCGTCTCAAGGATATAGCCACAGCTGTCGGTGAGAACGAGAAGGAAATGGGACCCGCTTACTATGTCGAAGAGATTCCTCATTATCGGTCCTGCGATGTCAATCAGCCACTGGTTCTCTTCACGTATGCTCTTCAGAAGCTCCGGATCAGTCTTTCTGCCCATGCCACCATAGGGATCGACCTTTTTCTTGCTGCATTTCATCCAACTTAAGGCAACGTTCCTGTTGACTCCAGGATCGATAACCCCCTTGTAAATGAATTCTTCCCATAGTCTCTTTTTCTCATCGAGGTCCAAATGTCTCACTCCTCTTCTAAACGTTTTCAGTTCACCCACTTGAATTTTATCACGAATTTGAGACAAAATCAGTATTTTTTGGAAATTTCAGACCATTCAATATCCAAGCTAACACCAAGTTGGTATAATGAAAATGTAAAACAAGGAGGTTGGAAAATGGCAGGACTATTCGATTCGGGGATGATAGGAAAGACAAAGATAAGGAACAGACTCATTATGCCGGCTGTCGCCACATGCTACAGCGATAATGGGTATATAACAGAAGACCTTTTAAACTACCACAGAAGACTTGCAGAAGGCGGTGTTGGTGCAATCATCGTTGAAGCCGCATTTCCTTGGAAGGGTATTGCTTACGGGAGTGGAGCGCTCGGAATCTGGGATGACTCAACAATAGAAGGCCTTAAGACTTTGGCAGAAACCATCAAATCAAAAGGAGCTGCAGCCATACTTCAGCTCGGGCACAACGGTCCTCAGGGATCAGGTGAAATTGTTTCACCATCGGGCATACCGTACATGAGGGACACCTCACCAAGGATACTGACAATACCAGAAATCATTGAAATCGAAGATGGCTTCACAGCTGCTGCTGAAAGAGCTAAAAAGGCAGGCTTTGACGGAGTTGAACTCCACGCAGCCCATCTCTACCTTCTAAGCTGCTTCCTGTCTCCTTACATGAACAAAAGGACTGACATCTACGGAACCGATGCAGAAGGAAGGTCAAGGATAGTATGTGAGACGATAAGGAAGATCAAGGAAAGGTGCGGTGAAGACTACACCGTCAGCACAAGGATAAACGCAAGGGACGGCATGGAAGGCGGCATGGACAAAGATGAGCTTAAGGCTGTAGTCGGATATCTTGAGAGAGCAGGAGTTGACGTCATAAACCTGTCATCAAACGACATCCCATTCGCTGCCCAGCTTAAGAGATGCACAGTTGGCTCAGTTTCAATTCCAAGAGCCGATACCGAGCAGGGAATCTTTTCGGGATATGCAGCTGAAGTCAAGGAGTACGCAAAGGTACCGGTAATAGCAGTCGGCAAGATCACCGACAAGGATTTTGCCGAGAATCTATTAGCTGAAGGCTCAGCGGATTTCATAGCCATGGCAAGACCACTGATAGCTGACCCGAACCTTCCAAACAAGTTTCAATCAGGCGAGGCAATCAACAGCTGTATCTACTGCAACGCATGCATTGGAGCAGTTGCAAGAAACAGAAGGATGGTATGCACGGTAAACCCTGACATAAAATGAGATAGAAAAAATAAGAAAGGATAAACTGCAGGTTCAGTTTATCCTTTCTTATTACTATTTTTCTGGTATGCACGTCTCGCATGGAACCTTTGTCTGGCACTTGTCGCAGCCATATCGTGGCGCATATTTTGCAGCTGTCGTATCAAGGTAATCTGAGCACTTCTTATGGTCTTTTCCTGTCAGGACAGAGATTGCCCCTGCCGGGCATCTTTTTGCACATGCGCCGCACATGCTGCAGTTTTCATAAAGCTCTGTATAGTACCTCTCATCCTTTTCAATGTCCATATCTGTAAGGATGCTGGCAAACCTTCCTGCAATTCCACGTTTAGTGATGAGCCCCTTTGACAGGCCAAAGGTCCCATGGCCAGAAACATATGCCACATGCCTTTCGGACCAGTTGCTAGTGAACCCTGCCTTTTCCGGATTGGTATTCCCATCGTGTATGACAGACCAGTATCTCTTGTCAAGTGATGGTGCCATGGCTTTGTACCCATAGGATTCTATTTCAGCAACAGCCATAGCCAGCATCATGTTGATGAATGCCTGCCCTTCGATCCTTCCATGAAGCCAAGCGCTTGAAGGCCATTGTGGTGAAGAGTCTTTTCCCCTTCTCACCGCCTCGGTGAAAGGAAGGAAAATCGAGATTACCGTTTTTACCTCTGGCATCCATTCCCTGGGTGATGTGAAATGAGGTCCTATTACACCAGGTTCCTTCAATTTATCAAATATCGGATCCAAAGGATTGCCAAATGCAAACAACGGGCTTTCGAATATCCTCATTCCGGAAAGCTCCGGAAGTATTGCACAATCCCCCGAAACTCGATTCTCAAGAGAATCTTCAACAATTCCTGATATAGCCTGGATCAGTTCTCCCCTATCCATAAATCCTCCTATCTTATGAAGTTCATCCTTGCCTTCTTTTCCCTCTCAGGGGCAGGATATGTCTTCTTGCCTTCATCCACAACCTTCATGAGCCATGCCATGTTCTTTCCAAGAAGTCTCATTATCTGAAGGCCCTCCTCATCCTTTTCAACTTCACCTGGAGCAGCCCCATGGATTACATTCCAGTAGTTTGATGATGGCATGAGCATCTCTGCATAAAGTATGTACCTGTTCATCATGTCAAACGCAGGTACTCCTCCAGACCTTCTTACAGCTCCGACTGAAGCTCCGACCTTATGCCTGAACAGACCTCCGTTGTTGCTTGAAACGTAGAATGCCCTGTCGAGGAATGCCTTCATCAAGGCTGAAATCCCTGAAAAATGTATCGGAGATCCGAGAAGTATTCCATCAGCCTCCTTCATCTTCTGGATCCAGAGATTAAGGTCATCTCCCATGAGCACGCACTTCTCATCCTTGTTTTTTGCGCACATCCCGCAGGCTATGCACTCCTGCACCTGTTTGGCTCCAATATGGATGATATCTGTCTCGATGCCTTCCTTCTCGATCTCATTGAGGACGAGCCTCAGCGCATGATATGTGTTTCCTTCCCTTTTCGGACTTCCGTTGATTGCAACTACCTTCATCATGTTCCTCCCTGATTCAAATTCGTTTTATCCAATTAAAGCTTTGACACACCATATCCTGTTCTGTCAGATTCTCTCCCTGGTTCTCAGTCCTTCTATCTGCCCCATGGCCCTTAAGAACATGCAGTTCCTCACTGCCAGGCTTCCCTTCCACCAGTTTTCTGATATGGCGAACTCTTTAGGATATTTGTCCCATTTCCAGGAAATATCCCATACCCCATCCTTGTTCCTGTTTTTTACCAGCCATTCGGCTTCCTTTAATGACAGGTCACCTATCCCTCTGTCCACCTCGTCTCCCCTTGATTTCACGAAATGAGAAGGGTATGTAGAGTATCCGCCCCAGTTGTCTTTGTCTGAAAGGATCAGCTCTACCGATCTCTCATTGAAAGCCTTGACAGCCTCAGCATACCTCAGCCTGCTCTCTACCCTGGCCCTGGATATGTCTTCAAGAAGGTCCTGTACACATATCAAAGGATGCATATCAATTTTAGGGTTACTGAGAAATTCTCTCAGCAGATCATCCGCCAGGGCCAAAGCCTTTTTGAACAAATCGGAATTCCTGTCGGCAAATACCAGGATAAACCCTGTGAGTGTTGCTGTAGGATTGAACCTCTCCCTTTCAGCACTACCCGAGTCATATGACCACCACGGAGCATGGGGATAAGAGTCATTTGACATAGCTACATTCTCCCATCTGCCCTCTCTGAATCCAGACTCACTTTCAAGGTAACTAAGAATTGCATTCACAAGGCCATCCCTTCTGTCCTGAAATCCTGACTCCTTGAGGATTCCTATTGCTGCAGCAGTCTGTACCGGTGTAGAGTATGGATTCCATGAATCTGCCTCCAGCGCATTCCCGAATCCCCCATCGCTGTTCTGGTATGTTCCCAGGCAGGTCATGACATCATGTATTGAGCCCTCCTCAAAATGGTATTTCCATCTTGCCAGGTCAATGGGCCTTGCATTTCTAAGCATCCAACCGCGGATCCTGTTAAATTCCTTCCATTCAAGCATGGGAATCGCCTCCTTCCTGCTGACTCAATTTTATTATAAAACAAATCCCCATGGTATCGTACCCATAGGCAGAATATTGGCAAAACAATAATCTCCGCATGTTTTCGTTAGACTATTGCTAAATATACCATCGATTGACAAAAAAACGTATACATCACAATATCATTGTTATACAATCATAATGAAAGAAGCAAGTATTATACATAAATTTGTCGGAATATTGCAAAGATTTAGGGGTGAATTTGATGGATAGAGCCAGGAAGGTATCAATCGGCAGCATACTGATGGTAATGGTGGCCATAGGCTCCAATGTATCCATGTCAGTTTATCTGCTTCCAATATGCAGGCTTTATGATATAAGCATAACCGAAGGGTCCTTCATTTTTACAATTGCCGGCATCGGGGCTCTGGTATCATCGCTTGCCATCGGTAAGATCCTTGATGCATTCGGTATAAAGAAGGTTGTCGCAGCCAGTGGAGTCATGATGTTCCTTTTCTTCGCATCCATAGCCTTCATGGGACTTCCTTTCGTATATGCCGCTTCGTTTCTTCTGGGTTCTGCCTCTGTCCTGGCCGGCTTCGCATCTGCACAGGTTGTCATAACCTGGTGGTATGCCAGAGGAAGCGCGAAGGTGATGGGATTTCTTGGAGTTGGAACCGGCTTCGGAGGAATATTCATAGTCCCTGCGGCAGCCTGGCTCATAGAGAACATTGGTGTAAGAAAGGCAGCTCTTGTCCATGGAAGCTTTGCAGGAATATGGATCATCCTGACAGGTATCTTCCTTCTTTCAGAGCATCCTTCCCATTATGGTCTTGAGGCATCAGGCTCAGATGATAAGGCAGAGACAGAAGCAAAAAAAATCACAGGACTTGTTATGCGCGACATAAAGGGAACATTGCAGTTCTGGCTGATTTTTTCAGCCTGCTTCCTTATTGCACTAGCTTTCATGGGTTATTTCAACAATGCCTCTGCAATCTACCAGGGAATGGGAATAACAGCTATACAGGCTTCACTCTGCATATCCATATACAGTATCGCAAAGATGGCATGGGGGCCGATATATGGAGCACTCGCTGATAAAAAAGGCGTAGGCATCGCAACATTGATCTGCATGATGCCTTCTGCGATAATACTTGTGCTATCCCCTTTACTGAAAGGATTCGCAGGTGCTGCGGTACTTGCAGTGCTTATTGCTCCTGCTACAGTGGTTGGAATGCTCGGCACCCTTGCATTCATCAGCGTATTCGGAACTAGAGAATCCGGAACCCTTGTGGGGCTTTCCCATGCGGCTACCAGCATCGGAGGAATAATCGGTCCGCCACTTGCTGGATTTTCCTATGATTCAACAGGCTCCTACATAACATTCCTAGTCATCGGAGGGATCCTGATGATGAGTGGGACACTCCTGACCTACATATCGACCGGCAGGAAGGCAATAAGAGCTGTACGTAATAAGGAAGAATCCATCAACACCATCAGCTGATTAATCCACAGTTTGCTGCGGCATCCTCTGTATCAGTTAAGCTATAGCATATAGATGACCGGTCCGTAAACGGACCGGTCACTTCTTTTCTATGAGTTTGCAAATAGCTTGTCTATGACTGGCATGATCTCAGATACCTTTATGTTCTGGGGACACTGCTCCTCACAGTTTTTGCATGCTGTGCAGGCATCCGCAAGAGTCTCCATTGCGAAATATAGTCCCTTTGATTCATCCATCTTCTTGATTGCAGTGGAATTGTACGCCTCGAATATTCCCGGAATGTTGAGTCCAAATGGACAAGGCATGCAATACTGGCACTTTGTGCAGGGCACAAGGGCCATTGTGTCGTAAATGGTCTTGGCCTTTTTGAACATTTCCTTCTCAGGCTCTGTCAGCATTCCTTTGCCGGACCTGTCTGCGAAGACCAGGTTCTCTTCAACCTGCTCCATGGTACTCATCCCGCTTAGCAGCAGCGAAACGCCTTCATGGTCCCATATATAATCAAAGGCCCACTCTACAGGTGTCCTGGATGAATCCAGGGCATTCTTGACCTGGATTGGAGGAACGGCAAGCTTTCCGCCAAGGAGAGGCTCCATGATGACAAGGCCTATGCCTCTTTCCTTCACCATATTGTATCCTTCAAGACCTGCCTGAGTGTCAGTGTCAATATAGTTGTACTGAATCTGGCAGAAATCCCACTTGTCATAACCATCAAGTATAAGCTTAAATGCATCAAGGTCATCATGAAACGAGAATCCAATATATTTGATTTTCCCAGCAGCTTTTGCCATTTCAGCCCTTTTCAATACATCATGCTTCAGTATGACATTATCCCATCTGTCCCTGTTCATGGCATGCAGAAGGTAAAAGTCGATATGGTCTGTCTGAAGCTTGCCCAGCTGCTCATCGAGATACTTGTCAAAGTCTTCAGGCTTCTCAATCTTCCATACCGGAGATTTGGTTGCAAGGTATGTCTTTTCCCTGTACCCGTCCTGTAAAGCCCTGCCAACCAGTGTTTCGCTGCTGTACTTGTGGTACAGGTACGCAGTATCAACATAGTTGATTCCGCTGTCAATGGCATGCCTGATCATGCCAACTGCCTTATCCACATCAATGTTCCTGCTTCCCGGGTCCCCGTCTGTAGTCGGCAGCCTCATGGCTCCAAAGCCGAGTGCAGAAACCATTATTCCTGTTTTCCCAAATTCCCTGTACTTCATAATTTCCCTCCCATAATTCTCACTTATGACTAGTATATAGCATCTATTATCATCAGTTAAGCATTTGCATCGAAATTTCAAGTTACAAAATTATCAATCATAGATTACTGGTAAGACCAGACATATCGAAAGTATAACGTTTTCTTTTTTGAATGTCAATAATTGCAAACTCCTCATTGTAATTAAATCCGTTACCTCAATTATGAAAACAGCCAGACTATTTACAGAAACACAGGGTAGGATATATAATACAGGTGTCGAGGAAAAACGGGCAATGGCGTCCGCAGCTTTACCATTTGGTTTAAGCTGCGGGCTTTTTTATATTGCTTGTTCTTCCACAGGCGAATAGAGGATATAATTAGGGAAAGAAAATATTAATATTGTACTCAGGAGGTTCAAATGGACAGGAATGAAGTCATCCAGGCCGTGGTGGAGAATCAGGTGGAATTCATTGAATTGCAGTTCACGGACATATTTGGAATAATGAAGAGCGTGTCAATTCCGTCAGAAGAACTGGGAAAGGCTCTTAGCGGCGAGATCATGTTCGATGGCTCGGCTATAGACGGATTCGTGAGGATTGAGGAATCGGACATGTATCTCAGGCCGGACCTTGATACCTTCCTCATACTTCCATGGGCGGAATATCCAAAGGAAGCAAGGCTCATCTGCGACATAGTCGATTCAGAAGGGAAGGACTTCAGCGGCTGCCCAAGGAACACTCTGAAAAGGGTGATCAGGGATTCAGCTGAAAAAGGATATACTCTTCAGGTTGGTCCTGAGTGCGAGTTCTTCATGTTCCATACAACCGATACAGGAGAACCAAGCAGGATAACCCATGACAAGGCAAGCTACTTCGATATGGCTCCCCAGGACCTTGGAGGAAATGCAAGGAAGGATATAGTCAGGACCCTGAAAGACATGGGCTTTTCAGTCGAGGCGTCCCATCATGAGAACGCACCCGGACAGCATGAGATAGACTTCAGGTACAGCAATGCGCTTAATGCCGCAGACAGCATAATGACCTTCAAGATGGTAGTGAGGCTCATAGCAAAGAGACACGGTCTCCATGCGACGTTCATGCCGAAGCCTTCCTTCGGTGTAAGCGGTTCAGGAATGCACCTCAACCTGTCGCTGAGCTCGGAGGATGGATCTAACCTCTTTTATGACGGCAGCGATACTCTTAAAATGTCAAAGCTCGCATATAGCTTCATGGCAGGACTGCTTATCCATGCCAGGGAATATACCGCAGTTACCAATCCGACTGTCAATTCCTACAAGAGGCTTGTTTCAGGCTATGAAGCTCCAGCTCTCATCAGCTGGTCTTCAAGGAACAGAAGTCCGCTTATAAGGGTTCCTTCCATAATCAGGGACTCGACAAGGATCGAGCTAAGGAGCCCGGATTCGTCAGCGAACCCTTACACAGCTATAGCTGCAGTCCTAGCTGCAGGAATGGATGGGGTTTTGAAGAACCTTGATCCTGGAGCACCCCTGAACTCTAACCTCTACGACCTGTCGCAGAAGGAAATTGACGAAAAGGGAATTGAGAGGCTGCCTTACAACCTCTATGAAGCTGTTAGCTGCCTTAATGAGAGCAGTCTCATGAGAGACACACTAGGAGAGCACATATTCGAGAAACTGACTGAAGCATGCATGAAAGAATGGGATAACTATTCCAGCCAGATTACTGCCTGGGAAATCGAGAGGTATCTTCAGAGATTCTGATCCCTTTGGAGGAGCATCATGAAAGAACAGACGATAGTCATTGGCCACAGCAGCATATCGGTCATTGAAAAGCTCCGTTCCTCCCTGGAGAGGCGGGGATATAGGATTTACACTTTCCAGAGCATAGAAGAGGTCTTAAGGACTGCCAGGCGGGTCAAGCCTGACATAGTCATCATGCCCCTTGAAATTGGAGGCGCAAGCACGGTAGCCACGGCAAGGGTCCTTGAATCCGACTATGTTACCTCCGTGGTCTTCATAGTAGACCAGCCTGAAGGAGCCTTCAGGAAGACCCTGGAGACGATGAACCTCTATGCCTATATAACCTTCCCCATGACCCTTGATTCGCTCTACAAGACCGTAGAACTCGCTGTGAACACATCCAGGAAGATCCTTGACCTCAAGCTGAAGCTTCTGGAAGTGGAAAAGAAGCTTGAGGGGAGGATCACAGTAGAGAAGGCCAAGGGCATACTGATGAAGGAAGAGAACATGACTGAGGAAGAAGCCTTCGCATGTCTTAGGAAGATGGCCATGGACATGTGCCTTCCGATGGAGAAGGCCGCCAAGGCTGTAGTAGCCCACGGCTTCAGGAAAGAATAAAGAGCAGGAAGAGTGCGTAAAACACACACTTCCTGCTCTTTATCATTTCTGCACATTACAGGGATTGACCTGGATCAGATTCCGTAAACCCAGTGGTTCATTCCCCTGAATACATCTGGACCGTTCTTGAATGCCACATAGTTGAAATAAAGCTCACTGCCTATCTCCTTGCCCTTGACGATTAAATCGCCCAGGTCTCCCAGGTCGACCATATGAAGTCTTCCAAGGTCATTGAAGCCAGTGACTTCATTTATATTCTTTATCTCATCTACAAGTTTTTCTGCATCGTGCGGAAGAGCGTTTATGCTGAGAACCTCTTTAAGCTGCTCTTCAAGTTCAGTAAGGCTTATGAATGCCTTTTTCATTTGTCATTTCCCCTCTTGATAAAAGATTTCGCGTACCACATTATTATAATCAATTAATAATAAAATGCAATAAATATTTTCAAAGCATGTCAATTGTCGTTAATATTTTAACATTTTTAGAAACTTGCTTTATTATTTTTAATTTTACTATATTTTACTCTGCTAACATTTCAATATATCAGTAATACTTCAAACATGAATATAGTATCATATTGTATCATTATGTATCACGCTGTGATTTTAAGGCATTTCAAAGTATTCCAAAATGGAACAGCTTAGTAAGGCTTCTGCGCTCAGCTTAACCTCAGCAAGCAGATAAGCTTTAGATTTTACGAGAAAATATGCCTTGAGACAGAAAATACCGGGATGCATTAATCTGCATCCCGGTATTTATCTTACTTTATGACACTCTTTCCCATCAGATATTTGTCAACTTCCCTTGCGGCAAGCTTACCTTCCTGAAGGGCCCATACTATTAGGCTCTGGCCTCTTCTCATGTCTCCGGCGGAGAACACCTTCTCGACGTTTGTCTCAAATACTTCATAGTCTGCCTTGACATTGCTTCTCGGATCCCTGTCAACATCCAGCTCATCAAGGATATCATCTTCAGGTCCAAGGAATCCCATTGCCAGAAGCACAAGGTCTGCTTTCCATACCTTCTCGCTTCCGGGAACTTCCTTCGGATAAAGCCTGCCTGACGGATCCTTTTCCCAGCTTATCTCAACAGTGTGTATCTCCTTCACGTTTCCATCCTTGTCTCCTACCATCTTCTTTGTATTGATGAGGTAGTTTCTCGGGTCTCTTCCGTAAAGGCTTATAGCCTCTTCCTGGCCATAGTCCACCTTGATCTTCTTCGGCCATTCAGGCCATGGGTTGCTGTCCTCTATCCTCGCTGCAGGCGGTTCAGGAAGTATCTCCAGCTGATTGACGCTCTTGCAGCCATGCCTTATTGAAGTGGCGACGCAGTCAGTTCCTGTGTCTCCTCCTCCTATTACTATGACATGCTTGTCCTTTGCGCTTACATATGCCCCATCCTTATGATCAGAATCAAGCAAACTCTTCGTGTTGGCCTTCAGGAAGTCAACAGCAAAGTGGACACCCTTGAGGTCCTTGCCCTCGACCTGGATTCCCCTTCCCTTGGTTGCACCTCCGCAAAGTACTACAGAGTCATACTTCTCAACGAGTTCCTTTGCTGAAATGTCCTTACCGACCGAGGTGTTCATGACGAACTTGACTCCTGATTCCTCAAGAACCCTGACTCTTCTCATCACCACACCCTTGTCCAGCTTCATGTTGGGTATTCCATACATCAGCAGTCCGCCCGGCCTGTCGTTCCTCTCATATACTGTGACGTCATGTCCTACCGCATTCAGGTAGTATGCCGTCGACATGCCCGATGGTCCCGCTCCTACGACAGCAACCTTCTTGCCTGTAGGATTTGGCTTCAGCGGCCTTACCCAACCTTCAGAGAAGGCCTTCTCTATGATCTCATACTCAAGGTTGCTTATTGTCACAGGCTCCATGATAAGCCCTTCTGTGCAGGAGCCTTCGCATGGTGCCGGACATACCCTTGATGTGAACTCAGGGAATGGGTTGGTCCTTGCAAGCCTCTTGTAAGCCTCTTCCCACTGTCCCTTGTACACAAGCTCGTTCCATTCAGGTATCAGGTTATGCAGAGGACATCCCGACGCCATTCCATTAAGCAGCACTCCGCTGTGGCAGAAAGGAACTCCGCAGTTCATGCACCTAGCACCCTGCTTCCTTACTGTAACCGCATCAAGCGGAAGCTTTATTTCCTTCCAGTCACTGATTCTTTCCCTGGGAGGTCTTTTCTTGGGGTCTATTCTGTCAAATTCCATAAATCCAGTTGGTTTTCCCATTTTATTCGCCTCCCTAGTTGGATTCCGAGCCAAGCGGAATCTTGAAGTTCTCTGAGAATGCAACCATAAGCGCATCATCGCCTCTGTAGCCCGCATTCTTAGCCCGCTCTATGCTCTCTACCATGTTCTTGTAGTCTGTAGGTATTACCTTGGTGAACCTTCCAGCGTAATTGTTCCAGTCGTCCAGAACCATCCTGCCTCTTGGGCTTCCGGTAACTTCAACATGCTTCTCGATCATTTCCCTAAGCTCCTTGAGCTCCTTCTCCTCGGTGACCCCGCAGAGGAGGATCTTGCCCTTGTTGCAGTATACCTCATCAAAATCGAGTATGTATGCGATTCCGCCTGACATTCCCGCTCCGAAGTTCCTTCCGGTCCTTCCGAGAATTACGACCCTTCCGCCTGTCATGTATTCGCAGCCATGGTCTCCGACACCTTCAACCACTGCCTTGATTCCGCTGTTCCTTACGCAGAATCTCTCGCCGGCTATTCCGCTTATGTATGCCTCACCCTCGGTTGCACCGTAGAATGCCACATTACCGATAAGTATGTTCTCATGCGGTTCGAAATCAGATGTCTTAGGAGGATATACCACTATCTTTCCGCCTGAAAGTCCCTTTCCGATATAGTCGTTGGAATCTCCCTCAAGCTCAAGAGATAGTCCCTTCGGTGCGAATGCTCCGAAGCTCTGTCCTGCACTTCCTACGAAAGTAAGCTTTATGGTATCTTCAGGAAGACCTGCCTCTCCATATCTCTTGCTTATCTCGCTTCCAATAATAGTTCCGACCACGCGGTCAACGTTGTTGATCTTAAGCTTGGCCCTTATTGGCTTCTGGTTTTCAAGGGCAGGCTTGCACATCCTCAGCAGCTTCTTCATATCGAGTGATTCCTCGAGCTTGTGGTCCTGAGCTACTGTGTTGTACCTTCCTACATCAGCACCCGCATACGGCTGGTAAAGTATCTTGGAAAGGTCCAGATGCGATGCCTTCCAGTGGGTAACATTATCTTTCGGCCTTAGCCTGTCGGTCCTTCCAACCATCTCAATAATGGACCTGAAGCCCATCTTGGCCATGTATTCCCTCATTTCCTGGGCGATGAACCTCATGAAGTTAACTACATGCTCCGGCTTTCCGGTGAAGTTCTTCCTCAGTCTTTCGTCCTGGGTTGCAATTCCTACAGGGCATGTGTTCAGGTTGCAAACCCTCATCATAACGCAGCCCATGGATATGAGCGGCGTAGTTGCAAATCCGAACTCCTCGGCACCAAGCATTGCAGCTATGACCACGTCTCTTCCTGTAAGAAGCTTTCCGTCGGTCTCAACTACAACCCTGTCCCTCAGCTTGTTCAGAACAAGTGTCTGATGGGTCTCTGCGAGTCCAAGCTCCCATGGAAGTCCTGAATTCCTTATGCTTGTCCTTGGAGATGCTCCAGTACCTCCGTCATAACCCGATATGAGTATGACGTCAGCCTTTCCTTTGGCAACTCCGGCAGCAATCGTTCCGACTCCCACCTCAGATACCAGCTTGACGTTTATCCTCGCATTCCTGTTGGCATTCTTTAAGTCAAGTATGAGCTCGGCAAGGTCTTCTATTGAGTATATATCATGATGCGGTGGCGGCGATATCAGCTCTACTCCAGGAGTTGAATGCCTTGTCTTGGCGATCGAAGGGTATACCTTCCTGCCAGGAAGCTGACCACCTTCACCAGGCTTTGCGCCTTGAGCCATCTTTATCTGTATCTCTCTCGCATTGACAAGGTAATTGCTTGTGACTCCGAATCTTCCTGATGCCACCTGCTTTATGGCGCTGTTCTTGCTGTCTCCGTTCTCCATGACGAGGAATCTCTCCTCATCCTCTCCGCCTTCACCGGTGTTGCTCTTTCCTCCGAGCCTGTTCATCGCTATGGCAAGGCACTCGTGAGCCTCTTTGCTTATTGATCCATAGGACATTGCTCCGGTCTTGAATCTCTTCACTATCGAATCAACTGATTCAACTTCCTCTATCGGAATCGTATCGCCAGGATTGATCTTGAAGTCCAGAAGGCCTCTCAGAGTGAATATCTCCTCATCGTTGATCTTTCTCGAGAAATCCTTGAACAGTTTGTAGTTCGACTCCCTTACCGCTCTCTGCAGCAGGTATATGGATTCTGGATTGTACATATGGACTTCTCCATCATCCTTGACCTGGAAGTGTCCGCCTACTTCAAGAGTATCCGTGAACGGCGAATTCGGCGCATATGCGCTTTCGTGCCTCATCTGGCTTTCCTGGGCTATGTGCTCAAGGCCTATTCCCTCCACCCTTGATGGGGTATTGGCGAAGTATTTGTCTATGAGGTCCTTCCTCAGGCCTACTGCCTCGAATATCTGTGAACCATGGTAGCTCCTTGTGGTAGAGATTCCCATCTTGGTTATGACCTTCAGTATTCCCTTGACCGAGCCCTTTATGTAGTTCTTCTTGCCTTCCTCATAGGTGAGGCCGTCAAGCTGATCTCTGCATGCAAGGTCCCTTATTGATTCGTATGCCATGTATGGATTTATGGCAGTAACTCCGTATCCTAGAAGGGTACAGAAATGATGCACTTCTCTCGGCTCTCCCGACTCAAGTACAATTCCCATGTTGGTCCTTATCTCGTTCCTTATGAGATGGTTATGAAGACCTGCAGATGCCAGCAGAGCTGGAATCGGTGCATATGTCTCATTTACGCCCCTGTCTGAAAGGATGATTATCTTTGCTCCATCCTCCACAGCCTTGTCAACTGCCCTGAACATCCTGTCCAGCGCCTTCTCCATTGCTCTGGGGCCTCCTGCGGCCTTGAAGAGGATCGGAATCACGGCAGACTTGAAGCCGCCCTTATCCTGATTCTTGAGTATCGCAAGCTGCTCATTCGTGAGTATCGGATGCTCAAGCGAAATGCTTACTGAAGCCGAATCGTCTGGATTAAGAAGATTTCCGGTATCACCTAGAAGCATGGTGCTTGAAGTGACAAGCTCCTCCCTGATTCCATCGATAGGCGGATTTGTGACCTGGGCGAAAAGCTGCTTGAAGTAAAGGTAAAGAAGCTGCGGCTTCTCTGAAAGCACCGCCAGCGGTGAATCCATGCCCATTGATCCTATCGGGTCGTCTCCGCTCTCAGCCATGGGGATGATCGTCTTCTGGATATCCTCAAAGGTATATCCGAAGGTCTTCTGAAGCTTCAGCAGCTCATCAACATGAGGCTCTTCGAATTCATCGAAATTCCTCAGGTCCTCAAGCTTCGTGATATGCTTTGCATTCCATTCATCGTAAGGATGTATGGTTGAGACTCTCTGCTTTATCTCCTCATCAGAGATTATCCTCTTTTCCTTGGTGTCGATGAGCAGCATCCTGCCCGGCTCCAACCTGCCCTTATACTTTATGTTCTCAGGCTTGATGTCGACAACTCCGACCTCTGATGCCAGGATTACCCTGTCATCCTTGGTCACATAGTACCTTGATGGCCTGAGCCCGTTCCTGTCAAGCACTCCGCCTATGATGTCACCATCAGAGAAGGCCATTGCTGCAGGTCCGTCCCAAGGCTCCATGAGGAAGGAATTGAACTTGTAGAACTCCTTCTTCTCCTTGGACATGAGGACGTTCTTCTCCCAGGGTTCCGGAATCATCATCATTACAGAATGAGGAAGGGTCCTGCCGGTCATATGAAGGAATTCAAGGCTGTTGTCAAACATGGCGGAATCGCTTCCTGACTCATCGACTATAGGATAAGCCTTTGTCAGGTCATCGAAGTACTTAGACTTCATATTCTTCTGCCTTGCCCTCATCCAGTTGACATTTCCTCTTATGGTATTTATCTCGCCGTTATGGACTATGAACCTGTTCGGATGCGCCCTTTCCCAGCTTGGGAATGTATTTGTCGAGAACCTCGAGTGCACCATGGCCAGAGCCGATGAAAAATCAAGGTCTGAAAGGTCAAGATAGAAGTGCCTCAGCTGCTCAGCTGTAAGCATGCCCTTGTAGACTATTGTCTTTGACGAAAGGCTCGATACATAGAAGGTGCCTCCCTTGTCTTCACAAAGCGGAACTATCGCCTTCTCTGCAAGCTTCCTTATAATGTAGAGTTTTCTTTCGAAATCCCTCTCGTTCTTTATGTCTTCGCTCTTCCCGATGAATACCTGAATGAATCTTGGCATGACATTCTTTGCAGTAACGCCAACCATCGTCTTGTCGATAGGGACTTCTCTCCATCCGAGGATGCTCTGCCCTTCCTCTTTGACGATCTTTTCGAATGCATCCATCTGAATTCTTCTGAATTCGTCGTATTTGTGCGCGAATATCATACCAACGCCATAATCGCCTTTCTCAGGCAGCTGGAATCCCAGAACTTCGCATTCGCGCTTATAAAAATCGTGAGGTATCTGGACAAGTATGCCCGATCCGTCTCCGGTTTTCTCGTCAGCTCCCGCGGCTCCCCTGTGGCTAAGGTTCTCCAGTACTGTAAGCGCCTCGTCGATTATGTCATGCGACTTGTCTCCCTTGATATTTACGACAAATCCCATCCCGCAGGCATCGTGTTCGAACTGAGGGTCGTACAACCCCTGCTTCTTCGGTAACCCATGCTCCATATTCCTCACCCTTTGTCTCCCTAACTCGTCGTTAGAATAATTCCACCATAAGGATGGTTTTATCCACCTTAATGATTGATACGTAAAATTGTATACCAGAGGTTATGGCAATTCAATATTTATTTTACAAAATATTAATGATTTATGATTAAATTCGCTTTAATTTTGATAATTGCCTATCATCATGCAATTTTACCTTCATTTAGGGATTCATTTTTCATGTTTTTGCAATACGAACCTTCAAATGTCAAAATTCTTATTAGTACGTACCTGTACGAAGGACTCTTTCAATATCGAAGCAATGGTTCAGAGGTCCGCTTCCTTTTCCCAGATCCAGGCCGGTGCCCAGAGCTCCTGCGACATATTTTTTGGCCATTATTGCGCTCTCTTCAACAGTCATTCCGCTTGCGAGTCCTACGGCCAGTGCTGAGGATAATGTGCAGCCTGTCCCATGGGTGTTATTGCTGTCTATCCGTTTACCACTGATCCAAATGAATTCATTCTTCCTGCATAGAAGATCATCCGCACTCCCATTAAGGTGCCCACCCTTTAACAGCACCCACCCCGGAATCATATCAGAAATCGCCTTAGCGGCCATTTCCATATCAGTCTTATTGTTTATCTTCATTCCTGTAATCTTCTCAGCTTCAGGAATGTTTGGAGTGACCAGGTCAGCAAGCGGCATAAGTTCTTTCACCAGAGAAACCTCAGCGCCATTACCGAGGAGACTGCTTCCGCTGGTTGAAACCATGACCGGGTCAACCACGATGTTCTTGGCTCCATACTCCCTGAGCTTTCCTGCTATCACACAGATGAGCTCCCTGTTAGACACCATGCCTATCTTCACTGCATCCGGGTATATATCCCTGAATATACAATCAAGCTGAAGAGAAAGGAACTCCGGGTCAGATTCAAGAATCCCATATACTCCTGTAGTATTCTGTGCAGTGAGTGCCGTAACCGCGCTCATGGCATACGCCCCAAGCGCAGTCATAGTCTTTATGTCAGCCTGTATTCCAGCTCCTCCGCTGCAATCAGAGCCCGCAATCGTCAATACCTTTATCATTTTAAAACCTCCAGTCAGCCAGCGTTTCAATATATACATCCGCGACCCTGATTATCTCCTTCAGCTCACCATGGCTTGCTTCATCCTCCACAGCGACAGTAATGAATCCTGCTTTTTTGGCTGTCCTCAGCGCATGAAGCGCATCCTCGAAGACTGCGGTCTCCTCGATTGACGTGCCAAGGATGTTGAGAGCCCTTAGGAAGATTTCCGGCTCCTTCTTGGTTGCCCCTGCTTCACGCTCGGTTATCAAACCGGAAAACAGGTCTATTACACCGAGCCTTTTAAGTGCAGCCTCTGCAAGGGCTCTGTCTGTTGCAGTGGCTGCTACCGCCTTCACACCCATAGCCCTCAGCCTTTCGAGGAACTCTGCAGCATATGGCTTAAGCTGCAGAGTCCTTGTGTATCCTTCCTCAATCAATGACAGGATTCCCTCATATATTTCCTTATCATTCATCGGCAGAGCATACTTTTTCCTAAGGTATTCACATGCCTCCCCAATACCCATGGGAGCAAGGATCAGAGACAATCCTTCTTCAGGCCTTATTCCCAGCCCTACAAGGAACTTCTCTCCCAGATTCTTCCACATTCCCATCGAATCAATTATTGTACCGTCAAGGTCCAATATAACTCCCTTGATCTTCAAGTCAACAACACCTCCATTCCTGCAGCAAGCTCCTTAGCCGCCTTTTTAGGGCACTTTGCGGAAAAGATCGCTGACACCACCGAAATGCCAGCTATACCAGTACCTGCCAGCAGATGCAGGTTGTCCTTTGAAATTCCTCCTATTGCGACAACAGGAATGGAAACGCTGGAGCAAATGTCCCGCAGCGTCTCGATATCCACTAAACCTGCATCCGACTTGGTTGAGGTTGAAAACATTGCTCCTACTCCGATATAGTCAGCGCCTTCAGCCTCAGCCTTCCTTGCCTGCTCAACAGTCTCGGCTGAAACCCCAAGGATCATCCTTCCTCCTATGATTTCTCTTACACTTTTCGCATCAAGGTCGCTTTGCCCCACATGGACACCTTCTGCCTCCAGCATAAGCGCAGCTTCAACATCATCATTAACTATCAGCGGCACACCACTCCTTCTGCATACATCGAGAATACCTAGACCAAGCTTCGCATACTCCTCTGAACTCAGGTCCTTTTCCCTTAGCTGTATCATGGTTGTACCACCTTCAATCGCAAGCCTTACAGCCTCGGCAAGCTCCATATCACCTAAATCCCTCCGGTCTGTCACGGCATACAGCAGGAGGCTGTGCTTATCTAACCTCAATCTTCATCCCTCCTTCGAGTTCAGTTGAAGTCATGTTTCCCATGGCATCGATGATAAAAGACCTGTAGGTTGAGGGACCTCCACCTGACTTCATCAGACGCTCATATGCGATCTCGCCTGAAAGGCCCATGGCTGCTATGGCCGTGGCACATGCTCCAGCCATTTCTTCAGGATTTGCTGACACATAAGATGCGATTACAGCTGTAAGCATGCACCCGGTTCCTGATACCTTCGACATCATCGGATGACCGTTCCTGACGATATAAGCTGCTGTACCATCAGCGATGATGTCTATTGCACCTGTTATCGCGACAACTGCCCCTGTATTCTTTGAAAGCCCTCTGGCGAGGCTTATCTTCTCATCCAGGTTATCTTCAGTAACAGTATCACCTATGCTGGCATCCACACCCTTGGTGCTGCCTGTACCGTGATAGAGCGTCATGATCTCCGAAATGTTTCCTCTTATGACCGCCATCGGTATTTCTTTGATAAGCTTAAGGGCAGTCTCTGTCCTCAGCTTCGTGGCTCCGGCTCCAACCGGGTCAAGAACCACCGGGTGACCAAGCTCTGAAGCCTTCCTCCCAGCCAGCATCATCGAGTCGACAGTCCTCTCATTGAGGGTGCCTATGTTAAGCACAAGCGCATCGCATATGGCTGTCATTTCCTCGACCTCAGCCGCCTCATCCGCCATTATCGGAGCTCCTCCGCATGCTATGAGCATGTTGGCAACATCGTTGACTGTGACATAGTTCGTGATGCAGTGTACAAGCGGATTCTTAAGCCTGTTCTTTTCCAGATGCATTTTTGACATATTGAATTCCTCCATTCATCATAATAGTCGCAAGGCTTATAAGTCCCATTACCGGAAGTGTGCTTCCCAGTATAGTGTCCATAGACATGAATAGCCTGTAGACCATGAAGCCTGCTGCCCAAAGGGCAAGGTTCAGAAAATTAAATGACTCTCCTGAGCTGTCCTTGCCAAGTATGTAGTGATCAGTCAGCATTATCGCAGCCATTGGAGCGAATACGGAGCCAATCAGGTAAAGGAATCCCTCGAACCTGAAGACATCGACGCGAAGAGCAAGGATCGTACCAAGAATGCAGGCTGCTATTGCGACAGCTTTGCGTCCAGGCCATTGGGATATTGATGTAAAGCTCTCCCCGGCAGAAAACACATCCAGGAACGTTGTGGTTACAGTTGATGCTATGACCACATATATCCCAAGCACTCCAAATCCGGCTCCTGCCATTATGACAGCAATATCTGATTCACCCAGGAATACTGCAGCACCGAGACCTATGGCATACATCCATATGCTTCCGGCTGTATAGGCAAAGGCTGAAACGAGGGAAACTGCCTTCTTCCTCCCTGCTCCCTTTGTATAGTCTGCCACAAGCGGAAGCCACGAAAGAGGCATGGCAGCTGACAGCTCCACCGCTGCACCGAATGACATGGTACCTCCTGCTGCACTTCCGGGATCCCCCTTGAATACTGCTAGGCTTATGGCGACTGTCATTAGGAAAAGCGCTCCCACTATAACAATATTGACCTTGCCAAGGTTCTTCATCCCCATGACAAGCCAGGCAAGTATCAGCACGCCAATTGCCAGGCTCCATAATGAATAGCCGCCTGCGCCGTTTGCTGCAAGATTCGCCGCACTCGCCCCTGAGGCTATCATTATTGCTGTCCAGCCGATAAGCTGCAGCACGTTGAGAATTGAAAACAGAGCAGCCCCCTTCTCCCCGAAGGAAAGCTTGGCAGTGTCCATTGCCCCTCTCCCGCTCCTTGCTCCAAGGAGTCCGGCTAGATAGATAAGCACTCCTCCTATAAGGTGTCCGGTTATTACTGCCGCCATACCTTTGGAAAAGCCCAGTGGTGAAATGAATGTACCTGTCAGTATCTCAGCGATTGATACTGATGCCCCGAACCAAAGCAGTCCATGACTTGAAACGGGGTCCTTCTGATTTCCCATTTGATCACTCCTTCTTACTGGAATACCGGTACCAAAAGACAATGCTGTGTGCGGGAATAAAAAAAAGCGGGATGTCCTATAAGGTCATCCCACATATCTACTGTGTGAAAGCTTTCCCTACGTTGGCATTATCCAAATCAGGTTCCAGGGTCGAAGTTGATTACTTCCTCTCAGCCTGCACACAAGCTCCCCACATATTCCGTTATGACTCGATGTTACATTAATATCTGGCAGGTGTCAAACTCCCGTGAGCAAAAAATCCCAGCTCTGCGCTCCTATGAAGCACAAAAGTTCCTCATTGACAAACACTTCACTCTGGATTATCATCATAGTTAACCAATTTAATACTAAAACCTTTGATTGAGAGAAGTAACAGAAGTTTCCTTTCCAAAGAGAGCCGCAGATGGTGTGATTGCGGTGCTAGGACCTCTGCGAATGGACTCATGAGGGCGATGCAGAAACCAATAATGGCAGTATGCAAGCCGGGATCTCGACCCGTTTCAAAGTGAGCGCGCATGAAGGTGTGTAGAACGAGCGGCGATTTATCGCAATTTGGGTGGTACCGCAGAGACTTTGTCTTTGTCCTATGTAGGACAAGGGCTTTTTTTATTTTAATTTTAACTTGAAAGGATGAGTAACATGGAAAAGATACCTTACAAAATCTATCTCTCTGAAGATGAGATGCCAAAGAGCTGGTACAACGTCAAGGCAGTCATGAAGGAGCTTCCTGACCCGTTCCTTCACCCCGGTACACTTCAGCCAATGACTGCAGATGAGCTGAAGCCTATTTTCTGCGATGAGCTGGTCGACCAGGAGATGAACACAAAGGATGAGTTTATTCCTATACCTGAGGGCGTCACGGATTATTACAGGATGTACAGGCCTTCGCCTCTCGTCAGGGCCTATAACCTTGAGAAGCAGCTTGGGACACCGGCCAAGATCTACTTCAAGTTCGAGGGCAATAACACTTCAGGCTCCCATAAGCTGAACTCTGCGGCAGCTCAGGTCTACTACGCGAAGCAGCAGGGAATCGAGAGCCTGACCACAGAAACCGGAGCAGGACAGTGGGGATCAGCCCTTTCAATGGCATGCGCATATTATGGAGTACCCCTTGATGTCTTCATGGTCAAGATATCCTCGGAGCAGAAGCCTTACAGGAAAGTCCTCATGGAAACCTACGGCGCAAAGGTCCATGCTTCGCCTTCAACTGAAACCGCAGTAGGCAGAAGGATACTTGAAGAGAATCCTGGAACAGGCGGTTCACTGGGATGTGCCATATCTGAGGCTCTTGAAACTGCAATGAGCAGGAAGAACTGCAGATATGTACTTGGAAGCGTACTTGACCACGTTATACTTCACCAGACGGTAATAGGTCTTGAGACACAGACAGCCTGCGAAAAATACGGCATAAAGCCCGATGTCATAATCGGATGTGTCGGCGGCGGATCGAACTTCGGTGGACTCATAGCTCCTTTCATGGGAGGCAGGATAAAGGGAGAGAATAGTATCGAGTTCGTCGGAATAGAACCTGCTTCCTGTCCATCTCTCACAAGAGGAAGATATGCGTATGACTTCGGCGACACCGGCAAGATGACTCCTCTCATAAGAATGTACACCTTGGGCTCAGGCTTCATGCCTTCTCCAAACCATGCAGGCGGCCTCAGATACCATGGCATGAGCCCCATAATATCCAAGCTGTTCCACGATGGCTATATCACTGCAAGGTCAGTGGAGCAGAGCAAGGTATTTGATGTAGCCTCGATTTTTGCAAAGTGCGAGGGTATCCTCCCCGCCCCCGAATCATCCCATGCCATCTATGGCGCTGTTGAAGAAGCTCTCAAATGCAAGGAAACCGGTGAGGAAAAGACTATACTCTTCGGACTCACAGGCACAGGCTACTTCGACATGACAGCATACATGAACTACAACAGCGGCAACATGGTTGACCATATACCAACTGATGAGGACCTTGAAAAAGGCTTCGCAACAATACCGGACATCGGAAAGTAAGAAAAGATTGAACCTCTCATGACTAAAGTCACGAGATTCTTGGGAACAGAGCATACTTACCGGCTTATTTCTTTGCCGCCAGAGGTTTCTCTTATTTACCAAGCTATCCCCGCAATTCCTGCGGTTCTTGTTTGTTTCTGTATTACTAAGACCCTGGAGTCAGAGCTCTTATCCTGAGTCCTTCTGCCAGTATATTTCTTGCTGCATTGACATCGCGGTCATGGTGGGCATGACAAACAGGACAGGTCCACACCCTTACATGGAGTGGCTTCTTCCCGTCCTTGTGGCCGCACTCTGAGCATATCTGACTTGACGGAAACCATCTGCTTATCCTGATGACTTCTTTTCCATACCAGGAAGCCTTGTACTGCAGTTTCGATACAAGGCTCGTCCATGATACATCAGAGATGCTTTTTGCCAGTTTATGATTGCGCATCATGCCCTTAACGTTAAGGTCCTCGATACAGATGATATCGTGGTTTTTGACTATCTCTGTACTGAGTTTGTTAAGAAATTCATTCCGCTGGTTTGCAACCTTTTCATAAAGTCTCGCTACCTTCCCCTTTGCTTCTGATAGTTCCTGGCTTCAGAAAGGGGAATGCCCCTTTTCTCCGCAGCAAGTGCACGCCTTGCAAGCTTTCGCTGCTCACGTCTAAGCCTCTCTTCCATTTGCCTGGTGAAATGGTTGTTGTCATTCCTGGTGCCGTCTGACAGGACTGCAAAGTCAGTGATTCCGAGGTCAATTCCGACAGCAGAGTCAGTCTTAGGCAATTCACAGATTTCCTCTTCACAAAGGATCGATACGAAGAATTTCCCACTCGATTTCCTTCGTATTGTGGCATTCAGTATACGTCCTTTCATCTCCTGGCTGTCTGCAAACTTGACAAGGCCTAGCTTGGGCAGCTTCAGGTAATTTCCGGATACTGCGATGTTGTTGTTCGTTAATTGTGTAGTATAGCTTTGCCTCGGGCTCTTCTTGCTCTTGAACTGGGGATGCTCATTCTGTCCTTTGAAAAATCGGGAGAAGGCGTCCGACAGGTTACGAAGGGAATTCTGGAGCGAGAACTTATCCACTTCACAAAGCCATACTGTTTCCGTGTCCCTCTTCATCTTGGTCAGAAGTTTGGAGCATGCGAAATAAGTCAGACCTTTTCCAGTCTCCTCATATTCCTTGTTCCAAAGTTCCAGAAAATGGTTGTATACGAACCTTGAACTGCCGATTGTCTTTGCAATCAGCGTTTCCTGTTTCTTATCTGGATAGATACGGTATTCATAGGCTTTATGCTGCAGCAATGCACTCACCTCCACCATTGTCAAAGCTTGAACTGTCTCATTTTTTCTGATTCTGTATGTACCTGTGGATTTGCTCCTCGGTGTTTTCACTGACTGTGGCAACAAAGCAGCTGGGATTCCACTTGACTGACCGCCCCATAACCGTTTCTTCAGTTCAGGGTGATTCTTGAACAATACCCTTGCTGATACCCCTTTGAGTGCTTTCACGACATTTGGGATATAGTGCTGAGGTTTGCAGTCAATCAGAAGATACACATAATCATTATGCTTTCCCATCTCCAGAATATACAAATCATTGTCATCAGTAATCAGATTTAACAAATCCTTCACATTTCCATTCGTCTGTCTGATTAGGATATCGTGCCGATACTTTACGCAACAAACCATAGGATACTGGATTGTTTAGACGTATCCGCGTCCATATGTATTTCAGACATAAGAATACTTCAGAACCGTTTAACACTTGAATAATGCAAAACTATTATTCACTTCGCTTGCTAACTCACGACTGAAGTCACGAGTTTGCGCAAGCTTTTTCATCAAGGGCTTCACCTGGATCTCAGCAAAAAGCTGAGAGTTCAGGTGAAGCCCTTTTAATTAATTGAATCAGCAAAATTTCCTCATATCTTCCTTGTCCCGAACCTCAGGACACCCTTTTTACAAGCACCGGTGCATTCTCCGCACATGATGCAGTCAGGATCTTCTATTGATCCCTTCTTTAGGTCCTCAGATACATTTATCCCCATCTGGCACTTCCTGTCACAGGCTCCACAGGATATGCAGCTCTTCGGCTCGGACAATATCCTAAGCTGAGGCAGCTTGAGCCTTCTTCCCAGTCTGTAACCACCTTCCAGGAATGGCGACATCCAGCAGATGGAATGGCGACATCCAGCAGATGGAATGGCATGCGCCCCTCTTGCCAAGGGCGAAGGTCAGCACAGTGAAGAGAAGCAGGACCATGAAGTAGACAATGTACTTTACCGGTTCATCGACAGATATCACATTCTCGGTCATATGTAAGGGTGCGATGCCTTTTATACCGCCTGATTTTATGAACATGACGATTATCCCGCCAAACCATATCGTGAATATCACAAGCCTTATCTTCCGAAGCCTCTTAGTGTTGACGCTTTTCCCGTTCACTGACAGTGCATATTCGCTAAGACCTGCCATTGGACATGCCCAGCCGCACCATGCCCTTCCAAGGAACACTCCAGACAAGAACAGCATGCCGAATAAGATCAGGCTTCCTGAAACCAGACCGTTCATTGCACCATCGAAAGATACATATGGTGAGAAATAGTTCAGGGTAACTGGAAACAGAAGCAGCGAAACCAGAATTATTGCCTTTCTTGTTCTTTGAAGCATGTTGTCCCTCCATGTAAGCATTAATATTTCACAAGTGGAACTGGTCACCAAGTGACAGCAGTAAGTCATTCACTGCTCCTCAGTTCCAACACACAGCTTATAACCCGTATTCCCTGTTCATTTTCTCAAGTAAGCTCTTTACAGAAATCACATTCCCGTTACTCAAGTCACTAATGCCCTTATTAATCTCAGCATTGAAGTCATCTTCTGTCAATAATTCACGCATCCCTGGTTTACAATCAGGAGAATTTATCTCGGTATCAATCCTGACAAACATTTTTGAAGTCCTTGTCATCGAGCCACCTCCTCATACTGCTATTGTATGCAAATGCATAGTTTGTATCAATCTCAAATATACAATAAATAAAGATAATTGAAGAGGGGCCCGGAAGTGCACTCAGGCATTCCAGACCCCCAATTATTTACATTGCTCTTACTTTTTCGAACTCGTCAGTTATCTCTGTCGAAGGCTCCTTTGTCAGAAGCGATACCAGGAGTATGACTACGCATGATACCACGAATGCCGGGAACAGTTCATATATCCCAAATACTCCGCCAATCTGCTTTATGACCAGCTTCCAGATGAACACGGTAGCTCCGCCTGCAAGCATTCCAGCGATCGCACCCTCCCTTGTGGTCCTCTTCCAGAACAGTGAGAAGAGCATGACCGGTCCGAAGGTAGCTCCGAAGCCTGCCCATGCAAAGGATACTACAGTGAATATTACACTGTTCTCATCCATTGCAATGAATACCGCGATTATTGCGATTATGACAAGTGTTATCCTCGACATGTTGAGGACCTGCCTGTCAGTTGCATCCTTCTTGAGTATTCCCTGGTAGATGCTCTTCGAAAACGCCGAAGCTGCTATCAGAAGATATGAGTCGGATGACGATATTGTAGCAGCAAGTATTCCAGCCATTACGATTCCTGCCACAAGCGGCGGGAAGAAGTGGGTGGAAAGTACGATGAATATGCTTTCAGATGCGCTCTGGGTAAGAAGCTCTGTTGGAAAGAGAAGCCTACCGATAATTCCGATTGCAACTGCTGCAGTAAGTGATATTGCAACCCAAACAGTAGCTATTCTCCTTGAGAACTTAAGGTCCTCTGAATTCTTGATCGACATGAATTTCAACAGCACCTGAGGCATACCGAAGTAGCCGAGGCCCCATGACATTGTTGAAATTATCGTCAGGAGTCCATAGCCTGCAGCATCTCCGAATACCGGTGCTCCGTTCACTACCTTCTGCACTCCATTTTCGAGAGCCGGCTGAGCCATTCCGAAGAATTCAAAGAATCCTGGAATTTCCTGTGCATTTTGGATGACCTGTGATACTCCTCCTGCGGAAGCGATTCCTGCAATCAGGACAGCGCTCAGTGCAAGTATCATAACGATTCCCTGCATGAAATCTGACGCGCTTTCAGCGAGGAATCCACCAATGAAGGTATAACAGACAACAAATACCGCACCTGCTATCATCATCAGGACATACGATGTTCCGAACAATGTGCTGAACAGCTTGCCTACTGTTACGAAGCAGCTTGCAGCATAGACACTGAAGAATACAAGTATGAAGACAGCTGCTATTACCGACAGTACCTTCTTCTTTTCCTTGTACCTGTTACTGAAGAAATCAGGTATTGTTATTGAATCACCGGCAGCGTGCGAGTAGTTCCTGAGCCTCTTTGCAACAAACAGCCAGTTAAGGTATGTTCCGATACCAAGTCCGATTGCTGTCCATGCAGCATCACTCAACCCGTACCAGTATGCTACTCCTGGCAGCCCCATCAGCAGCCATCCGCTCATGTCGGATGCCTCAGCTCCCATGGCTACGACCCAAGGTCCAAGTGACCTTCCACCTATAAGATAGTTGTCGCTGCTTTCACTTGCCCTTTTAGCGTAAAAAATTCCGATGCCTATTACTACAGATATGTATAATGCCATTGCTATTAGAATTTGAATGTTTCCACCGTCCATCGGTACCCCTCCTTTGTCCCTTCCCCTGAAGGCATATGCAAAATATTTTACCGCATATCTATTCATTTGTACATATATTTATAACAATAAACCTAATCCATGATGTTCTTTATCAATTTAATAATCTCATGACATTCAAGGAAATGGCAAAGGGCCGCTTATTGCGGCCCTTGCATTTGACTGTATAAACTTTAGCTTAGTATGTTTATTCTCCCCTCCACGGCCGGTGCTACCGGGCTGTGAAGCTTCAGGTACTCTACGAGTATCTCATCAAGTGCTGGATACTCAATAAGTATCGGTGACCCGACAAGCATGGTGTAGTTATCCCCGCCTGCTCCCAGGAAATTGTTTAGGGCTACCGTATATTCCCTTGCCAGGTCGATAGGCACACCAGAAACCATGATGTTTGATACCCTTGAGCCTTTTGCCTTTGATATATCAGCATCGAAGGTGATACCGCCAACCTGAAGGAACGATCCGGCCGCGGACGGCAGGAACTCAACGCTGTGCTCCAGAGCTACCTTTATGATGCTGCCGGTGTATTTCCTTGTTTCAACATAGTTTCCGAATGGCAGAACTGTTATAACCTCTCCAAGAGTAATATCTCCGATATTTATGGATGACCTTATTCCTCCGCCATTCATGAACGCAAGCTCTGCGCCGGTCTTCTCAATCATTGCATCTGCTATGAGATTACCAAGGTTTGTCTCCCTTGATCTAACATTATCCCTGACTCCGTCAAGAACTACGTTCGAATACCCTACGACTTCCTTCAGGATCTCCGCCTGTCCGGCATTGATCTCAGAAATTATGGAGGTAACCTCGCTATCTCCCTTTATTGCAGTTGTACTTGCCATATTCACAAGGATAGGTTCAAGCACATCGACACTCCTCTTGCCTACCAGGAGATTTACAACTCCAACATTCTTGTTGTATTCACCTGCGCTGGCAATCATTGTTCCGTTGACTACCTTTCCAAACTCAAATACGGTATGGCTGTGCCCGTCAAGTATTAGGTCGATCCCATCAACCTCCATTGCTATGGCGGTTGATCTTTCATCCTCTTCAGTAGACAGGTCCGTACCAAGATGCGCAAGAGCTATCTGGACATCACTAATCGGTTCGAGCATTGCCATCATCATCTTCGCTGTCGTCACCGGGTCATTAATTGTGAGTCCGGCTACATTGCTTGGAAGAGTCTTGTAATAGGTCTCAGGAGTGGTCAGTCCGAAGATTGCAACCTTGATTCCATCAACCTCCTTGATTACATATGGCTTCAGAAAGTTTGTCTCGTTCTCATAAGTAATGTTGGAGGATATTATGTCAAAGTCGGCCATTGCTGCAAGCTCAAGCAGCCTTTCCTTGCCATAGTTGAAGTCGTGGTTTCCTGGTGTCATGACATCATATCCGACCTCGTTCATTACCTTCACTACACTCGCACCTTTTTCAAGGGTTGCGAAGGTTGTTCCGTGAAGGACATCGCCAACATCAAGAAGCAGAACTGATTCGTTATAACCGATGAATTCATCCCTAAGCCCTGCTACCTTTGCCATACCAAGTCCATCACCAGGGGTTACCCTTGCATGCTGGTCGTTGGTATGGAGGATTGTAAGCATCTTCTCCTGTCTTTCTCTTACTTCGTATAGTGCTACTGTTCCTGAAGCTTCACAGGCTACAGCAAGAAGCGCTTCACCTGTTGGTGATTTCTCAGCATCCACGAAGAGAAGGTCAGTAGGACCTGAATCAACATTTCCACCAAAATCCCTTGATGCGGAGTATGACACGAATTTTGGATCAGTTATGTCATTAAGACTGTATGCTGCAACTCCACCGACTTCTCCAAGTCCGATGAATGCATAAGTAGTGTTACCGATCTCACCTGCAGCGATAGCCTGAGGTGCCGGACCGTTTTCATCGGACCTTGCATCCCTTGTCGCATCTTCAGAGGAGGCATTGAAGTATTTGTATAGTGATTTTGCGGTAATCTCTTCAAGCTCGTCTCCGCTTTCATAGACTTTCTCCATGCTCTTTGCGTCAACAACAGAGAAAGACCTTCCGCCGAAACTGTAAAGGGCATCGTATTTTCCATCCTCACCAATGCCTTCAAGCCTGGAGACCGTCATTCTCCCAAGTCCATCTTTGAATCCAGCAGCAGCTACCATTGCATCTATTGCTGTCTGTTCCAATCCTCCGTATAGTGAGGCATCAAGACCCAGAAGACCCTTTGCCATGATCTCATTGACGGTTATCGTATCGTTCCATTTGCTGTAATTCTGCCACGCCCCTTCGTTGGCAGTAAGAAGATATTCCTTCCCCTTTACCGTGACCAGTTCCACATCATCAGGCATGTACATTCCAAGGACTGGATACTGCGCAATGTTTATGTTGTCCTTGTCACTTGCATCAAGCCTGCTGTCAGGAAGTGAATGGTCTTTGACACCCATGTCAAAGACACCAGTGAATTTCATGGCCTTCAGGTCAAGCACTGCAAGAGCGTTTGACTCCTGGAGTGAAACATATGCCGTTTTGCTGTCCTTCGCTACCGTTATGTGCTCAGGCTCGAAGCTCTCAGCCCATGTGGCAGCAAGATCAGTCTTTCTAACTGTCTCCTCTACAGGAACCCCTTCGAGTCCGACAGTGAAAGCAGAAGCCTTCCTGACTCCGCTCCTGACATCAATTACAGTGACCGAGCCCTCTGGATCGGTTGTGTATAAGTCATCAGGCTCCCCTTCATTTGCAACGAGGAGAGTATTGTTGTCGGGAGTCAGCACCATCATTCCAGGCTTGGGTCCTGCCCCGATAACCTTCGTGACATTACCCTTCATATCAAGAAACACAACCCAGCCATTTTCCTGAGGCACGGAAGCTGCCACTGATACCGCGACAAAGGACTCCTTTTTATCCACAACTACAGAGGTTATTTCCCCAATTGATTCCAGTCCGTCAACATCATCAAACGCTATCCTCTTCGTCATGTCGAGTGTGAAGTCTTCTCCAGCACCTGAAAGGTCTACAATGTCCAAAGCCTTCTTACTTGAATTCACAACAAACAGCTTTTCAGCCTTGTCAGCATATGCAGTGTAAACCGCTCCTCCATCACCGCTCCCCGAGTCATATCTGCCTACAAATTCCATCAGAACATCCATCGACCCCGGGTAAACTACATCTGCTACATTGACAACCTCAGCCTTGACATCAAGCGCGAATACAGAGCATGCAAACAGAGCGGCGGAGAACATGGAAACTAGCTTCTTCACGTTCATTCCTCCATTTCTATTTATTGCCTTGTTCCGGACTTTTCCTTCGCAAGGGAATTATCTTATTGCTATTAGAGCCTTGACACCAGTGATATCTTTCCTTTGGCTTTCCTTTCTTCGAAATATCTGTGAGCATCAGCTGCCTCATCAAAATAGAAGGATCTTTCATCCCTGTTTATCCTAAGCTTTCCTTCATCTATCAGCTTTGCTACATTCTGAAGTATTTCACCCTGTTCCTTCCTGCCTTTTCCAGTCACAAGCGGAAGCGCCATGAACACGACGTTCAAGGTAAGCGCCTTTTGGTGCATCGGGGAAAGGTCCAGAGACACTCTTCCATTGGTAGTCACGACAGTACCCTTGATTTTGGCTGCAATGAAGCTATTGGAAAGGTTCTGTCCTCCTACTGTATCAAATACAAGGTCGAAGCCTTCCCCTCCCGTGCATCTTTCCTTATACTCATCAGGGGTCTCTACCCCAGCAATTATAACTTCATCTGCTCCGAATTCCTTCGCAAGACTAACCTTATCACTTGATGTGACTGTGCCGTATACCCTTGATCCCGCCATTTTCGCCATCTGTGCCGCGATGTGGCCTACTCCGCCTGTTATTCCGTGGATAAGGACCTTGTCAGCACCATCGAGCAATGATCCAGTCATCAGCGCTTCCCATGCGGTTATGGAAACCAGCGGATAAAGGGCAGCTGTCTCGTGGCTTATGCTTTTTGGCTTGAGTGCGATGAGATCGGCATCTGCCAGAACATATTCCGCAAGGGCTCCCTGCATCTTTCCTACTCCGCCGCCGATTCCGAACACTTCGTCTCCAGCCTTGAAGCCAGTGACTCCGCTGCCGACTTCGACAATTGTTCCTGAGAAGTCCATGTTAAGCACTGCTGGCATTGGTGGACAGCTTCCTGCTGCTATCCCTGACCTTATCTTTATCTCGAGTGGATTTAGGCTGCTTGCCGTGACCTTTGCAATCACGTGGCCCGTCTTTAGCTCCGGATAAGGAACCTCAGAGAGAGTGAACACCTCCGGTCCACCGAATCCTGTCATAACTATAGCTTTCATTCAAGCACCTCCAAATCTGATTATTCTGATAATTCATTTCGTAATTCATTTGCATCACTATTATACATCAAAAACAATCCAGTTTCATCTGACAGGACCAAACTGTCAGTTTTGCCATTAACGTACAATTAATATTTTTTATCAATCAATATTCGTATTGCATATGCGTTTCAATTGATATAGAATAGAGAATAATATTTTGCAATTTCCAAAAACGAATCCGTCAAATTTACATACGAACGCATAACCCACAGTGAAGGGACATCAGCGGAAATCGTTATGCACTGCGGGAAAAGGAGGAACACATGGTAATCAGAAGCAACAGCATAATAGAAGAAAGGCTCGACGAACTTGCAAAAGTCGTTCAAAGCAACAGCTATATTTCTCCAGAGCTTTACAACAGGTATAACGTCAAGCGGGGTCTGAGAAATCAGAACGGCACTGGCGTGCTTGTTGGAATCACCAGAGTTGGCTCTGTCATTGGTTATGACCAGACAGATGGAGCTAAGATACCCATAGAAGGTAACCTCTACTACAGAGGTGTCGATATGAGCGATATAGTCACCGGATTCCAGGGTGACGGTAGGATGGGCTTCGAGGAGGTAGTTTATCTTCTGCTTTTCGGAGAGCTTCCGACAAGGGAACAGCTTTCTGACTTCAACGAATTGCTTGATGCCTGCAGGGAGCTTCCACATTCCTACAAGGAAGACGTCATTCTGAAGATACCTTCTAAAAACATAATGAACAAGCTTCAGAGGACGATCCTTACCCTTTACTCCTATGATGAGAATCCGGATGACACTTCAGTAAGGAACGTACTTGCCCAGTCAATCAACCTGATCGCCAAGACGCCGCTCATCGCAGCCTATGCATATCAGGCTAAGAGACATTACTTTGACAATCAGAGCCTTGTTCTCCACACACCCAAGGTGGGTGTCGGAACTGCAGAGAACATGCTTCACATGATAAGGACTGACTCGAACTACACCAGGGAAGAAGTCGAGATGCTTGACCTGCTCATGGTCGTACATGCTGAGCACGGCGGTGGTAACAACTCCTCCTTCGCGACTCATGTCGTATCATCTTCAGGAACTGATACCTATTCAGCCATGGCAACAGCTATCGGTGCCTTGAAGGGCCCTAAGCACGGCGGAGCTAACCTTATGGTGGCTTCCATGTTTGAGGAGATCAAGCAGAATGTCAGTGATTGGGAGAATGAGGCTGAGCTTTCGGATTATCTTGCAAAAATACTCGACAAGAAGGCCTTTGACGGAAAGGGCCTGATATATGGTATGGGACATGCTGTATATACACTGTCTGACCCGAGAACAGTACTGCTGAAGAAGAAGGCTCAGGAGCTTTCAAGGCACAAGGGTCTGGACAGGGAATATAACCTTATCGCCGATGTCGAGAGGATATCGAGCAAACTTATACAGGAGAAGACAAATAAAGACTACGCGCCTTCAGCGAATGTAGACATGTACTCAGGCTTCGTATTCGACATGCTTGGAATACCAAGGGACCTTTTCACCCCAATATTCGCAGTATCAAGGATTGCCGGCTGGAGTGCCCACAGACTTGAACAGATACTCGACGACAAGATAATGAGACCGGCTTATGTCAATCTGAGCGAGCTCAGACCATATACACCGATCGACGACAGGATGACACCTTCAGGAGAGTGATTCTGATGGAAATCAATCCAAAAAGAGGCTTTGACAGGGCGGACCGTGATGACTTCACCGGTTCCGCCCTTTTGCGCCTGAAGACGGCAAGGGAAGAACTTATCTGGCTCCTTGACAGAGGGTACTCCATGGATACCGCCTCAACTTTCGTCGGTAATCACCACAGCCTTACAGCAAGGCAGAGAAATGCCATGAAGAGGAGCTCATCCTCAAGAAGCGATTTAAAGCAGAGACTCGGTAAAAGGATCAGTCCTTCTGAAATCAATGGAAAGGAAGTCCTGATCGACGGCTTCAACATAATAATCACTCTCGAGACCTCATTATCCGGCAGCCTTCTCATACTTTGCGGTGACGGAGTTATTAGGGACCTTGCAGGTCTAAGGGGAACATACCATCTCATACCTCAGACCGATACAGCAATAAGTCTGCTGCTTGAATCACTCGAAAGGCTTGGGACAGCATCAGCAAAAATTTACCTTGATTCACCGGTATCGAACTCAGGCAGGCTTAAGAAAAGGATCCTTGAGATTTCCTCAACATTCCGGCTTCCTGTTGAGGTATCACTGGCAGATGACTCCGACAAGTCTATGGCAGGCAAAGAAAGGATAATAACAGGTGATTCCATACTCCTCGATTCATGCACCAGCTGGGTTAATTTGACAAGAGAAATCATACTGAGTAGTGTACCTGATCCTTTCATAGCTGACCTTTCTGAATGACTCGTAATAACTTGATTTAAATATTTTTCCTTATTAGTACAGCCTCGGAATTTTCCGAGGCTGCTTCTTATTTCGGCAGATCGCCGTTTATTATGAAGTTTCTGATGTCCTTTAGCGACATGTTGGAAAGTCCCATAGTCTCTACGTTTCTGCCCTGGGCCCTGTAATCAGTCTCGTGAAGGATAGAGCCGAGAAGAATTATGGAATCAATGGTCGGAGTCTCTACGCCTCCGAGCTTTCCAAGCTCTGCAATGGGCACCAGGCTCATTGGTATGTCTTCGGTAATGTACCTGGTATAGACTGTCTTAGGTGCCTTGATTCCATCGTAGCCTCTGTTGTTTCTCATTGCCTCGAACAGAGTCCTCCCCGCCGCATCATATGCAATATACAGCCACTCTCTGGCTGTCATCGCCCTGAAGCCGAGAGATTCTGCCACATTAACCCTTTCCTGGTCCATCTTGTCAAGGATCAGGGCTACAGATGCTGTTATACCCTCAGTATAGTAATCAAAGTCACCGTTTGTGCTTTCAATCCTGGCAGCATTAAGGAGAGTCACGGCAGGATGGAATATTGCCCCAATGTTGTCAAGGCTCGTCTTCATTACATTATCTCCAGGGATGAACTGAGGGAGAGCCTTTCGCAGCTTCTTTACGACCTCAGGTGTCCTGTGTGCAGGAATTGCTGCAACAGGCACGCTGTTCTTTACTCTGAAAATTTGAGTCTGCGCAGGGTTTATCGCCCTTGAAGCATACAGAAGTGTCTGCGCCTCGCATACTGTGACATCAGCCGTGCAGCCAAGCTTCCTGATAATGTTCAGCACTTCAAGCGCTCCGCCAGTCCTGCCTGGATTCAGCACTATGATCTGTCCATCAACAAGGTGCGGTGCCATGTGTTCTGCCATAAATGCATGTCCTGTCGCAGGTACGACGACCATCAGTATATCCTTTCCTTCGATGGCCTCCTTCATATCAGATGTGACAACTTCTAATTTAGCATGCCCGTGAGGCACTGTATCGGTATTACTGACAATCTCGAGACCCCCATTATCCTGAATTGCCCTTATCCTGTCAGCTCCCCTGTTGTAGAGACTGACATCAATACCAAGCAATGAAAGGTGTCCCGCCATTGCAGTACCACCATGACCGGCTCCAAGAACAGCAAATTTCGGCTTGTTATTGTTCGTATCCAATTAAATGCCCCCCATCTGTGTAGTTATATTCATGTTTTTCATGTCATCATAAAATATTTGAATTGATCCAAATCAAGTATACCTAATAACCCTTAAATTTATTATATCTTCTATATTCAGGATATTTGATGATGTTACACTCTATTTACAAAAAACTAACCTCTGTGAAGAGATTGGAATGATTCTTCTCAAGTTGCATTAAACCTGCACCAGAAGTATAATCGAACTAATATGCCAAGGAGGTACTATAATGCCGCATGAGGTCATGAAAGACATTTATCTGATAAGGGTCCCTCTTCCGGGGAATCCTCTGAAAAATCTTAATACGTATTTGATCAAGGGTGCTGAGCGCAGCCTTCTAATAGATACAGGCTTCAATATTGATTCATGCCATGAAGCGCTTATTGAAGGGATAGCTGCCCTGGGAGTAAGCCTCGATGACCTGGATATATTCCTGACCCATGTCCACTCTGACCACACAGGCTTGATTGGAAGGCTTAAGACTGAGAAGAACAGGATATTCATCTCATCTACCGACCTCCTGGTACTGGACAGATTCAGAAGTGCATTGAGATGGAAGGATATAGAGGAGCAGTCGATTAAGTACGGCTTCAGCGAAGAAGAGATCCACGAAAACAGGAGTACCAACCCCTTCAAGAATTATCTTCCTCCAAAGAATCTCGAAATTGAACCCATTGAGGAAGGATTCATATTTAAGATAGCAGGTTACAATCTGGTAGCCATTTCGACACCTGGGCATACTCCCGGCCATATGGTCCTATACGATGAAGCTTTTGGAATTCTAATCGCTGGAGACCACATAATTTTCGACATTTCACCGAATATAACAAGGTGGTCTGAGCTTCAAGACTCACTCGGCGACTATCTGAACAGCCTCGACAAGATATTCAAGCTTCATGTCAGGACAACTCTCTCAGCACACAGGAATCCCAATGGTGATGTCCGTGAGAGGATTACAGAGCTGAAGGAACACCATATGCTGCGTCTCGATGAAGCTCTGGCTATCATAAAAACCGAACCGGGGCTGACCACTTATGAGATCGCAGCAAGAATGACCTGGTCGATAAGGGCCAAGAATTGGATCGAGTTCCCGCTGACCCAGAAGTGGTTCGCAGTCGGAGAAGCCGGCGCTCATCTCGACCACCTTATACAGGGCGGTCTGATTGAAGAATATGAAGAGAACAGCAAACTGAAATATAAATAAACTTTTGAATACTTTGAAGAAATACCAGCCGCCCGGCTGGTATTTCATTTGCCATTATTTATCTGTTTCTTCCGATCACCTTTTCAATCGCACTGAACAGTATAACTACTGCAGTCCTGTCATCATAAGGAACCTTGGCTGAGCCCTTGCCGAATTTTGCTTTCGGAAGCAGGCTCTTCAGCTCCTCAATCATATCGAAATCTAAAGTATGGAACGTAAAGTGATCGCTTGCTGCCGAAAATGCCACATACATTCCATCGAACTTGAACATGGGCATCTGGTAGGATATCCTTCCTGGAATCTCAGGATGGTGTTTCCTCATGTATCCGACAAAGGTATGAAGCCATTCACGTTTCTCACCATCGAACCTCTCCATGTATTCATCAATCGGGTCCATGTCGCACCTCTAATACTCTTCGGCATAAAGCATAGTTGAGTAATCAACTGAATCAATGACAAATATCTTGCCATCCTTGTTTTCACCATCAACCTTGATCAGGTGTTCCTTCTCATAATGTGGAACCTCCTGCCTGTGTATTACCTTGAGCCAGTCCCTTCCGAAAGACTCCAGCACGAAAACCTGGAGGTAATCCTTCTCGATTTCCATCCTGTCGATAAGATTCCAGAGATAGAACTGAAGTCCCGGACATAGTCCTGACATCACTCCCCTGGTAGCATACCTTCCACCACTGAACAAAGATTTTTCACTCATGATATCCCTCCTGCATTTCTTTACTTCATTATGCGGAGGACAAATCATATTATTCAGTTACTACCGGGTGATAAAGTCGTAAATATCACCCCTGACCGGAGTGTGAAGAGAGTAGTAGAGCTTGACAGCTGAAACATTTGTTCCAGGCATCGTGAATTCCTCTGGGGTTCCGGTTGTCTTCATGGTTCCAAGGAAATAGAACTCCTTCGAACTACTATCATCTTTGTTCTTTCTTACAAAGAGTAGTAATGTAATCCCTTCACTATCGGAATTATACGCGCGAACCACTTCTTTTGATGTTACTGACCTTTTGTTTTTTGATATTGCCTTAAGTATCTCTGATGAAAGGAAGATGTCCTCGTATTTTGTTGTAGCACTTATATCCTCATGCTTGTCATAATTTATGAACACTGGATATGTCCTGGTTTTTTCATCGAACCGGTAACCACCGATATTCTGTGCTAAGATGTTCTTCTCCCAGTCAAGGCACCTGCAGACATCCTCATATGTATACTTTTCATAGAGTTTTAAGTTAGTCTGCCTGTATCTGTCCGAGTACCTTTCCTGGTATCGTGACAATCCTACATCTAGCAGCTCATCGAACTGCAATCTGAAGTCAGGATTATCGAGACATTCCACAAATCCAACAGCACCTTTGGAATCAGACATGAACACAACATCCTTGTAGCTGCCCTTCGCTGAGCCTGTGGCGAAATTCTGAGTCATCTGGTTTTCCAGGTTAAGCCTGGTGTTTTCATTTATGACTATTCCGTATTCCTTTAAAAGTAGTACCTCAAGGTTATCTATGGGATGCTCCGCATTTCCCGCAATAAGCCTGAGCAATTCAAGCTCATGTGGTCTCTTCCCGGAAGCATATTTCATTGAAACATACTCGATGTACCTTTCCTCCAGAACGGAAAGCTTAACCTTATATTCATCTTCGTACTTCTTCAGGAAATTATGGTAGGATCCGGTTTTCTGAAATATCCTTTCAATGGCTATGGAGCCGAATTCAGCAAACTCACTCAATCTTGGAATCCTGCCAAGCCTCATCTTCAGCATCATGTAGGATTCCTTGATTAGCTTGATGTCGTTGACATTTGCCCTGTCGATTGATGAATATATCCTGTCCCTTGTTATCCTGTCGAAGTTGATCGTGGAGCACCCCGGTATTACCCTTGTGCCTTCAGCAACGAACCTCCTCATTGTATCCTTGTTATAGCTTTGGTCTCCCGATAAGGCTACAGGTATCAGGAAATTCTTGTCATAATTACCAATAAAGTCAAGGACTACGACATACTCCTTGTCATCAAAGTGCCTGAGTCCCCTTCCCAGCTGCTGCACGAAGATTATTGCTGATTGGGTCGGTCTGAGCATTATCACCTGATTCACAGATGGAACGTCGATACCTTCATTGAATATGTCAACGGTGAATATGTAGTCGAGTCCTCCATCACGTTCCTTTTGCTCGAGGCGGTTCACCGCTTCAATCCTTTCATCCTGGCTGCTTGCTCCTGAAAGCGCTACTGTACTGTATCCCAGGAGATTGAATTTACCAGAAAGCACTTCAGCCTCTTCCCTACGGCTGCAGAATACGAGACCTCTGACCCTGTGTCCGCTATAACCATAAAATTCAGCCTTTTCAGCAATGTTCCTGACCCTTTCATCTGAAGTCAGCTTTGAAAAACTGGTTGTGTCATCGATAAGGATACCGTCCACCTTGATTTCCGATACTCCGAAATAATGGAAAGGACATACCATGTTTTCCTTCATTGCCTGCTGCAACCTTATCTCGAAAGCAACATTATGGTCGAACATCTGAAACACATCAAATCCATCAGTCCTTTCAGGAGTAGCGGACATTCCAAGAAGGAACTCCGGCCTGAAGTGATCGATTACCTTCTTATAAGTCGCAGCCCCTGCCCTGTGGACTTCGTCTACTACAATGTAGTCGAATTCATCTGGTTTGAAGCCATAAAGTATCTCATCCTTCGAAAGAGTCTGGACTGTTGAAAACAAGAAATCAGAAGCAACACTTTTCGAACCCCCACTCAGGACAGACATCGACCGCTCGGTTCCGAATACACGCCTGAAGCTTTCCATAGCTGCCTTAGCTATTTGCTCTCTGTGTACTATGAATAGGAACCGTCTCGGATTGAATTTTCTGACATCAAAAGCTGAAAGGTATGTCTTTCCGGTTCCAGTTGCAGATATGACTAAAGCCTTGCTTAGGTCTGAATTCCTTGATTCATCCAATGCAGCAAGTGCTGCACTCTGCATTTTATTTGGCATTATCCTTTGAAAATGGATAATCCCTTGTGCTGAGGTTTTATCAAGAATCTTCCTGGCTTTATTGTGATAATCGTAAATTGATTGGTACTGCTCAAGGTAAGCTTCATCGACCTTTATGGACTTTTTCGCGAGCTGCTCAAACTCATGGAGCGTTTCAAGAAGAAGAGCTCCTTCGTTGGTGGAGGTTACCTTCAGGTTCCATTCCTTATTTACTGAGAGTGCGCTCTGAGTAAGATTGCTGCTACCGACGATTATCGAATATTCATTGCCTTTCCTGAAGATGTAGCCCTTCGTATGCATCTTACCCTGTTCCTCGGTAATTATGCGTAGGTCAATATTACCAAAACCCATTAGCGTCCGAAGAGCAGCAGGGTCTGAAAAATTCTGGTACTGAGAGGCGATGATTCGGCCCTTTACGCCTTTTTCATCGAGCTCCTTCAGAGTCTCAATGAGTGATGTTACCCCGCTCTTTGTGACAAATGCCACTGAAAAAAGGTACTCGTCGCAATCAGACAATTCAGTTATTATACTGGTGAGTACCTTCTCTCCTTTTTCATTGTCGTTGATAAGAAGCCTCGGTCTGTAATTTGCCAATGAAGGTATCTTTTCATCTATAAATCCCTTGAGCAATCCATCTCTAAGGCTAAACGCGCTCTCCATCCAAAACCTCACTATCCTCAAGTGCTTCAACTATAGGCACATCCGCCGGAGCCCAGTCAAGCTGCATCAGTTCCTTTTTTCCGAGCCACCTGAAATCAGAATGCTCCATCATTGTAAATCTACAGTCATCCACCTTGCATATAAAGCTGTGCATCGTTATTGAGAAATCAGGATAATCATAGTGCACAGTCATGAAGTAGTCATCCTCTGAAATCTGCACATCAATATCCATCTCTTCCTTAAGCTCACGTATCAGGGCTTCACTGTTTCTTTCTCCAGCTTCGACCTTCCCGCCTGGAAACTCAAATTTCCTTGAAACATATTCGTACTTGCTTTCACCACGCTGCATGCAAAGAACTCTTCCATTACAGACTATGATTCCGGCTACAACCTCAAATGATTTCATAACAACACCCCACAAGAAAAACCTTATGCTGCAATTATAGCATATACAGGTGCTAACCGATCATATATCTACAGCAGTGATTTCCTTGATTCAAGCAAAAACCCTGCTTTTATGCAGCAGGGTCACTTAGTTATTTAGCTTGTCAGATTTTATTCGAGAGACAGCCACAATACTCTACTTTGGTCAATCCTTTGGCAATATTCGAGCTTAAGCACCTCAGAGCCTTACCGGTTCGCCTCTTAATGAAGATTCATAAAGAGCCTCAACCATTTTCTGCACATATGCACCTTGTTTCGCAGTCACAAGCAGCTCCGCTTCTCCTCTGCATGCCTTAACGAAGTTCAAGAGGCTTTTAAAATGAAGGTCATCGTCTTTGGCAAATGGATATTCAGTATTGGTCAACATGCTTCTTTCCTCACCGAAGGTTTCAGGAGGGAAGATACTTGCCCCCAGTCTGTCTCCATAAATCTCCAGATTCTTCCTGTCCTTTTCCTTCATATTCAGTGCAAATGAATTTGATATGCTAAGACTCGATCCATCTTTGAACCTTATGAATCCGAAAAGTGAATCCTCTACGTTGAACTTATCAGGATCCCAGTCACCCATCAGACCAACACCCTTTCTCTTTCCGATCAGGTCATGGGAGGTAGCTGATACATGGTCAATTTCAGGGTAATCCATCAGGTAGACTGCAATATCAAGCATATGAACTCCGATGTCTATGAGAGGTCCACCTCCCTGGATATCACTGTTTGTGAAATTGCCCCAGCCTGGTATTCCACGTCTTCTGAGCCATTCTGCTTTCACAAAATATATCTGACCGAATTCGCCATTAAGCGCCTTTTCCTTCATTATCCTTACATTTTCTCCATGTCTAAGATGAAAGCCATAGCTAAGTAGCCTTTTGCACTCCTCTGACTTCTTCATCATTAGCTCAGCTTCCTTGTAAGAAATACCAGGAGGCTTTTCACATAGAACATGGCAACCGGCATCAAGTGAATCGAAGACTGCTGCATAGTGAAATTTGTTAGGGACGCATACATTGACTATGTCAGGCTTAACCATCTTAAGCATTTCCTTGTGGTCTGAAAACCAGTCAGGGATTCCATTCTCTGCCGCTGCTGACATCGCAGCTTCAATGTTCCTGTCACAAATGCCAACTATTTCAACTTCGTCTCCCATTGAGAGGTAATTGGGTATATGTGACTTCCTTGCTATCTGACCGGCACCGATTATTGCAGCCCTTAGTTTTGCCATTTCGTGCATATCCCCCATTCCATCAGATGAATCTTCTCATATATTCAACCGATTCCCTGTAAGCCCTTTCCGGATCCTCGCCTCTCACCCTGCATTCGTACACAACCGCTCCATCATATCCGATATCCTTCAAAGTCCCCAAGAGAATATCGAAATCCATTGAACCTGTTCCAGGCTGATATCTATGGTTCTCGGCAATGTGGACATGTCCGATGTATTTGCTGTATTTTTCAAGGGATTTTCTCATATCATCCTCTTCGATAGCCATATGGTAAAAGTCGGCTGTTATCTTTACTGCTTCAAATCCTCCTGCTTCTATCACATCGCTTGCATCCTTCAATGTGTTCAGCATGTGGTCCTGATATCTGTTAAGTGGTTCAAGGCAGATTGTTATCCCGCACTCCTTTGCAACCGGATCAAGCTCCTTAAGAGAATCAAGTATCGTCTTACGATCACCTTCCTGGCTTCTTGGGGATACCATCGGCGGAAGCCTGTAGGTGAACATCCCCCAGGCAGCGGGGACAACAACGCACTTACCCCCTACTTCCGCAAGAGCCCTTATGATCCCCTTAAGGTCTTCAATGGCATTTAGTCTTCTCTCTTCGATGAAGTCCCCGATCCATCCTCTGTATCCACCGCATGCTGATACGATTGGAAGTCCTGAAGCCATTATTGCTTCCTTCACCTCAATGGTATTTTCTGAGAGCACCTTGCCGTCGATCTCGAAACAGTCAAAGCCCATCCTTTTGATATGAATGAACTTTTCAGTCAGTCCTTTCGGGAAGAAATCCTTGTCCTGTGTACCAAGCCTCATATCTTGTCCCTCCTGAAAGCTATTCCGATCTTTATACTCAGGTCCGGCTCAAGGTCCACATACTTTTTGAAGCCTTCAGCACAATCCTCGAATTCCACAATCGGATCGATTATGTCTTCACAATCAAGATATCCGTTCATCAGCAGTTCCCAGCATACGTCCTCTATCCTTTTTCTGGACCATCTTGGGTACTCAGGATTAGGTTCGCTGCCTGCCCTGGAAAATATGATCTTTCCATAGTTGAAGTGGGCTTCCTGTCCGAGCCATAGCCCTGCCGGGAATGGCTTTGCGAATGCGACATATGCAATAGTACCGCCATAAGCTAATCCTCTCAGCGAACTTTGCAGTGCATGCACACTTCCGCTGGTTTCAATTATCGAATCAGCCCCTGCCTTTCCCGTGAGTCTCTTTATCTCAAGTCCGGCATCGCATGCTGTAGGGTCCATTACAAAATGAGCTCCGTGCTTTAGCGCGATTTCACGTCTTTTTAGAATTGGGTCGATGGCTATCACATTTGCTGCACCTGCCTTCGCTGCAAGCTGGACTGCAATCTGACCTATTGCTCCAAGGCCAATGACAGCTACATTGTCGCCAGCCCTTACATTTGCATCCCTTATGCCTCCCAGGGCGAACTGCGCAGGGTCATAGCATACTGCGTTCCTTTCGGAGTCATCAGCCTTCATCTTCCTGAGCTTATAGTTGTCCACAGCGTTTACTATCTGAGTTTCCCTTATGGATCCGTAGGAGCATACCCTGTCCCCGACCCTGTAGTCAGTGACATTTTCGCCTGCTTCTACGATCATACCGACAAACATGTTTCCAAGAGGCAGATCCCCGTATTCCAGTCCCCTTGGCTCATCCTGATCCCTGGTCTTGAAGATTTGCCACTCTGGATCATATTTCCCATCTATGAATGGGGTAGTGCCCCTGAAATCCGCTATTTCAGTGCCATGCTTCGGTGATGCGAACTCAACCCTTACCTTCACTTCATTAGGCTTTATCGGCCTGTCGTCATATTCTGCCAGCTCTGCATTACCTGGCGCTGTACATATCAGTTTCCTCATGATCCCGCTCCTTATACCCTACATATGTTCAACAATCTGAAATCCTGATGTCAGAAGTTGTGGCACTGTCTATGACATATCTCTCAATAATTTCCTCATAGCTATTTGACCGAATGATCACATCTGATGCGTCTCTTACCTCAACAGCAATGCTGCTGTTTCTGAACAAGTTGCCTTCAATCACTACATTCCTGTTGTGTGGGTCATTGAAGCCCTGGGATTTTATAGCTATGCATGCTCCTCCGAATCTTCCATATCTTGGCTTGAAGCCGCAATTATCGAATCTGCATCCCTTTATGACAATATTTATTGCGTGTCCGCCCTCGCTATGAGTATCCAGTTCCGCACCCATAAGGATCCCTGCATTCAACATATTTTCATAGCTGCACCCTTCAATAAGTACATCCTTGCATCTCAGGAGCTGACCTGCACCTGCAATGTTTTTAAAAACAGTGTTCCTGCAGATATATGCTTCCGGTTCCCAGCACAACGGCGTCATAAGTGTTCCCTTTGATACGAATGCTTCAAACTCATCTTCAAACGACACCTCATACATGGTGATGTAGTTGGATGCCCCAGGAACCACCGCTCCAGCTGTTTCCGAGTCTCTTCTCACATGAACCACAGGATTCCTTCCGATGATCCGCCAACTTTCAATCCTGTTCTGAACGATTCGAGTACCATCATGGAATTCCATTTCAGAACCAGCTTCAAGCGGTATAGGAGCATATTTGCATGAACACAGCATGCTTCTGGAGTATAGGATCGTCTCAACGACCATGAAGTTGCTGTGGACATTCTGCCCGTCCATCCGTACTCCTTCAAAGTGGCATTCATCAAGTATGATCTTCCCGCTGCACCTGTATATCTTCCATCCATCCCTGGAGCCAGTGAAAAGCTGACCTTTTCTTGGTTTCAGGACAAGCCTGTTAGCCCTTATGTTCCTGCAATGTTCAGTAAGAATTGCAAAACTATTCGAATTGAATATCCTCACATTATCCATCCTGATATTTTCACAGTCTCCGAAAAACAGCTGAAAGTCGGTTTTGCCTGTCTGATGCCAGGATACTCCATCACCCACCCTAAGGATTGCAGCAAGATTGTCATCTTCGAGTGTCAGTATCCTTTCCCCGGTTTTCCTGAATCTCCTGTCAAATCCGAATCCAAATGTAAGACTGGCTCCCTGCAGGCTTCTGTCCGAAAGATCGAACCTGTTCATGCAGTATGCTCCCATCCCATCATTACAAGGCAGGCCTTCAAAGACCTCAACTGTCACGACTGATCCATGAACTGACACAATCCTTCCTGAGCTTGCGGTTTCAGGATTCCGTATAAACGCGAGGTTTCGGATAGTGATATTTCTTGACCCGGTTACCCAGAGTATCGAGGGAAGCAGTGTATCCGGGATAAGGCTATTTGAGCCTGCCAGTATGGTTCCCGGACTCCCATCCTCAAGACATGAGCCCTTGAGCGCGATCCCATCCATACCTTCCAGGAGCAGGTGAACATCCTTCACATGGATATCTCCGCATCCGTCATCATGGGCAATGGAATATGTTTCAATGGTCCGCCATTCATCAAGCTGATAGGTTCCTTCGCCAAACCTTATCTCATCTGCCTGAATGCTCCTGGCGTGGTCAATTGCAGCCTGTATTCCGAATGCTGCATGCATCCTGTCCTTTACGAAATCATCTGCATAAACTATCTTCTTCTGCATTTTTACACCAGCTTCACATTAGAATATTGATTTCCTCAACTCGGCATCAAGGATGCGGTGAATCAGCTCATATCCGTTTCTGTTCGGATGCACACCGTCCTCGAGATAGTAATCTGAATTGTACAAATGGATCCCCGACAGCCTTCGCATGTCTATGAGCGGAAATCCATGAATGAGGCTTGCTCTCTGTATCGTTTCAGTGTAATCAAGCAGGGTGCTTCCGTTCTTGTTTAATGTCCTGAAGGCATCACCTGCTGTTTCTATTCCGTCAGGCTTCTCCATACGGAATATTGGAGTCACCCATATTATTATAGCTTTCGGAAAGTTCATTCGAAGCCTGTCAATGACAAAGCTGATTGCCCCGTTGAAGGTATCGGGCTTTTTGTCATCCATGGTTCCCAGAGGAACACTCCAATACCAGTCATTGCTCCCATGCCAAATGAGGATGATATCAGCCTCTTCAGGCAGCCTTCCTTCCTCCAGCAAATCGGCCATGCATCCTGCTGAACCCTTAGAAAGTGAGCTTGAACCCACAGCAAAGTTATAAATCTCAGAAAGGCAAAGGGATCCCTTCAGCTTTTCCTCATAGCCCCCTTCACCATGAGTACCGGTAGACAGGCTGTCGCCGTATATCGCAAGCTTCAATCCTCTAAGATCCATCCTTCCATTCCTCCATAAGGGTCTGCAGCCCCAAAAGTACCGAGCTGTCAGGGTCGTCTGCCACAAGAAACCTAAGGTTTCCCCATGGTGTCCACGCTCTTCCCTGTACCCCTCTGATTATCGCGGGAAGTATATGGTCCTTGCCCTTCATCACCCCACCGCTTAGCACTATTGCTTCAGGGTCGTAGGCATGCACAAGGTTCGTTATTCCAGCGGAGTATGCATCAATGACCATTTCAAAGGCTATTCTGCTGAAGCTATCCCCATAAATCATGCAATCAATTATTTCCTTCATTCCAATATGATCCAGTTTTGAAAGCTTGCTCCCTGAGTATCCTTCGATCCTTGAAACTGACCTTCCGAGTTCCCTGGAGCCTGCAATTGTTTCAAGGCATCCTCTTCCGCCGCATGTGCACTCTTCCCCATTGATATCAGCAACAAAATGACCTCCAAGTATTCCTGCCTGAAAGTGCTTTCCTCTGATCGGTCTGCCGTTCATTATTGCAGCTGTCCCTATTCCCGTGCCAAGGATCATCATGACCACATTGTCTTCCCCCTTGGCGCATCCTCTTGAAGCTTCACCGATAAGCGCTGCATTAGCATCATTGTCCATTACAAGGGGACAGCCGAATTCATCAAGGCACCACTTCTGAAAGTCGAAACCCACAGCATCTGCATACTTGGCATTTGCTGAAGTTATTGTCCTTTTCTCAATGTCCACGATTCCTGGCACAGCAATGCCCATAAGCTCGATCTTGCCTGTATATTCTGTCCTTATGAGCCCTGCAGCCCTATCCAGGTTCTTTCGTATCCCTGCCCCGGCTTCCGTATCGATCGGTACAAGCTTCGAAAGGACTCCGTCATTGACTAAACCAACCTTTATAATTGTACCTCCAAGGTCCACAACAGCTCTCATATCCTGACCCTCGCCTTTATGGTTGTGATTTCCTTCCCTTCAGAGGCACCATGAGGTCTTATGATATATTCACCTGCGGCTTCAGGTATTACGAATGTCTCCGCATAATGGACAATGAGTGGCTCAAAGCTTCCATCAGGTGACTCTACAATAGCCTCTTCTCCCTCAACAAGGTTTAGAACATTCACACTGCCCTCAGTATTATGGGCGACAGGCCTGTTGAACCAGTCCCTGACTGTTTCAATGAACTGAAGTTCATGGAGTCCTGTCCTTTCACTTCTCCACCCTTCCTCCTCACAAAGCACAGTTACCCTGTTTATGAGATTCTTTTCAACCCATTCTGTATCCCTCTCGATCTTCACGACCTCTTTGCCGTGGCTGATGTTTATAGGTCTTGGCTTGCCATCGGTTCCCAGTCTTCCCCAGTCCCACAGCTTAAAGGTAAATATGAATGGAGTCGATGAAATTTCAAGGACCATAGTATCCCTGCCGGAACAGTGGACCGTTCCCGGGGGTATCAGAAGATGGTCATGCTTCCTGACCTTAATTGTGTTAGCAAACCTTTCGGCCAGGAAATTCGCACCTTCACCCTGTGCCTTCTCCAGTTCCCTGAAGAATTCCTCCTTCCTGGTCCCTGTATTCAACCCAAGGTAGACCAGTGGTTCCCTGTCCTCATATGCATCCAGGATGTAGTAAGACTCCTCCTGGGTATAGTGCATTCCGAATTTCTCCTGAATATACTCCACTGTAGGGTGTACCTGCAGGCTAAGATTCTGGCCGTCCATTGTGTCAAGAAAGTCAAACCTTATCGGAAACTCAGCCCCGAACCTTGCCACGACCCTTTCACCCAAAAGCCTTACGGGCTCATAGAGTACCAGGTCCATAGCAGGAAGCTCAATTGTAGTCCCTCCGAAATCCAGGAGGATCGAATTCTCCTCCGGCACACAGTCAAAGCACCATGCATAGTTTATCTCACCTTCATCAAGTCCGCACACCTTCTTCATCCATTGCCCGCCCCACACACCGGGGTCAAAGAAAGGAACCAGCCTGAACGGTCCTGATGCGAGCTTTGACAGCCCGTACCTGAATGCATCTCCGGTGATCATAACCGGGCTGCCTTTCTTATTCGTATCAAGCACGAAATCAAAATCTTCAAAATGTCTTTTCTTATGCCTGTCAGCTACCCTCCATTCGAAGAAGTAACCCCACTTGTACTTCTGAAGTATGTCATCAAACCAGATCGAGCTCTTCCAGCTTCCTATCTCATTTCTCCTTAACCGACCCTGTATCTCCCATCTGGCAAGGTCCGCGTATACATATATATCTGGCTTCACGAGTATGTTTGCTGCAGCTCCGTAAACAATGACAAGTCCCTTTGTGGTATCTGCCAATATAGCAGCAGACCTGAGCTTTTCCTCATCAATCAGGTCCTCGTATGTTTCCAGGCACATCTGTCCGAACACCCTGTCGTCTGTTATCCTTCCCACTATCCTTGAAGTTATCGATTCCTCGCTCTGGAAGATTTCCTCGTCAGAGAAAATGGATAGGCTTGGATCCAGCCTTTTTGTCAGTTCCTGTTCCAGCTCCTCATATATCATACCTGGATAGCAGTCGATAGCAACTACCACCCTTTCCCTGGTCTCAAGCAGGGACCTTGAACGTTCCCTCAGGACCTCAGCTATCTCTTCATATCCCTTATAGGCTGCTTCGCCTTTATAATCCACGGTTGTTCTGGGATACCTGTCATAACTGCTCATTTTCTTCACCAATGGTAACTTCAAGTCTGCCATCCACAAGGTATCGCTGCTTAATTCCTTTGAATATTACTTCAAGTTCAAAGGGCTGCGATGTCTTGACCTCAATATTAAGCTTGTTATCATCCATTTGTGCCATAAAGTCAGCTGTTATTCCAAAGAACCAGTAATTCTTACAGCCTGCAAAACCGTCCTTTAACATATCACTACTGATATCCCATATGAGCAGATCTCTCTCGATATCGGTCCTAAGCCCAATTCCGTACCTTAACAGGAACAATATTGGTCCCATTCCTGACCAGCCCACAAAATCCTTCTTGTCTGAGTTGCCGCTGGTTATGGAATCAGCAGGATAGTTCTCCCAAATTGTTCCGGTATTCGAGAAGACCCTGGATACCGCATCAAGGTGATTTATTCCGATTTCCCTTGCAAGGTCAAAGTATCCGTTCTTTTCAAGTCCAAGCACCACCATTGTATTTGTAGGAGCCCATACTGAGCCTTTCCAATAGCCTCCTTCAGGGTCATATCCTTCCTCATTTGCAGCAAGTACGGGAACACGATGCGGCCGGTTGAAGGTATCCCTGTCATTCAGCCATTCTGCAAGGAGTCTCGCCTGCCTTTGGTCGGCCACTCCTGATACCAGAGACCAATATGCCGCGATCGTCTTCATGCCTGTCTGCCTGCCATCAAATGTCAGGTCATAATAGAACCCATCCTCATCATTCCACATAAGGCTGTTTATGCGGCCCGAAAGTCCCCTGATGTCTTCTTTAAGCTCAGATCTCCTTGGTTCATCAGAATCCTTTAGCCCGTTCTTTTCAAGTACATCCATGATATCCAGGAGGTTCCTGGCAAACAGGACCATTTCACAGCTTGTGTCTATTGCAAGTCCAAGGTATTTGTTCCTTGGAGAATTATCCATGCTGGCCCAGTCAGTGACATAAAGTCCGTTTGCATGCATAAGATGATACTTCAAAGCAGAATAATACCTGTACAGGGGTTCAAGAACAAGCTCAAGCCTTGATGCATTCTTAGTATGACAGTAGCTCTCCCACTCGGCCCAAGCCAGAATGGGATGGTTGAGGTTATCCAAAGTCAGGTATGGGTTCTTCTCTATTTCCCTTCCCATATCCGGTTTGTACATCTCCTCATAGGGTACGGGTGCCTGCCCCTTCAGCCTTCTGTGGCCGTAATGGTTATGGAAATATGAGTAGAGCGGCTTGTCATAGCCGTTAACCCAGACCAGAAAATCCTTTCCAGTATCTCTGACCATTTCCCTGGGAATTTCGCCATCATCGAACTGCCTTGTATAGAAATTGTCCAGCGAACGAATTCCCGGGACATAAGGGTGCAGAAGGTTGCAGAACATTGTCATGAAGGCAGTATCCCATAGGAATATATTCTCATTGAAGGCCGCATCCACAAAATTGCTGACATACCCGCTTTCTTTTGTCGGTACGTGTTGATTTGTGAAAAGAACCTTTAAAGCATACCAATAGCAGGCAGTCCATTCCTCCCTGCCCGGAAGGATTGGTTCGGGTAAATATGCCTTCACTTCATCAAATGAATTCAGGTCAGTGTCAGAGTATGACTTTTTGTCGAAATACATGCCCCTTTGCAATTTGTCCAAAAAAGTAAAATCTCTTTCCATCATTCCTCCGTACGAACCTGCATCGCCGGTTCACTGAGCCTTATCCATCTGTACTGGTATGGCAAAAGCCTTATGCTTCTATTAATCTCGGATCCTTCTATCAGGTCTGTACCTGAATAATCAGTCTCTAAAACCAGCTCATCCCTTGAAACATTCACGAGTACTAGAATACTTTCCTTATCTCCCCTGATCAGGGCAAAAACCCTGTAATCCAGGAAGAGAGTCCTCTGCGTACGGTTCGGATCGAAGGCTGGCTGTACTTTCCTTATTGCAATCAGTTTCTTGTAGCTGTCCAGTACGATCCTTCTTAGTGAAGTCTTGTCGTCAAGCTCTCTTTTAAGCAAATCGAAATCCAGCTTGGCCCTGTTGATCCTCCTCTTGATTCCAGACTCCTCGAAGTCCCTGTAGGAGTTCCTGGAGCCAAGGATGCTGTGGTAATAGATTGCCGGCATTCCGACGAATGACAGAAGTATGCACTGGGATCCCATGAATTTTCGAGCCATGGTCTCCAAATCGCTCTCATCACCTGCTATGGCATCAAGGTAATTGATGTTAAGTTCATAGGCCGTCTGAGAACCATCAGGAAGAGTCCTCCATCCTATCTGTCCTCCCCTTTTCTGAACCTCGTCAATTATGGATTGAACCTCTTCCTTCTCAAGTATCCCTTCTACAGGCCTTACACCAATTCCATCATGGGATGCAAGAAAGTTGAAGAATGTGGTGTCTTCAGTCGTTGGTTCCAGAGAATCAGCCCAGCTCGACAGCTTCGATGCATTTCCTGTGAGATATGCATGCAGTGTCAATGGCGGAAGCGGGAACTGGTAGACCAGTCCTGCCTCGTCGTGTCCGTTTCCAAAGTAGCTGATGTTGTCCTTGTGGGGTACGTTCGTTTCAGTGATTATGGACACTCCCTTGAAGCATTCCTCTATGACCTCCCTCATTAGCTTGACCAGCTCATGGGTCTGTGGAAGGTGCATGCATGTAGTACCGGCTTCCTTCCATGCGAAGCCAATGGCATCAAATCGTATGAACCTTGCTCCCTTAGAAGCATATAAAAGAAGTATCCCCAGGATCTCGATGAGGACCTCCGGATCCTTAAAGTTGAAGTCCGCCTGGTCTTCGCTGAATGTGGTCCAGACATATTTTGTACCTACTGGTGATTCGAATCTTGTCAGAAGAGGATGTGTCCTTGGCCTTGTCACCATGCTGTAGTCTTCATCCGGATCTCCAGTCAGGAAAAAATCCCTGTACTTCTCTGTACCCTTAATGAATTCCTTGAAATATTCGCAGGAAACGGAGGCATGGTTTATGACTGCATCAAACATAAGACTATATTTTTCATCAAGCGCCCTTATGTCATCCCAGCCTCCCAGCTGAGGATCAACTGCTTTGAAATCCGAAACTGAAAAACCATCATCAGAGGTATAAGGAAACATAGGCAGTATATGTACATTATTCACATATCCTTCAAGCACCACGTCCATGAATTCCAGCAAAGTCTTAAGGGGAGCTTCACCTTCTCTTCTAAATGCATCCCCGTAGGTTATAAGTACCACATCCTCTTTACCTACCCAGGGATAGCTTCTTGCTTCAGAGGTTTTAAAGCTTTCAACAAGATTCTGGATTCTTGGATAGATTTCTTCAACTTTTCCGGGATAGAGGAATTTAAGTCTTTGTTTCACACTCATCTTTACCCTCCAATATTTTAGGCAAATTTCTTGTCATTCGCTTCCGCTAAGGTTTTCTGATCCTCTTTGTAGTCTCCCTGTCGAAGAACATCACCTTGTCTGGTTCAACATTCAGCGCTACTGTGGTATTCGGTTTTATGTACATATGAGAGGTCGTATGTATCTTAACCTCGGTCTCACCGATCCTCGTGATCAGTATGGAATGGGATCCCTGAGGCTCCACGAAGCTTATGACCGTATCACTCAAATGCCACTTTGTCCTTTCAAGCTCTGGAGAAAGACCTATGAATTCAGGCCTTATACCCATGTCCACTGATTTTCCCTCATAAGGTCTCAATGCTTCAGAAAGCTCATCCGGCACTCTGAATTCAAACTCCGGATTCACAGCCTTAAGACTGCCGTCAATTTCCCTGATAGTGACATCAAAGAAGTTCGTTGGTGGAGTTCCTATGAATTCGGCCACGAACTTTGTGGCGCTGTCCATATAAACCTCCATGGGGGTTCCGATCTGCTCGATTTTGCCCTTAAATATTACAACTATCCTGTCAGCCATGCTCATCGCTTCAGACTGGTCATGCGTTACGAATATGCTGGTTGAGTGCTGCTTCTCGTGTATGTTCTTAAGCTCAGTCCTCATGGATACCCTTAGCTTGGCATCAAGATTGGAAAGTGGCTCATCCATAAGGAATATCTTTGGCTCCACAACTATCGCCCTTGATACTGCAACCCTCTGTCTCTGGCCTCCCGACATCTGGGCAGGATATCTGTCAAGCATACCCACAATATCGGTTGCCTGCGCTACACTCTTAACCCGCCTTTCGATTTCTTCCTTGCCTACCTTCTGCAGCTTCAGAGGATATGCGATATTGTCAAATACAGTCATGTGCGGCCATATGGCGTAGCTTTGGAATATCATGGATACTCCCCTGTCCTTTGGCTGCTTTCCTACGATATTTTCTCCTTCGATCATTATTTCCCCGGAAGTCACATCCTCAAGACCGGCTATCATCCTTATTATTGTCGTCTTTCCACAGCCCGATGGTCCGAGGAATACTATGAACTCACCCCTGTCCACTGAAAGATTGACATTGTCTATTACAAGAGGTCCGCTTTTTGTGTACCTCTTCTGCAGGTTCCTTATTTCCAGATAACTCATATCTCTGCTCCTCCTATAGCTCTACGCCGCCCCACATCTGACCGATGTAGCGTCTTATTATGAACGTGAATACCAATGCAGGCAGGATCAGCACGATGCTTCCTGCGGCAGCATATTGTATACCGCTCGAGGTTGTTCCTATCGCCTTGTACACTACAAGAGCAAGTGTCTGGTTTTTGTCCGTGAGTATCAGGGCTGAAATCGTGTCATTCCACGCAGTCAGGAAAGAATACATGGAGCTTGCTGCCAGTGCCGGGAACGCTAATGGAAGAGTAATCTTCATGAACGTCTGGATTCCGTTTGCACCGAATACCATGGAAGCCTCTTCAAGCTCCCTGTTTATGCCTATGAAGATGCTGCTTGTTATCCAGGCAGTCAGTGCGATATTTGGCACTGAGTAAAGCAATGCAAGGCCGATAAGCGTATCGAACAATCCGAAGCGTATAAGAAGCAGTGCCATGGGAATGCTTATTCCAACCATGGGAAACATCCTTACGATAAGCAGCGACACGTTGATCTCCTTCTTGAACCTGAAGTTGTACCTGGCAATGCCGTAACCTGCCAGACTTCCAATCGTAAGGGAGATTGCAATAGTATATAGGGCTACCAAAATACTGTTCTTAAGAGCCGAGCTGGCATTCGGTACGATCTTGAAGAACTGGTTGAAGTTGTTGAATATGTCCTTTCTATACGTGAATTCCATGGGACCCTTCTCCAGAGTCTGTGAGAAGTCCTCAAGGAGCTTTTCACCCTCAATGGTCACTCCATATTGCCTAGCGAAATGATTCTCAAGCTTTACAGCATTCTTGCTGGTGATTATCGAAGTGTAGCCTTCTCCGCTGTCAAAGAAAAGTTCATATTCACCGAGATCATTTGGTACGATCTTTACAGTAACGCCGAAGTCTGGAAGCAGCTTCTTTGGAAACTGGGACATTTCAACTGCATTTGAAAATGCTACAGTAGTAAAGAAGATAAGCGGAATCACTATGGTCATTACCGCTGCAGCAAGTATTATGCTCATCACTGTTTTCTGTACTATGTTCAACCTGTCCATCACCTGCCACCTCCGCTTGTATTTCCCTTTGATACCTTCAGGAATATGATCGTGGCAATAAGAACTACGATAGTGGTCGTAAACGACAGGGTGAATGCAATTTTACTGCTCGTATTTATTCCCGGAACCACATCGACAAAGAAAGCTATCCTCTCAACCAGGAATGGAACCTTGCTGTATCCAAGGACCATGACCGCTATTGCCCAGACCTGAATTGCAGCTATCAGCCTCATGATCACCGAAGTTATTATCGATGGCTTGAGTATTGGAATCACTATATCCATCAGGATTCTCCACTTGTTTGCCCCAAACAGATATGCAGCTTCCCTGAGCTCCTTCTGAACTCCCTGAAGACCTGCGATAAGTATGATCATGACTGACGGAGTTACTGTCCAGGTATCGATCAGGATAATAAGAAGAAGCATTGACAGGCCTTCCAGGTTCATGAATACGAAGGGTTTGTCGATTATGTTGAGCCCGACCAGCATGGTGTTGAGCCATCCGTCCCTTACCAGTCCTGTCTTCCAGATTATGGCGACAGCTGTAGGCGTTATGGCCATGGGAATCATTGTCACGAACATAAGGAGCTTTGACCCCTTGAATTTTCTTGAGAGCAGAACTGCAAGCGTCAACGCAAGAAAATACTGAATGACCACTGATATGGCAGCAAAAAGGGCCGTATTCATTACAGCCTGGTCGAACAGGTCAGATTCCAGCATAAGCTTGAAATTGCCAAAAAGTGTGAATTTCCCGTCAAGGCCAGTAAATACCTCATTCATTCCAGATGCTACCGGCAGAAGCCAGAATACAGCATAATAGATAAAAACGGGAAGAAGAAGCAGATATGGCATGTTGTCCTTGCTTACAAGCCTTTTCCCCTGAACCTGCCCCGAGACTTTGTCCTGTTTGTTGTCAAGCCTGTTTCCCACTTGCATTCCTCCATTCTTGATGAGTGAAGGAGGACGAATGTCCCCCTTCTCTCAAGGCCATTGATCTTCAGTTATTGTCAGGGTTTCTTCAATGCATCAAGCTTGGTCTGCATCTCTTTGAGATAGTCGTCGCCAGGTACAACCTTGTTCTTCAGTATGCTGTTGTAGATATCTCCAAAGAGAAGCTTCACAGCATTCCAATCTGTGTACTTTGTAGCAGGAACTCCAGTTACAGTAGTTGTCTTCAGCATTTCGATTCCAGCCCTCATTACAACATCGCTTGATTCAAGAATGTCGCCTACCTCTTCAATTGGGCTGAGCGATCCTCCATAATTTGAGCAGAAGTCATAGTTGACCTGAGGATCTGCAACATATGCAATGAATTTCTCAGCGAGGTCCATATGAGGAGCGCCCTTCTGGATTCCATAGCACCATGCTCCGGACGTCGAACCCGCACCTTTGCTTCCCTTTGGTGCTGCGCCTATTACGAAATTGTTAGGTGCTGCCGAGTAGCTGACTCCGACAGGTCCCATATGAGCGAATGTCAGCCATACATCTCCGCTGTTAAGTGGTTCGGTAGGCGCCGTGTACTGGTTCTGCTCCGCATAGAATCCATTTGCAGCAGCGATCTTTGCGATAACTCCAAGAGCCGACTTGAAGCCCTGTGATGTGAATTCAGGGAAAGCTCCGCCGTATGCAAGGCTCATTCCGCCCATCGGATAAAGCAGCTGAGACCCGGTAAGGTTCGCAGGCATCATGGTCTTTCCTTCGCCCTCGCCTTTAGCTATAGCTACAGCCCAGTCAGCATACTGCTCCCAGGTAATTCCCTTCACGACATCTTCCTTGGTAAGTCCTGATGGCAGATAAGCAAGTGCCTTGACGTTGGCAACAGTGATATAGACATCATAGCTCATCGGAGCGAAATACCTTTTTCCGCCGGAGTTTGTGGAACCGTCAAACATCTTCGTATAGGTTGACCCTGTCTTATCAACGATCGATGTAATGTCCTCCATCCATCCGCCATTGACATAAGGAGCCATATTGGCAGTATCTGCGTAGATAATGTCAGACACGATGTTCTTGGTTGTCTGCTCTGACTCGATCTTCTTTATGGCATCCGCCTGAGCTACGAAATCAACCTCAACCTTTACGTTGTACTTGGCCTCGAATCCTTTGAAGAAAGTGTTCATCAGGTATTCCTTCTCATGTACCTGAGGTGTTCCGCTGTAAGTTACCTTAAGAAGTGTCGATGCAGGCTTCGTTGGAGCCACGGTAGCAGATGGAGTAGTCGCTGTAGGCGTTGCAGGCTCCTTTGCTCCGCATCCTGAAGCGATGACAAGCATACTGGCCGCGAGAAACGCTGAGATGATTTTTTTGTTCATTTTTTCCGCTCCTTTTATTTTTTATAATCAATGTCCGATCAGAAGGCTATCCCCCTGAAAATACCTGGATTTTATCCAGGTGACCATCCGCATCGGCCATTCATCAACAGATTGATATGGACATAACTCTGTGAACGTTTACTTCAAGCACCCGCTGGGTCAATAGTCAGCGGATAATTATTATTAAATAGACAACGTTGTCATTTTATGGAAAGCAATCACGTGGATTGCTTCCTGCTACAAATATTCAGGTTGAATCGCGCTCGATTATCGCTCCCGGAATAAGTATCTTTCTCTTGACGTCCTCCGTCATACCTCCCCGAAGCAGGATAACCACCCTGCATATGCATTCCCTGGCAAGAGTGTCAAAATCCTGATCGATGGTAGACATTGGCGGAAACATGTACTTGCCCTGCGGTATGTTATCTATCCCTAGAACTGCCACATCCTTTGGAATTCTCAAAGATTTCTCATATATTGCCCTGTATACTCCGATAGCCCTCTCATCACCTGAAACAAAGAAAGCATCTACTCTTCGTCTGTCAAGTATGGCTAATGTCTCCCGATATGCCTTCTCGATCGTATCGATTCCCGGAATCTCTTCGTGATTGACTCCAGTACCTTCAATCGCATCAAGAAAACCCTTTATCCTCCGCTGATTGGAAAGAAACCTGGTTTCACCAAGCATGAACACAATGTCCCTGAAACCCTTGCCGGCTAGATACGTTCCGCCCTTGAATCCGACATCGTAGTTGTCCAGGCTGACTGAATAAATATCTTCGCCTTCGGGCTCTCCGAATACAACATATGGTATACCATGCTCCTCGAGATATTCGACTCTCTTGTCATTCTTCACGTTTTCAAGAAGAATGGCTCCATCAGCTACTCCGCTTGAAAGCAGATAAAATCCGTCGGTCTCATCCTCAAGGTATTCCTCACTGTTTGATGGTGAAATGACGATCTTCAGATTGTTCTTCTTTGCATACTGGATGAGGTATTTGATCATTATGTTGTGCCACAGGCTGAAGTGCTCTTCCTGATGCCTGTCGATGAACACGATGATTATATTGGTCCTGCTGCCCTTAAGTCCCCTTGCGAACAGATTTACCTGGTAGCCCTCTTCCTTCATCGCTGCAAGGACCTTGTCCCTGGTAGCCGGCTTCACGTCAGGACTCTGATTTAAAACCCTTGATACGGTCTTTATCGAAACTCCGCACTTTTCTGCAATATCCGTTATCGTTACTCTACTTATCATTATCTTTTGCTCCTCAAATGTCCTACGTTGTCATTATATGCATAAGTACAACCTGAGTCAATTACACGAAATTTGCATATCTTCAGAATATTTGATGCTTTATCAATTATTCCATGAAAACCATATCCTGTTTTTCCAATCCTTTGAGTTTTAATCTTTGATATCTTTGAATCAATATAAATTCGATATATTCAGTGCTCATTTTCCACCATTTCTTTTACTATGGCTTACCATAACTCTCTTTGCGTTTATTCCACAGGAACCTATAATTGTATTTATCGGATTGTAATCACATGGAGCATTCCTGTAATGAAAAAACCTGAACTTTGAAAAAGGAGACCCATAGCAATACAATGAAAGTGTGCTGATCCAGGACAAGAAAGGCACAAA
>NZ_JAGGKC010000013.1 GCF_017873395.1 Youngiibacter multivorans | reverse complement strand
GACAAATCAGGAAGATGGAAGTTCCAACTGAGGTTTGGCTGAATCCGATCAAAACTGACGATAAGATTTTGCGACAACTACCTTGACAAACACCGCTACAGGCTCAGACAAGATCCACTACAGCTATGATGCTTCAGGGAACCTCTTCTCAATGAACCTCAACGGAACAGAATACTACTATGTGAGGAACGCCCAGGGGGACATCACAGGGCTTATTGACAATGCAGGAAACCTTGTGGTTAGCTATACCTACGACACCTGGGGAAAGCTGATCTCTACAACGGGAAGTCTTGCAGGAACCTTAGGAGTGAAGAATCCATACCGCTACAGGGGATACCGCTATGACACAGAGACTGGACTTTACTATCTCCAGTCAAGGTACTACAGTCCGGAGTGGGGCAGGTTTGTAAATGCGGATGATTCTGGGATACTTGAAGTTGACCAGGACAGCTTGATTGAAAATAATCTCTTTGTCTATGCGTTGAATAACCCAGTGAACATGAATGATTCAACTGGACAAATTGCTGCAAATATAGCGGCTGGTCTAGTAGGTGCTTTCGCTGGTGCTTTTATAGCGGGAACTTTCTCGGCCGCCACTCAGTATTATTCCACAGGAAAGATTGATAAGAATGTGGTTCTAATTAATGCTGCATCTGGAGCACTGTCGGGTGCGTTAACTGCTTCAGGTGCAACCTGGCTAGCATCCGTTGCGGGTAACGCTGGTATTAGTATGGGAACATATATTAGCGAAAATTATTATAAAGGCGAGGCTATTACTTTTACGGGATTAAAAGATAGCGCTTTTGCTGGAGCCCTATCTGGAGTTATTGGCGGGAAAGGCGCGAATGGCGGCAAGATGATTACAGCAGCTAAATCCGCTCAGAAGAGCATTGCGAGAGAGCTAAGACGTGCTAATCAGAAATATGCCGCAAAGCAGATAGCTATGATTTCTCTTTCTCAATCAAGCATCAAAAAAGCTGTTGCTGTAGTTGTCGCAAGATACATGATAGGAACATATTCTAGTCATAAAGCGCTTTCGTTAAGGTAGGTTAGTATGGTAAATATAAGTCTCCTATTAGTCATTATCTGCGTCAATATCCTCATAATGTTCATGTACAAAAAAGAAACCAGTCACCAATACGGCGATGTCATCAGGTATCCCAAGTTATACCTATGGGTAGGAATAGCAGGGTTGATTTTTACAGGCGTGATGTCGCTTCCGCTGCCAATCTTCACCAATGATACCCTCGAATGGTGGGGCTATATGTTATTATTTGCCTTTTGGTTACTAGGTGCTGGTATCATTATGGCTTATATGAATTGGTTCATGATTATCGAAAAGGATCATTTCATCTATAGGTCTATCTTTAGGAAAACCTATAAAGTCTTTTATTCAGACGTTATAGATTGCACGATCAAGGAGAATGATGTCATCATCAAAACGAAAGACAGGAAGTTCGATGTGGATCGTAATCTTCCTGGCGTTCGCGAACTGGGACAGAGATTAAGAAGTCAGACACGAAAAAACTCAAAATGACTTTTAGCTTGCGAAAGCGCAGAAATCCTTGAGCCACTTAGCGGATTGCATTAAACTATTAAATGGCTCACATGGACCAAAGCCTTACATGATAAGGGGGGATACTTTTACGCGTAAGTTAATTATGCATATTAGTATCTTCTTATTGCCAAAACACATGTTGAGACAGTCGTCTTGATAGAGAGGCAAAAGCTTTGAACGCCAAGGTGTTTGGGGATTTGAATTAAAACGAAAAATAGTCAAAATGGCACTGAAATTGGGTGAAAACCTCGATTTTAGTGCTTTTTGCATAAGGGGGCATACTTTTATGCGAAAGTAGACATGATGATTAGTTTTCTTTTACTATGCACGTAGAGTGTGTAGTAAAGTTGGAAGATAGAAAATTTTATAATATCAATAGTTTAGCAATGCTGTGCATATGATATCCGGTGCACTCTATTTAGGGAAAATTCAATCAACGACCAATTTAGAACGTTTGTTCTTTTAACGTAAGTGCGGTATAATTAAATCAAAATAAGCTAGCCAATTGTATTTTGTCTTGTATACAAGATTTCAACTCTATTTTCAATCAAGGGGGTTAGTCTATGATAAAAAAAACAGTTAAGGAAACCCTTCATGCTAAAGGCGTGGATATCTCAATTTATACTGAAGACTTTCAAAATGAGTTTATTTCACTTACGGATATTGCACGTTATAAGAGTGATGAACCGAATGATGTCATCAATAATTGGATGAGAAACGGAGATACGATTGATTTTTTAGGTTTATGGGAAAGCTTACATAACCCCGATTTTAAACCCGTCGAATTCGACGGGTTTAAAAATGATGCTGGATCAAATGCATTTACAATGTCTCCGACAAAATGGATCACGACAGTAAATGCAATTGGAATTGTTTCAAAATCTGGAAGGTATGGAGGCACATTTGCCCACTCAGATATAGCATTTGAGTTTGCATCATGGATTTCTGCAGAGTTTAAACTCTATATCATAAAAGACTATAAGCGATTGAAAATAGATGAAAGTAGCAGACTTTCATTAGTCTGGAATTTAAACCGTGAAATTTCAAAGTTGAATTATAGAATTCATACAGATGCAATAAAAGCGAACCTACGACACCTGGGGGAAGCTGGTCTCAACTACTGGAAGCCTTGCGAGCACGATTGGAGTTAAGAATCCATACCGCTACAGGGGATACCGCTACGACACTGAATCAGGACTTTACTATCTCCAGTCAAGGTACTACAATCCGGAGTGGGGCAGGTTCGTTAATGCGGATGGTACCACCGGTGTTGAAGGAGAACTGTTAACTCATAACATGTTTGCGTATTGTGTCAACAATCCTGTAAACATGCAGGACCCAAGTGGCTTTCTTCATCAATATGTTTCCTATAGTAGTTTTATTATAAGTACGATAGCTGGAATGATAAAAGTAGGGCTAGTCAGCATATTATCAGCTTCAATATTACCTTATATTGCTATTGGTGTAATCGTAGTCGGAGGGGTAACTTATTATAATAATAAGCAGACGTTAGCGGTGCAAAGGGAAGCTACTCGTATAAAGGCAACAGTTAAACCTAACAGTAAAAATAGATATTGGGGAGCAAATTTAAGTTGGAAAGGTGTGACTTTAGGAAAGCCCCTAACGCTTAATCAAGCAATTAGTGAAGTTAAAGCGGGTAGAAATGTGTTTGCCGTTACTAAGAGTGAAGCCCGTATTGTGGCTCAGGCTGCAAGTACTCGTCCAGTACGTGATCCGGTAATTGATAAAGGAAAAGAAAATGTGACAGGATATTATTATCATTTCCATACAAATGTTAAAAATGGAGCCCATGTATGGTATCTGATTAATTACTAAAAACAAAAATAATAGGAGGGAGAATCATGCTACAAATAACTAAAAAGATGAAAGAAAGTCAGTATAATCAGCTTATATCGTATATGTATCAAAGATGTGATGCGTTCACGTTCCATCTTCCGAATTATGATAATAAGGACGGAAGTATAGATAACTTTAATAGGTTGGAAAGCAAAGGGAATCAGGAATACCTGGATTATCTGCAGAATATTGATGATTGGTTAAGGAATTTCGAGAAATACTTGTTGTCGAGATGGATCAGTAATGAGTATATAGATAGCATACATGGATATTATTCAGAAATTTGGGTCGTCAAGCTGGTAATAGAGTTGAGTCCTTACCTGTATTTGGGCACATCTTTCGACAACTGGAATTTCCCGAAACTTCCCGAAGACCTCTCTTTTTATTCGAAAGGAAAGTGTTTTTTCCATACAATTGCACATGAGTATCTGTATTTTATTTATACGGATGATGACCTCGACAAGCTGGTTTTGAAAAAAATCGGGATAAAATACGTAGAAATGCCTGACTCTACAATTCCGGATATTTCCTATACATTGACATATTGAGAATAACCAACAAATCGGACAATATGAATATGACAATGACAACAGGCCAAAGAAGGTGACCCTGGGAAGCGGCGCATATGGCTTGACGAGCTATGGCGAGTTAGGCAGGATCGATACGTCCGTCATAAGCACAGGTTCAGCAACCTGGACCGTTAACTACACCTACCATTCAGGAGTCAACGGATCCACCACAGCAAGGGTAGCATCCGTAACCAACAATGGAAGCGCTGTATCCTACACCTATGACCAGAATGGGAACATAGAGACCATAACAGATGGGACCAAGTTCACGAAGTACTACTACAATGGGCTGAACGAGGTCATAAGGGAAGACAATGGATACTTGAACAAGTCCATCACATACACATACGATGCCGGCGGGAACATCCTTAACAAGAAGGAGTATGCCTATACCAACGGAACCCTAGGTACAGTGCTGTCCACCATAGCCTACACCTATGGCGACACTAACTGGAAGGACAAGCTTACAGCATACAATGGAAAGGCCATCTCCTATGACGCCATAGGAAATCCATTGTCATACGACGGATGGACCTACACATGGGAAAATGGCAGGCAGCTGAAGAGCTTAAGCAACGCTTCAACCAGCCTCAGCTTCAAGTACAACTCTGATGGGATAAGGACAGAGAAGACTGTAAATGGAGTGACCACGAAGTACACAGTAAAAAAGTGAAAGAAGTAATAGATACTATCACGGAGTCAATTCGTAAATTCTATTTCCCAAAAATAAAAAAAAGTTGATTTTGGGAATTGAAATGATATGATGAGTGTGAAGGTGGTGATAAAATGCGCTTAATTTATAGAGAAACTTACTTAAATAGGTTAATAAGCTTAAAAGGGACGCCTGATATAAAAGTTATTACTGGAGTGAGACGTTCGGGTAAGTCAAAATTGTTGGAAGAGTATATTGAGTGGATTAGGGAGAATGAAACAGAGCCCAATATTATCTACATAGATCTTACTCATTTAAAGTTCGAAGAGCTAAAAGAATATCATGCATTAAATAATTACATAGAGGACAGGTATCAACGAAAGAAGCAAAACTATATATTCATTGATGAAGTTCAAATGTGTGGGCAGTTTGAGTTGACAATAAACAGCCTACATTCTACTGGGAAATATGATATTTACGTTACAGGCTCCAATGCATTCTTATTAAGCAGTGATTTGGCAACCTTGTTTACAGGTCGTACTTATGAAATTGAAGTGTATCCATTTTCCTTTTCTGAATACTTGAGATATTACAAAATTTCAGATATCCAAACAGCCTTTGATCGATACATGAAAGAAGGTGGTATGTCTGGGTCTTATCTGTATAAAGAACAGGAAGAAAAATATAAGTATCTTGCAGATATATTTGATACTCTCATTTTGCGGGATATTCGTCAAAAATATAAAATTAGAAATATCGTTCTAATGAATAAGATCGCTGAATTTATGATGGACAATATTTCAAATCTGACATCATCACGAAAAATAGCAGATACCCTTACGAAAAACACGGATAAAATTAATCATAAGACAGTTGGTTCGTATCTTGATTATCTATGTAATGCTTTTGCATTTTACAAGGTTAAAAGATATGACATCCGTGGAAAAAAATATTTAACATCTAACGAGAAATACTATCTTAGTGATCACGCGTTTAGATATGCCAAGTTGGGAACCAGAAATCTTGATTATGGAAGAGTGATGGAAAATATTGTCGCAGTTGAATTAATGAGAAGAGGCTATGAAATCTATGTAGGTGTGCTGTATAAAAAAGAAATTGACTTTGTTGCAGTCAAGCAAAATGAAAAAATTTATATACAGGTTTCAGATGATATTTCTAGAGATGAGACATTTGCAAGAGAAGTTGATTCGCTATTAAAAATAAAAGACGCATATCCTAAGTTGTTAATTGCACGGACAAGACACGAACAGTATCAGTATGAGGGAATACAAGTAATAGATATTGCTGAATGGTTGATCAAATAAGGATTTAATATTTAGATATGTCAAGGCTATTCAAATTGGAAATATAGTACCATTATGCTATGGAACCCTTGGGTCTACACGGCATCATTTTTGTATCTTAAAGACCTATAGAAGACGCAATCATCTGCAAATTAGCTCATGATGGAATCTAAGTCGTGAGGGTTAACGCTTCTAGAATGCTCCTTTTATCATAATTCATTTAAGCATAGGATAACTATTGATCCTCAAGTCTAAAACTGTATAGCCTTGTACCATCTAAAACATTGATTTATGAATAGACAATGTTATTCAGATGATAAATGAATGCTTTTTCAAACACGTACGAATTCAAATTAAACGGGGTGATGTTTTGCTTATAAGAAAGGTTAAGGGAGACACATATATTATTGATACGGGATTTCAAGTTATCCCTTTCTTTAAGCTGGATACTGGAAAGATAATCATGGTAGACTGCGGCTTGTTGGATGAGAGGGAAGGGATAGTAAACCTTCTTGCATCGGAAGGGCTGAAGCCGTCTGCAATACTTGCAACACATGCCCATACTGACCATATTGAAAATGCGGCTTTTTTCCAGAAGGAGTTCGGGGTCCCTATAATAATGACTGAGGTTGAAGCCGCAGTTCTAGATTCACCGTTAGGGCTTAAGACCTACTTCTATACCATGTCTGTATCAGATATCATGAAACATTACAATAATATGGTGGTTAAGGCAGACACTAAGATTGGCATGCGTGATGAGAATGTAGACATACTTGGAGCCGGATTCCGGATTATCATGACTCCAGGTCATTCTCCAGGCCATATTTCAGTGGTTACACCGGATAATGTTGCCTGCCTTGGTGATGCTCTCGCTAGTCTTGATGTCTTGAACAACTCCAAGATGATGTTCTCTCACACCATTTCAAGGGACATTGAAAGCAAGAGGAATCTTTTTGAACTTGAAGCCGACAAGTATGTGGTTTCACATAAAGGCGTGTTTGATGAAATAAGGAGCCTCATACAGCCAAATATAGACTATCTTGAGGCATCAGCCAATATGATACTAGACCTTATCGAAGTTCCTATAGGTTTCGAAGAGTTATATGAAAGAGTTACAAAGCACCATGTAATCAGGGTAAGGGACCTCAAGAGATACTATATGATGGAAAGGATGATAAGACCGTTAATTGAGTACCTTATTGATACAGGAAGACTGAGGTGCTCTGTTGACGAGGGAAGGCTATATTACATTAAATAAGAAGCCGGTAGAATCTGGATTTCTAATAAGTCTAACAGATTACGATACTAAGGCTGCCGCCATCTTCAAAGACTAAATGTTAATTGCCGATGGTTCTTCTATAAATGAAATTTGAATTTGGAATAGAAATGAATTCACTGTTCAGGTGGAACAAATTAAGATCTCGTGTTATAATTTTCCGAATAATGAAGATTGGGAAAATGACACGAGATTCTTTTTGTAAATATTGAAGCAGGTATTCAGGTATATTGGCGGATATGGTCAGTTTTTCAGTGGATTATAATGGAAGAAGCATTAACAGGTAAGAGAGGAAAGAATTGTTGAATAATCAGTATCAGCCAGTAAACAGGGAAGACATGGAGGCCCGTGGATGGGATCAGGTAGATTTTGTGCTGGTCAGCGGGGATGCCTATGTGGACCATCACAGCTTTGGACCGGCTATAATAGCTAGAGTTCTGGAAAATGCAGGATATAAGGTTGGAATCATAGCACAACCTGATTGGAAGGATCCAGAAGACTTCAAAAGATTGGGCAGGCCAAGGCTGGGCTTCCTAGTTACAGCAGGGAATATGGATTCCATGGTCAACCACTATTCAGTCAACAAGAGAATAAGGGACAGGGACTTCTATTCACCTGGAGGGAAAATGGGATTGAGGCCTGACAGGGCCACAATTGTCTACTGCAACAGGATCCATGAAGCCTATAAGAATGTCTCGATAATTATTGGCGGCATTGAGGCGAGCTTAAGAAGATTCGCCCATTATGATTATTGGAGCGACAGCGTCCGTAAATCAATACTTATTGACAGCAATGCGGATCTGCTCGTATATGGAATGGCAGAGAAGCAGATCGTTGAAATTGCCCGATATCTGAATGATGGATTCGAGGCAAAATACATCCGTCATATTCCCGGAACCTGCTATGTAGTGGATTCACTTGAAGAAGTATATGACTATATTGAGATACCTTCTGCAAAGATGGTTGCTGAGGATAAGGTTAAATATGCTGAAGCTTTCAAGGTCCAGTATCAGGAACAGGACCCTATAAGAGGAAGGATGATCGTACAGCAGCAGAATTCAAAATATCTGGTACAGAATACGCCTGAGAAACCTTTGACGCGTGAGGAGCTGGACCGGGTCTACGCTTTGCCATACCAGAAGAACTATCATCCTATGTATGAAAAGGATGGAGGGATTCCGGCTCTCGAAGAAGTGAAATTCAGCATTGTAAGCTCAAGAGGATGTTTCGGAAGCTGTTCCTTCTGCGCACTGACATTCCATCAAGGCAGAATCGTACAAAGCCGAAGTGAAGAGGGAATCATCCAGGAGGCTACTGATATAACAAATATGGATGGCTTCAAGGGGTATATCCATGATGTGGGAGGACCCACAGCGAATTTCAGGCAGCCGGCTTGTGACAAGCAGTTGAAAATTGGTGCCTGCAAAAACAGGCAGTGTCTGGACCCAAGTCCATGCAAAAATCTTTTCGTTGACCACGAAGAGTATCTGAACATATTAAGGAAACTCAGGAAATTGCCCAAAATCAAGAAAGTATTTGTCCGTTCAGGACTTCGCTATGATTACATCATGGCTGATAAGAAGAATGAAGCATTCTTAAGTGAACTGATCGAGCATCATATCAGCGGTCAGCTGAAGGTGGCTCCAGAACACGTTTCAGCAAGAGTCCTGAAGTATATGGGAAAGCCTGCGGGAAAGACCTATGAGAAATTCAAGGAGAAGTACTTCAGATTAAATGAGAAGCTAGGGAAAAAGCAGTTCCTTGTTCCGTATCTGATGTCAAGCCATCCAGGATGTACTCTGGAAGATGCGGTAGAATTGGCAGAATATCTCAGGGATACCCATTACCAGCCAGAGCAGGTACAGGATTTCTATCCGACTCCTGGAACCTTATCGACAGCAATGTTTTTCACCGGATTAGATCCAATGACAATGGAAGAGGTCTATATACCGAAAAGCAAGACAGAGAAGGCTATGCAGAGAGCATTGCTTCAGTTCAATAATCCCAAGAAGCATGAGCTTGTTCGTGCTGCATTGACTCAGGTTAAACGGACAGACCTGATTGGATATGGTCCCAAATGTCTGGTGAAGCCCCTGAATACTCAGAGAAACAGCAAACCTGCGGAGATCTCAGCTAAAGACAAAGGGTTCGTGAAAAAGGAAAAGCCGGAAAGAATCATGGAAAAAAGAAGAAAGTCAGGAACCCATTCATAAGTCCTTCAAAATGCAATCAGAAACATTTGTTATTAACCCCGTATACTCCACATTCACTAGTGGATCATACGGGGTTTTCGCATTTTATCTAATAGGTGTAAAGGTGCTGATAATCATAAGATGTTAGGAATTTACTGGATTTTAGGGAGTAAGTCATTCCAGTCGGCGGTACCCATGAGAACCACGATATACCCACCGAGATATGGACTCAGGTTAAGCTTCAAAAGACTGGGGATTTGGTAATAAATTACTGATTCTAGTATGGTAAAGATATTAGCTGGGATGGAACATCATGTTCCCAGGGATATTGTTACTTAATTCATTATGTGGAGCTTCTAGGAGAAAATCCTGGAAATCCATGAAGGCTAGGATAAACGGTATCCAGGTAAATAGAAGGTCAGAAATCTCCTGATTGACAATAATCTAGACAATCTGATGGGTATCGTTCCATTTAATGGAAATTTATAGTGCGATATGATATAATTATCGTACGAATAAAATGATTATCGTACGGAGGACTCCTTAAAATGGGTGACAAAAAGTACAGTATGACCATTACAGCAACTGAACTAAAGATGAACCTTGGGAAATATCTTGATTATGTCATAGACAACAATGAGGTTGTGATTACAAAAAATGGATCTAAAGCAGTACGGCTGACACCATACCTGTCTGATTATGACCGATATGAACTCATGAAGATCAGAGAGCAGGCACTGGATTACCAGTATGGCGGGAAGAAAGTTTCTTATGAGGAATTCATTGAAATAAGCGAGAAAAGTGATCTGAGGATGGAATTCATCAATGGTGAGATTATCCTGATGGACTCCCCAAGCTTCATGCATCAGGAGGTATCAGGCCACCTGTATTTAGCATTCAGGAATTATCTGGCGGGGAAAAAGTGCAAGGTCGTTTATGCGCCTTTTGATGTGTGTCTTTACAAGCCTGAAATCAAAGATCCGGACGTATGCCAGCCAGATTTGGTAATTGCCTGCGACATTGATGAAAAACTGAATGAAAAAGGCAAATATATGGGCACTCCTGTTATGGTTGTTGAGATTCTTTCAATTTGTACACGGTCAAAGGATATGGTAAAAAAACTTAACACATATATGCTTTCAGGTATAAGGGAATACTGGGTGGTAGACCCTTCACAGAAGACATTGGCAGTATACACCTTTGAAAACCTGGAAATAGATGACTTCAATATCTATAGGAATGATGAAACTGCAGTGTCTAAAGCACTGGGAAATCTCTCTGTACCGCTGAATGAAGTCTTCGCTTAACCTGACATTTGTTGTGTTTTGTGTGTTTTTACATTGAGGTTAATATGATTAATGTAACAGAACAGGAAAAAATCGAATCCATAAGCTCATTGCAGTCTTCTATAAGAAAAACTGAAAAATCATTGTCTCAGATGACTGAGAAGGGTGTTAGCACTACTCTGGTCAGAAAGCGGCTTGAGGCACTTCGTACAGGACTGGATATTCTGGAAAGCGTGTGGAATCAAGAATCGCATCACCATACAATAGATGACCTGAAATCAGCGCAGGTTATTCTGGAGGGGTTGCTGCCAGGTATAGTTAGAATATATGAGAAGTCAATGCTTGGAAGTCCTCAACGAACACTGCTGGAACGAAGAATAAAGTCACTGGAACTGGCAATAGAGGAGATTGGGAATCATCTGGACCATCAGAAAGGGTGAGGACAAGAATCGGGTAATTTGTTTCCTCATAAGTGCTATTAAACTTTAGATTTGTTTTTGCTGCTATGAGATATCGTGTAAAGTTTTAAAACAAATGCTGGTATCAAAGATATTTATCAGAAATGCCAATAGGGATCAAGTTTATTGCAATTGCTGTTTTCTTCGAGCCATATCATGGGAGGTAAAAGGAATGGATAAAACAAAAAAACTAACATCTCAGCGACATGACGAACTGTTTGAGATACTGGAAGCAAGATTCAAGAAGAACATGAACCTGCACAAGGGGATTTCATGGGAAGACGTGAAATCAAAGCTTGAAGCTGATCCTATAAAGCTAAGGTCGCTAAATGAAATGGAGATTACAGGCGGTGAACCTGATGTGGTTGTGATTGATGAGAATACTGGTGAGTATGCATACTTCGACTGCTCAGCAGAGACTCCAAAAGGAAGAAGAAGCATCTGCTACGACAGGGAAGCTCTGGACTCCAGAAAAGAGAATAAGCCAGAGACTGATGCAGTTACCATGTCAGGAGAGATGGGAATCGAGCTTCTGACTGAAGTGCAATATCGCGAGCTTCAGAAGCACGGGAAATTTGACCTGAAGACTTCAAGCTGGGTCAGGACACCGGATAACATAAGGAAACTTGGGGGAGCCCTCTTCTGTGACCGTCGCTACGATACAGTCTTCGTTTACCACAATGGTGCAGAGTCGTACTATGCTGCAAGAGGTTTCCGTGGCATGCTTCATATCTGATTGTGGAATTACAGACTTTGACTTGCCTGGCACACGGAGATTTTTTGTAAGAAGACAGGCTGGTGTCACAGCGTACACAGGCAAAATCTGAAAATTTGAGGACCAATCATATAAACCGCAGAGCAGTGCTTTGCGGTTTTTTGCGGGTTTACCTTTTGAAGTATAGACCAATTGTTGTTGCATTCAGATTGAAGTCCTGATACACTAAGTAAGTACTTACTAACATAAGGGGATTGAGATATGCAAAAACAGATAAGGATGAACAAGGAAGACAGAAGAAGACAGATAATTGACAGTGCTCTGGAGGTCTTTAAAGAGAAGGGATTCAAGGGTGCAACAACCTCGGAAATCGCTGAGGCTGCTTCAATAACTGAAGTGACACTGTTCAGGTATTTCAAGAGCAAGCAGGATATCTTCCTGGAGGGGATAACACCGATACTTCTGAAGACGCTGGAGGATGTGGTTGATACATCATCAGGCCTTAACCAGCAGGAAAGGCTCAAGGCAGTGCTTTTGAACCGGATAACATTCATATCGGAAAACTATGATACAGTTCGGCTGATCCTAAGTGAATCATCCGCGATCCATGAAATGGGGCAGTCGGATTTCTCTGAAGGGATACGAAATATAATCGAAAAGATGCTGGATAGCTCCAAGGCGGATCCGGAAAAGAAGAGACAGGCAGTAAGGATTGTCATGGGGTCACTTCTTTCGTTTCTCTATATGCCTGAAAAAGATCAGGGAGCAATTAGAGATTTTGTTGACAACATTTCATGGATGCTAATGAAAACATTGAAGGGAGATGCTAAATGAACAAGGTTTTTGAAAGAATAGGTATTATGATGCATGAACATCCTTTCAGGGTGCTTTTTGCGACACTCGCAGTTTTCCTTGCAATGGTGGCAGGTGCCAGGAACATAAGCATGGCAACAGGCAATGACACTTTGGTAGATTCTGAAACAGAGGTATATAAGACACAGGAAGCTATGGAGTATACCTTCGGCGGAGATTCCATTCAGGTCCTTTTCAAGGAGGAACAGGCAGGCGCCCTGCTGTCGATTGACAACATCACCCGTATGTGGAATGTAGAGAACAGGCTTAAGTATGAGTCTGGGATATATTCCATAATGAGTCCTGGAACGATCGCTCATCAGATGACTTCCAAACAGGCAGAGATGCTGATTGGGAAAATGGGAGAGTTGAGTGACGGGCTTAATACCATGGGGGAGAAGCTGGTTGAAGTAGGGACAACGCTTTCTGAAAAGGAGCTTCCCGACCCTAAGGTACTGGAGTCAAAGCTCGCCAGCCTTGCCAGTGCTGCATCAAATTTTGACCGCCTGATTGAAGGTCAGAACAATATAGGAAAAGGGGTCAGTGGAATCTCTCAAGGTACTGCTGCAGCCGCTGAAGGAATAAAGGGAGCAGGACTTAAGCTTTCAGAGCTGAGCGGCATGGCAGATGGAAATCCAATGCTTCAGATGCAGTTGACAGCCCTGTCGGAGAACCTGGCTAAAAGCTCTGAGGCTCTCAGTGGAATTTCGGCAAAGGCCGGAACACTGGTTGCAGGTACGAAAAGTACCGCAGATGCGCTTGACAGCATCAAGGACAAGCTAAGTGCGGAAACTTCAGGAATGAAGGACAGCTTCAAGGGAGCGATTTCCCCTGACGAGCTGAAAACAATGGCTGAAGGATTCAGTACCATGGGCAATAACCTTACAGACATATCTGAAGCCCTTGTAACCTTCACAGACAAGTCGGCGATGATGGAGCCCGGACTTCCTAAAGTACAGGAAGAGCTTGACCTTATGCTGTATGAGGACGGAAATCTCCGTTCAATATTTACAAATGTCGTCCAGGACAATGATACGGCAATGATGATAGTCAAGCTTGAGGGAGGTATTCCTGACAGCCAGAAGGAAACCATCATTGATTCATTGAAGGCGGCCTTAGATGCAGAAGAATTCGAAACCATTTCATTTGTCGTATCAGGAAAGCCTGTTCTTGACGCATCACTTAAGGCTGAGATGAAAGTCAACATGATGACCATGGTCGCATTTGCACTCTTCATAATGCTGATTGTCCTGGCGTTTGTGTTCAAGGTCAGGTGGAGGATGCTTAGCCTTGGTGTGGTTGCAGTTTCGGTGGTAGCAACCCTTGGCTTCATGGGTTGGATCAGCGTGCCGGTAACCATGGTATCAATGGCAGTCTTCCCCATACTCATAGGTCTCGGAATTGACTATTCCATACAGTTCCATAACAGATACGAGGAGGATGGCTCTGTAGTATCGACGGTAAAGCATGTCGGGAAAGCTGTCACAATAGCAGTCCTTGCAACAGTCCTAGGATTCATATCGCTATATGCGTCACCAGTTCCGATGATACGGGATTTCGGAAAGATGCTGACTCTGGGGGTTATCATAAGCTTCATCGGAAGCATATTCATACTACTGCCCGTTCTGCACATCAGGAAAAAAGTTACTGAGGATAATGCTGCAGCAATTGATAGGACAAATGCTGCACTTGATGCTAATCACGAAGATAGCAGATTAAAAAGGGTACTCGGGGCATTTACAGGCGTAGTCCTGAGGTTCAGATATCCCGTGCTGATACTGGTGCTGCTGCTCTCCATATTCGGGTTCATGAAGGACTCTTCAATAGGGGTACAGACAGACATGGAATCCTTCATGCCACAGGACATGCCTGCACTGACTGACCTTCATGAGGTAAGGGACGCTGTGGGATCTACAGACCAGATTGTGCTTTACTTTGAGGGTGAGAATCTTGCGAGTGTGGAAAGTCTTAAGTGGACTAAGGAGACCTCTGATGAACTGATTGCTATGTATCCTGATGTAATTACTGATATTAAGTCACTGGCAGGCACTGCAATCACTTTTTCAGGAGACGACAGCCTTTCTTATGCAGAATATGAGGAAGCTGTGGAGGACATACCAGACTCCATGTCCAGGATGTTCATTAATGATGATGGGACAAAGAGTTCAGTAATCATAAACATCAGGCATCTTTCAACAAGCGAGCTTGAAGATTTCATAGCTTCACTGAAAGAGGGACTGAAGGATAGCCCACAAAATGTTCAGGTTACAGGAAAGAGCGTACTTGATGTTGAAATGGTCAAGGGACTCACTTCTGGCCGTGTCACAATGACAGGACTTGGACTGCTTCTGATTTTTGCAGCGCTTCTTCTAATATACAGGAACCCGGTGAAGGCATTGATACCTGTGCTTCCTGTAATCAGCATAATCGGCATTTCCAGTGGAATAATGTATTTTGCCGGAATAAGCTTCACTCCAATTACAGCAACGCTTGGTGCCATGGTACTTGGAATGGGAAGCGAAATGACTATAATGCTTATGGAGCGCTATATAGAAGAGCGTATAAAAGGACTGCCAAAAACAGATGCAATCAAAACAGCTGTTGGGTCGATAGGTGTCGCGGTACTTGCATCAGGGCTTACTACTGTGGGTGGCTTTTCGGTCCTAATGCTCTCTGACTTTGTGATCCTCAAGGACTTTGGTTTCATGACAGTCATAAATGTTTCTCTTGCTCTCTTGTCGACATTCGTACTGCTGCCTCCGATCCTGTTCATTCTGGACAGGTTCATCCTGTCGAGGAAAGAAAAGGCAGCTCTGAAAAAGGGTGTTGATGAAGCTTCGGAGAATATAGCTTAAGGCTAAATGAGCCTCAGTCCGCTTAAAAAGCAGGCTGGGGCTCATTTCTTATTGAACATTCCGCTTAATTTGTGGAATGCTGATTCGAAATAGTGATTTGTGTGAGACCCGGATTGTCAGAAGATATTTTTATTGTTTCAAAGAAGTGCAGCGCATATAATTATATTAGAATGAATATAAAAATATTATTGATATAAATGCAGAAATTTCAATAAACCATCTGTTCTTGTAAAAAAACTGTTTACCATTCTTCCGATATTTTTAAGGCGTAATTATGACGCCTTATTGGTATATTGAGAACTTATGAAGGAGGATTACCAATGGGAGAAATGAAATGTCCGGTGACAGGCCATACAGGTAAACCTGTATCAGGCGGCGGTACATCGAACAGGGACTGGTGGCCGAATCAGCTTAACATTAAGGTCCTGCACCAGAATTCCAGCCTCAGCAATCCGATGGGCAGGGAATTCAACTATGCAGAAGAGTTCAGGAAGCTCGACCTGAAGGCCATCAAGGAAGACCTGTATGCACTTATGACAGACTCTCAGGACTGGTGGCCTGCTGACTACGGACACTATGGACCGCTTTTCATCAGAATGGCATGGCACAGCGCCGGGACTTACAGGATGGGTGATGGCAGGGGCGGAGCATCTGACGGTACACAGAGGTTTCCACCTCTTAGCAGCTGGCCGGACAATGTGAATCTGGACAAGGCACGTAGGCTCTTATGGCCTATAAAGAAGAAATACGGTAAAAAGATATCCTGGGCAGACCTTATGATCCTTGCAGGAAACTGTGCTTTGGAGTCAATGGGTTTCAAGACCTTCGGCTTCGGTGGAGGCAGGGAGGATGTGTGGGAACCGCAGGAGGATGTATACTGGGGATCTGAAAGCGAATGGCTTGGCGACAAGAGATATTCCGACGGAAGGAAGCTTGAGAATCCACTGGCGGCTGTCCAGATGGGACTGATATACGTAAATCCAGAGGGTCCCAACGGACATCCCAGCGCAGTGGCTTCAGGAAAGGATGTCAGGGAAACCTTCGCAAGGATGGCGATGAACGATGAAGAGACTGTTGCGCTAATAGCAGGCGGGCATACCTTCGGGAAGTGCCACGGAGCTGGTCCTGCTACTCATGTGGGTCCGGAGCCTGAGGCTGCGGGACTTGAGGAGCAGGGGCTTGGCTGGAAGAGCACCTTCGGTACGGGTAAAGGGAAGGATGCCATAGGCAGCGGCATTGAAGGTGCATGGAAACCGAGACCTACCAAATGGGACATGGGATATCTTGAAACACTCTTCAAATATGACTGGGACCTCGTAAAGAGTCCTGCAGGCGCAAATCAGTGGGTTCCATCAGACCCGGCTGCAGCTTCTACCGTAGAGGATGCTCACGACCCATCAAAGAGACATGCTCCTATGATGACTACCGCAGACCTGTCACTGAGGATGGACCCGATATACGGGCCTATAGCAAAGAGGTACAGGGATAATCCTGAAGAATTCGAGGATGCTTTCGCAAGAGCCTGGTTCAAGCTGACCCACAGGGATATGGGACCAAGGTCCAGGTATCTGGGACCGGAGGTGCCTGAGGAGGATCTCATATGGCAGGACCCGGTACCAGAGGTCGACCACGAGCTCATTGATGAAAAGGATATTGAAACCCTTAAGGAGAAAATCCAGTCATCAGGACTCACGGTGTCGCAGCTTGTTTCAACAGCATGGGCCTCCGCATCAACCTTCAGAGGCTCGGATAAGCGAGGTGGAGCTAACGGGGCCAGAATAAGGCTTGCTCCCCAGAATAGCTGGGAAGTCAACGAACCTGAGAAGCTTAAAGGTGTACTGGATGCTCTCGAAATTATTCAGGCAGAGTTCAACAAAGGACAATCCGGCAGCAAGAGGGTATCTCTTGCAGACCTGATAGTGCTTGGGGGATGTGTGGGAATTGAGCAGGCAGCGAGGAATGCAGGACATGAGATTATTGTCCCGTTCAGCCCTGGAAGGACAGATGCAACAGAGGAACAGACCGATGCAGTCTCCTTCTCTGTCTTGGAGCCAAAGGCTGATGGTTTCCGAAACTTCCAGAAGGCCAAGTATTCAGTATGTGCTGAGGAGCTTCTCATTGACAGAGCTCAGCTTCTGACCCTGACTGCACCAGAAATGACAGTGCTTTTAGGTGGGATGAGAGTGCTTGGAGCAAATTTCGGCGACTTAAGGCATGGTGCATTCACAGACAGACCAGGGGCGCTGACCAATGACTTCTTTGTGAACCTCCTCGACATGGGTACGGTCTGGATGCCTATCACTGAGGACAAGGACCTGTTCCAGGGACGTGACCGATCAAAAGGAGATGTTAAATGGACAGGAACCCGCGTCGACCTGGTATTCGGCTCCAATTCACAGTTAAGGGCCATAGCTGAAGTCTACGCAGCAGACGATTCTCAGGAGAAGTTCCTGAATGATTTCGTATCCGCATGGAACAAGGTCATGAACGCAGACCGGTTCGACCTGGCTTGAGACAAATAAAGGTGCAATAGATGATCATGCTACTAGGGGCAGATATACTGCCCCTTCTTAAGTCTATTATCTTGTCATGGATCTGCACACATTTACTAAAACTCATAACTGACAAATAATCATATGGAGAATAATTTCAGGGAATTTGCTATAATACTAGGTAGAATTAATAAATAAATGATATTCAGATAGAATGCACAAATCGGTCTATCGGAGTAAGTGAGCATGCTGAAATAAGCGTGCCGCATTTTGTCAGATTGATTTGTAACGTTGTGATTCAAAAGTACCTATGGAGGAACAAATGGAAAACCTGTTTTTTGCTTTTGCACTTACCTTATTTGCCGGACTGAGCACTGGCGTTGGAAGCATGCTGGCTTTCTTCATGAAGAAGAGCAGCCCGAGGTTTCTATCGATCAGCCTGGGTTTCTCTGCCGGAGTAATGATATATGTATCAATGATTGAAATTTTTTACAAGGCAAGGACAAGCCTGATCAATGAACTTGGTCTTGAGAAGGGTTCATGGATAACTGTCATAGCCTTCTTCGCCGGCATGTTCCTTATCGGTATAATCGACAAGCTGATACCATCTTCGGAGAATCCGCATGAGATGCACACCATAGAGGAAATCAACGAGGAGAACCCTGATGAAGGGCATCATGCGGAGCAGATCAGGAAGCGTGAAGAGGCAAAGAAGAATCACAAGCTGCTCAGAATGGGTCTGTTCACTGCACTGGCCATAGGAATACATAATTTCCCTGAAGGCCTTGCCACATTCATCGCAGCTCTGCAGGAGCCGCAGATCGCTATACCAATTGCCATGGCAATAGCGATCCACAACATACCTGAAGGTATAGCTGTTTCAGTTCCAATCTACTATGCAACAGGAAGCAAGAAGAAGGCATTGTTCTATTCTTTCCTGTCAGGACTATCAGAGCCGGTTGGAGCGCTTGTTGGGTATCTCATCCTCATGCCGTTCATGAGCGAAACCCTAATGGGAATAATCTTCGCTCTCGTCGCAGGAATAATGGTGTTCATTTCTCTTGATGAGCTGCTTCCCTCAGCCAGGGAATACGGTGAACATCATCTGTCCATATACGGACTGGTAGCCGGTATGATGGTAATGGCAGTGAGTCTCCTCCTGTTCATATAGAAACAACCAGTCAAAAAGCGCACTTTCCATTAGGTAAAGGAACACTTAGGTTCTAATTATTGGGGTACTGAAGCGATGAAAAAATCTGATATATACAGGGAAAAACTGCTTTCGATGGAAAACTGGGACGAGTATCTTCTTGATGAATCCTGTCTTCCTGGTCCCAGGGCGAACATAGAACTTGCGCAGGCTGTTGCCGAGGCTGGAGACCTCTCCAGGTTCAGGAGGTATCTTGAATATGGCAGTGAAGCAGCTCCATATGGTTCAGCGCTTGAATTTTTACCTTTCTGCGGAGTCATTGGTTTAGGGAAGGTTCTCGCAGAAGGAAATCTGGAGTTAATTGAAGAACTACGAGTCCATGCTTCAGACACCAGATGGCGGATAAGGGAAGGGGTAGCCATGGCACTTCAGCGGTTCGGCTACGCTGACATAAATTGTCTCTTGAATGAAATGGCCAGTTGGAGCCATGGTAATCATTTTGAAAGAAGAGCGGCTATAGCTGCACTTTGTGAACCAGGACTGCTGGGAGACCCTGGGATCATAGTGCAGGTCCTTGACCTGCTTAATAGGATTACAGGTGAAATACTGGATGGTGATCATCGGAAATCCGAGGGTTTCTCTGCCCTTAGAAAAGCATTGGGATACTGCTGGAGCATAGCTGTTGCAGCTGATCCGGAAGCAGGAAAGAGCCTTATGGAAAAATGGTTCAGTTGTAAAGACAAGGATATCCGATGGATAATGAAGGAAAACCTTAATAAGAACCGCATCAGGAAGATAGAAGGGATATGGGCTGAGCACTGGATTGAAGAATTTAGCAAGGACAGATGATCTGATTTGACTATCGCACCTTTATATCAGGTGTTTTTGTTTATTAATATTTTGTGATCAACCAAGGTTTACTTGTCTGAAAACAGCGGAGATGAAAAGGATACCGCTGCATGGTATAATGTTGTAGGCAAATGGAGCCATTGAAGAATTAAGACAAATATACAATGATATTAATACTGGAGTCTCATACGTCAGATTTTATCGCTAAGGTGGGATACTGCTTGAAATCCAAAAGTAACAGCATCAGGAATATTACAACGTTTATCAGCAAGCATCATATCCTGCTGATGTCTTTTTTTGTTCCATCCTTTATTCTGCTCCTGGCTTATGCGGTGATCGGGGTATTTCCGTTCCAAGGCAGGAATATACTTACAGTAGACATGTATTTCCAATACGCTCCGTTCATATCGGACCTTCAGGATAAGCTGACTTCATTTTCAAGCCTTATTTATTCCTGGTCAGGCGGAATGGGTATAAACTACCTTCCTCTATTCGCATATTATCTGGCCAGTCCTATTAACTTACTTACAGTGATTTTTCCGCCACAGTTCATTACAGAAGCGATCCTTGCGATTACGCTGATCAAGGTTGGGCTTGCAGGGCTTGCCTTCAATTTCTTCCTTAGGTCTGTATATGGTGATGAGGACCTAAGTTCCGTAGCATTCTCATCATTGTATGCGCTGTCTGGCTTTGTTCTGGCATATTCATGGAACATTATGTGGCTGGATTCGATTTATCTTCTGCCACTTGCAGCATATGGTCTTATCAGGCTGGTCAGGGAAGGCAGGGGGTTCTTCTATTGCCTTGCACTTGCTGCAGCCTTGATTACAAACTTCTATATGGCATTCTTCATCTGCATCTTCATGGTATTCTATTTTATTGTCATTCTTTTAAGGCATCACAGTATCCGGAAGCCTCTGGTACTTCTTGGAAGGACAGCCCGGTTCGCTGGATATTCTCTGCTTTCTGGCGGATTGTCTGCTTTTTTGCTTCTGCCTACATTCATCCAGCTTGGGACAACCTCGGCGGCTGGGGATACTTTTCCTAAGACCGTAAAGACCTATTACGATATATTCGACTTCGTAGTCAGGCATTTTCTGACGATAGATCCAGTAATTCGAGATGGAGCACCGAACCTATACAGCGGAATAGCAATTCTGATGCTTGTTCCCATGTATTTTCTGGTTAAAAGGATTCCGCTGAAGGATAAGGTTCTGAATCTCTCGCTTCTCATTTTTTTGCTTGCGAGCTTCAACATCAACATCCTTAACTTCATATGGCACGGCTTTCATTTTCCAAACCAGCTTCCATACAGGTATTCATTCGTATACATATTCCTCGTGCTTACAATGGCCTATGAGGGATACAGGGCGCTTGATGAGTTCAGCGGTAAACAGGTTGGAATGATAAGCATGGCGGTGCTTATCGTAATAATGATATCCCAGAAGTTCGAGGACCTTAAGCTTCCACTCCATACTGTCTATGTGAGTGCTGCTTTCGTTATCCTTTATGCAGCCGCCTTTGCCCGTATGAGAAGTTCCAATGCAAGAAGGTTCAGAGGAGGCTCAGCGCTTCTCATTGTATTGGCTCTGGAGCTCTTAACCAATACGATTGTGACTGTGGTGAAAATCGACAGCGCTGAAAGCTATTCATCCAGGGAAGGATATTCAAGCGGCATAGAGGTTCGTGAAATAAGGGAACAGATTTCAATGCTTCTTGAATCTGACAGGGACTTCTATAGGATGGAGGTAATCCCCCACAAGACACATAACGACCCTGCGCTATACAACTACCCGGGAGTATCGGTGTTTTCTTCAACGATCGCAGAGAAGCCTGTGGACCTGATGGATGAACTGGGGCTAACCAGCAATGGCATTAACAGCTATGTCTATAGTGGGTCTACCATTTTAACGGATTCACTTCTTGGCATCAGGTATCTGATCTACAGGGAGCTTAATGTAGAAGAGAAGCTATATCTGAAGGTTTCAGAGTCTGATGAGCTGGATGTGCTTAAGAACCCATACGCACTTTCACCGGGATTCATGGTCGGCTCTGATATCATTAGCTTCAAGAGCAGCATAGGCAGAGACCCGCTTGATACCCAAAGGCTTCTTTTTGAAGCAATCAGCGGAGTGGCGGATGTGCTTCAGCCCATAGACCAAGAGGTTGGTGAGGTCAATAACCTTACGATATCCGGAACAGGCAGGTACAGCTTCAGCCGCACAAGCAAGGAAAGCGGCTCCTCAGCAACCATAGGACTTGAGTTTGATGAGAGCAGGCAGGTTTACCTCTACTATGATGCGCCGTCCTCCATGAAGGGCAAGGGATACATCACGGTAGGCGGTGTGAAGTCAAGCTTCGAAGCCAACCAGTCCTCTGTAATCAGCCTTGGATACTGTGAGGCGGGGACGACTGCCGAAGTGCTCATAGAATTTGACAAGTCAGACGCCGAGTCAGGTAGGTTCGAGATATATTCATACAGCATGGACTTGGAAGCATTTGAGAAGGGCATTTCTGAAATCAGAGAGAATCAGCTGGAGATTGAGAGCTTTTCAGATACATCGATCCTTGGAACGGTTGATTCCGCCTATGGCGGAATGATGGTCATGTCCATACCCTATGACAAGGGCTGGAGTATAACGGTTGATGGAAAGAAAGTGGAGACAACTGCAGTAGATGAGAGCCTGCTGAGCTTCGAGGTACCTGAAGGCAGCCATTCAATCCGCCTCAGGTTCTTCACTGACAAGCTGGCTGAAGGTATTGGAATTACAGCAGTATCTGCTTCAATCCTGATCTTTCTGGCTCTAAGGCGGAAAAAGGCTGATACTATACATCTAGGAAGGGACGTGGAAGACAATGGATAAGAAAGTAACGGTAGTCATTCCCGTATATAACGAGGAGCTGCTTATCAATGAGAATGTTGGTGTGATAGCAGGATACCTCAGGCAGGCAGGAACAGGCTTCACAATCCTTCTTGTTGATGATGGATCGAGAGACAGCACCTGGCAAAAGCTTAGGGAGCTGTCGAAGGAACATGATTTCGTTAAGGCACTAAGGCTCAGCAGAAACTTCGGCAAGGAGGCTGCCATTTGTGCAGGCCTTGAAGAGGCGGATGGCGATGCCTGTATCATTATGGATTCTGACCTCCAGCATCCGCCTCAGCTGATACCTGAGATGATAAGGCTTTGGAAGGAAGATGGCTATGATGTCATAGAAGGTGTGAAGTCCTCCAGGGGAAACGAGAGCATGGTCAAGAAGGTAGGGGCGGGTATGTTCTACAGCATACTCAGCAAGCTGTCAGGCCTTGACATGCAGCAGGCTTCAGATTTCAAGCTACTTGACAGGAAGGTTGTAGATGCATGGAAAAGCATGAACGAAAGGGGAACGTTCTTCAGGGGAATGTCCGCCTGGGTAGGGTACAACCGCAAGAGCCTGCCTTTTTCCGTAGGAACAAGGACAAGAGGAACTTCAAAGTGGAGTGTCTTCAACCTTTTCAACCTGGCAATCAAGGCGATTACATCGTTCTCATCATTCCCACTCCACATTGTCACCTTCATTGGGCTTTTCTTCCTTGTCGGTGCCCTAATTCTTGGAATACAGACCATATACATGAAGGTGTCAGGCATGGCCTTGAGCGGCTTCACTACAGTTATCCTGCTGCTTCTCATCATAGGCAGCGCACTGATGATAAGCCTTGGAATAATTGGAACATACATTGCAAGGATTTATGAGGAAGTCAAGTTCAGACCGAGATATATTGTGTCCGAAAAGGCTGCAGGAGCACTCAATCATGAGAAAATAGAAACATACAAAAAATAATAACATAATGGTAAATGTTGAAACGGCTTGGTCTTGACGAAAAAAAGGCCTGGACCTTCCATGACTTAAGCCATGAGGCACAACAGCTGGATTAACAGAACAGTTTGAGGCAATTCGCGTTACAAGATGCCTTGCGGATTGACCAAAAAAGGAAGAGCTATTCCTGATACTTGGAATAGCTCTTCCGCTGTTATCACTTCCGGAAATTCAGGTTACAGCTTTATGTGATCATTCTGTGCGCACACAATAAACGCCAATTTGCATGCTAAATTATTTTCAGAAGCCAAAGGACTAAAAGAACAACCAGAATTGTTCCTAATATACCCAATCCTCCACTCACAGAACCTCTCCTTCCAAATGAAATATTTTTCAAGAATGATACAACAGATTCAGTTTGCTCGGAATCTATCATATCAGCATCATCGAATGTAATAACGTTCTTCAATAGCAGAAATGTGATGAAAGGCTAGAAACTATCACCTGCACCGCAGCTGCCCATAACATGTTAAGCAAATTTCCTCTATGATATTTTACAAGTTCTTTATACTTGCTTTTTCATTTTTCCGTTGAATCTGTCATAAATAGACCACATTTTCTACATACGCGAATAGTGGATTCAATCATTTGACAATCAATCAGGTTGGAGAATGGTTCTTCATATGTTTTCTGATTAATTTAATTATACTCCTAATTGCCTGAAAATTCACTAAATTTAGGGGCGTAAATAGAGTGAACCTTTTGCTCTAGACTAGATAGCATCTGAATTTCCTTGCTCTGAATACAATTCAGTTAGAGTCTTAATTAGTAATTAGACTCAAAGAACTTTCTTGGAATAAATTGAGCTGACTCTAAGCCTGGATAATGCTTGAACTTAAGAATCTGATTTTTTTAAAAGTCAGAGATTCAATGACTGACATCACAATATCCAAATATGCCATGAACTGCTGCGATGGGTCTGAAATGAGGCGCATGGCGGTTCTTGCATCTTTTTTTAAGTGAGAGGTATTGACAACATTTGGAGGATAATGTATATAATAAATAGAGTTAGCACTCGATGGGTGAGAGTGCTAAAGCTTGAAATTACAATCAAAATAAGAAAAATCGTGATTGAATAGCAGATTATGGGAAGCGCCAGAGGTTCGTCCCGCTGGCGATTTTTCATGAAATCTGTGAAAGTCATGATCTGAGAAAAGGAGAGTTAATTTTGGAAAAGAAACAGTTCAAGGCAGAGTCCAAGAGGCTACTAGACCTCATGATCAACTCAATTTACACGCATCGTGAGATATTCATAAGGGAGCTCATCTCTAATGCCAGTGATGCCATTGACAAGATGTACTACAAGGCACTAACTGATGAGTCAATAAAGTTCAACAAGGACGACTACTATATCGAAATCATCCCGGATAAGGGAAATCGTGTCTTAAAGATCAGAGATACCGGAATTGGAATGACAAAGGAGGAGCTTGAGGAAAACCTAGGAGTCATCGCCAAGAGCGGATCCCTGTCATTCAAGAAGGAGAATGAGCTGAAGGACGGCTATGATATCATAGGCCAGTTCGGTGTGGGCTTCTATTCAGCGTTCATGGTTGCTGACAAGGTAACAGTGACCAGCAGGGCAGTTGGCTCTGACAGCGCATGGAAATGGGTGTCAGACGGGGCTGATGGCTATACCGTGGAGCCTGCAGAAAAGGAAACACATGGCACTGAAATCTGCCTTGAGTTAAAGCAGAGCACTGAGGATGAAAAATACGACGATTATCTTGAGGACTACAGGCTGAGGTCACTTATAAAGAAGTATTCTGATTTCATAAGGTATCCCATAAAGCTTGAAGCAACACGCACTAGGCTGAAGGAAGGCTCCGAAACCGACCGTGAAAGCTATACTGAGCTCCAGACAGTTAACAGCATGGTTCCTATCTGGAGAAAGAACAAGAACGAGCTAAAAGCTGAGGATTACGAAAACTTCTACTCTGAGAAGCACTATGGCTTTGACAAGCCTCTTAAGCACATACATATGAGCGCTGCGGGAACAGTGAGCTTCAATACGATCATGTTCATCCCGGAGAGCATCCCGTTCGATTACTACACCAGGGAATACGAGAAGGGGCTTGAGCTGTATTCCAACGGAGTCCTCATAATGAACAGATGCCCGGACCTTCTTCCAGACCACTTCAGCTTCATGAAGGGTATGGTGGACTCAGAGGACCTATCGCTGAACATATCAAGGGAGATGCTTCAGCATGACCGTCAGCTTAAGCTCATTGCCAAGAGCATCAAGAACAAGATCAAAAATGAGCTGCTATCGATGTTGAAGGATGACAGGGAAAAGTACGAGACCTTCTTCAAGGAGTTCGGAAGACAGCTGAAGTACGGCCTTTACAGCGATTACGGTGTAAACAAGGAAGACCTTCAGGACCTCATCATGTTCTACTCCAACAAGGAAAAGAAGTTAGTAACCTTGACCGAGTATGTCGGACGTATGCCTGAATCACAGAAGTACATATACTATGCAACCGGAGAGACACCCGAAAAGATTGACAGGATGCCTCAGACGGAGATAGTTTCCGAAAAGGGCTATGAGATACTTTACTTCACCGACGATGTGGACGAGTTTGCCATCAGGATGCTGATGAAGTATGGTGAGAAGGAATTCAGGAACGTATCAGGCGGAGACCTTGGAATTGATACTGAAGAACAGAAGGAAGAGGACTCAGAGGAAAACAAGTCAAACGACGAGCTGTTCAGCAGCATGAAGGTTAGTCTGGGAGACAAGGTAACTAAGGTAAGGGCTTCAAGGAGGCTCAAGAACCATCCCGTATGTCTTGCCAGCGACGGCGAACTGAGCATCGAGATGGAAAAGATACTTAATGCGATGCCCAACTCAGAAGGCATAAACGCAGACAAGGTACTTGAGATCAATACTCACCACGAGGTGTTCGAAAGCCTGAAGAAGGCCTTCACGGAGGACAAGGACAAGTTCAACCTCTATACAAGCCTGCTCTACAATCAGGCACGCCTTATAGAGGGACTTCCGCTAGAGGACCCGGTTGAGTTCACAAACCAGATCGTAAAGATAATGAAATAGAAGGTGCGCCTGAAGGTCAGGAAAACTCTGGCCTTCAGGCGTATTTTTTACACTAAAATTTGTCATATCAGCCAGCTGCCTATTAAGTGATGTTAACATGGCTAGTATTTGTGATATCCTTGAAATGAATGATTGACCATTAGATGAAGGTGAAAAGGAGGAGAACATGGATAAGCTGAATGAGCAGATCAAAAAGTATCACGATGAGCTGCAGAAGGGGTACCTTCAGGATGCGTACAGGGGCATAATGGAATTCATTGCAGATATAAGGACACATCTGTCTGAAGTGTATCCTGAGATGGCTATAGGAGCGCTTTACCAGGGCTTCATGGACATGACTTTCTTCACGATCACTCCTGAAACCTTGAAAAGACAGAGGCTTAAAGTCGCACTTGTTTATCTTCATGAGAGTAATAGCTTTGAAGTCTGGCTTTCAGGAGCCAACAGGCAGGTACAGGCGGATTTTCTGAAACTTCTTAAGGGTAGAGACATACCAGGCTGCGAGCTATCTGAAGCAGCTCCAGGGGTAGATTCAATAGTAGTTCGAAAAATCCCTGAGGACCCTGATTTTAGCGATCTGAAATCCTTGCGAAACCGCCTGGAAGTGGAAACCATAAAACTCATTTCGGACATGGAGAAATTGCTAATGGGTGCAGTGGAATAGATGATGCAAGTGAGGCTATATTTAGTAGAAATTTGCGTGATTGACAAAAAACTAAACATAACAGAAATTTAATCGGCTTGTTTTCTGCTGTACACAATTTCCGGTTAACATCACTTCATGGAGGTAATATCTATGGAAACTGAAAAGAATATCAGCATAACAGTAGAAACAAAGGTTGAGGCATCCCTGGATAAGGTCTGGGAATGCTGGACCGAGCCAGTGCATATAGTAAATTGGAACAACGCTTCTGATGACTGGTTTACGCCTCGTGCCGAGAATGACCTGAGGACTGGCGGAAGCTTTGTATCAAGGATGGAAGCAAGGGATGGCAGCACGGGATTTGACTTCGGCGGAAAGTATGATGAGGTCATACCGAAAAGCCTGATTGCCTATACAATGGAGGATGGCAGGAAGGTAAGGATAACCTTCAAGGAAGAGGATGGGGTCGTAAGGATAATTGAGACCTTTGACGCTGAGCATACATTCCCGCCTGAGTACCAGAAGGCCGGCTGGCAGGCTATAATGGACAACTTCAGGAAGTATGTGGAATCAAAATACGGGATTTCAAGATAAGGTCAATGAATATGCGCCTTCGGACAATATCAATCCGAAGGTGCTTTTTTATACCCTTGCATAACCTGCTTAATCTGGAGCTGGATTAAGGTAGTATCCTGAAACCATACAATCTGATGAATATCTTTTTAAATTATGATTTCCAACTATTTGAGAATCATAACTCGAAAATGATAATTTACTGGAGAAGATGGGATATAATTAAGGGAAAGGCATGATATCGTTAAATAAGTGAAAATTAATCGGAGGGGAATATGGGTAAGAAGATACTGATCATATCGTCAAGTCCGAGAAAATCGGGAAACACTGATATCTTGTGCGACAGGTTCAAGGAAGGTGCCATAGAGTCAGGGAATGAGACTGAAACAATATACCTGAGGGAGAAGAACATCGGAAACTGCCTGGCGTGCGATTCCTGCAAAAGGAACGGGGGCGAGTGCATAAGGAAGGATGACATGGAAGATGTCCTCCGGAAGATGATGGTTTCTGATGCCATAGTCATGGCAACTCCGGTCTACTTCTACAATATGAATGCCCAGATGAAGAATCTCATAGACAGGACCTATTCCAGATATCTTGAGATCAAGGATAAGGAGTTCTATTTCATGCTGACTGCGGCTGATGATGACATCAATGCCATGGTCAGGACTGTGGAGGGCTTCAGGGGTTTTACCTACTGCCTGGAAGGTTCTGTTGAAAAGGGAATAGTATATGGTATCGGCTCCTGGAACAAGGGTGATGTTAAGGGAAAGAGAGCATTTGATGATGCTTATGAGATGGGAAGGTCAGTCTGACAAAAGATAAGAGGGGGATTTAGGTATGGCAACCGTAAGGCTAGGAAAAACTGAAATCACAGTTGAAAAGAACGGATTTGGTGCTCTGCCGATACAAAGGGTAAGTACTGAAACTGCTGTAGGACTTCTCAGGAAGGCATACGACGGAGGTATTAGGTTCTTCGATTCTGCACGAGGGTATTCGGACAGCGAGGAGAAGCTGGGACTTGCCTTTGAGGGTATGAGGGATAAGGTATTCATCGCAACAAAGACCCATGCGAAGACTCCTGAGGCATTCAGGAAAGACCTTGAGAAGTCACTGGTGAATCTCAGGACTGACTATATCGACCTTTATCAGTTCCACTGGCCTAAAGTTTGCTACAAGCCTGGTGACGGAACCGGAATGTACGAATGCATGCTTGAAGCTAAAGGACAAGGAAAGATAAGGCATATAGGGGTCACAAACCACCAGCTTGACGTTGCACATGAGTGCATAGATTCAGGCCTATATGAGACACTCCAGTTTCCATTCAGCTACCTGTCCTCCGAGAAGGACATTGAGCTGGTGGAAAAATGCAAAAAGGCGGACATGGGCTTCATAGCGATGAAGGCTCTTGCAGGGGGACTGATAAACAACTCCACGGCTGCTTACTCTTTCATGTCAAGGTACGACAATGTTCTTCCCATTTGGGGTGTTCAGCGCGAGACAGAGCTTGATGAGTTCTTGAGCTATGTGATGAATCCGCCAATGGCTTCCGCAGAGCTTGACCAGATCATAGAAAATGACAGGAAGGAGCTTACAGGCGCATTCTGCAGAGGATGCGGCTACTGCATGCCGTGCCCTGTAGACATTGAAATCAACACAAGTGCAAGGATGTCACTTCTTCTAAGAAGGTCTCCTTCTGACAAATGGCTTTCAGACCAGTCCCAGGAGATGATGAGGAAGATTGAGGATTGCCTTGAATGCGGACAGTGCAGTTCAAGATGTCCTTATGGCCTTGATACTCCGGAGCTTCTTAAGAGAAATTATGAGGATTACAAGAAAATACTATCCGGAGAAGTCAGGATCTGATGAGGGGAAATCCTGCAACAGAAGTTGATGCCGCGAGCAGTGAAAGGCGAGGCCAGTATGTTTACAGATAGCTCTCTCAGAAAACTGATAATACCTCTGTTCATGGAGCAGCTGCTCATCATAGGCGTAAGCATGATCGCCACCATGATGGTATCCTATGCCGGTGAGGCAGCTGTGTCAGGAGTATCCATAGTCGAGATGATCAACTTCCTGCTCATCAATGTGCTGGCAGCCCTTGCTACCGGCGGCGCAGTTGTCGTATCCCAATACATAGGCAACAAGGATATGGAGCATGCCCGGAAGGCGTCTAACCAGCTTATACTTACAACTTCAATGATTTCAGTGTTTTTCCTGCTCCTGGTGGTGATTTTCCATAAGCCTGTACTGATGCTCCTATTCGGAAAGGTAGAGCCTGAGGTAATGGATGCAGCTGTTGTCTACTTCCTGTTATCAGGACTCTCATACCCATTCCTGGCAGTCTACAATTCCTGTGCAGCACTTTTCAGGTCAATGGGGAAGTCACATATTACCATGGGAGTTTCAATAGTGATGAATGTTATGAATGTCATAGGAATATCGGCTGGGATATTCATATTTAAGACAGGAGTCATGGGAGTCGGAATTTCAGCTCTTCTTTCCAGAATGCTTGCAGCTGCCATTATGATTGTCAAGGTTCAGAATAAGACCAATGAGGTTCATGTTGAGCTTTCCGGAGTGTTCAAATGGAACAGGGAGATGGCTGGCAGAATACTAAGTATAGCTGTTCCAAACGGAATAGAAAACGGACTGTTCCAGCTCGGTAAGGTGCTTCTGGTAAGCATAATCGCTCTGTTCGGAACTGCCCAGATAGCTGCCAACGGAGTTGGAAACAGCCTTGCCATGCTGTCTATAAGCTTCGCACTAGCCATGAACCTAGCGATTGTAACTGTCATAGGGCAATGCGTCGGGTCTGGGGACTACAAAGAAGCTGAAAGGTATCTTAAGAAGCTGATGAAGATCACTTATATTGGAAATGCGGCCATGGGCCTTGTAATACTCATATTTCTGCCTGTGCTCCTTAAGCTTTATACCGTATCTGATGAAGCCATCAAAATCACCTATAGCCTGATACTTGTCCATAACCCCATATCCATACTCATATGGCCAATTTCCTTTACACTAGCCAATGCACTGAGAGCATCAGGGGATGTGCGCTATACAATGGTCGTTTCCATTGGAAGCATGATTTTGTTCCGGCTGGTATTCTCTTACATTCTGGGGGTAGTTTTCAACCTTGGAGTTCTCGGAGTCTGGATAGCCATGTGCATTGACTGGGTGGCAAGGGCCTTCTTTTTCGGGTACCGGCTCAAAAGCGGAAAATGGAAGGAATTCAGGGTAATATGACGTGGAATTCAGTTTATGAATCAGTTTGTGAAGATTGAGAATCTGAAACAGATCTATATTAAGGCAGTGGCTGCAGATATTAATGACAAAGGATTGTGATTAAATATGAAGAAGACGTTCTACATAATGAGGCATGGGCAGACACTTTTCAATGTCCGCAGAAAAATACAGGGGTTCTGCGATTCTCCACTGACTGAGCTCGGAATCAAGCAGGCAAAGATCGCTTCAGAATATTTCAGCGGGGTCACCTTCGACCATGCCTACAGCTCAACCTCCGAGAGATGCTGCGATACCCTGGAAATAGTCACAGGCAACAGCATGCCATACACCAGGCTCAAGGGTCTGAAGGAAATGAACTTCGGGACGTTCGAAGGCGAGAGTGAAGACCTGAACCCGAAGGATAAGGTCGTCTTCGGCACATTCTTTGTAGCATATGGCGGAGAAGCCAGGGATGAGGTGCGTGAACGGATGGTAAGGACGTGCACCGAAATAATGGAGAAGGACGACCATAACGTGGTTCTAGCTGTATCACACGCAGGAGCATGCCTTCATTTCCTGTCCCACTGGCAGGATACCACGGAGGAGCGAAAGAAGGGATGGCCTAACTGCACCATATTCAAATATGAGTATGAGGACAAGGTATTCAAACTCCTGGAGATATTCAGGCCTGAACTTAGGTAACGCGCGATACCAATAGAAGATTTCCGTGTAAATTCAGAGAAACCATCTATAAGGTTCATTCTGGACTGAAAAGCTATAAGGAATGAGCCAGGACATGATGTGATATTCTGTCCTGGCTCGTTCATTAGATTCCCCAGTCTGCCATGAGGATTTCTTTTAGATGAGTAACCTTGTCTCTGCCAATATGGTCTGCAATGTTGTCAATAAGTTCAGCCTTGAGTGCAAGGTTCTTTTCATAGCATTCCTCGCCCAAGGTAGTCATACTGATGCATTTGTCCTTGTTGTTTTCAGTTGAGTCTTCAATTATCACAAGTCCTCTGGATTCCAGTCCTCTGACTATCTTATGAGTCGCCTGCCTTGATATGTCCACGCTCTTTGACACTTGCGCAAGGGTAGGCCTTATCCTATAGATTCTCGCCATTATGAACCACTCAGAATTGGAGATGCTGATATCGCTTCTGTCATTCCACGTCTTTTCAGTGATTTTTCTAAGAAGAAGGTGACGTTCGCTTATAAGGTCTATTAGGTCCAGATTTTCCAGTATTGGCTTCAATGATCTCACTCCAATCGATTTTACAACACAAATATACTGTAACATGGGATGATTGTCAACCAAATTGACAATTTAACCCTTTTGGTGTAAAATGGTTATAGTCAACCAGGTTGACAATATGGAGTGAGGGAAGAGTAATGTTCAATAAGGGAGATATGATGATCTATTCATCCCATGGCATTTGCCTTGTGGATGACATTTGCAGCAACAAATTTCAGGGAGTGGAAAAGGACTACTATGTGCTTCACCCGATAGCGGACAGGAAACTTATTATAAGCATACCTGTGGACAATGAGAGCGTGACGATGCTTGAGCTAATTGAGGAGGACGAGGCTGAGAAGATAATTGATTCCTTCAGGAAGCCGGGAAGAAGCTGGATAGAGATAAACAACGAGAGGAACCAGATATATGCTGAAACTGTAAAGACAGGTAACCGTAAGGATATTGCGGGAATAGTCAATACACTGATGAGAAGAAAATACAGTGCAGAGCAGGCAGGAAGAAAATTCAGCGACAAGGACAAGAAGCTTCTGAATGTAGTTCAGGGAATACTGTTCACGGAGCTGGCAATATCGCTTGGAACTACCTTTGATGTGGTCAACGAGAGGGTGACGGCTCTTCTATCCGATGAAGCGTGAACATAGACAGAATCAGCTGAGAAGTTCAGAAGAATTATGATAATCAGCCTTTAAGGCTGGGAAGGTTCCGTAAATTACGGATTTAGGATGAATATGGTTATAAAGACAGACAAACTCGCTGCACTGGATACAGTGATCAGCCAGATAGAGAAACAGTTCGGAAAAGGATCGATAATGAAGCTTGGTGCAAATGCTTCAATGAACATCGAGGTCATACCCACAGGATGTCTGGCCCTTGACATTGCCCTCGGTGTGGGGGGAGTTCCAAGAGGAAGGGTAATTGAAATATACGGACCTGAATCCTCGGGAAAGACAACCATCGCTCTGCACATAGTTGCTGAAGCGCAAAAGGCAGGGGGAGCTGCAGCGTTCGTGGATGCAGAGCATGCGCTTGACCCGTCCTATGCCAAAAGGCTTGGAGTCAATACAGATGACCTTATAGTCTCACAGCCGGATACCGGAGAGCAGGCTCTTGAAATCACCGAAGCACTCGTAAGGTCTAATGCGATAGATGTGATAGTGATTGACTCAGTTGCCGCCCTTGTGCCAAGAGCTGAGATAGAAGGCGAGATGGGAGATTCCCACGTGGGACTTCAAGCAAGGCTCATGTCACAGGCTCTTAGGAAGCTTACCTCCGCGATAAACAAGTCAAACTGCATAGTCATATTCATAAACCAGCTCAGGGAAAAAATCGGTGTAATGTTTGGAAGTCCTGAGACAACTACTGGAGGAAGGGCACTAAAGTTTTACTCGACGATAAGGCTTGATATCAGAAGAATAGACTCCATAAAGACTGCAGATGAAGTGGTTGGCAACAGGACCAGGATCAAGGTCACCAAGAACAAGGTTGCACCTCCATTCAAGCAGGCTGAATTTGATATCATCTATAATGGCGGAGTCTCAAGGACAGGCTGCCTTATTGATATCGGAGTGAATGAGGGAATCGTAGATAAGGGTGGAGCCTGGTTTTCCTACAAGGGAACAAGGCTTGGCCAGGGAAGGGAGAACTCCAAGATTTTCCTGAAGGATAATCCTTCTATTGCAATCGAAATTGAAAACAGGATCAGAGACAAGTTCAAGCTGCCACTTCTCAAGGAAGAGGACATGGAAAAGATGACTGAACAGGCAGTTAAGAATACTGTGGAAATGACTGAATAAGATAAGGCGCTCAAGAGAAATTCCACTTGAGCGCCTTTTATAGGTAGTGAGACATGCTGCAAAAGTAAGTGCTGGAGAGAAGGTAAAAGAAGATGTTAGCACAGGGTAATTATCAGAATATTTGAAACATTAGCATTTTGAAGCATGGGAGAGTATTCGGGGGATAATCGTTATTAGTTGCTTGTAGCGGACATCTGCGGTGTTTGATTATATTCCTATACGGCGGTATACTAGTAATAAGCTCCAAGGAATTCCCAAGACAGAAGACTTACAGAGCCGGATAAAGAAACAGAACATTTCTTCAAACCAAAAGTATCGGTAAAGTAAAATTTACTATACCCTTAAAGAAAAAGTGAAAAGTGTTTGAAAAAGAACTTGATCATTGAAATTCGAACCAGCATGTACCATTATGATAAATGCAAAATTTGAAAAGATATGAAAAAAGACTTTGACAAACAAAAAGTAACCAGACCGATAAGGAAGAAGATCTCAAGGAGAGAATGTGAATGGGAAACAGAAGTAGAAGGTGAAATAAGAGGTATGTTAATAAAGGTTCGTTGGAGCCCTTCCTTTTTAAATGACAAGAGTCCTGCAGTGATGCAGGACTCTTTAGTTTCCTATTTTTTTCTTGTATAGGCAGCAATATATGGAAGGTTCCTGTAATTCTCATCGTGGTCAAGTCCGTAACCAACTACAAATTGATCCGGCATCTCGAAGCAACGGTAGGCTATCGGGATATTAAGAAGCCTTTCTGATGAATTGTCCAGGAGCGTGCATATCTTGAGGCTTGCAGGCCTGCAAAGCTCCAGGTGCTGGCGTATGTAGCCTAAAGTAAGGCCGGTACCAACCACATCCTCCACGAGAAGAACATGACGCCCAAGAATGTCGATATCCAGATCTTTGATGAAGCTGACGACTCTTGTCTGAGCAGTGTCTCCCTTAGGTACTCCGATTGCCAGGAAGTCTATCTTCAGTGGCGTGGTAAGACGCCTAGTCAGGTCTGTCAGGAAGAATATGGAGCCCTTGAGGATACTTATGACAACGAGCTCTTTGCCCTTGTAGTCGCTGTCGATTTCAATCGCCACTTCAGCAATTCTTCTGGCTATCTCATCTTCAGTGAACAGCACTTTTCCTAATCCATTACTCACCTGCCTTACCTCCAAGCATTCCGAATCTCTTTATTAGAGTATGGAAGTCTTTCTTATACACTATGTTTATGTTTGTTCCGGGATATAGCTTCCTGAGCTGCTCTACCTTCTTCTTCTTTTCTGACACGTATTTCTGGTTCATGGTTGTAAGCTCTATGTACGTATCGAATTTCGGCAGATAGAAGTCGGGTGAAAATGCAAGTATTATATTGCCCTCAGCATCCCATTTTATCGGGAAGGTTCGGGGCTCATACTCCCATTCCAGGCAATACATGTCGAGGATCCTTGCGAATTCTTCCTCGGAGGGGTGCTTGAAGACTACGGCTTTTTTAGTCCCATTGCCGTTTGCCTCTGCTATCTTATTAACCTCAAGAAGTCTGTTTCTTACAAGACATGCAATAGCTTCTGCAGCGTCCTTTATGCTCAGCTTGTCTGTATTCAGAGTAAGGTCGTAAAGCAGCGGATCAGCCCAATCCTTCTCATATATCATGCTGATGTAGCGCTTGTGCTTTCGGTCTGTGATTTCAAGAAGTCTTTCCGAGTCCTTCCTGTCAAGGTGATTGCTTTTCATGATTCTTCCGATGCGGACCTCCTGGGAAGCCATTATCTTGATATGGACTGCTTCAGGATGCAATGCGAATATGACCTGGGCACCCATTCCGCTTATTATTGCTGAATGGTCCTTGACTGCCATCCTTAACTTGTTTTCCAGAAATTCTGCATAGGTAATTCCGGACTGTGATGGATTGAGATAATAGCCAGGACTTTCTGAAAGCATATGGAGCTCATGCTTGCCTGCTATCTCCGGAAGCCATTCGCTCATTGCAGTTTGCCTAGTGATTATCGGCAGACCAAGGTTCCTTGAAACTTCCTCTGCTATCTCATCCCCGAGGCTTCCTGTCTGTCTTGATACTGTAATCAATAGCATCTTTTCACCACCTGACTGTATTCAGCTAATTACATTTTACCACGAATATCATATACATCGCGTTCAAGCAGATATGAAAAGCGAAAAGAAGAATCATCAGATGGAAGTTTCCAGATTCTTAATGGATTGACAAAAAATAACATGGTAGAATTAATGAAAGAAATCACTTGTTATTGAAGGTATTTCAGAAATACAGGAGGGTAAAATAGTGAATAAGTTAGTACCGCACCTATGGTATGACAAGGAAGCACGTGAGGCAGCTGAGTTCTATGTTTCCATATTTGGTGATTCAGCGATAACAGGAGGCGCCATTCTCGAAGATACACCATCAGGGACTGCTGAGACAGTCACGGTAAGTCTTGCCGGGCAGGATTTCATGCTATTGTCGGCGGGACCGTACTTCAAATTCAATCCATCAATATCCCTTAGGGTGGACTGCAGCACAGCGGAAGAGGTAGAATCTCTCTGGAAGAAACTATCAGATGGCGGAAGTATCCTTATGGAACTGGACTCGTATCCCTTCAGTCCAAGATATGGATGGTGCCAGGACAGGTATGGGCTATCCTGGCAGATAATGCAGGTGGAGGGCAAGATTTCACAAAAAATAACACCTACGCTCATGTTTGTTGGGGAACAGTACGGCAGGGCTGAAGAAGCAATTAAGCTATACTGTGAAGTGTTCAGGGAGTCAAAGGCCGGAGACATCTCAAGATATGGAGAAGGGCAGGAATTCGATACACCTGGAACTGTTATGTATGCCTCATTTACTCTGGAGGGAATGAAATTCGCAGCCATGGACAGCGGCTATGCCCATGAGTTTCAGTTCAACGAGGCGATATCCTTCATAGTGAACTGTGATACCCAGGAGGAGATAGATTATTATTGGGACAGACTTTCCTTCGTTCCTGAGTCTGAGCAATGCGGCTGGCTCAAGGACAAATTCGGAGTATCCTGGCAGATTGTGCCGGCATCCATGGACGAGATGATGAAGACAGGGGATAGAGAAAAGATCAGGAGAGTCACTGAAGCTTTCCTTAAGATGAAGAAGTTTGACATTGCTCTGCTTGAGAAGGCATATGAGGGGTAAGGAATAAGCCATCAGCATATAATAAAGGACATAAGGAAAGCAGCCGGTTGCGGCTGCTTTCCTGTCAGGTGGATACTTTTATTGTCACAGTATAATGATCATTTCTGGGGATTAAGCTTCTCCAACAGCTGCTTTACTGTCAACTCTATATTTCCTGCTATATCCAGACCAAGGAGGTTCTGTATGATATGGAGCTTGCCCGGTGAGACTCCGAGCCTTTCAGCATCCCTGAACAGGTAGTAGCTTACTGAATCAGCTTCTATGCTGGCGTCTATACCGTTCCTCCTGATTTGCGATTCGACGGTTTCCTTGAGTTTTGCTGCAAGGAGCTTGGACTTGGCTTCATTCCTTGTCGCTGGTGCCAGAAATACATCTGCGCTCATTCCGTCGAAATATCCGGCTGCGCCGATTGCAGACAATGCGTCAACCACGGCATCCTCGACCTTCATGTTGTTGTAGCTTGTATCGCCAAACAGTTCCTCTGCCTCTTCATTCATGGGATCAATACCTACAACACGCTCGAAAATGTTTGCGTGCACCATCAGGCTGGGGTTCGTATCGATACTTATGTAATAATAAGGAGTCAGGTATGCAGCCATGAACAGACCTACAATAAAAACTGCAGCAACCGCTGTGGCAGCGGCGAAGCTGAAGACCCCGCTCACGGAATAGTCTACCGGAAGCTCATCACCTACAGCATAGCTGTTGTTCCTTACTTTTATCCTGCTTCCATCTTCTCTTTTCAGCATCACATTTTTCCCGCTGATCTTTTCAACATATGCTCTCATGATTTACCTCCATTTATTAGAATTATGGTTGTACCGATTGCTATTTAGGACTTCCAGTCTTAGTACAAATAATAGTTTTTAGGTTGCTGAATGTGATATTTTTTGTAGAAATATTATCAATATTCAGATTGACCTTCGTTTACATTATAATACTATAATTTATAGCCTTTGAAAATAGTTTTTCATATTATTAACAAAGTTACTTTTATAACAAAAAAATGAAAATATTAACAATAAAATAGATTTATACTGTAATACTTATAAAATAAGACGTAATTATTGCGATTATCAATTTTTATCTAAAATATTGGAAAGATTGTCAAGTAATGGCAATCTAAACAGTCTTTTCAAGTGGATAAACGTAAAAGTTGCATCAATTATTCAATCATATTAATGCAGAAATACAAGCCGAAATGAATCATTATCACTGGTGCTGATTCAGGATTTTTAGTTATTGCCGGTGAATTTTGCTTAATAGGCTGGAAGGGATATATAATAAAGGGAAAGGTTTGAGATGCTGTTAACAGTCGATGTTACAGCTGGCATAGCCCAAAAATGAGGAGTTGTTTTATGGAAAAGGTTTGTCTTTTGAGACATGACAGCTATGATGTGGATGCACTTGAGAAGAAGCTGAGGGAAGGCTTTGAAATACTGGGAGGGGATGCTTATCTTAGGAAGCTCATTCCAACGGGAAGTAAAGTTCTGCTTAAGCCTAATCTGCTGAGCATGGTTGAGAAGGGGTCTCCGGTGATAACCCACTTTGCCATGTTTGAGGCAGTTATTAGGATCGTTTCAGAGTATTCGAATGACATTTCCTTCGGGGATTCACCAGGTTCCTCTGATGCCAGGAAAGCAGCTGAAAAGGGAGGTCTTATTGAGGTAGCTGACAGGTATGGAGTGAAGTTTGCCGATTTCAGCGATGAGGTCCATGTGGAGCTTAATGATCCGATAATGTTCAGGTACTGGGATGTTGCCAGGGCACCGTATGAGGCTGATGTGGTAATTTCGCTGCCTAAGCTTAAGACCCATGCGATGATGTATTATACCGGTGCTGTAAAAAATCAGTTCGGCTGTCTCTATGGGGCACAGAAGGCTGGCTGGCATACGAAGCAGCCTGACCCGATGAATTTTGCAAGGATGCTTTTGGACCTCAACTCCTTGGTAGGAACAAGCTTTGCCATACTTGACGGAATCATGGCCATGGAAGGCAACGGACCGAGAAACGGGACACCGAAGAGGCTTGACTCAATAATCATGGGTGAAGACCTTGCAGCGATTGATTCAGTAGCGGTAAGGCTCATAGGCTATGACAAGGTACTTAACGTGCCGTTTTTAAAGGCTGCTCATGAGGCTCACTGGGGAAAAGTCATGCCTGAAGACATAGATGTTCTGGGTGAGACTATTGACTCCCTCAAGAGCAATGATTTTAAGCTGTCCCGTAGTGCCGGTGCGGTCAATTTCCTGAGCCCGAAGCTCAATAACCTCATAGGAACACTAACCGCTCCAGACCCGGTTGTAATCGAGGATAAATGCATAAGCTGCAAAATGTGTGACGAGGTATGTCCCAGGAGGCCTGATGTCATAACATTTGCAGAGAGTAAAGGTAAAATGGTCCCCAGATGGGATTACAGCAAATGCATAAGGTGCTTCTGCTGCCAGGAGCTATGTCCAAAGGGAGCCATAGTGACAAGAAGAAAGCTTCTTGGAAAGATATTCAGGGTTGGTTAGATATGTAAAAAAGGAATTTTGAAATTGAGAGCTACAGGATTTCAGTGCATTCATTCACTAAATCTATGAATCCAAGAGTCATTTATCTAATAGGTGAAGAGACCGAGAAGCTGCTGCCTCTTGTGGAAGACCTGGATATTGTTCTTGTTTCCATTGAAGGAATAGACTGGGAGAGGGACCTTACTCCCTGGGAGGCGCCAGCAGCCTTCAAGGGGCAAGCAGACTTTTCCGGCAAGGCGGATGATTTCATTAGGGTCATGCTGGAGAAGATAATACCTGAGGCTGAGAAGGACCTCACTGTTTCGGATAAAAACAGGTCTATAGCGGGTTACTCGCTGGGAGGGTTGTTCGCTCTCTATGCTGCATTGAAGACAAATGAATTTTCTGGAGCTGCCTCCATGTCAGGGTCACTCTGGTATGATGGTTGGATTGATTTCCTGGAGAAGGAGATAGGTCCTGACAGACACATGAAGGTCTATCTGTCCCTTGGTGACAAGGAGGAGCGTTCAAGGAATCCGAGGATGGCCAGGGTAGGCGATTGGACAAGGAAGACGAGTGAGCTGCTCGCAGAGGATGGATTCGAGGTTTTCTTCGAGATCAATGAGGGAAATCATTTCTTTGAAATTCCAGAGCGCATCGCAAAAGGCGTAAGATGGATTTCTGAAGGGAAATGATGCTGAGAAATTAATCATTTTACATTGCATGAAATTGAGAGTATAATTGGAATGCCGCGAAAATTCAGCGGCTTGACGCTTTTGTAATGAATAACAATGGTCATCCATTCCGGCGTAACAGGATCAGTCTTTGATTCCAGCGGAGTCTGCTGCATTGGCAGAGGGTTCGCTGTAAGACAAGGTCCTTTGAAACCGGATCATTTTATTTTAAGCAGAAGATCATAGAGTTACTACGCATACTGCAAAAGGAGAAATTATTGTTATTTGAAAACCTGGATATTATAAAGCAAATACAGAAGTCACTTAAAGAAGAAGGCTATTTAGAGGCCACAGACATACAGGCGCAGTCAATACCTTCACTGCTTAAAGGCAAAGACCTTTTAGGCACTGCACAGACAGGCACCGGAAAGACAGCAGCCTTTTCAATTCCCATACTGCAGGGACTTGCAGGAGACCAGAAGAAAGGCAAGAAGGAGATCAAGGCGCTTATACTTGCACCGACAAGAGAGCTTGCCATACAGATAAAGGACAGCTTCACATCCTATGGAAGACACCTGAGCCTTAAGACCATGGTGCTTTTCGGAGGAGTATCACAGAATCCTCAGACTGACGAGCTATCAAGGGGAGCAGACATACTGGTGGCAACACCCGGAAGGCTGCTTGACCTCATAGGCCAGAGATACGTACACCTGGACAAGGTGAAATACTTCGTACTCGATGAGGCGGATATGATGCTGGATATGGGTATGATACACGATGTCAGGAAAATAATCGGATATCTTCCCAAGGAAAGGCAGACCATGTTCTTTTCAGCTACAATGCCTGATGAGATTTCGAAGCTTGCTGATTCGATTCTGAAGGATCCTACAAGAATAAGTGTCGCTCCTGTAGCGTCTACTGTTGACACCATTGACCAGTCAGTATATTTCGTGAACAAGGCAAACAAGATAAAGCTTCTTGAAAAGCTTCTGAAGGACAAGGACATAGATACTGCCCTTGTATTCTCAAGGACAAAGCATGGAGCTGACAAGATAGTGAAGCAGCTGGACAAGAGCGGCTTCCAGGCACAGGCAATACACGGAAACAAGTCGCAGGGTGCAAGGCAGCTTGCTCTCAGCAACTTCAAGGAAAGAAAGACGAGGATTCTTGTAGCCACTGACATCGCCGCAAGAGGCATAGATGTGGATGAGCTTTCCCACGTTATAATATATGATCTTCCTGAGGTCCCTGAAACCTATGTACATAGGATCGGAAGGACCGGAAGAGCAGGACTTGGAGGAACAGCAATCTCATTCTGTGACCAGGAAGAGAAGCCGCTCCTTAAGGACATACAGAAGCTGATCTCAAAGAACATACCTGTGGTTTCGGACCATCCGTTCCCACTGGTTGAGCTTCCTGCAGATGTCATTCCATCGCAGCCCGTTCAAAGGGGCTATGGAAATCAGCCTTCAGGCAACAGGAGGACTGATTCCTCCAGGCAGAACCAGCAGCCTAAAGGCATGAGGGGTGCTGATTCCAAGCAGCAGAGAAAGCAATACAACAGAAAAGCATTTTAATGGAAAACCCCCAGAAATTTTTCCGGGGGTTTTGTCGTTCCCGGATGTAAAGTGATGGGACTTTAAGAACCGGAATTTCACAAAGGTTTGCGGATTTTTGCGTTCTTCCTGCTTCAATTGTGAGCCTTCCCTTCGGGGAATTCAAACCTTAGCCGCTGTAGAATCAAGTTGAGGAAAGACATGGTGAATAGCATGATCCTCAAAATAGCATGCAGCAAAGGAGAGATTAAGATGTTAGGGAATGATGGAGACAGGGAAGATATCAAGGATGGAAGCTGTGAGGGGAACCAGAATAAATGGGGTTCTGCTGAACTACCAAAGAATATAAGAAAAAGGAAGTGGGGCAGGATAATTGCCGTTGCTTCGATTTGTCTTGTTGTCTCAGTCAGCTCGCTCATCAATAGTGCAGGTGCGAATTTTCCTGGTAATGATGATGGATCATCGGAATCTGCGTCCGTAGAAGCGGTTTTTCTGACTGGCAGCCTATCTGAAACCCTTAGCATTCCTGAGATAGCTGAAATGGCAGCACCTACGGTTGTTGAAATAACCACCGAGGTCCTTGTTACCGGCCAGAGGACACCACAGTACATATCTGAAGGAGCTGGCAGCGGAGTCATATTAACCGAGGATGGCTACATAGTAACCAATAACCACGTTATTGAAGGTGCTCAGAAGATATCCGTAAGGCTTGTGTCAGGAGATGAATATGAGGCAGAGCTGATTGGAACTGATGAGCAGACGGACGTAGCAATCATAAAGATAGAAGCTTCAGGGCTTTCACCAGCCGCTTTAGGCGACTCATCCACACTTGTTGTCGGCAACCAGGTTGTAGCCATAGGCAATCCTCTCGGACAGCTGGGTGGTACGGTTACAGACGGGATAATAAGCGCACTGGACCGGGATATAACACTGGATGACCAGACAATGAGCCTGCTTCAGACGAACGCTGCCATCAATCCAGGCAATTCCGGAGGAGGCCTTTTCGATGGTTCAGGCAACCTTATAGGTATCGTAGTAGCCAAGTCATCAGGAACTGATGTTGAGGGACTTGGATTCGCCATACCGATCAATGATGTGAAGTCTGTGATGCTGGAGCTCATGGAGCACGGATATGTGCAGGGAAGGATAGAGCTGGGAATGACATTCCTCGATATCGCCTCAAATCAGGAAGCAATGATGTACAGGGTGTCCCAGACAGGAGTATATGTGCTCAATGTCACGAGTGGAAGCAATGCGGCAGCTGCGGGATTCAGGAGCGGAGATCTGGTAGTTTCATTGGACGGTACAAAGGTTTCGAGCGCAGCTGAGATCACATCGATAATTGACAGCTTTGAAGCTGGAGAAGATGTTGAATTCACGGTCATAAGAATCTCTGAGGAAAGGTCATTGACTCTGACTCTGGAAGAAAGCAAGCCATCCGACTGACAGAGCATTTGCGTAACATATACTTAATGTGGACTTAACGGAAGTTGGATAACAGTTTCTCAATTTATGCACTATAATCTGATTACCATATTTTTGAGGTGATCAGGTTATGCTAAAGGTATTGTTCGTATGTGTGCACAACTCTGCAAGAAGCCAGATGGCTGAAGCGTTTCTGAACAGACTGAGCGGTGAGCATTTTGAGGCTGAAAGCGCGGGTCTCGAAGAGGGCGTTCTAAATCCATTGGTTGTAAAGGCCATGGATGAGATTGGAATTGACATAAGCAAAAACAAGACAGATTCTGTTTTCGACTTCTACAGGAAGGGGAAAGCTTTTTCCATAGTCATCAAGGTTTGCGATGAGATTAACGGCCAGAGATGTCCCATATTCCCGTCAGCACTCCACACTTTGAGTTGGAACATCGCAGACCCTGCTGACTTCAAGGGGAATGAAGAAGAAAAGCTTCAGGAAACCAGAAGAGTAAGGGATGAGATCAGGGAAAGAGTCGAGCAGCTGATAAGTGAGTATAAGGATTACTCGACCTCGAGAAAGTGACAGGACAAGAAAAGTAAATCTTACTCTAATCATAAGTTAAGGATAAGGCCATACGAAAAAATCGTATGGCCTTATGAATCAATATACACTGTACTATGGCTTTCCTGTGAGCTTGCCGGCCTTTTCAAGGGTATCCAGGATCCTTTTGTCATTCCTCGGGTCAGAGCCTTTATAAAAAGATTCGCCCGGATAACCGAGGCTTATATTGACAATATTCTCGCCTGCAAAAGAAGGAAGCATGATGACTACTCCTTCAAATGACATTGAAGATAAAGGAGTCCAGAAGGCACCCCAGTATATTGGAAACCCGTCTACACACACAAGGAATGATTTACCCCTTGTAGACAGTTCAAGGTCATTGAATTTCAGAAATGCGTCAGGTTCAAGAAGTATAGAATGGTCCTTCGCGTCATAAGAAACTATGTCATGTTCTGTAAGGATAGGTTCGGATGACTTTTCGATGTTGCTCAGCACTTCCATACTGACGGGAGGTATGTCATCTCTAGTGAGATATATGGCGAAGCCTTCATCATTCCTTGAAGTACATCCGGATAACATAGATAGAGCTGCAATGCTTATAAATAAAAGAATTGATATCCTCTGTGCCTTGCCCATGGTTCTCACTTCCTCTGTCATTATTCTCAATTAGATTATACCGCTAAAGCAACCATTAGTAAGAAATGCAACAGGAATATGTAATGAAGGGTACTTTGGGATATAATTAAGGGGTTAGGTGAAACAGATAAATGAATGAAATGAGGTAATCATATGGATTTAAAATTTTCGGATAACCTGAAATACTTCCAGACAGGTATCTTCAATGTGCTCAATGACAGGAGGGCTGAAATGCTTAAGGAGGGCAGGACTGTATATAACCTGTCCGTAGGGACTCCTGACTTTGAGCCTGACAGGCATGTAGTTGATGCGCTAATAGAAGCCGCGAGGGATCCTGAAAACTGGAAATATTCGCTGAGGGATATGCCAGCTCTCCTTGATGCTGTATCAGGCTTCTACGAGGAGAGGTTCGGGGTAGTTATGGAGACTAACGAGATAATGTCTCTGTACGGATCTCAGGAAGGGCTCACCCATATAGGGTTTTCCCTCTGTAACAAGGGCGATGTGGTGCTTGTTCCGAATCCAGGCTACCCAATATTTGAGATAGGGCCATACCTTTCAGGCGCTGAGCTGGCATTTTATCAGCTGCTGCCTGAAAACATGTATCTTCCCGATCTGGATTCGATTCCTGCAGAAACACTGTCCAGGGCTAAATTCATGCTGGTCTCTTATCCGATGAATCCTGTATGCGCTACTGCCCCGAAGGGATTCTATGAAAAGCTTGTTGCTTTCGCCAAGAGGAACAACATAATAATAATCCACGACAATGCATATTCAGACATAGTCTATGACGGAGATAAGGGAGGATCATTCCTGTCAATTGATGGGGCAAAGGAAGTCGGAGTTGAATTCTATTCACTGTCCAAATCCTACAACATGACCGGAGCCAGGATATCCTTTGTTCTTGGAAACAGTGAGATCATAAGGAACTTCAGGATGCTAAGGTCCCAGATTGACTACGGAATATTCAAGCCGATCCAGTATGCCGCAATCGCCGCACTGACAGGTCCTCAGGACAGTGTCAGAAAAAACTGCGAAGAGTACCAGAAAAGAAGGGATGCCCTTTGCGACGGATTGACAGACCTAGGCTGGAGCGTTCCAAGAAGCAAGGGTTCCATGTTCGTTTGGGCCAGGATACCTGAGAAATTCGGAAGCTCAACTGAATTCTGTACAAAGCTAATGGAAAGGACAGGAGTAATTTGCACTCCGGGCAACGCATTCGGAACTCTGGGTGAAGGATACGTAAGGTTTGCACTGGTACTACCGGTAACTGTGATAAAAGAGGCAGTTGAAAGCATAAGGATGAGCGGGATCCTTGCATGACCACTTGAATTTGAAGATATCTGATAAGGAACATTAGGAAGAGATGACTAGCAGGGCAGGACCCGCATCCGAAAAGATGCGAGTCCTGCCTGTACTGTTCTTTTTTAGCTTAGAGATGTTCACAATACTGCGCATATGGTGATTGGGCAGGCCTAAAGCCCTCCAGGTACTCAATTGTATGACACGGTCACTACTATATGGTAAACTATATTTGGAATATTAAGAAAAATCTCATGATTTTACCTGGGGAAATAAGCTGTTAATAGTCAGATCCTATGAGTTCTTCGACTGCCTTGTGGCAGCCAAGAATCAACGCCTCTTCGATCGGGGTAGCGCAGTCATCGATTTCGGTCCTCGCATTCCTGTCCGCACAGTAGTTCAGTAGAAGCCTTATGGCTTCAGGATCGTTCTGGGAGGCAGCATAATGCAAAGGTGTGTAGTCGTTTATGCCTCGCATATTAAGATCTGCTCCATGCTGAAGCAACAGTATAATAATATTGAACTTGTCAGGTCTGTCTGTGGATAATGCGGCGATTATGCTTGGATAGCTTCCGTCAAAATAGTTTGGGTCTGCTCCAAGCGAGAGAAGCTTTCGTATGAAGCTTAACGGACTGTGATAAATGGCATATTCCAGAATATTGCCGAATACTTCATCGTCAATATCATTAGGGAAACCCTGCGGATACCCCAGTGCTTTTTTCAGGTCTTCAAGGTCTCCATTTACAAAAGACCTGTGAATATCTATGCTGTCCATTTTAGCCTCCATAACTGCTAATGCTTGTTTATTGCCTTCTCCAATTTATCACACTGATGAGAGAAGGTTCACACATAAATTATACATCGAAAGGAACCTGGATATGGAAACTAAGCTTAGAAGAATGCCTGCAATATTTGCAGGACACGGATCTCCGATGAACGCGATACTTGACAATGAGTACACATCGACCTGGGAGAAGCTCGGCAGGGAGATTGAAAGGCCTGAACTTATACTATCCGTGTCAGCGCACTGGTACACACATGGCACATGGGTCAATGATTCAGAGAAACCGAAACAGATATACGACATGTATGGATTCCCTGATGAACTCTACAGGCTAAAGTATGAGGCCAGGGGTTCAAAGGTGCTTTCTGGAAGGATCCTCGATCTCCTTGGAAGTGGTGTCAGTGTTGACAACAGCTGGGGAATCGACCACGGTACCTGGTCAGTGCTCTGTAAGATGTACCCTGAGGCTGATATTCCTGTTGTACAGCTCAGCATAGATGCTGATTCGAGTCCCGAGAGGCATTATGAAATTGGGAAAATGCTGACTAAACTCAGGGATGAGGGCGTTATGATATTCGGTTCAGGAAATATTGTCCACAACCTTGGCAGGATCAGCTGGGACATGGAAGGCGGCCAGAGTTGGGCTGTGGAGTTTGACGGATACATAAGGGACAGGATACTTGAGGGAGACCACAGGCCGGTCATTGACTACAGGAGCGCAGGCAAGTCCCAGGAACTTTCATTCAGGACACCTGAGCACTTCTTGCCTCTTCTTTATGTGCTTGGAGCTTCAAGTATGGATGACAGGATAAGAATCTTCAATGAATCCTGCACCATGGGATCGATATCCATGACAGGCTATATGTTCGGATAGGCCGTTTTAAGACATTAATTCTTCGGAGGTGGGTGTGATGAACAGGGATGACAGGTATAACCTGATTCTGCTTGCACTGTACCTTGGCGTTGTCCTATGGTCTGGATGGAAACCTTACGGCCAGCTCGTATGGCTGATGCAGTCGCTTGCTGCGCTGCTGGTGGTGCTTGTACTCGTCCTCACCTACAAGAGGTTCAGGTTCACCAGATTCATCTATGCTGTGGTGCTGATCCATATGACTGTAATACTCATCGGAGCCCACTACACATATTCAAGGAATCCGCTATTTGAAACGATCAAGATTCAGCTTGGCCTTTCCAGAAACTATTATGACAGGGTAGGCCATTTCTTTCAGGGCTTCGGGCCGGCACTCATGGCGAGGGAGATCCTGATACGAGGAAACCATGTCAGACGGGGAAAGATGCTTTCATTCATTATAGTTTCCATGTGTCTTGGGATGAGCGCACTCTACGAACTTCTGGAGCTCTTCTCATCATATCTGCTGGGACTTCCGGTAGATGTGGTCATGGGAATGCAGGGCTCACCCTGGGACTCACAATGGGATATGCTTATGGCTCTTATAGGTTCGATTGTGGCTCTCACTTTCTTCAGCAGGCTCCATGACAGGCACTTGAAGGGCATTAAATAGGAATGATATGGAAAATATGAAAACACAGGAGGTACATATGAAGGACAAGACATTTGGCAATGAAGAAGTTCTGAAGATACTGGAAATTGACCCATGGCTTTCATCGCACAAGAGTGACATAGACCTAAGGATGAGCAGGTACAGGGAGGTTAAAAAGGCTCTGCTTGGAGATGGGAAGACCTTCAATGACTTCGCCAACGGCCACCATTTCTTTGGATTCCACAAGACACAGGATGGCTGGTACTACAGGGAATGGGCGCCTGCTGCCGAAGCCCTTTACCTCATAGGTGACTTCAACGGCTGGAACAGAGGCTCACACCCTCTGGAGAAGAAGGAAGGCGGAGTGTGGGAGATATTCCTGCCCGGGACTGATTCACTTCAGCACGGATCACTGGTCAAGGTAAATGTTCACCATAATGGAGTAATGAGGGACAGGATTCCACTGTATATCAAAAGGGTTATACAGAACAAGAAGACTAATGACTTCAGCGGGATGATATGGGACCCGAAAGAGCAATTCAACTGGACAGACGGTGATTTCAAGATAGACAGGAACAAACCTCCGTTCATCTACGAGACCCACATCGGTATGGCCCAGGAGCGTGAGGGAATCGGAACCTACAAGGAGTTCGAGGATAATCTGCTTCCGAGGGTAAAGAAGCTCGGATACAATACCATACAGATCATGGCCATCATGGAGCATCCTTACTATGCTTCATTCGGATACCATGTCTCCAACTACTTCGCAGCATCGTCATGGTTCGGTATTCCGGAAGAGCTGAAGTCCATGATCAACAAGGCACATGAGATAGGCTTGACCGTCCTCATGGATATCGTGCAGTCACATGCCGTGAAGAACATATCTGAAGGCATAAACGAATTCGACGGCACGGTCCAGCAGTTCTTCCATGAAGGTGCCAGAGGCACTCACAGCACATGGGATTCGAAGCTGTTCAACTACGGCAAGCACGAGGTCATACACTTCCTTCTTTCAAACATCAAGTTCTGGATGGAGGAGTACCATTTCGACGGTTTCAGGTTCGACGGCGTCACCTCCATGATATACAACGACCATGGTCTTGGAACAGCCTTCGACAGCTATGACAAGTATTTCAGCATGAACACTGACCTTGATGCCCTGACATACCTGCAGTTCGCAAATGAGCTGATAAGGGAGATGAGGCCGGATGCCCTGAGCATAGCTGAGGACATGAGCGGTATGCCTGGCATGTGCCTGCCTATTGAATATGGCGGCATAGGCTTTGATTACAGGCTTGCCATGGGAATGCCTGACTTCTGGGTTAAGACACTTAAAATGAAGGATGATGACTGGGACATGAGCTCTATGTTCCATGAGCTTTCAACCACCAGATACATGGAGAAGAGAGTAGGGTATGTTGAGTCACATGACCAGGCACTTGTAGGAGACAAGACTCTCATATTCAGGATGGCTGACAAGGAAATGTACTGGAACATGAACAAGAGCAGCCAGAACCTGGCAATTGACAGGGCCATAGCCCTCCATAAGATGGCAAGGCTCATAACCATATCACTAGGTTCTGAGGGTTACCTTAACTTCATGGGGAATGAGTTCGGTCATCCCGAATGGATAGATTTCCCAAGGGAAGGAAACGGCTGGAGCTTCAAACACTGCAGAAGGCAGTGGAACCTCGCTGACAGCGAGTATCTCAGGTACTTTGACCTTAACCAGTTCGATATCGCCATGATCCATATGATGTCAGGCGAAGGCCTTATGGGTGGAGTCCCGCAGCCACTTGACATTGATAATCTCAAGAAGGTGATCTCGTTCAGGAAGGATGACCATATATTCATTTTCAACTTCCACCCCACGGATTCCTATACTGAATACGAGCTTCCAATACATGAGGACTCATCATGGAAGGTAATCCTGGATACCGATGAACAGCTTTTCGGCGGACAGGGAAGGATATCCCATGATGTGACATTTGAAAGCCATAAGCTTAAGGTAAATCCTGAATATACCGGAATAACTGTATATTCACCAAGCAGGACAGGAATGCTTCTGAAGAGGGTAAGATAATCAAAGAATCGCGAGTATGCTCAACTGAAATGCACTGAAAGTGGAAAGCGGCCGGGAGATATCTCCTGGCCGCTTCTATCAGGTTGTTTTTACTGATTACTTATCCTTCTTGTCAGTTTTTCCTTGATATGCTGTGCGAAGTCAGTATGGGGTTTTTCAAGGAAGAACATGGATAACCCTCCAAGTCCTACATGAGTACCTACTGCAACTCCCATTTGCATAATATAAACATCGCCTGTGAAATTGGTCTTTGCAAGAAAAAGGTTCTTCAGATTCTCAGCCCTGTGGATGTCTGATGTATAGCCGATTATCACAAAATCTGTCTCATCGTAATCTACACGCTCAATGAACTCCTGTACGTAGAAGTTAAGCACCTGCTTCAGGCCTCGCTTCTTTGCTATCACTGCGCCTTTTGTGTTCTTCATGGACATTATTGGCTGAATTCCAAGCATTTTCCCGATGATAGCCCCTGTTCCGGAAATCCTGCCGCTCCTAATAAGGTTCTCAAGGTCTTCGACAGACAAGAAGTGCTTTATCCTATACTTTACATGTTCACAGTACTCTACAAGCTCGTCGAAACTGTATCCGATTTCTCTGAGCTTTGCGCATTTGATCAAAAGCCAGCCGCTTCCATGGCTCATTGACACTGAATCTATGATCTCTATCCTTACTTTGGATTCAGGATGATTCTCAAAATAAAGGTCCTTTGAAAGAACCGCACCCTGATAGGATCCGCTTGTGCCGCTGGACATGCAGATGCAGAGTATCTCATCATGCCCGGCTTCCTCTGCCTTGCTGAAGCAGTCCATATAATATTCGGGGGTCGGCATGGAGGTTGTCGGTGGGTTTGCATAGGTTGCAAGCCTTGAATAAAATTCATCTGCAGTGATATCTATCCTGTCTCGATATTCCTTGCCGTCAATAGTAACAACAAGCGGGGCAATGGATATATCGTATTTTTCAAGAATCTCATCTGACAGGTCGCAGGTCGAGTCGGCCATAATTTTTATCTTCATAATGACTCCTTAGTCAATTTCATTAAATACCGGCTAAATCGATTTCAGTCCGGCTATTCATAAACAATATCATTCTAGAGGCCAACATGCAATATCCAGAACTAAGCTGAATAGATATTTCAAAAATAGGTTTCTACATGCAGCTGATTTTGCATATCTCAGGTTCCTACTTATTCTATGACTAATGAATGGCAACAAGAAAAATCCTTTGATATTCAAAGAAAAGACCGGAATTGTTCAAGAAGTTCACAGGGGTGTGTGATATAATAATTGTAAGAAACATGGAAGCTTTGCGCCGGTGGCGCCGATATGCGTTCCAACATACTAGGCACTGTACCGGCCTCATGCGGGGTCGGTTTGTTTTATTTATATCTAGTTAAAGCGAATTCAGCATGTGGTGCTTCCGGTATAAGGAAGGAGGTAGGCATCATGTTCAAGAAGATACTTGTAGCAACAGATGGATCCGAGTATTCAAGACATGCACTTGCAGCAGCACTGGAGATTGCCAAACAGTTCGGGTCAGAGATTGAACTGCTTCATGTAATAATGAAGCACCCTAACATGATAGCTAGCGAGGTAACAGTGGGTATCGACATGACGAGTATGGAGTACGAGGCGCTCAGCAAGACGGTCATGGAAGACACAATGAAGGGTATTGAAGCTGGTGAGGTTAAGATCGAAACCAAGATTGTGCACGGTTACCCGTCTCAGGCAGTAGTGGAGGAAGCAAAGAAGGGTGCAGACCTTATAGTAATGGGGACCAAGGGACATGGACCATGGGCCGGAGCCATAATGGGAAGCGTAACTCAGAGAGTCGTATCGAACGCACCTTGCCCTGTACTTGTAGTAAAGTAGCTGTGCCAGAAGAAATCAAAGATTAATACAGGATAAAAAAGTGATGAGGGCCGCCGGATTATTCCGGCGGCCTGATGTCTTACATGGTATCATATATTAATGAGACAGGTTTATGGAGGAAGGCAATGGACGAGATAAGACTGATAGATATAAGGGATACGATCCTTTCGGTAAATGGTGATGAGGCAGAAAAGGTAAGGGAAAGGCTTGGAAATGACAGGGTATTCATGCTGAACCTCATGTCATCTCCAGGCTCCGGCAAGACGAGCATAATCGTTGAAACGATGAAAAGACTCGGGGACAGGTACAGGATAGGGGTAATTGAAGGGGATATCGATTCAATGGTAGACTCCGAGAAGATAGTCAGTGAAGGCGGATTTGCAGTGCAGCTGAGAACCGGTGGAGACTGCCACCTCGATGCTTCCATGGTCAGCTCCGCACTTGATACAATGGCAGTCAGTGATTTTGATGTGATATTCGTTGAGAATATAGGAAACCTTGTGTGTCCAGCCGAATTTGACATCGGTGAGAGCCTGAAGGCCATGATACTCAGTGTTCCAGAGGGTGATGACAAGATACTCAAGTATCCTAACATGTTCAGGGTATGTGATGTCCTGCTTGTCAACAAGGTGGATGCTGTCGAGTATTTCGACTTTGATTTCGAAGCACTTGAATCAAGGGTCAGGGTGCTTAATCCAGAAATGAGGGTGTTCAGGGTTTCTGCAAGGACCGGACAAGGACTAGATGGATGGTGCGGTTACCTTGAAGAGAAGATAGAAGCATATAGACTTAAGACAGGCAAACTATGATCAGAAGGGGACCTGAAGATGCATGAGCTCCCGCTTACACACAGGATATTTGCCCAGGCCATGAAGGCTGCTGAAGAAAATAGGGCGGTAAGGATTGATGCTGTCTACCTTAAGGTAGGCGAAATGAGGGATTTCGTCGAGGAAATCACCCAGAAGTACTGGGACTACATAAGCAAAGGAACGATCGCAGAAGGTGCGAAGATAAGATTCATCCGGGTCCCCGCAGCTGCAAGCTGCAGCGACTGTGGTGAAATTTTCAACTTCGACTGGAGAACGAAGGAAAAGACTGCCTGCCCAAGATGCCATGGTACAGACGTATCACTATATTCAGGAGCTGAGCTTGAGGTAGTGAGGATAGCCATAATATGAGGACAATAATTTTTTTGGGGTGCTAAATGAACGATGAATTGTACAGAAGGCTGGCAAAGCATCTGGATGACCTGCCTGGCGGGTTTCCGGAGACTGAGTCAGGAGTTGAGATCAAGATACTAAAGAAACTCTTTACACCAGAGGATGCAGAAATGGCCCTGGCACTAAGCATAATCGAGGAAGAGCCGAGGGTTGTAGCCTGGAGGATGGGAATACCTGTTGATGAGGCTGGAGAAAGGCTTGATGAGATGGAGAAGAAGGGGCTGATCTACGGAACACGAAAGGAAGGTCAGCCTCCGAGATACATGGCTTCACAGTTCGTTGTCGGCATCTGGGAATATCAGATAGGCAGGCTTGACCTTGAGCTAATTGGTTACTTCGAGGAGTATGCGCCTCATCTGCTTGATTCCAGGACCTGGAAGAAGACGCCTCAGCTTCGGACAGTTCCGGTAGGAGGATCTGTTGGAGGGGACACTGAGATATTGTCCTATGAGAAGGCTGAGGAACTGGTAAGGGCTCAGACAAAGTTCACAGTTACCCCATGCATCTGCAGGACTGAAATGGAGATGATTGGCGAGGGCTGCGGAAAACCCAAGGAGACCTGCCTGTCCTTCGGGCAGGGAGCAGACTTCTACCAGCGCATAGGAAGAGGCAGGGCCATTACAATGGAAGAAGCCCTTGAGGTCCTGAAAAAGGCAGATAAGGCTGGGCTTGTGCTTTCACCAGGCAATGAGCGCGATGCCGTGTTCATCTGTGCCTGCTGCGGCTGCTGCTGTGGAGTCCTGAAGACCCTTAAGAAGCAGCCCAAACCGGGAAGGCTCGTATCATCGCCATTCATGGCTGTAGTAGACATTGATCCCTGCATAGGCTGCGGTATCTGTATCAAAAGATGCCAGATGGATGCTGTTGTGATCAATGAGAGGAAAGCTTCAATTGACGAGGACAGGTGCATAGGCTGCGGACTCTGTGTAACTACATGCCCTGTAAAGGCTATAAGCCTGAAGAGAAAAGCAGAAGGAGAGCAGCCATACGTCCCTAAGACTATCACACAGACCTTCATAAGGCTCGGCAAGGACAGAGGTAAGCTCTCGAATGGAAGGCTTGTAAGGATGCTTGTAAAGTCAAAGGTGGACAGGCTGTCTGCTCCTAAGGAATGAGGATGACTTGCCATTATTGCTGTAATCTATTTTTAAAGTTACAGATGTAGAATAGGATATTGTAAAGAACTACTAAATGTTGGAAGGATGCTGGAAATGAAAGAAAGACTTAGGAGACTAATGCAGGGACGATATGGTGTGGACGAGCTATCAAAAATGATGGTATATGCCAGCTTTGTGGTAATGCTTGTGGGAAGCTTTGCGAAAAACCCATATATCAACCTGGCTGGATTCATGATCATAATATACTCATATTCAAGGATATTTTCAAAGAATCAAAGGCTGCGCTCAGCCCAGAACCTTAAGTACATGCAGGTGAGAGACAGGTTTCTTCGTAAGATAAGCAATCAGATCCAGATAATGAAACTGAGCAAGACCTACAGAGTATATAGCTGTCCGGGATGCAAGCAGCTGGTCAGGGTTCCCAAAGGCAAGGGTAGGGTAGAGGTAAAGTGTCCCAAGTGTGGCACCAGGTTCTCTAAGAATAGCTGATCAAGAAGAAGGTAGTGACATGAATCGGAGTAATGGACGAATTCTCTGCAGATTGCGGAATCATTGGAAATATATCGCATTGACCATTATTGCAGCTTTATTCATTCTGGTTTCTTCGTGCGGCTTAGCACCAACCGACCAGGATACAGGGATTATGGGTACGGTAACCATCGGACCTGTCAGTCCTGTCTCAAAGCAAGGTGAACCAGATTCTATTCCATATCCTGATGCTGCATTCGTTGTGAGAAATCTTGCAACCGGTAAGAAGATAAAGGCAGTCTCAGACAAGGACGGTTTATTCCAGATTCTTGTTCCGGAAGGAAGGTATATGCTGGAATCTGAGTCAGGTGGCATGCAGCTTCCGTTCCTCAAGCCCGTCGAGGTTGAGGTGATAAAGGGCAGCTTTACCGAAGTCGTTGTAAGCTTCGATTCAGGGATAAGGTGAGCTAGCTTAAATGTAGCAACCGTATGTCAGACCATTAATTGTGTTAAGGTGAAATACCAGTCAAAGTGATGAGGAATAATTGTTATTCCTATTATTTAGTTTTATAATTTAGGTAATAGCTCGAGCTTTGTCTAGGGACAAAGCCAATGGGTATTGACCTGAGATTCAATGCCTCCCGTGTTTGGAAAGAGTTATGGGTAACTTCTTAGGTGACCTATGATTAAAATACGGGAGGTATTTGTTATGTCAATTCACGGCGGATTCTGGAACTCTCTCCTTAGGATCAATCTGACGGACAAATCGATCAAGAAAGAAAAGCTTGATGATGAAGTGTTCAGAAAGTATGTTGGCGGTGCGCTTCTGGCTGATAAGCTGCTGTATGATGAGCTTTCTCCCGGTATAGACCCATTAGGTCCTGAGAATAAGCTTGTCTTTTTTGCCGGGCCGCTGACAGGTACCAAGGCAATCTGTGCCAGCAGAATGGGTGTTGCGACAAAGTCCCCGCTTACAGGTACAATCTGCAATTCATTCAGCGGTGGGCACATGCCAGTTGAACTGAAGTATGCAGGCTATGACATTATTGTTATTGAAGGTGCCTCAGACGTGCCGGTCTATATCTCCATAAAGGATGATAAGGTAAGCATACGTTCAGCAGAAAAGCTGTGGGGCATAAATGCCCTGGATACTCAGATTTACATGAAGGAAGAGCTGAACGACCAGAATTACAGAATCGCATGCATTGGCCCGGCCGGTGAACACATCAGCCTTATTTCCTCGATAATCAATGAGCAGAGAGCCATGGGAAGAAAGGGTGTAGGGGCTGTTATGGGAAGCAAGAAGCTCAAGGCTATTGCAATAAGAGGAACCCAGACTGTACCAGTAGCCAATCCCGAAATCCTTCAGGCAGGTATAGCAGAATTTACTAAAGCGCTTAAGGACTCTCCATTTGCCTATCCTGTATTCTCCCATGTAGGATCATCTTCTGCAGTGGATGCAGCTCAGGCAGTAGGTGTATTCCCAAGCAGGAACTACACTGATACGGGATGTCAGGATTACTCTGCCATAGGTCCTGAGGCTCTTTCAGAATATAAGGTCAGAAGGAACAATTGCTTTGGATGTCCTCTTGGCTGCAGTCAGGTCAGAATGGCTAAAAATGGAAAATACGCTGGAATCGCTACAGAGGGTCCGGAGTATGAGACTCTCTACTCCTTCGGCTCGATGCTTGGAATCAAAAATCCTGATTTCATTTTTGTAATGGACAGGTTATGTGATGAATTGGGCATCGATTCCATCTCGGCAGGCGTCACGATTTCCATGGCTATGGAGATGTATGAAAAGGGGCTGCTTCCTGGAGCTGAGGGTCTGGATCTGACCTGGGGCAATGAAGATACCATAGCCAAACTGGTCAGGATGATGGCCTACAGAGAAGGACTTGGCGAAATGATGTCAGATGGGACCAGGGTTTTTGCAAAGAAGCTTGGAAACGGGGCAGAAAAATTTGCAATGAATGTCAAAGGACTTGAGCTGCCTGCATATGATCCAAGGGGACTTAAGGCTCATGGACTTAACTTTGCTACAGCATATAACGGTGCTGACCACAACAGAGGCTATGCATTCCAGGAAGTATTCGGCATGCCATTCCCATACCCGGTAGAAAGACTTGCTATCAAGGGAAAGGGGATACTTACCAAATTCAATCAGGATTTTTGCGGGACATATGATGTTGCTACGCTCTGCGAATTCCCAACTCAGCTGGCAATGCCGCATAATGCCCAGGAAGTAGTAGCAATGCAGCTGACCGGTGCAACAGGAATGGAGTTTACCAAGGAAGATGTCTGGGCCCTGGGTGAAAGGCTCAATAATCTCACCCGCATGTTCAATGTCAGGGAAGGATTTTCACGCAAGGATGATACTCTGCCAGAACGATTCATGAAGGAAGAGCTGAAGGATGGCCTGTCCAAAGGAGAACTCATCACGGAAGCAGACCTCAATGCAATGCTGGATGAGTATTATGAAGCAAGAGGTTGGGATGAGAATGGAATACCTCGTGAAGAAAAGCTCAGGGAACTGGGACTTATCTGAATGGGAACCATTGAGCTCCGTGGATATGCAGCCTTCAAAAAACTGTTCGGTGATTCAGTGACCTTTGTAGAAATTGAAACACCCTGCAGCATAGAGGAATGCATGGACAAGCTGGATGCGACCTTTGACTACATGCTAAAATCCATGGTATACGATGAAGCTGGAAATCAGGATATATGGGTCAGGATACTTCTGAACGGACGTGAAATAGCTTTTCTGAAGGGCCAGAACCGCATGGTAAAGGACAAAGACATACTGCTGTTCATACCAGTATTGGGCGGGGGCTAAATCCAAAGATTCATAGCATCTGGGAAGCCTTAAAGGGAGCTATGATTGCTTCTGGTGAGGTGCCCAAAGTGCGGCAGGAAGTTCTACAAGAAACTGATAGCAACAGATGGTGACTGAATACTGAATACCAAAGAAAGAACGCTGGCGGAGTTACCGCAAGCGTTCTTTCTTATCTTGAAACGATACTATTAGTTTCAGGTATTCTTCATTAGGCTGTGAGTCTTACTTCAGCTCCTGCATTGCATTATAGACTTTTTCTGCAGTAATCGGGAGTTCCCTGATGCATACTCCGACTCCGTTGAGGACTGCTCCTGCTATAGCCGGAGAAGGGGTGTTTATGACGACCTCACCGATGGATTTTGCTCCGAACGGCCCTGTAGGCTCATAGCTGCTTTCGAAGTCAACACGGATGGTTCCAACATCAAGCCTTGTCGGTATCTTGTACTGCATGAAGGAATTGTTGTAAAGCTGTCCCTTGTCGCTGTATATGATGTCCTCATAGAGCGCCATTCCGATTCCCTGTGCAATTCCGCCTTCAGCCTGAATCCTTGTGATATTGGAATTGATGACAGTTCCGCAGTCTACTACTCCTACATAGTCTATGAGGTCTACCTTTCCTGTTTCCTTGTCAATCTCCACCTCAGCCATACCTACCATAAATGGCGGTGGTGATGTCTGTGATGAGAAGGACTCTGTGGCATACAGGGAGTTTCTGTTTCCATCCATTTCAGCGTTGCCGATATCCTTGAGGCTTATAGATTCATTGGTTTCCACGTTATATACCTTCGTCCCGTCGAAATCAACCTTGTCAGCGTCGCATTTTAGCTTGGAAGCCCCTGCCTTCTTGATCTTTTCGACCAGAACTTCGCAGGTCTTCACTGTAGCCATTCCTGTGACGTAGGCTGTGCTTGAAGCGTAGGAGCCCTTGTCATAAGGTGAGGAGTCTGTGTCAACTCCGTGCACTACAATGTCGTCCACCGAGCAGTCAAGGCAGTCAGCGGCAATCTGAGCGAGTATGGTATCGCAGCCTGTGCCCATGTCTGATGCACCTATACCCATGGTATAGAATCCGTCGTCGTTGACCTTAAGGGATACTGCTGCAGTATCAACCTTGGATATGCCTGAACCCTGCATGGCCATTGCGACTCCGACGCTCCTGACCTTACCGTTTCCTAGGTCCTTTGCCGGATACTTCTCATCCCATTTGATCATTTCCTTGGCTTTTGCCATGCATCTGTCAAGTGCGCAGCTGTTGAGCTGCTCGCCATAATATGCATACATCTTCTGGCCTTCCTTGACCATGTTCAGCTCCCTGAGCTTAACCGGGTCCATGTTCATCTTCACAGCCAGCTCATTTACAGCTGACTCAACTGCAAATATTCCCTGTGGAGCTCCATAGCCTCTGTATGCTCCTGCAGACATAACGTTTGTGTACACGACATCGAAGCTGAATTTGAAGGCATCTGTCTTTCCATAAAGAGGTATTGATTTGTGACCTGACAGTCCTACCGTAGTAGGTCCGTGTTCTCCGTAGGCACCAGTATTAGATAGTGTGTGAAGGTCGATTCCACGGATTATTCCATCCTTGGTTGCTCCTACCTTTACAGTCAATTCCATCTCATGCCTTGGTGATCCTGCTATGTGTGATTCCTGCCTGGAGTAGACTATAAGAGCAGGCTTTCCGGTCTTCATGGTCACGATTGCCGGATATATCTCCGAAACTGCTGTCTGCTTGGCTCCAAAGCCTCCGCCAATCCTGGGTTTTATTACCCTTATCTGGGACTTGGGTATCCCAAGTGCATTCGAAAGTATCCTTCTTACATGGAAGGGTATCTGGGTGGATGACACGCAGGTGAGCCTTCCAAAGGCGTCCTTGTATGTGAAGGTTCGGAAGGTTTCCATCATTGTCTGGTTGTTGGCCTTGGTATGATAGGTCTGTTCTACAACGTAATCACAGGCTGCAAGCACTGCATCGATGTCCCCGTGCTGGTCTGAGGCGCTTGCACAGAGGTTCCTCTTGTTATCGGCTCCTACCGGTCTAAGGCTTCTCCAGTTGTCCTCAGGATGTATCACAACAGGGTTATCCTTTGCTTTCCTTAAGTCAAGGATCGGCTCGAGGACCTCATACTTCACTGAGATTAGCTTCAGTGCTTCATCAACCGCAGCTGATGTAGTTCCTGCTACAATTGCCACCGGGTCTCCGACAAACCTTACCCTCTGGTCGAGTATGAGCCTGTCGTATGGACTCGGCTCAGGATATGTCTGACCTGCCAGAGTGAACCTTTCACCGGCTACTTCCCTGTAGGTGAGTACGCACTCTATTCCTGGAACCGCTGCTGCCTTTTCAGTATCTATCTCGGTTATTACTGCATGGGCATGTGGGCTTCTCAGGAGCTTTACCACAAGGGCATCCTTAGGTGAAAGGTCCTGGGTATATACAGGTTTTCCAGTGACAAGGGACATGGCATCCTTTTTTCTTATAGGCTTGCTTATATGCCGCATATTATTTCTCCCCCCTACTCGAGAGATAGTTCCTTATTGCTCTCTTCTGTCCCATGTAGCCTGTGCATCTGCAAAGGTTCCCTGAGAGATACAGTGAGACCTCTTCATCAGTAGGATTCTTGAGCTCCCTTGACATGGCGATCACGCTCATGACTATTCCCGGGCTGCAGAATCCGCACTGCTCCGCTCCCTGGTCTGCAAGGAACTCTCCGAATTCAATCGCTTCCTTCTGAAGTCCCTCCAGGGTATATACATGCTTGCCATTCGCTCTAGCTGCAAGTGTTGAGCAGGAGAGGACCGGCTTGTCATCCATGATTACGCTGCAAAGTCCGCAGTTGGAGGTCTCACAGCCACGCTTCACACTACCGCATCCATTTTCTCTGAGGAAGTCTATTAAAAGCTTGCCGTCATCTATTTCCCTTGTTATTTCTTTTCCGTTCAGCCACAGTTTTATCGTCATGCCTTTTCACCTCCGAGCAGTTCCGTGATGCCCCGCCTTATGTATACCGATGCCAGGTGCTTACGGTAGTCTCCACCTGCACGCATGTCGCTGCCATAGGTGAACTGGTCTCTGGCCCATTCTGAAAACTTCAGGATCTCTTCTGCTGATGAACCTGCCGCAAGGCCGCTGTCATTGCTCTCGACGAGACCTGCCTTTGAAGGCCTTGCTCCGACAGACACATAAACAGTGCTTCCCTTCATGGCAACTGCTGCTGTGATCACAGGGAAGTCAGTCTTGGTGTTTCTCTGGGACTTATAGGATGCCTTCCTTCCGTCCTTTTTGATTATGACACTTACAAGTATGTCTGTATCAGGCTTCACCTGGACGAATTCCTTGAGAGGAACGATTCCACCCTTGTATAGCTCGACGTGAGTATCGAGGGCCAGAAGGCTTGTCAGCACATCAGAGAACCCATATCTGCCGTATATGCTTCCTCCGACTGTAGCACCGTTTCTGAACTGTACTCCGATGATACGGTGCACTGCTTCCCTTATGAAGCCTTTGAACTCCCTGTTTATTCCTTCATGAAGCTCAAGGCTCCTTAATGAGCACATGCAGCCAATCCTGAATTCCTCACCTGTCTCCTCGATGGTATCGAGGCCAAGTCCTGACAGGTCAATGGCTTCTGCGATGTTTCTGTTTCCCATCTTCATCCACATGAATCCGCCAATGACGACCCTCTTCCTGTCCTGGTTAAGCTCATAGGCTTCCTCAAGACTGCTGGCCCTGACGATCTTTTCAATGCTTACCACACCGATCCCCCCAAAAGTTTATTTTTCCTCAAACAACATCTCTTCAATCCTAAAGTATAATCCTTTCTGGCATACCTGGTTTGGACAATTGGAAAACATACGGTAAATTTTGGCCGTATCGCACCAATAAGGCCGCTTCGAAGTCACTCAGGGAATTAACCAGGATGACCAGAAAGTGCCCGCCGCCATAAGTATTACGAATGAAAATCAGATGAAGGTGTTCTTTGTTCGATATATACATTATACTTTACATCTTCCTCCATCTCCACCAAAACCATGAAAAAAAGGGATATGGCATTTTTAAACGATGCACCGGAGGGCTTTTTGGAGGAATAAAGATCCCCAGCCACAGAGGGGCGTATATGACAATTAAGAAAAATGATATACTTAAGTCAAAGTATTCTGATTATTTGAATAGGGATGCATCCAATCACAGGAGGGCTTGAAATGGAGCGATTCACAAGGCTGTCTGAGGACGGAAAGAAATACGTGGCGGAGGCAGGAAGCATATCAGTTTCTGAAGGTATCTGCCAAGGTGAACTGATTGAAAGGCTGGCAAAATTCGAGAACATGCTCGAGCACATCATGAAGGAGCATGAGGAGCTGCCAAAGGAACTGCAGGCTTTAAGGGATGCAGAAAAGACAAAGACCTACAAATACAGGGAAGTGTTCACGAGGAAGCTGATGAATGACTCGTTCGTTGTAGAGCTTATGGGGTTCGGACTGAAATGATGTATCGGGAGGCTTGATATGGACAGATACAAGAGGAACAGAATTGCATTCGGACTTGGTACCATCGGACGCGACATGCTTTTTACGCTAATCAGCATGTATCTCATGGTATACCTAACTGAAATCCTGGACCTGCCTGACAGCGTCATGTGGTGGATGACAGGCATACTCACAGTCCTTCGGATATTCGATGCGGTGAACGACCCGTTCATGGGATATATTGTAGACAATACGCATTCAAGATACGGGAAGTTCAAGCCCTGGATAGTCATTGGCGGACTGATAGGAGGAATCCTCACTGTCCTGCTGTTCACTGACCTTGGCCTTAGCGGTACTTCGCTCATACTGTCCTTCGGAATAATATATCTTCTCTGGGACCTGATCTACGGTACCAACGACATAGCTTACTGGTCCATGCTGCCGTCCCTTGCCATTGACCAGAAGGAGAGGGAGAAGACAGGAGCCTTTGCCAGGATTTGTGCCAATATCGGGATGTACGCCATTGTTGTCGGGATTCTGCCTGTGACTAATGCCCTTGGAGGAGACAAGAAAGCCTGGTTCATACTTGCAGTGTCCGTTGTAGCCATAACATGGCTGTTCCTTCTGTTTACGCTTATAGGAGTGAAGGAAGACAGGTCACTTTACAGGGATGAGGAGCATACGACACTAAAGGAGATAGTATCAGTCCTCTTCAGAAACGATCAGCTGATGTACACTGCAGCATCGATGGGTCTCTTCATGATCGGATATGTCACCACGACTACCTTCGGAGTGTATTTCTTCAAATATGCTTTCAGGGATGAAGGCATGTATCCGGTTTTTGCCGGAATACTTGGAGTTTCACAGCTTGCGGCTCTATCGATGTTCCATATGTTCTCGAAGAGATTCACGAGGAAGCAGCTTTACGGGGCTGCCACGGTCATGGTTGCAGTTGGCTATGTCCTGTTCTTCCTTTCTCCAATGAACATGGTCTTCATTGGAATTTCAGGTGTTCTCATATTCGTGGCTGAGGCCTTCATTCAGCTGCTCATGCTGATGTTCATGTCTGACACCGTTGAATACGGACAGTGGAAGCTTGGAAGGAGGAATGAGAGCATAACCTTCTCAGTTCAGCCATTCATCAACAAGATAGGCGGAGCGATAGCTAACGGAATAGTGGGCGTGACCCTCATACTTTCAGGAATCAATTCCGCTGCAAGGCCTGAGGATGTCACAGCAGAAGGCCTCCTCATAATGAAGTTCTCAATGCTGATCCTGCCTCTCTTCTTCATAGCTGCAGGTTACATTGTGTACAGGCTCAAATACAGGATTGACAAGGAAATGTTCGACAAGATAGTCGATGACCTGGTTGAACGAGGTGACATCAGAAGGCAGGAGTGATTGCAATGATTGACATGAGCAGCAGAATTATTGACATTTACAGGAATCCGATTGGCAGGGACCTCTTAAGAAAAATACTCCTCCAGCTGGGTTGGAGTGAAAAACTGATTGATAACAGGATAATCGGCTCACTGAGGCTTGGCTGGATCCAAAGGCTATCCTTCGGTCGGGTGGACAGGGGACTTCTTGAGAGCATCATCTCACTTCTTAATACCGGGGATTCAATACCGGAGGATAAGATAAGCAATACCCGAGCGTGGTGGAAGGAGGCTGTGTTCTATCAGGTATATCCGAGGAGCTTCATGGATTCAAATGGTGATGGAACAGGTGACCTTAGAGGACTTATAAGCAGACTGGATTATCTTTCTGCGCTTGGTATTGATGCAGTCTGGCTTTCACCGGTTTACGACTCGCCAAATGATGACAATGGCTACGACATCAGGGACTATCGGAAGATCATGGCTGAGTTCGGTACAATGGAGGACTTCGATGAGCTTCTTTCAGAGCTTCATAAGAGAGGCATGAGGCTGCTCATGGACCTGGTTGTGAACCACACCTCAGATGAGCATGAATGGTTCAAGGAGGCGGTTCGGGAACCTCTTGGAAAATTTGGGGACTACTATTTTTTCAGGGATAAGCCGAACAACTGGACATCATACTTCGGCGGAAGCGCCTGGCGGTACATCGAGGAGAGGAAGGAGTACGCTCTTCATCTTTTCTCGCAGAAGCAGATGGACCTCAACTGGGAGAACAAGGATGTCAGGGAAGACATCAAGGATATGGTCAGATGGTGGCTTGAGAAAGGGGTCGACGGCTTCAGGCTTGATGTAATCAACTACATCTCAAAACCAAAGGGACTACCAGACGGCAGTGAGGTAATAGGAAAGCTCATGGGATTTACCGGAGTAGAGACATACTTCTACGGACCGAGGCTCAATGAGTACCTGAGGGAGCTGAAGAGGGATGCCTTCGAGCCCTATGGTGCCTTCACAGTCGGCGAAACTCCGGGAGTGGGCATTGAAATGATGAAGCTCCTTACGGCCGAGGGAAGGAAGGAGCTGGACATGGCTTTCTCCTTCGACCATCTTGAGACTCCTGGGCATTCAAGGTTCGATGAATACAGATACGACCTGAACTACTACAAGAGCTTCATGACTCAGCATATGGAAAGCTACAGCCCTTATTGTCAGATGTCCCTATTCTACGAGAATCATGACAACCCGAGGATGATCTCAAAGGTGGATAAGGATGAGAAGGTCCGGTGGATACTGGGCAAGCTTCTTGCCGTCATGCAGCTTACCTTGAAAGGTACTCCCTTCATTTTCCAGGGACAGGAGATCGGTATGGTAAACGGGAGATTCAAATCAATGGAAGAGCTCAGGGATGTGGATAGCTTCGGTAAGTTCAGTGAGCTAAAGGAGACAATTGGTGAAGAAAAGGCATTCAATAGAATACTCGCAGGCTCCAGGGACAACGCCAGGATACCGATGCAGTGGAGCAAAAAGGAAAACGGCGGCTTCACTGACGGCACTCCATGGATAGGTACAGGTGACATCGAGGTCTGCAATGCAGAGGATCAGATGGGAGATAAGGCATCACTTTGGTCCTTCTACAGGGACCTGATTGCACTAAGGAAGAAGCATCCAGCGCTTATCTATGGTGAAATTGAAATCACGAACAAGGACAGGAAGGACATCTTTACATACTTCAGGAGAGATGAGAAAGAAACATTATACATTGAGTGCAACCTGGGGAGGGAGAATATAAGAAGGAAAGGTGTTATGCCAACAGGAAGAATGCTTATTTCGAATTATGAGGATACAGATGAACACCTCAGGCCATATGAGGCTTCGGTTTGGATTACAAAGGAGGATTAAGTGTGATGAGTAGGAAGTCAGAAATGGGAAAAATTAAACCTGCAGTCCTGCTTATACTTTTGCTTGTCATTGTCTCAGGATGCTCAGGTGGATTCAGCAACAGTGTAACACTCGCAAGGGAATATAATACTCCGAATAGCCTTTCAATGTCGTACATGAAATTCAATGGAAGCAAGATGGGTGAATATATCCATATACCTGATGACGGTACTGTCGAAATCAGGACAGCAGTAGTCACAGAAGGCGGATCCTTATCAATAATCGTATCGAGAGACAACGAGAAGGGTGAGGTGGTTTACAGGGCTAACGATATACAGACCTCGGAATTCACCATAACCATTTCAGGGAAGGGAGAATATATGATATGGTTCGAAGCAAAGGACCACAAGGGAGCCTATAGTCTCCAATGGCATTGACCTGCTACCAACTATAACCGAGTAAAAATTGAGTATTGAGAGGTTCGGCTTATGCCGGACTTTTCTTTTATGCAGGAAGAAGAAAAATAATTTTTTGACAACCTATTGACAGACTAACTACCGTTAGTTAGAATAAAACTAACAAATGTTAGTCAAGGAGGACAACAGGTTGGAACTTTTCTTTGGAAGCACACTTTCTTCAGTAAACACAATGCTTATTGCCGGCATAGCTTTATTCATCGCATTACAGTACCATGGAAGGGGACGCGCTGCAGGTTGGGGGAGAAGACTTCTGATACTGGTCGCAGCAGGCCTTCTTGTATGCATCCTTGCTGCAATCCGTGACAACTACGCTCTTTCTGTTGCTGCTGCAACTACCGGTGGGGAAACGGGGCTTTTCACTGTTGAAAGCTTCCAGTCAGTATCAGCAAGCCTGGCAGGACTTACTATTGCAGCTGTCTCTTTTTCCGCCATGTTCATCAGGAAGGACAAATATAGTAAGGCTGCATTTTTCATGGTTTCTGGAATATTTGTGTTTAAGCTTCTCCTTGTAGAAGCGTCAAGGATAGTGATGGGGGGATAACGTTGGATAAGATGAGCACGAGACAAATGATAATAGTAGAGGCACTTGACCTGTTCTCTGAAAGGGGATATGAGGGAGTGTCCATGAGGGATATAGCAGCAAAGGTTGGAATAAAGGCATCATCCCTGTATAACCACTTTTCAAGCAAGGCAGATATATTCGACAGCATAGTACAGGAGATGTCGGAAAGGTATGAGACGGCGATCGGAATGATGAGAGTACCGCATGGAGAAGAGGAAGAAGTATCTGAAACATACCTGAAAATCTCGGAGGAGCAGTTTGTAGCAATAGCAAGAAATCTGTTCCTATACTTCCTGAAGGATGAATTCGCATCCAGGTTCAGGAGGATGCTGACCATAGAACAGTTCAGGGATGTGGCAGGAGATGTGTTCAGAAAGTTCTTCATCGATGGTGCACTGGATTTTGAAAGCTCGCTGTTCAAAAGTCTCATAAGGAAAGGCGGCTTCAGGGAGGCTGACCCTTATGTCATGGCTATGCAGTTCTATTCTCCGATTTTCCTTCTGCTGTCAAAGTACGACAGCTTTCCTGAGAAGGAAAGTGAAGCATTGGACCTTCTGACAAGGCACGTAACGCAATTCTCAAGGATTTATTCATAAAAGGAGCATAGTTAAATGGAAATGACACTGATCCACGGGCAGGCCCACAAGGGGTCGGGATGGCACATGACTAGAAGTATCGCAAAAGCGCTTGATGACGGCAACACAATAATACATGAGTTCAGTCTCCCTGTGGATGCAGACAAGTTTTGCATCGGCTGCTACAACTGCATCCTGAAGGGCTGCGAATTCTGCCCTCATAAGGACAAGATACAGCCTATCGTAAAGGCCTTGGAATCCTCTGATGTCATAATAATCGATTCTCCGACCTATTGCTTTGAGATGAGCGGAGCCCTGAAGAGTCTCTTCGACCATTTAGGGTACATGTGGCTGTCCCACAGACCTAACAAGGCCATGTTCAATAAGGTTGGTATAGTAGTGTCGACAGCAGCAGGTGCAGGTGCTAAAGGTGTAACAAAGTCCATGGCAAGGCAGCTTTTCTGGATGGGAGTACCTAAGGTCTACAGGATGAATATGAACGTAAATGCTGCAAAGTGGGAGGATGTCACTGAAAAGGTCCGTGGTGAAATAGAGAGTAGGATATCAGCTATTTCCATAAAAGCTGGAAGAAGCGTAAAGAAAGTTAAGCCAGGTTTGAAGCATAGACTGCTTTTCAACATAATGGCAAGGATGCAGAAAGGAAACTCATGGAATCTTGTTGACAGAAACCACTGGGATAACATGGGGTGGCTTGACAAGGCGAAGCCCTGGAATGCGTCATGATGGTTAAAAAGTTAATCGGAAGGATCAATCGAATGATTTTTTTGTCTGATCAGCCTTATACATTATTGGCACATGACAATGAGATGGGTAAAATCCGGTGTTTCATCTGCAATCGGATGAGGGTCCTTGAAAGATGAATCTTATTGCAAATCTGGAATGGATTAGTTATGGTATAGGTGATTAATCTAGGAATGAAGAGGTGCGATATGCAGGAAATACTGATGCTTGATCCGATTTTTGTAAGCAGGCTTTGGGGTGGGGAAAGGATTAAGGAACATTTTGGTTATCAGATTCAGGATTCTAATATAGGTGAATGCTGGGCAATCTCAGCACACAAAAATGGAGACTGCAAAATAAAAAATGGGCTTCTAAAGGGCAATACACTATCTTCAGTGTATAGCGAGCACAGGGAACTTTTCGGAAACAGCAAGGATCCGGTTTTTCCATTGCTTACAAAAATCATAGATGCAAGCGATGACCTCAGCATACAGGTACATCCTGATGATGAATTTGCAAAAGAAGTTGAGAACGACCTTGGAAAGACTGAGTGCTGGTATATCATAGACTGTAATGACGATGCAAGGATTGTCTATGGCCATAACGCAGGTACCAGGGAAGAACTGAACCAGATGCTTGACAATGGCGAGTGGGAGTCACTCATGAACAGCATTCCGATTAAACCAGGCGATTTCTTTTATGTTCCCGCAGGAACAGTCCACGCAATATGCAAAGGGACGTTGATTCTGGAGACTCAGCAGTCTTCTGATACGACTTATAGAATATATGACTATGATCGGGTAGATGAGAACGGCATTAAAAGACAATTGCACTTTGACAAGGCGAAGTCGGTCATATCAGTGGATAAGACTGAAAAGAGCCCAAATCCAACAACTTTCGTCCAGGAAAACTGTGTTCGAACAGTCTACGTTGCAAGTGAATTTTTTACGGTTGAAAAATGGATCATCGACGGACCTTTCAACATGGAATCCTCAAATTATAAGCTCTTCAGTGTGCTTAATGGCACAGGAACAATAAATGGGTCAGAAATCAGTAAAGGTGACCACTTCATCCTTACTTCGGCTGCAAGTAGTATAGAGCTCGACGGGAATCTTGAACTTATTGTCTCGTTTGTGTGATGAGTTAAGAAAGGATTGTATAATTTGAAATATCGGGTGATACATCAACTTACTGAGAGGAATTTTGACAAGGAAGCGAGTAGAAGTGAACTGGAGGTTCTGGATTACCTGGAAAAGAACTTCACAAATATACCTTTCTTATCTGTCATAAAGGTTGCAAACGAGAGCTTCACTTCACAGGCTACAGTCAACAGGGCATGCAAGCTGCTAGGATTTCAGGGATTCAGTGAAATGAAATATGCTGCCAAGGAAGATATTGATCTGATGAATTCAACCAGTGAAAGGCATATAGCGAATACCGAATATATTCTGAGGAAAATTAGTTTTGATGGAGCAGCCTGTGTTTCTGATGCCATTATCGACAGCAGAAGAAAACTGATGATATTTGGATTAGGCGGTTCCAACATATCCGCATTGTATCTTCAGCGGCAGCTGCTGTACTTGGGTATTCCTTCACTGCTTGTTGCCGAGATGCAAATGTTCAAGAATTTTGAAGGATACTCGCTTATCGTTCTATCCAGTTCAGGCGAAACCCAAAGATGCCTTCAGATTGCCAAGGAAGCAAAAAAATTGAAAATGAAGGTCATATCGATAACGAAGAACGAATCAAGCCTGATGAAGTTAAGTGACTACTGCTTTTATCATGATGTCCCTGTAGATAAGATGAAGGGTATTTCACGAGAACAGCAATTGCATATCATGATTATGATCAACGAAGTTGTGGACCAACTAAAACAGAAGTTAAATATCTGATCAGACGCATCCGAGAATATCCCACCTTGAGAAATTGAGGTGGGATTTAATTTGTGGATAATTATCCATGACATTGGAGAGAAAGAGTATTTGTAACCGTTATACTAAGGCTGTAATAACAAGGGGGTAATGAGATGAACAGGAACATTAAGATTCTCATGCACACACATTGGGATCGTGAATGGTACTTCACAAAAGATGAGACCAAAGTGCTATTAAGAAATCACATGCAGGAAGTCATGAGTTTCCTTGAAGAAAATCCGGATCATACCTACATTCTTGATGGGCAAAGCATCATGATCGACGATTATCTTGAACTGGAGTCTGATGCTGAAAATAGAATGAAGAACCTGATAGAGAACAGACAGCTAAAGGTCGGACCGTGGTACACACAAACAGATCTGCTCCTCGTTCACGGCGAGTCAGTATACAGAAACCTTTACTACGGAATTAAAAGGGCACAGGATTTCGGGAAACCGATGCTGGTAGGATATGCTCCGGATACTTTTGGACACTCGAGTCAAATGCCTCAGATATATTCACAGTTTGGGATAAATTCAACCTTCTTCTGGAGAGGCTTCAGTGAACTGAAGGCGGAGAAATCAGATTTCACATGGGAAGGGGTAGACGGGACCCGTATATTCGGAGGAAACCTTTCTACAGGCTATCAGGGTGCAAAGTATCTTGAAGAAGACAGATCGCAGCTGGAAGCAAGAATAAAGAAAGTAATGGCAGTACTGGACAAGTATTCAGCAGGGCCAGGAAGACTGGTGATGAACGGCCATGACCAGATGCCTATTCAATCCAACATAGTTGATATTGTTGGGAAGCTAAGGGAAATATATCCGGAGGACAATATTGAGGTTTCTGATTTTGAAGGCTATATGGATACACTTAAAGGTCTTGACCTTGAGGTTGTAAGAGGTGAACTTACTCACAGCAAGCATTCAAGGATACACAGGACAATCGGATCAACAAGAATGGACATCAAATTGCTGAATTCTGAAATTGAGCATAAGCTGTATAACTCATTGGAGCCCCTGGCTGTAATTGGCGCTGGTGCAGGCATTCCTTATCCTCACGGAGTAATAGAAAATATACTCAAGACTTTGTTCGGGGTACATGCTCACGACAGCCTTGGCGGATGCAACTCTGACAAAGTTAACAGGGACATCAAACAACGGTTGATGAATGCCAGGGAAATGATAGACACACAGATTGAATTGCATCTAAGGCTTCTTACGTTAGCGAAGAGAGATGAAAAGAATGTTATTGCTATCGTGAACACCTTGCCAGAACATAGGAATGACGAATATCTCGAGGTTGAGATGATCACCAGGTCACGTGGCTTCGACATAATTGATGAAGCTGGAAGGAAGCTCAAATTCACCATATTAAAGCAGAGCGAAGTTGATGCCGGACTCATTGACCGTCAGGTTGCTGCAAGGCTCTTGGATCTCAGCGTGTATAAAAGCGTCATATTGCTCCAGGTTGATGAGATTGACGGACTAAGCATAAGGTATTTCAAGGTCATGGAGAATGATGAATACAATTCAGTTGAAAAGGTGTCCGATAACTCAATAAAGAACCAATGGGGAGAGCTGTTTGTTTCAAATAACTCATTGAACTACAGGGACATAAGAACCGGACAGCTGAAAAAGAATGTGCTGTTCATCGAAAACTCCGGTGATGCCGGCGATAGCTATGATTATTCACCACCAGTACAGGACAGGATCCTTGATACAACACAATCAGGCAAGATCAGTGCTGAAAAGGTAAGCGGGAAAGGCTTTGAAGAACTCAGGGTTTCATGGTCGATGGACGTACCTTCAGATATGGATAGCCGAGTGAACGGACCTGATGATAACTTAGTCACATTTACGGCTGCATTCAGGCTTTACGACAATGACCCGAAAGTCTATTCTACACTGAATCATGTGAATAAAGTCAAAGATTCACGATACAGGTTGGTATTTTCCACTGGAATCGAAACTGACATGGCACATGTTGACGGGTTCTTGTCTGCACACAATAAACCAGTCTATATGACCGAGGAACTGGCAGTCTGGGAAAATGAAAAATGGGCTGAGAAACCGATCAGTGTTGAGACCTTCCAGAGCTTCGTTCATCTGACAAAGGATAACAAGAATGCGTATCTGTTTACAGATGGTCTAAAAGAGTATGAGGTTCTTGAGGATAGGATTCACCTTACACTGTTCAGATGCTTCTCACACCTCGGCAAAAGGAATCTGGTCAACAGACCTGGCAGACCTTCAGGCATTGAAATCGAGACACCTGATAATCAGCTGAAGGATGTTGAATTTTCATTCAGATTTGCATTTTCGTTCAATCTGAATGAAGTGAACCCTTCACGGGAAAGCAAGAAGTTCCTGTCTCCGCTGATTGGATATCAGAGAAAGGAATTCAACAGGTTCAACATAAATGCGAGAAAGGAACTGAAGGAAACTGCAGGACATCTGAATATGGAACTTGGAAAAGCAGCTGTTTCAGCAGTAAAGCTTACTGAAAAAACCGGAGATATATTCATCAGGCTGTTCAACCCGGAAAACATTGAAATTTCAGTCGTATTGCCAGATGGATCATATAGGGCCAGTGCCATGGAAGAGAAGCTGGAGTCCGTAGACCATGTTATCTTGAAGCCACAGGAGATCATTAATATTATTGTTAGTAATTAATCCAATAATCAATATTAAAGGAGCGAGATCATGTCAAATTTTAAGAAAAACTTTCAGAGCTTCGGTAAGTCACTGCTGTTTCCAATCAGCCTGTTGTCATTCATGGCTATTTTCCTTGGGCTTGCAGCTGCACTTCAAAACAAGAACATTATTGGTTCAATTCCATTCCTTGCCAATCAGACAGTTCAGACCGTATTAGGACTCATTCGTAAAATCGCCGGACTTCCATTTGGTCAACTGCCTCTTCTCTTTGCAATGTCAATTCCTCTGGGAATGGTCAAAAGAGACAAGGGTGTCTCAGTATATGCAGGAGCTGTCGGATATATCGCGATGCTCATGAGTATGAGCTATGTCCTTCAGATGCAGGGATTCACAGGAGCTACAACTTCAGTGGATTATCTGATGAAGACCGGAGGTCTTTCCCAGGTTGATGCGACTCTCAGGAATTCATTGTTCACAAACGTTCTTGGAATTTTTGTATACAACACGAATGTCATAGGCGGTATCATCGCAGGACTTATGGGTGTATATCTGCACAACAGGTTCAGGGAGACCGAACTTCATCCTTCGCTGACTTTCTACAGCGGCAAGAGGTTTGTTCCGATAGTCGCAGCACTTGTCATGGTAGTTGTAGGAATCGCACTGACTTTCGTCTGGCCGATCGTAAATACTGCAATAATAACAATGGGTAAGCTGATCAGCGAAAGCGGGATGTTTGGAGTATTCCTTTATGGATTCACAGAAAAGGTGATCAATCCAACCGGACTTCATCACATATTGAACCAGACCTTCAGATTTACAGCACTCGGCGGTGTTGAGACTGTCAACGGAGAATCTCTGGTCGGAGCTCTCCAGATATATCTCTACCAACTTGACAATCAGCTGCCTTTCTCTCCAGCGGCTACACAGTTCCTTGCACAGGGAAAGATACTCCATATGGTATTTGGAATGCCTGCTGCAGTAATGGCCATATATCATTCAGCTTTACCGGAGAAGAGGGATAGAGTTCTCAAATTCTTCATAGCCGGTGTCACAGCTGTCATTTTGACAGGAATAACAGAACCGATAGAGTTCACATTCATATTCATCTCCCCGATACTTTGGATAGTAAACGCGATATTTGCGGGACTTGCGTTCCTGGTACCAGCAATTTTTGGAGCAGCCATCGGAAATATTCAGGGTGGAATAATAGACTGGTTCGTATTCGGTGTACTTCAGGGTGCTCAGACGAAGTGGTACCTGTACCTGATCGCAGGACCGATATTCTTTGCAATGTACTACTTCACATACAGGTTCATCATAACCAAGTTCAATGTCATGACTATAGGCAGGAAGGATACTGATTTCACAGAAGAAGAGGAAACAGGAGCCGCAACTTCCATTTCAGAACAGGACAAAAAAACTGCAGAATATATCATTGAAGGCCTTGGCGGACTTGATAACATAACAGATATCGATAATTGCATAACCAGGCTGAGAGTGGAAGTCATTGATACAAACAAGATCAATGAGGACCTCATAAAGAAGACAAATCCCAATGGAATCATAAGACCAGACAAGTCAACAATTCATATTGTGTATGGCGGCAGAATCACTAAAATCAGAAACATAGTTGATAATTATGTATTTGATTTAAGAAATACTGACAAGAAATTGGGATAAATGTATCAGGGAAGACCTTTTGTAATGGAAGGTCTTTCCTGTTCGAATCACGAAAGGGGAACTTATGAAAAAGTATAACATTGTCATCGTTGGAGGTGGAAGCACCTGGACTCCGGGACTTCTTAACAGCCTGGTAAAGAAGAAGAATGAATTTCCACTCGGCAAACTTATCATGTATGATACAAACGGAGAGAGACAGGCAGTAATTGGAGAATTTGCCAGGGTGCTTTTTAAGGAAAGATACGCTGACCTGGATTTCATGTACACTACAGATAAGGAAATGGCTTTCAAGGAAGTTGACTTCGTATTCTGTCAAATGAGGACAGGCGGATACCAAATGAGGGAAAAGGATGAGAAGATTCCTCTTCAGTTTGGTGTGATAGGCCAGGAGACATGCGGGCCCGGAGGTTTTGCCTATGGTTTGAGATCCATAAGGGACATGATACAGCTTATTCAAGATGTCAGGAAACATTCAAAGGAAGCCTGGATACTTAACTACACTAATCCAGCAGCAATTGTGGCTGAAGCAGTGAACAGGGTATTTAATGATGATAAGCGAATCCTGAACATATGCGACCAGCCAGTGAATCTGCTTAGATCATACGGGAAGATACTTGGTATGAATCCTTATGAATTCGAACCAGTATATTTCGGCCTCAATCATTTCGGCTGGTTCAAGCACCTTTATGACAAGAACGGTGTGGATATGGTGCCAGTCATAAAAAAGATCGTCAAGGAAAGGGGATTTGCACCTGCTGATGCTGAGCAGAGGGACAAATCATGGCTGGATACCTATGCAATGGTAGAGGACATGCTGAATGATTTCCCTGAATACCTGCCAAACACATATCTCCAATATTATCTGTACCCTGAGTATAAGGTCTCAAAGATGGACCCGAACCATACAAGGGCAAATGAGGTCATGAATGGGAGAGAGAAAAGGGTTTTCGAGGAATGCAGAAGAGTTGCTGCAGAGGGTACTGTTGAAAATGCACATGTAGTTCACAATGATGCACATGGAGACATGATTGTTGAAGTTGCAGAATCGATCGCATTCAATAAAAACAGCCTTTATGTGGTTATTGTTGAGAATAACGGCCTGATAAGCAACATACAGGATAATGCCATGGTAGAGGTAACAGCCTGCCTGGGAATAAACGGTCCCAGACCATTCGGTGTAGGCAAGATAGATACTTTCTACAAAGGGATGATTGAACAGCAGCTGGCTTTTGAAAAGCTTACTGTCGATGCCTATTTTGAAGAATCATACAATAAGGCACTTAAGGCACTGACACTGAACAGGATAGTCACGGACGCGAAAAAGGCCAGAAAGATATTGGATGCTCTAATAGTTGCCAACGAAGGCTACTGGCCTGAACTTAAATAATTCATCCGGAATGTTAAGAAGCCCATTTAGCAAATCAAGAGGGTTTGATTGTGGCCGGAACCTTTTTCCGGTTATTCAGTATAAGTGCAATAAGTCCGATTTACGTGCTGATTTAGAGCATATGTCATATACTTAGCAGTAAAAGTGAGAAATTTTCAAAAACATTATATTAAGCAAATGAACAAAAGAATAATGACTATTGATGCTTATTGACAAGATATTCAAAGTATTTTTTAGGACATATGAGCCGCAATGGTTTGTTGACAGTAAATATGAGAGTTCAATAAATACTGCTATTTATTCATAAAATGTCGTTCAAATGTCAAAAAGTGATAATGTTGATATTATTTATTTCTAGTGTTACTTTGGTTTTAATGGATGCATCAGAGCCGGGGTCGCATGACCATAATCAGCTCTTATTTCATATGTTCGCGGCAACCGACCCTTGGGGGTCGGTTTTTGTCATTTAGGGGATATTCTGCTCTTTTTTGTTGTTTTCCCGCAACACCATTCCGCTAGTCAAGTCATGGCACAACGATTTTTCGTTAGTATCTTGGTTATTCTTCACTAAAATTTCCTTGAGATTTTCTATTGCTATTCTTCAGATATTTACGTTCTAAAAAAAAGTGTGATTTTAAATGTATTGCATCGGCTCTGATTTCAGAGGATTGCGGACTGACATGTTCAAGGCATTATCATACGTATTAGTGTCGACTAATCATTAGAACTGAGGTTATTGCAGGAGCCACGACGGAAGCGATGTATCCGGTTTATTCTTCCTATACTTGAAGGCTTGTATGGCCAGGTGAGAAAATCCATGCATTGATTCCGCATCACAGATACTAAGCCACCGCTACTGGATTATTACAGGTGCAGAAATGAAGAGAACAGGGGCTCGGTTGAATGCCATAGTTTTAGACCGACGATATCAGAAGCTTGAATTTGACTGCGAAAAGGACCTCTGCGTATGATATCTGCTATATTTTAGCTTGCTGCTATTACCTTTACGTCAAAAGGAGACGATAGTATGCACCAAGTGAGAGGTGACCCTGATAAAAAACTTCTCATGTTTATAGCGGCCGTAATCACGGCCCTGATGATGTTTGGATCTCACTCTGTATCTGCTAGTGAACTTGGTACAGATCCTTTGCCTGAAGAGACGGCTGTGGTTGAAACAATTCCTGAAGAAACTGCAGTGGACCCTGTACCCATAATAACGGAAGTTACAGAACCTGCACCTGAGGATGTACTGCCGCCTGAAGAGGTCACTGCGGCACCTGAAGAGACAGCTGCTGATCCTCTACCGCCATTAACGGAGACGACCGAACTTCCACCGGAAGAGGCACTTCCGACTGGAGAGGTTGTTGCCGCACCAGAGGAGACGGCTTTGGAGCCGGTACCACCAATAGTGGAGACGACTGAGCCACCACCAGAGGAGGCTCTACCACCAATTGAGGAGGCACTGCCACCAATTGAGGAGGTACTGATACCACCAGAGGAAGTTCTGCCGCCAATCGAGGAGGCACTGCCGCCAGAGGAAGTACTGCCACCAATAGAGGAGGTACTGCCGCCAATAGAGGAAGCAGTGACAGAGGACATTGCTCCTGAAGCCGCTTTGCCAGCAGCCGAACAACCAGAGCCACTACCGGAGATTCTGACAGAAGCTGTCACTGCTCCGGAAGCCCCGGTTGATGAAGCCTTGCCTGCCGATACAGGAGAAGAGATACTTGCTGAAACAGTATCCGTACCTGAAGGCGGAGCAGGGCTTGAAGTAGTTACTAATGAAGAAACTCCTCAGCCGGAACTTGTAGACCCGAACGGATATGTATATGATGCGATGACGAAGCTTCCAATTGAGAATGCTACAGTCACTGTATTCAGGACAACTGACGGAGGAGCAAACTACACTCTTTATGACTATATACTTAACGGCACTTTGGTCAATCCACAGTCTACAAATTCTGAAGGATTCTATGAATACATGGTAGAAGCAGGATCATACAAGATAGTAGCAGGCAAAGAGGGTTATGCTGAATCTTCCCTGAAGTTCGAACAACTCCTTTCACCTGAGTTTATCTCGATTCACAGGATAGACTTCTATCTGCTGCCATACACCTCGGGATGGATTAGCTTTGATGGCGATGTAACGATAACAGAGGATATATTGCTGTCAGGCGAAAATCTGGTAATATCTTCTGCTGATACAGATAACCCAATCAAGAGCATAACTCTGGCAGAAGACATGACAATATCAACAAGATTACTTGCTGAAGGTGTAACTGATCATGAGATCGGAGAGTCAGCTGGTGATTCAGGATCCTTAACAATGACCGCACCACTCATAACCATAAAAGACAGGGCGAGCATATTCACACATGCAGATAACACATTTATGGCTGGTGCGATAACGATGACAGCAGAAGACAGCAATGTAATTGGAATAGGAGACTTCATACCGTCATTTGACTTCGATGAGACAGTGACGAAAATAGAAATCGGTGAAGACGTTACTATGAAGGGTGGGGAGATTGTTCTTCTTGCATCTTCAATCAATCAGTACAGATTAAATGAAGATGTTGTGGATTTTAATAGTCTTGTTGACGTTGCTGTAAATACCGGACTTGAAATGCTTGAAAACTTCAACCTTTTTGCAGGAGTATCGATATCAAATGCCGATGCGACTATTACTGTCGGGGAAGGTACCGAGATAAGTGCTGAAAAATTCAGCGCCAAGTCAGAGAGCCTTACCGAGGCTTCAGCATCACCTTTGAGTTTTGGAGTAGGTGTAGCTGTCGGAATAGCAAACTCCAATGCTGATTTAGTGGTTAATGGAAACATCACAACCTCAGGCGATTGCTACCTTAGTGCAACAACCGATAACACGCTGCAGGTAATTGGTAGCGCAGGCGGCATAAAGGGCGTAGCCTTTGCAGTTGCCGTCAGCGTTTTAAATTCCGATGCAACTGTGCAGACTACAGAAACCTCGAACCTGACAGTCGGGGGAAACCTTAATCTGATTGCTGCAACTGTAGACAAGAACGTTACAATAGCAAGGTCTAAATCAGGAGATGGAGGAATGCTTGGAATGTCTGCGGCAGTATCCTACGAGCATGGGACCACTAATGCCCTGCTTGATGGCAAGGCTGAGGTTGCAGGGGATATTGAAGTAAATGCATCTGTGGTAAAGGAATCCATAGAGATGAACAAGCTTTTCGCATCAATACCATCAACCAACGTTGGAGTCTGCGCACAGGCTGGAGTCAATACAAGTACCTATGGCAGCATTCTAGACGACACTCAGGGGAACATAATTGACCAGGTTATATTAAAGGCTACTGCGCTTTTTGGAAAGATAAAAAACCTTGTATCCTCAAAGTCAGCAGAGCAGCAGCAGACAGACAAGAAGACAAAGGACCAGGCAGCTACATTTGAAATAGCGGCTGCAGTTGCTGTATACCTGGACATAAACCATGCAACGGCAAGGATAGGACTACCTGTAGATCCGATTTATCCAAGCCTGACGTCAGCGGTAGTGAAGTCACAGGGATCAGTTCTCATTATCGCAACAATTGAGAGCCAGCCATATATTACAGCTTCAGGAGCAATTTCCGAGACAGAGGAAGCGCCGCCAACAGACCCGCCGGTAGACCCTCCTATCGATGAAGAACCACCTGCGGATGATGGAACAAAATTTGCAGGCTCAGCTGCAGTCGCCATAGGCATATTTACAAATGATGCCAAGGCGTTTATCGCAGAGAATGCATCAGTTGATGCCGCCTATAACCTGATAGTAAGGGCTGAGTCGCTGAATGACTTCGAATTCACCTGGGGATTGAACCTTATACAGGATGCATACAGGACATACCTTTCACTGGGGGGGAAACCTACCTATAATGCCAGCGAAGGAAGCAAGATGGTTTATACCGGAGATGTGGTCCTGAAAGATGACGAAAATGAAGATAATGGAACCCCGGGACATCACTACATGTACTTGGCTGAATATGACAGCGGGCTGATAATCTACGGACAGACAATTGATCTTGCAACGGTAGATTATAATGGCAGCATGTGGTTCGACCTTGGATCACTGGAGCAGGCAGATACAGGTGATGTAGCTGCTGACGTAGCACAAGGCGATATAGTTGAAGTGCTTGCAGGACACACGGCAGGCGGAGATGAAGGAAACCTATACAAATTCAAGGGAAGTTTTCCTGAAACACTAGACCTGTCTGTTGAAAATTTTGCTGATGATGCAAGATGGGAAGACCTTGGATCTGACTGGATGTACAGGGGAGGAGAGCTCGTAAGGACTTTCACAACATATCTGGACCAGTATGGAGTGGATAACAATCTGGTCAACACCTGGACCCAGAGCACAGCAAAGGGAGCAGAAGTAAGCATATGCGGAGCAGTGTCGGTGATTGACATGAATGGAACAGCAGAAGCCTATATCGACAAGAACGCAAAGATAAACCAGATTGCAGATGCACTTTACAGGACCGGCGTGCAGAAGGTTGCTGTATCATCCATGGTAGTGAATGAAGCCATTCACCTTGGCGGAAACATCGAGATTCCTGGAGTCGGAGTGGAGGGACAGGGAGAGAAGAAGTCACTTAAGATAAAGCTCACGGCACCAGCATCCGGAGATGAAGCAGAAAAAGCTGCAATGGGCGGAACAGTGATGATAATCAGCTATGACAACGTGTCTACTGCGATGATATATGACGGGGTTGTACTATATGCAGATGAGCTTGATGTTTCAGCGGATACGAGTTCATTCAGCTTCTCGTTCTCGGCTTCAGGCGGTTCAGCGGGAGATTTCGCGTTCAACGGAACCTTCTCCATTATCGACATCAACAACAAGACGTGGGCGGGCATAGAAAACGGCGCAAGGATAATCATAGGGGATTACAGTACTCCAAAGACCGAGTCTGTATTAAGGATCCATGCAAAGGATTCAGGCTTCATAATTAACCTTACGGGCGGTATCGCAACATCAAACAGCATCGGTATAGGGGCGTCAATAGCCATAGATGAGATTACCAGGGATACAAGAGCCTTCATAGGGAACGATCTGCTTTCTACTACGTCTGATGGGAAACCTGGAGATTCGCTCTTCACAGTAATCGCAAACGGACCTGTCACCATTGAGGCGAAGAATGACGGCTTCATATTCTCACTGGCACTCGCCGCGGCTGTAGTCAAGGAGAAGACGCCTGATCCGAACAAGCCTGCAGAGCCTAAGAGCGAGAGCAAGTTCGGACTGGGTATATCGGCTGAGGTAGTCATAAATGAGATGGGTGACACTGCGGTTGCGTTTATACATGATGCTTCGCTTAAGGCTGTCTCACTTACCATGAAGGCCGGCAACAAGACGCTCATCATCGGTGCAGGTGGATCAATGTCTCTGGTTACCACTAAGGGAACGTCAGTAGGATTGGCAGGATCGTTCGCTTTGAATGATATTACAAACGTAACGAAGTCGCTGACGGACAACTCCAATGTAGTACTTACAGGAAGCTATGATTCAAGCGCCGACGGAAGCGAGAGGATAATATCAATCTGCGCCAGCGGATCAGCGTCCACAAGCTCAAACAGCGTAAGCATTGCAGGGCAGGTAAGCATCAACACCATAGGAAGCCAGACGGCAGCGTCGATAATCAACCTTTCGGATATAACTGCAAACAATGTTATTCTGATGAGCAAGGACAATTCGCTGATTTTCTCAATTGCAGGCGCTCTGGCATACGGAGGCAAGGGCGGAATAGGAGTATCCATTGCGTTCAATGATGTACCGGCTCTTGGAGGGAGAAATTCAACTGTATCTACAATCGAGGCATCGGATGTCAAAGCGGCAGGGTTCCTCGACATGGATGCGGAGACGAAGGGTAAGATCATAGCGATAACCGCTGCACTTGGTGCAAGCAAGGAAGGCATGGCTGGTGCACTGTCAGTTTCAGTAAACACGATAATCGGGGATACGAAGGTGTTTGTTAGCGGAAAGAAGACCCTTGGTCAGGATATTGAAGGTGCAGTGACAATGGATGCCATAGATAACTCGTACATATTCTCACTGGCAGGATCTCTTGCGGCATCTGACAAGGCTTCGTTTGGAATCGCATTGTCCTACAACGAGATAGACAAGATCGTCACTGCGTATTTGCTGGATACGAAGCTTGATGCTGCTTCACTTGCAATGAAGTCTTCATCTGATGCCACAATAGTCAACATAACAGCTGGTGGTGCAGTAGCGAAGACTCTGGCTGCAGGGGGATCTGTATCAGTAAATAACATAGGAGCAGACACCGAGACGTATATCAAGAATTCTGAAGTGGGGACAGTGAATAGCATAACCCTTGAGGCAACTGACAACCTGAAGATAGGAGCAATAGCCGGTACGGTTGCAGGAGCAGGAAAGGCGGCTTTCGGATTAGCGATTGCTACGAACAACATAGGAACAGCTGACAAGCCGACCAATACCAGGAGCTTCATCGAGAATTCAAAGGTTGTTTCAACAGGTGGCGGACTTACAATCAGTGCCATCTCGACTTCGGTCATAAAGAACCTGACCGGAGCAGGAACCATTGCAGGAGACGCAGGTATCAGCGGAGCTGCTTCAATAAACAACATCTATTCATTGATTGAAGCGTTCATCAAGGACTGCGGGACAACTGAGAGATACGTACGCATCATGGGCGACCTGATTATGAAGGCAGAGGACCACTCCACAGTCAGTATTATATCCGCAACACTTGCAGTATCAGGAAAGTTTGCAGCAGGCGCAGCTGTAGGAACGGTAAATATCGGTACACTTGCAAAGCCTCATGTCATAAGCGCTAACATCGACAATTCAAAGGTCGAGTCAACAGGCGGCAAGGCGGAACTTACAGCAAAGGCTGATGCAGTGATATTCAACTTCACAGCAGGTGTAGCAGTAGGAGGTAACGCAGGTGCTCAGGGTTCAGTATCAGTTAATAATGTAAGGACGAATACAAACGCTGAAATCAGGAACAATTCAGTTGTGAATGCAAAGACCGGAGTTAGCCTTAAGGCTCATGCAAGCAACAGGGATTCCATTCCATCGAGTGCGGTAACTGTAGGAGAGCAGGATGGAAACACTGGTTCACTGGACATGGATTCAGACGATGATTCGGAGGATGACCGGCGTATAACAACAATACAGTCACTTGCGGGAGCAGTTGCAGGGGGAGGCTCAGGAAGCATAGGAGCAGCGGTTGCTACAAATGATGTAAGGATGAATGTCAATGCGGCTATAGTATCCTCGACAGTCACTTCATCTGATGGACAGATAAGTATCGAGGCCATCTCTGAAGCATCGATCGAGACGCTGTCAGCAGCCATAGTCGTTACAGGATATGTATCGGTTGCAGCGGCTGGATCAATCAACAAGATTGAAAATGACACAAATGCTTATATCAAGGACAGCACAGTAACAGCAAACTATGTGGAGACTGACCCGCTGAAGGTATCGGGAGTCGTTCTCACGGCAAAGGATACCTCGAGCATAATTGCTTTATCGGGGCAGGTTAGCGTAGCGGTAGAGGGTGGTGGACTTGGAGCAGCTGGTGCATTCAATGAGATTGCAAATGAAGTAAGGGCATATGTTGAGAACTCCACTGTAACATCCAAGAGCAGCCTGTCACTTGATGCGGATTCTGATTCGGAAATCAAGGCTACAGCTGCAGGCGGAGGCTTCGGACTGTATGTGAGCCTTACCGGGTCGGTTGCGAAGAATACAATTGCCAACAGCGTATTTACAAGCATCTACAATTCAACAGTATCTGCGGACAAGGGTGTTTACCTTGATTCAGTCAACTCTTCGGAGATATCTTCCCTTGCAGGGTCACTCAGCACTTCTGCATTTGCAGCTATTGGTGGCTCACTGGCAATCAACAATATAGGCTGCAAATCAAATGAGGTTGATGACGGGTATGTGGAGGGTGACCAGACAAATGACAACGGCACCAAGGTAACTTTAAGTGACATTGCAACCGTTGGAACTAAGAGCTGGATCGAGAATTCAAGGATAATATCAGGAACTGTTGTGAAGCTCAATGCATCGACGGATTCGATGATAAAGAGCATATCTGCAGCAGGCGGCGGAGCTTTAGTTGCGGTGAACGGCGCCATATCCATGAACAACATATATATGGATACGGAAAGCTACATCAAGGGCTGCATTGATATGCTTGAACCGGCGGTTAAGCTTGTAAGCTCAGCAGGGGACATATCTTTGGAAGCATACGATAATTCAGCGGCAAGCTCCATTGCCGGAAATGTTTCAGTAGGAGCTGTGGGTGCAGGAGCAGCGGTAAGTACAGTGAACATAGGTGACGGAACCCATGTCAACAGGACCAGGGCGTACATCGACAGCTCAAGGGTAACATCCCCGAACGGGTCGATAAACCTGAAGGCCAGGACAAATTCCTTCATATTCAATATAGCTGCTGGTGCAAGCGTTGGTGGAATCGGATTACAGGGATCTGTTGCAGTTAACAACGTCACTACAAAGACTTCAGCGGAAATCCTAAATGGTTCTGTGGTAACAGCCAAGAACAGCATAGTGCTGGAAGCTCTTATTGCAAAGAGAGAGACCATACCTGCATCAATGCTTCAGGCTGATGGTGGAGACGAATTATCTTCAAGCTTTGATGGAAATCCTGACGACAATGACGGAACCCTCGATGAGAATGAAACCACTCATGCATTGAAGACCATTCAGTCACTTGCCGGAGCAGTTGCAGGAGGAGGAACAGGAGGAGTCGGTGCAGGAGTTGCTACGAACAACGTGAAGAATTCTGTGGCAGCATCAATATCTGGTTCGGATGTGACATCCGATTCAGGTGATGTGATACTTGTAGCAAGATCTTCAGCAAGCATTGAGACAGTATCTGCAGCTTTGGCAGGAGGATCCTATTCAGCTGCATTAGCAGTTTCGCTGAACTGGATCGAGAACAGCGTACTTGCATTCATCTCGGACAGCGATGTCACTTCAAAGAACACCTCGGCTTATGCAGAGGGCAGTCCGGTGCCGGGTATAGGAATAAATGCCTCAGACACATCGGTCATAAGGTCCGTAGCAGGCCAGGTAAGCATAGCAGGTACCGCGGGAATAGGAGCCGGAGCGGCGTACAACGAGATTGGCAATACTGTGAAGGCATACGCTGATTTGGCGTCCAAGCTTGTTTCTTCAGGGAGCATACTCATCATCGCGAAGTCGGATACGACCATTGATACGATAGCTGCTGGAGGAAGCGGAGGCTCAGTAGCCCTTGCAGGCTCTACAGCAATTAACCTCATCGGAAACCGCACCGAATCATACGTTGACCATTCGACGGCTGAAGCGGCAGGAAACGTGTATATACTTGCAGACTCTATAAACAGGATAAATGCCTATGGAGGAGCACTTACTGGCGGCGCTATCGGAATAGGTGCAGTTGCGGTTGTAAACAACGTGGAGAATACCACACTTGCCTATAGCTCATACTCTGACATAAAGGCCAAGGGCACGAAGGAAGAGCTTGACGTCAAGTCATGGGATAACCTGGGAGTCGAGAGCCTGGTCAAGGCAAAGGGATTGTTCATAGTTGCCGACTGTGATGATAAGATCACTGTAGATTCGGGATCTCTTTCAATCGGAGCATTAGCACTTTCCGGACAGCTTTCAGTAACACTTGTCAGCGATACGACAAAGGCATATATTGTGGCATCCACAATCAACAGCCTGTCTGAGCCTGGCATGTGGGTCAAGGTAAAGGTCCATCAGGGTACGGAAGTCGATGTCAAGGCAGGAGGACTTACAGTAGGCGCTATCGCTGTAGGAGCAGCAGTTGACCACACAAGCATAAAGAACACCACATATGCCTATATTGACAAGGATAATGTCACAAGGTCCGTAGTATACGGACAGGACGTTGAGGTCACAACAGACACACTTGAAGATGTAGGAGTTGTTGTTGCAGGAGTATCGATATCTGGGTCGATGTACTCTGTATCGGTATCAGGTTCGGTTTCTGTAGCACTGGTTGATTGTGACAACAGAGCTTATATAAATGATTCGGATGTAGCAGCTATTGATAAGCTGTCAATACTTGCAAACGACATTGCAAAGGTTAGTTCAACCTCGTATCTCCTCGCAGCGTCAACCTTCGCGGGAGCTGGCGGCACAGTATCAGTGAATACTATAAAGAGCTCAACCTTAGCCGAGACTAAGGGTGGTAACCTGAAGGCATACGGAGCAATGGAGATCAAGGCTGTATCAAGTGATACAATCGAAACGGTTTTAGGAACTATCGGTATTGGCGGAGCAGCAGGCCTTGCAGGAGCGGTATCGGTCAATACCATCGAATCAACAACTGAGGCAAATGTAGTAAAGGGTTCAACAGCGGCATTGATTAACAAGGGATATCCGGGTTCATCACAGCAGACGGTAAAGGTTTCAGCAACCAATACCTCCACAATCGATGGAACGGGAGGTTCGCTTGCTGGTGGAATCGGAGCAGGAATAGGCGCGACAGTAGACGTTGCTGCAATCAGGAACAGGGTAGTTGCAAGTGTGGGACTTGAAACAGAGATTTATGCATCTGGCGATATAACTATCGAAGCCCTGTCAAGAAAGAATATCTACTCAAAGGTATCCTCTAAGGCAGGAGGACTTCTTGGAGTAAGCGGTGCAGTATCCGTAATAAGCATCGGTGAAGCAATGGACGAGACTGCCGGTGATGAGTTTGCGATCACTAATGACAACGGGGACAGCCTCCTGACCCAGGTAAGCGGAGACACGCAGATCGGGTCAATGGGATTAGGAAGCGACGGCACATCATCAAGGGCAGGATCCATGCTTAGTACCATGGAGGAGCCTGACATATCGGCACTTGTTGGAACAACTGCAAATACTGAAGGAAAGGTGACCGCAGCATTCATTGAAGCTGCAGCATCATCAGCAGGCAGAGTGGTTGTAAAGGCAGGCGGAAAGCTGACAGTAAAGGCTGACAGCATTGTACACATAGACGCTTCCATGGACAACCTGGCACTCGGCATAGCTGGAGTAGGAGCGGTCGTAGCTGTCGTAAGGACTAACGAGAAGACAAATGCCTTCATAGGAGACTATGCGGATATACTTGCAGGAAGCCTGCTCATAATGGCGGAATCAGCTGAATCAGCTCAGGCAACTGGAAAAGCAGCAACCGGGGGATTCCTTGTAGGAATAACAGCGAACATCGCTGATGTTTCGATAAAGCCTGCAGTCAAGGCTTATGTAGGAAGCAATGCATATGTGTTCTCGAAGGGTGATGTGGAGATAGCGGCGATCGTGACACCAAAGGTTTCAGCGGTTGTTCAGGGTACTACAGCATCAGCTGGAGTAAGCGTAGGAGTTTCCAGTTCAACAGCAAAGGCTGAACCTGATGTCAGTGCATGGATAGGGGATTATTCGAAGGTGTATTCCGGAGCGACACTCCTTAATGGCAATCCGAATATCAAGTTCATGAGCGCTGTGATATTGTCAGGTGCACCGACGTTGACTTTCAAGGACAACTACGTGGAGACCATAGGCACCATGACCTTTGCACAGGATGCAGTAAACGGGGATACCATTACAAGGGCTTCAGGAAGCTGGATAGCAGATGGCTACAAGGCTGAAGACGGCATCGTAGTTGTAAGAGGGACAGTAACCACTCAGTATGTCATAAACACACTGACGGCAGAAACGCTCACACTAGTTGAAAAAGGCGCGGTAGCAGCAGGTGCGGCAGAAAACGTCAAGGTCTATTCGGACAGGTCGGACACCATAACGAGGGCTTCAGGAAGCTGGTTCATTGATGGATTCGAAGCCGGACAGGCGATAACGGTGGCAGGCACTGCTCTTAATAATGGTGCATATGAAATAAAGGGTGTAACTGAAACCGAGTTGATCCTCATGCAGAACTACGGACTTAAGAACGAGGTCATAGGTAACATAACATTGACTGCGGACACCATGGACAGGATAAGAAGAGGCTCAGGAGATTGGTATAGCGACGGATTCAGGGCAGGACAGGAGATAAGGGTATCGGGAACTGCATCAAACGACGGTACCTATATTGTCGAGTCCGTTTCAACGGACGGAAAGTTCCTTGTACTTGAATCGAGCGACAGACTTACACTTGAGATAACCACAGCGGCTGCATTTGTTATAGTCGATCCTGAAGCAATAAAGCCTCAGCTGACTGTAAGCGCGATAGTACTGTTACCGGATAATGGAATCGGAATGACGGCAAACGCTGACGCCAAGGCAAGCAGTGGAGCTCTTCTGATTGGAGTCTCAAGCACAAATGCACTGGCATCGACGACAAGTCTGGTAAATGCGTATACAGGAACCGGAGTCAGGATCGATGCTGCAGGGATAGCTGAAATCAATGCCTATGCATATACGAATCAGAAGGCTGTTGGAACCTCTAAAACGGGAGGAATCGTGGCAGTTGGAGGAAACACTGCAAGGGCAGAGTCAACAAGCACAATAAGCGCATACACTGGAACTGGACTCAGGATAGCTGCAGACGAGCTGAGGATAACCGCTTTCGGAGACGAGAAGAACATATCTGATTCAACAGCCGGAACTGGAGGACTTGTGGCCGGGTCAGCTGCAAAGGCAGAGACTTCTAGCACGAGTACAACCAGGGCGGAAATCGGAAACAGCGCTGATAGGATCAGCCTCATAGGGCTTCTTATCTATGCTGACCATACTTCAAGGTTCGACGGCAAGGTGGACAGCACAAGTGCATCCCTTTTAGGCTACAGCGGAGCGGAAGCGATACATAGCGTTAATGCAGGGGTAAGTATCAAGATTGGAGACGTCACCATACCTGCATACAACATAGTCGCGACAGCCATCAACAGTTCATCCAAAGATTATATCGGCGGCGACTACAATGCATGGTCAGGATCTGGCGGAGGCCTGGTGGATGTGCCTGCGACAAGAAGCTTAAGCACAATAAGCCACACCACAGGGATCGAAGTAGCAGATGGAGCAAGCCTGGAGGTAATCGGAGACAAGTATTATCCTGGAAGCCTGGCACTTTCGGCGCTGAACAGCGTATACGCAAGAGACAGGGTAAAGCTTGTAAGCGGTGGAGCAATAGCACTTGCCAAGGCAAGCTCGAAGGTTGAAACAAATGCACTGACAGCTTATGTGACTATAGGAAACGCTGACATAAAGAGTGTAGGCGACATTGACCTTTCGGCAAGGACCATAGCTAACATCATCACAGACACCTTCGTGCACACTTCAGGTGGAGCAGGTGCCGCCCAGGGAGATTCGAAGTCCTTTGTCAAAGCGGTCAATACAATAACCCTTAGTACCGGAGCTGACCTGTTCTCAGAAGGAGAAGTAAATCTTCTTGCAGGAGCTAACAGCAACGGAGACGTTAATACCTACAACCTGAAGTCTACAACTTATCTCGAGAACTATACGGCACTTCCTGTAAATACAAATCCTGATGCGGTAGCTGGCTTCGACCAGACAAACAACGTAACGGTTAATTCCGGAGCCATTATCAAGGCAGTGAAGGATGCGAACCTTATTGGCGAGACAGGCATAACAATACTTGAGAGCCTTGGAACCGGGAAGGATTACTATAGGAGCGCAATAGGAGCTGAGATACGCTATGAGAGCACACCTATGTCGAGTACCGGAACGATCACTGTAGACGGAGAGATTTACGTTGGAATCAGGAACAAGCAAAGATTAATATTTGACTCGGAAGGAAATGTCACCTTAAAGTCCGACGGAATCACATTCACAAAGACAAGGGAGCTTCTGTCAGCAAGTATCATAGCTGAGCTTGAAAGGCTGCAGATGCTCAAGGAACAGTATGCCGGAACTGAAGCAGGAGCAGCGTTTGCGCAGGAGCTAAGCTTCAGGCTTGAAGAACTGAAACAGCAGGGCTACACCGTGGTAGTAACTACCATAAACGGCTTGACGTATTACTCGATCGACCTCGACGTGTATGTGGATGTAATAAGGGTTGATGATATCTGGGCACAGTCATCCAACATCAACGTTATCGGAACAAGCTTCATCGGCACAGGAAAGCTGTCTGCACCAGGGGATGCTGAAATAACAGTACAGAATTCAAGTCCTGCATTCCTCATAGTGAACAGGCTTACGATTCCTGAAACCGAGGGCGGATACATAAGATTCAATGGAGGGAATCTGGAGGGAACATCAATTGAACTGTTCAACCAGAATCTCAATAACCTGAACAGAATTAAGTCAGCTAACTTCATAATGGCAGAATACAGCGGAACTTCGAAGGCACCAACTATAACAGTAGACAGTGCATACGGCGGATCATTAAAGAAACCTGATGTAACTCTCCTTGGAACTATTAGCAACATTGGTACCTTATCGAGGGTCGGTGCAGTCATAATACACAGCACCGGAAGCGTATACGTAAGGACTGACATCAATGCAGGGACACTGAGCATCAGTGCTTCAGCAAGCATGGTCCAGAGCTACCAGGATACATTCGTGAGTGTAGGTGGAGAGGTCAGGGTTCAATACAGCAGCATGGCGACGCGCCAGCAGAACAATACAAACTATCTGCTTTCATTGATTCAGATACCGTTAAGGTATCCTGATGGCTATGACAATATTCTCTTCCCGGCTGAGAAGGCGGCAATGAACTCTCTGCTTGCAGGGATACTTTCAGTTACGAACAGGCAGGACGCAAAGCTCAGCGAGTTAAGGGCAGCTAACATATTCATAGCAGCAAGGTACCTGAACGTAAATGGGCTTATCGAAGCTGGACATGCGACACAAAGCGCTTACCTTGCAGGCTCCATAGATACCAAGATCCAAACCTATAAGAACAGGGGGCTCCTGTCTAGGAACTACCTTGATTATCCGTTGGTACAGATTTCAGACATGAAGTTCTACTATGATCCGGTTAATGACAGGATACTTCTTGATGATGTAAATGTCAGAGGCGGATATGTGGAGCTGTTCGGTCAGATCATCTCAACAGGCACAGGTAGGATCAAGGCACTTGACGGCTTCGGTACAATCAGCGTCGTAAACGAAACGCTGTACAGCCTGGCGATTAAGGCACTTGATGTAGGAATAGGAAGCCACGGAACGATCAAGATAACAGACACTTCGAAACAGATAAAGACAGGCACTGAGACAGAAACGGAGACAGATGATTTTACATACTACCAAATCACCAAGTACACAAGGGCATACGACACAGGAACAGGCAAGTACACAGTTACAGTCAAGACCTGGTGGTCGAACACGAGTGAGGACGCAGCGACGACAGTTGTTACGAACATCGCAGATGCAAGCTCCACTACATATCAGCCTACAGTCGGTTACAGGTATGTATATGTGCTCGGTCAGGATTCAGGAATAAAAGAAACGTACACTTACGCCACATCATCCTGGGCAGGGATAGACTGGCTGGCAAAGGACCCTGGATCTCTGTACAGCTACGCTTACCAGACTTACGGAACTCCGGTTCCGCTGGAAAACGGAGAATATCTGGCATATGTACCTGGAAGCAGCAGCATACCGTACATGTACTGGTATCAGTCAATAACACAGAGTGCAAAGATTCTCATTTCCCAAAGGCAATGGACAACGTCCGGAGGATTCCTGGGACTTAAGAAGACATACTGGACTGAGGCTATTTACAGAACCTACGTGAAGAACGTTCACTACAACAGCATAAAGGCGGATTACCCTATAGCCATAGAGTTTGCGGGAGGTCTTGCAGGAAACATAAGCATAGTGTCAGATAAGGACATAGTGATCATGGGACCTGTAACTAATGTGCTGGGTAAAACAACTCTTGACACTGATGGAAGAATATTGCAGACATCAAGCACTTCAATAACATCTAAGGACATAGAGCTTCTTGCCGGAACTGGAATCGGAAACGGGCAGCCTATATATATTGAGCTTAAGGGTGGAAGCCTTAAGGCTGTAACAGACGAGGGAGACATCAGTATCCTGGAAATCAGTGGAACACTTAAACTCGTTGAGGTTTCAACCGACGACGGTAACGTATGGCTCACTGCTCAGACAGGGATTGTCGCAGCATCATCGGAGACTTTAGTGAAGGGTGATTTAATAAGTCTTTACGCAGGTTCCGGAGGCATCGGGTCAGGTACAGCTCTTAGAGTTGATACTGGTACAGAAGCTGGAAGCGGAATGATTGCAAAGGCGGAAGGAAGCATTAACCTAAAGGAAATTGATGGCGACATGTTCATACTGAGTATTGTGTCAGCGACCGGAAGTGTAAGCATCGAAGCTGTATCTGGAAGCCTTACGGACGGAGACGAGACGGAGAAGCAGGGTGACAATGGTGGAGTGCTCGTGGTACTGAGAGACAATGTGACTGCAGGAAATCTCATGGACCAGTGGACATCTGCAGGAATAGCTGCCAGCTCAGACAGCAAGTATACACCGAATGAGATATCAACTCTTCTTGCCTACGCGCTTCATAAGAGGCTGACGGATACTGAATACAGGTATGAGCTGGTAAATGTCAGCGGGCAGGATGTATCGCTTAAGGCATCAGGCGGAATTGGAAACCTGAGGACTGCAAGGATAGATTTTGAGGAAGGCAAGGCACTGCTCACTGAGGAGACAATGCTCATGCTTGCAGCAGCGGAGCGTGGAGACGTCAGGTTCTATGATGTCAATGATTTAGAGGTTTCAAGTGGAAGCACAAGTTCAGCCTACATTATAATAACAATCCATGACGACCTTGACATCACATCGACAGGAACACTGACTGTAATTGCCGGTGCTGACAGCTACATAGGCTCTGAAGAAGACATAAGGATCATGACAATGACGGGCCAGGATACAAGGATAAGGAGCGCTAAGGGAATACAAAGCGCACTTACGGCAGCAGGACAGAACATAGTCTGCGGAAGCCTTGTCATTGAAGCTGGAAATGGAGCAATTGGTACGGAAGCAAAGCCGATAGGAGTAACTGCAGTTTCAGCCGGTACTGAGAGGCTTGTAGCAAGGAGCAATGGAGGCATTTGGCTTAGGGGAATCGCATCAGGAGCTGATACCGGATCGTTCAACCTTGACTTCATCTATACGCCTGGCGCTATTAGCATCAATGCGGACGGTTGGATAAAGGATTCGACTGGTGACGGTTTTAATAAGATAGTTGGTGAGTCTCTATTAATTAATGCAGACTCAGTTGGAGTAGCTGGAGGAACGCTCGAGACTGACCTTCTTGGCGGAAATATGGAAATCCATGCGACAAACGGCGGCATCTACGTTGAGGAGCTTGAAGGCGACATCAACGCACTTGTCATCGGTACAAGCACGGGAGATTTAATACTGAAGGCAAAGGGATCAATTCTTGATGCTCAGACTGAAGGTGAGACCAAACCATCGAACATACTTGGAAGGAACATTACACTGACAGCGACAAACGGATCAATTGGAACCGCAGGCAACCATCTTGAGATTGACTCTGCAAACGGCGGAGCAGGAAAGCTTGATGCTGATGCAAAGCTTGACATGTTCATTGACGAGCTTACTGGAAGCCTCAGCCTTGGAAAGCTCAGAAGCGATTCAAGGATATTCATATCAGCTCCTGGTGCTATTGTGAATGCAATAGGACTCACCTCCGGCTACAACGCCGAGGGACTGAGCCTGAGCATGGCAGCAGGCGGATCAGCTGGAACAGAAGCTGTTCCAGTAATGACAAAGGTAAGTGAGCTAGCAGGAGATGCTGCAGGGGATGTATGGATAATCAATGATGGAGCACTGACGGTTAAAGGAATTGCCGACGGAAAGAGTGGAATCGATGCAGATGGAAAGGTCCAGATTACGGTAAGAAGCCCGTTCACACTTGAGAGCTACATCTACAGTGGTGGAGATACCATAATAAGGACAAATGACAGCGCATCAGGTGACGACATAACAATAGCTGCACTTGCTGAAATAGATTCTGAGGGAAGGGTTGTCCTCCTGTCTGGAGACGACATCCATATCCTGAAGACAAGCATCATTGAAGCAGTCGGTGAGGTAGTACTCTTCGGAGACTTCAATGGAGCTGGATACGAAGCAATAAGCTACAGTTATACTGGTGACCCTGACAAGGGAACCGGAGCAACCATCGAGATACTGGAGCTTCCAATAGCACCTTCAATTAACGTATATGGTGGCGACGACAATGATTCGTTCATACTTACGGTAGACGAAGCATCAGGAGTCATAAGCATGCACGGCAAGGGCGGAAGCGACAGCTTCCTGATTAACAGACTGCCATCGCTTGAAACTGAAACTTATGGCGGACTTCAGGATACACTGACACTTGATGGTGAAAGCGGAGCCGATACTTACACAATAAACATCAACAATGGTCAGGATGTCCACAACATCATAAATGTGTGGGATAACGGAACAGAACTGGGAGACAGTCTCTATATCAATGGAACTGTTGATCCGGATGTATTCCTCCTTAGGGAGAAGTTCATAGCTATCCTGCATATCGTAGGCGAAGGGTATACAAATTACTTCGAGAGGATCAACTACAATGACAAGATTGAGGCACTTGACATCAGCACACTTGGAGGAGACGACAGGTTCTACAGCGATGACAACAGCGCTATTACAAAGATCTATAGCGGAGGCGGAGATGACTTCTTCCAGATTGGCCAGATGTTCGAAACAGACAGACAAGTTGATAATATCAATGGAATCCAAACTGGTGACCAGATAAAGACTGTCCTTACAACAAGAGGATATCTGACACCTGGAAACAGCTTCAACATGGAGCTTTATGGAGGCGACGGGAATGACTCGTTCTCCGTATACGCCAACATGAAGCCACTGAAACTGGAAGGGGAAAACGACAATGACAGATTCATACTGAGAGCGTTCGCGCTGGCAGATCCAAATGCCCCTGGGCAGGCTCTGATGAATGTTGATTCAGGAACAGGTGATGATTACATAGAGTACAACATAAATGCACCTGTCACAATCAACGGAGGCGACGGATACGATACGGTAATAGCTGTAGGAACTGAGTTGGATGATGTTTTCATAGTTACAGCAGATGGAATATGCGGTGCCGGACTGAACATCATAATCGAGGGTGCAGAGGAAAGCTTTGAGGCATACGGCATGGAGGGTGACGACATATTCCACGTGCAGAGCACAAGGGCAGGAATGGTAACAAGGCTTGTTGGAGGACTTGGATCTGATGTATTCAACCTGATGGGAGATGTGAATGAACACATTTCAAGCACAAGAAGCATCTTGACTATAGTCGATCACAATCTGGAAACCATACAAGGACCTCTGTACTTAGAAGGCTTCAACTATGACGGAGCTCCTGACTTCACGCTTAAGAGCGGAGTAGGACTTCCGTATGAGATTAGCCCTGAACTCGAAGATCCGGAATTTACTGCGGTAAATGAGAACGAGATGAAGGACAAGCTGTATGCATTCAATGACGGAACAAATATAGGAACATCAGCAACGTTGACAATAGATAATCTTTCAGGTCTAGGCATGGGAGGAGATCTTCCAGTCAACGAAGGAACAGTTGAAGTTCCAATAATTAAAACGCATAAGGGTGGAGTAACCTATACCAACATGGAAATCCTGGAGATAATGCTTGGAAGCGGCAGCGACAACTTTACCATAACGGATACTGCAGGAGGAACAATAACTGCAGTCCACGGTGGAGGAGGAGAAGACAAAATAACAATAAGTGGAAATTCAGGACCGCTGGTAGTATATGGAGACACATCTGAGGATGGATCAAGGTACGATGGAACATACAATGTGCTTTCGTACGACGCTAATTCATTTACTAATCCTGGTATCGATACAATCGATGCAAAACTTTCATCACACGGACTGACAATCTATGGTGGACCTGGAAATGACATTATAAATGGCAGCCAGGGACCGGACAACATTGCTGGAGGATCCGGTGCTGATGAAATTTACGGCGAAGGCGGAGATGACATAATCTTCGGAGATTCCGGGATAAATGCAGACCTTGAGGTAAGGACATTCACTGTAATTACAACTGAAACAGCTTCAGGTGATACCCTGTATGGTGGCGCAGGTAAAAACATTATATTCGGAGACCACGGCTACATCACATACAATGGTATGACACAGGGTCTTCACAAGGTATCAGCCCCAGGAACAATAGAAAGGATAGAGTCAACGAGCGAAGGCAATGGCGGAGACGACATCTTAACTGGTGGAGACGATGCAGAGATCCTGATAGGCGGACCTGGAGCGGATAAGATGTATGGCAACGGCGGAGACGACGTAATGCTTGGAGACCATGGAAATATTGCAGCCACAGAAACGCTAGTAACCATAGACTCGAATGTCAGAACTGATGGTGGAGACGACATTATGACAGGAGACCTTGGAGCAGACATCATGATGGGCGGAACCGGAGGTGACGAAATTACTGGTGGTGCAGGCAACAATGTGATGCTAGGTGACCATGGAACAATAAGCAGGACAGCTTCAGCTGGAGAGAAGGTATTTGGAACAGCTGGAATCCAGAGCATAGTGACAGGACTTGAAGGAGACGGCGGAATTGACATCATGACAGGTGGAGACGATGCAGAGATCC